>NC_015321.1:3309697-3971637 GCF_000194605.1 Fluviicola taffensis DSM 16823
GAAGAACAGAAATTTTTGCCAATCCAATCAAAGATTTAGTGGTTTCTGACTCCTCAAGTGAAATGCTTTTCTCCAATCTTGAAGGATTGTTTACCTTGAATTTAGAAACCTTGGAATATCACTCGATTCGTTATTTCAATGAGAGCATTGATCCTTCTCAAATTTTGTTTAATAACCGAAAATGGTATGTATTGAGTTCAACGAATAAAATTTTCACAATCAATAAAGGAAGAATAACGCATGAAGTAAATTTTAGAGAAAATGGAACGAATATCCTTGTCACGAAACTCAAAATTTACAACAATAAATTCTACATTCTTTCCGATAAGACTTTATATAGAACGGATCAATTGGATGGGAATTTAGAGCGATTGGACGAACTTTCACGGATGAATGACTTATTCCTAAGAGATTTTGTTATTCTAGACAAAAAAGTGTTTGTAGCAACTCAATTGGGCTTGTTCTTGTTCAAATGGGAGCAATTCAAATCTGATTTTCCATCCTTTATTCTAGGTAAACCAACGGGAGATTTTCAAACTAAAAATTCGCCTAAATTCGAATCTGAAAACACGGAAGTCATCATTCCTTACGAATTGGTGGAGTTGATGGGAAATCACCCGTATGACTTACAGTACCGATTGATTCGAAATGATAATACGGAGCAAGTATCTTGGTCTAATACATCTTTGGGTTTAACAAAACTGACCTTTGAGCACTTAAGTTCTGGATCTTACAAGTTAGAATTACGTTTATTTGATCCAGGAACAAAAAGTTTCTCCAAATTAATAAGCACTTCATTTTTAGTGAAAGCTTCTTGGTATGAAGATACGTTGATTTGGTTTATTGCTGGAATTCTAGTTGGCTTTTTCGGCCTACTTTATCTGAAGCGGAGAAAGCGATTGAAAAAAATGGAATTGAACTAATTGTGCTATGAAAAAAGGTTGTTTCTTATTCTTAGTTACTCTTTTTACATCCATTCAGAGTTTTGGACAATGCGATACCAATAAAATCAATCTCCGGAACGATGCTGTTCTTAATTTGTGCTATGAAAATCCAAAAGCAGCTATAAAAGAATGCAAACAAATTGCGATTCAAGCCAATGAATGTGGGTTTTACATTGGAGAAATTAGAGCTTACATTCGAATCGGAATAGCTTATGATGTGCTTTCTCAAACAGATTTGTCCATCGAGAATTACCAGAAAGCACTTTTCATTGCTAAAGAGAACAACTATTTTAAAGGGATTGCTTCTTGTCAGAATAATTTGGGTTTGATTTACTGGCGAAAAAATGATTTGAAACGCGCCATTCAATCTTTTCACAAAGCGAAGTTGTTTTTTGAAAAAATGGATGATTACTCCAATGTTGGAGCCACTCAAAACAATCTAGGATTACTTTATGAAGAATTGGATTCGAGAAGTACGGCTTTGTACTGGTATCGAAAAAGTGCCGCATCTTATAAACGAGGAAATGACAAAGATCAAATTTTGGATACTTACTCAAACATGGGAACCATTTTTAATTCCCTAAAACAGAGAGATTCTAGTTTGTATTATTCCGAATTGGCAATTAAAGGATATCGAAGAACATCGAATAAATACGGATTAGCGATTGTATTGTGCAATAAAGCAATGGTTTTGGCTGAATTGAAACAATACCCAAAGGCGGAAATATCGTATCGCGAAAGTGCATCTCTTGCTAAGGAAATTGAAAATGAATATTTGTATCTCAGTACTTTAATTAATTGGGCGAGAATCTACAAACATCAAAAAGATCAAAGGCAAGAAGAAAAGTTATTGCGTGAAGCTTTGCCAATTGCAGAAAAACTCCAAGCCAATGAGCAATTGTATAAAATTTCAAAAGCGCTTGGTTCGATTTGTTTGGATCAAAATAAGAATCGAGAGGCACGAATTCTTTGGGATAAATATGAAGCATTTCACTTGAAATATTACAAAGAGCTTCGGGATCAAACGATTGCTAGAACCAATGCCATTTACGATATTAAATCTGAGAAACAACGATCAGAACTTTACCGCAAAAAGAAAGATACCGAATTGCGTGAACAACAGTTGAATCGGAAATTGGAAAATACGTATTGGATTGTTCTTGTTGCCATTTTATTCCTAACGGTTATTACACTGATATTCTACTTTAGAAAGCGCGCTTTAAAGAAGGAATTAATTGCTCAGCAACAAGTTTTTCAAGCTACCAATGAAGAACGGAAACGAATCTCGTATGATTTGCATGATTTAGTGGGCTCACAGTTGAGTTTTGTGGTGAATAACTTGGAATTACTGACTTTCACCGATCAAGACAATGAGCGAATCTCTAGAACTTTTCAAATGAGTCAGGAAGCAATGGGATCTTTGCGAGATACTGTTTGGGCTTTGCACACCGAAAATATGTCTTCGAAGGTATTGGTTGAACGGATGAAGAACGTTTCCAAAAGATGGCTCGTTGATAATGGGATGGATGTTCAATATAGTGTCAAATTGAGTGATTCAGAATTGGATTCAGGAACTTCGCTTCATGTGATGCGCATTTTCCAAGAAGCAATTAGCAACGTTTATAAACACGCTGAAACCAAGAAGGTAAAGATCGACTTGCAGGAAGAAGAAGAGTTCATTGAGATGACGATTGAAGATTTTGGAAAAGGATTTGATCCTGATTTTAGACCAGACTTTCACTACGGATTGAAAAGTATCGAAGAGCGTGCAAAAAAAATAGGAGCAAGTTATTCCATTCAACAAACCGATAAGCATTCAGGAATGATTGTTCAACTGAAATGGAAAAAAAATAGCTCAATTGCGTAATTGCTTATCTTTCGAAAATGAATCACTTTTGTTACTATGGGAATGTGTTCGATAGGAATCGTTGACGACAAGGTCTACAATGTACAAATTTTGACTGAAAAGTTAGAAGCTAAATCAGGAGTAAAAGTTGCCTTAACTGCTTATAACGGACAGGCGTTTCTGCATATTCTACCAACATTAACAACGTTGCCTGAAATTATTTTCATGGATATTGACATGCCAGTTTTAGATGGTATTGAAGCTGTGAAACAAGCCAAAGCACTGTATCCGCAAATTCATTTTATCATGATTACTGTATTCGATGATGAAGAACGGATCTTCTCGGCAATTCAAGCTGGAGCAAGTGGTTATTTATTGAAAGATGAATCCATCGCGAATCTTCATTTAGCAATAGACAATGTATTGAACTTCGGTGCAGCTCCTTTAGCTCCAATGATTGCGAAGAAAGCCTATAATTTCATTCAGAATCAAAACAAAGAATCGAATATTCAGGAAGAAAATTCTCCGCTGAGTTCACGTGAAATGGATATTTTGAATTGCTTAGCCCAAGGTAAGAGTTATACCATTATTGCAGATGAACTCTTTATTAGTCCACACACGGTACGAAAACACATGACGAATATCTATGAAAAGCTCCATGTGAATTCGAAAGTAGAAGCGGTTCGTTTAGCGATGCAGAAGAAATGGGTTTAATCCAATTACGAATGCCGAATTACGAATTTTTAAATTTGTTTATCTGCGTAAAATTTGTATTCTCAGTAGAAAAATAAACCTCCGTGTAATTCGAAGTTGTTTTCAATAGAAAATTTTATTTCACAAAAATGTAACCTCAAAGAGATAAAACACGGATTCCATAGACCAAGTATGGATCCCCCGACTATTACCAGTGTATTACCCTACTATGCTTCGACTTTTGTACTGATTTTTAACAAGGGATTTAAGTTTAGAATTCTTTTAATTAGGAATTAGGAATTAGGAATTAGGAATTAGGAATTAGGAATTAGGAATTAGGAATTAGGAATTATCTAGAATCCACTAAATTCCTTCGGACAACGATAACGTCTCTTCATATTTTTGCTATTCACATTGCTAGAGAACAATACTCTGTTTGGTATTTCGAATAATAGCGAAAGCTCGTGACTTCCATAACTGCTCGTTTTTAAGCGAGAGATCGTCATGTCAAAGTTGTAAGTTACGCGCCAAATGGTTTCAGATTTACTTTTTAGGTTTAAGCCAAGCGTAAAAATAAAGGAATCATAATGCTTGAAATTGAGTGCAGCTGTTCTGTTTCTAAACCAAATTCCAATGATAAATGGTTGACTCACAAAATTACTTCCGATACTAAATGTCTTGAATTCATTTTGCATTTCGAAAACAATTCCAGGAGAAACAATAAACTCGTTGAAAAGAAGATTTGATTGCCCATGAAATACCAATTTGAACGGCAGTTTCTCATTGTCTCCCAAAAAGGCATCTTTGGGTTGTGATAAATGATGAATAGCCCCACCAATTGTTGCATTGAATCTTTTAAATGCTCCACTTTGTTTTCGAGCAGATCCATTGAAACGCGCTACTAATCCCGCGCTGAAATCTGCATACGAAACGGTATTATAACCTGGTCGATTGAAACTACTCGTGTTCACATTTCCCATTGTTTCATGTAGTTGATCAGAAAATGTCAATTTAGACCAATCAATGTTTTTAGTAATAAATCCACCACTCACTCCAGCCTGAAGGATGAAATTTTTCGTATCAACTGGTCTGTAAGAATAATTGACATAACCTCCTGCAGTGCGCAAAAGGGCTTCTCCACCAACATCTGAGTAGGCCATGATTCCTAATCCCATTTTGTACATTGTTTGTGCTTCCGCAGAGAACGAAAAAGTGTTGAATCTTCCAGGAATCGGCCCCCATAACGACCGGGCATTTAAACGAATGGCAATTCCATTATTTACGGCTGTCATGGAAGGATTGTAATAAATGGGATTATTATAGAACTGCGAAAAATTCGCATCCTGAGCAAGAATATTTTTTGTTCCAATAACTAGAAATAGGATTAAAAGGGTTACTCTCATGACTTATCGTATTACAGTTACAGTTCCAGATCGCTTAATTCTTCCTTTTGGATATTCTTTCCCTTCCCAAACTTGTTCATTTCTGAAAGTTGCTGTTGCTTTCCAGACATACGCATCCTGTTGAACAGGAACTCCTCGGTAGGTTCCATCCCAATATCCAGTTGGCCGTCCATTTTCATCCAATGCATCTGTAGACCAAATGAGATTTCCCCAATCATCATAAATCAACAATTCAAAGGTCTTCAAACCAACTCCTTTCGGAACGAAATTCGCTACTTCGAAATCGGCATGTCCAGGACTCATCGCATTTGGAATAAACAAGCCGTAGTAGAAATCGACAGTAATGTTTTGTACCGCAGTATCCGCGCAACCATGAATGGTACTTGCTATTAATATGATTTCAAATTGTCCATCACTGTCATAGTGTTCTGTTGGATTTTCTTCGGCGGAATAGTTTCCATTTCCAAAACTCCAAGAATAAGAGTCTGCTAAACTGCTCAAATTGGTAAACGCTACAATTCCACTCAATGGTTCTGGTCCTTCTACATTGCTATAACTGAAGTTCGCTGTTGGTTGTGGCAATACGGTAATAGAACTGTTCGTCGCTACAGTGTCGTTACATCCTCCATCTCCATAAGCAATCAGAACGATGTTGTAGTTCCCGCTTGAGCCATAGCTGTAATTGATCGAATTTCCTGTCAAAATAGTTCCATCTCCCATCTCCCATGAAATAGAATTAGCGAATTGGGAGTTCACTAGTAATTGTATTTCTTCCCCAACACAAAGAGAATCTGATGGGATTACAAAGGATGCGCTTGCCAGTTGGTACGATGAAACGGTTTTTTGAATGCTGTCTACACAACCGTGAATGGAAGTAGCGACAAGGGAAACAGTGTAATCGCCAACTTGTTGATAAGTGCTACTTGGACTAGTAAGAGTAGAAGATAAACCGTTTCCGAAATTCCAAAGATAACCAGCAGCATTGGCACTTTGATTGGTGAAATTAATGACCGTTGGTTGTATACAAGGATCAATCGGAGTTGAAGTGAAATCAACTGTTGGTAAAGGATAGACCGTAACGACTTGTGTTGCTGTATCAGGACAACCGATATTATCCAGTACGATTAATTGAACAGCGTATGAACCTGGAGTTGTAAATGTGTGCGTTGGATTTGTTTGAATAGAAGAATTTCCATCTCCAAAATTCCATGCTTGACTTGTTATTCCTGCACTGGTATTTGTCATTTGAACCGTCAAGTCCACGCAACCAGCATTTGGACCAAGTGTAAATTGGGATGTTGGTCCTTGATTTACCTTGATTGTTTTTGATGTTTGTGTTGTACAACCATAAGTTTGACTAATCCCAGATAAGGTTACTGTGTAAAATCCACCGCTCGAATAACTGTGTGTTGGGTTGGTTAGAGTAGAAGTTGTTCCGTCTCCAAAATCCCAGCTAATTGAAGCAATTCCCGAGCTCAAGTTATTGAAGATAAATCCTTGATTCACACAAACAGAATCCAGAGAGGTAAAATCAATTTGAGGCAAGGGATGAACAGTAACAATGGTCGTTGTTGTATCAAATCCACAGCCTGCAGCGAAAAGTGAAACGATGTATGTTCCGGGAGTTGTAAAAGTATGTGAAGGATTGTATACACTTGAAATATTTCCATCCCCAAAATCCCAAGAAGAAAAACTGGCTCCTTGCGAAAATTGATTCAAATTGATGGTGTGAGGAACACAACCCATCGGATTGTCGATATTGAAAAATGCATTTACTTGTGGTGGAAGAACGGTGATTTGATGTTGCACGGTGTCTGAACCACATTCATTGCTCACAATAAGTTGAATAGTGTAGGTGGTATCTTCTGTTCCAGTGTAAAAAGTGTGTTGAAGAGTTGTGCCAGATGTGTCAGAAGTAGTTCCGTCACCAAAAATCCATTCGTAGGTATCAGGTAAACCAAAACTATTGTTCACCATGTCCAGAATGAGTGGTGTACAGAGGATATTGGTAGATGTTCCAAAAACAGCTGTTGGTGAAGGCATTACAGTTATTTGTTCCGAATGACTGCTGGTTCCGCAGAAATTGGTTAAGTTCAAGGTAATGGTATAACTGGTATCACTAAAATTACTTGCTTGATACGTTTGTGAAAGAGGAGTTGGATTGGTACTTGTTTGTCCATTTCCATAATTCCAGTTATAAGTTAAGCTTTGACCTAAAGATAAATCGGTAAAAGAAACCAACATTGGTCCACAAGCAGAATCAGGAGCTAAAATAAAATCAGCCATTGGAGGAATTCGAACTTCTATTTGATGGCTAATTGAATCTAAACAGCCGAAAGAAGTTGTTACCAGTAATTGAATGTCGTAAAAGCCCGCTGATATGTATGTATGATTGGTATTCGAAGTAGAAGAGGAGGTTCCATCTCCAAAGCTCCAATCACTTTGATTCGCCAGTGTGCTTGTATTTGTGAAAAGTTCATTCGTTCCAATACAAGTAATCGGATTATAGGTGAAATTCGCTACGGGCATTGGATGAACAGTTGCAAGCAACGTATCGCGATTAATACAACCAGTTGTTGGATTTGTAAATGTATATACGATGGTGTTTGTAGCTATCGGAGCTATTGCTGGGTCGAATGTTCCTAACGAAGCATCTGTGATTCCATTTCCGCTCCAAACGCCATTTGCTGGATTTCCAGAGAAGTTAACAGGAGTATCGCTTTGACAAAATTCAACATCAACCCCAACACTTACGATTGGCAAAGGATGAACAGTGAATAGCATGGTGTCGCTTGTTAAACAGTTTCCTGCACCATTTGAAATCACTAAAGGGAAAGTTCCTGCAATCGTTGGGTTAAACAATCCGCTTGCATTTACAAAGCTTCCTGTCCAAGTTCCTGTTATTGGCATTCCAGTCAACTGAATAGTTGGAGCATCAATGCAAGCTTCTAAATCAGTACCTGCATTTGCCAAAGCTGGACTGACAACAGTTACAATGCGCGTATCGGAATTCGTACAACCAAATCCATTTGTGAACGTGTAAATCAAATTAAAAGTTCCAACTACACTTGGAGTGAAAAGTCCTGAAGGGGTAATTCCTGTTCCAGACCAAGTTCCACCAGTTGGTAATCCAACAAATTGAATGGGAAGAGGTTGGTCACAAAGTGTAGTATCCATTCCTGCATTTACAACAGGTAATGGATTTACAGTGATTATGAGATTATCTGAAGCAGTGCAGCCATTTATATCAGTAAATGAATAAGTGATTGTTTTTGCTCCAGTTCCAGCAACGGAAGGCGTAAATTCTCCAGTCGGATTTGTAATTCCAATCCCTGTCCAAGTTCCTCCAGTTGGTGTTCCGGCTAAGTTTTGAATTCCTGCATCAATACAAATGGAGAAATCAGTTCCTGCATTTACAATCGGCAATGGATTTACAAGGGCAACTAATGTGTCTCTTAGCAAACATGCACCTGATCCCAAAGTATAAACCAAATTAAAACTTCCAGCAATTGTTGGATTAAAAATGCCTGCTGGAGTTGTAAATGAACCACTCCAAGTTCCTCCAGTTGGTGTTGGAGTTAAAGAAACGTTTGGAGCATCGATGCAAACTGCAAAATCAACGCCTGCATTTGGTTGTGTCGGACTTATAACAGTCACAATTCGTATATCACTAGCAATACAGCCATTTGCATTGGTAAATGTGTAAGTCAACGTAAAGTTACCAGTTCCATTTGGGGTAAAAACTCCAGTTGAACTCACATTCGTTCCTGTCCAAATTCCTCCCGCTGGAGATGCAGTTAATTGAAATGGATTAGGTTGATCACAAGCAGTGGTATCTGGTCCAGCATTTACAATTGGTAATGGATTTACGGTTACAATCAGATTGTCAGAAGCAGAACAGCCATTTACATTCGTGAAGGAATATGTTAAGGTTTTTGGACCAGTTCCAGCAACCGAAGGCGTAAATTCTCCAACTGGATTTGTAATTCCAATTCCAGTCCAAGTTCCTCCAAGAGGTGTTCCGTTTAGATTTTGAATTCCAGCATCGATACAGACTGCGAAATTCGGTCCTGCGTCAACAATTGGCAATGGATTTACGGTCATGAGCATGGTATCCCGCGATAAGCAAGTTCCAGTACCAAACGTGTAAACCAATGCGTGTGTTCCAACGGTGTTTGGAGTAAATATTCCAGCGGCTGTAATACTCGTTCCGCTCCAAGTTCCACCTGTTGGAGATCCGATTAAGGTAATGGTCCCAGAGCCGAAGCATTTGGAAGAATCAGGCCCTGCTAAAGCAGGAATTGGATCTGTAACGGTGACGATTAATGTATCTGTATTGGTACAACCGTTTCCATTCGTGAAGGAATAAACGAGGTTGAAACTTCCAGTTCCGCTTGGAGTGAAAATTCCTGTAGATGTTACGTTGGGTCCCGTCCACGTTCCTCCAGCTGGAGTTGGTGTCAGTGTAAATGGAATGGGTTGATTACATAGATTGACATTTGGTCCTGCATTTACAATTGGCAATGGATTCACAGTTATTATAGCAGTTGTAGTTCCTGAACAAGTTCCGTTGGAACCCACAATGGTGTAAGTTTGAGTAGCAGTTGGATTTGCAGTTACAGTTGCTGTATTGGTTGCAGATAATCCAGTTGCTGGACTCCAAGTATAAGAAGTTGCTCCCGAAGCTGTCAAGGAAACGGATTGCCCATTACAAATTGTTGCACTTGGAGGTGTCACTGTAATTACGGGAATTGGATTTACGATTAATGTGACGGATGAACTCGGACCTGGACAACCAGCCATAGTTCCAAATACGGTGTATGTTCCTGCCTGAGTAGCTGTGACGTTCGTGAGATTAAAGTTTTGCTGATTACTCGTAAATGAATTTGGTCCAGTCCAAGAATAAGTTGTGGAAGCAGAAGCATCCGAAGTGAAATTGGCAGTACTTCCTGCACAAACTGGGCTGTTTACTTGCGGATTGAGGACTGGAGGAATTGGTCGGATAACCACGGATGCATTTGCAGTTGTTGTTCCGCAGGCATTCGTTACGGCCAATGAAATAGGAAATGTTCCAGCAGTTGGATATGAAATTGCTCCAGGAACAAGCGTTGCTACACTATTTGGAGAACCTCCCGTAAAAGTCCATAAATAGGAATCGGAGGGTTCTAAACAATCAATAACGCTTGCTGTTGGGCTGACACTTAAACCAGCACAAACACTTGGAACTGTATTAATGATCACTTGTGGCGGTTTTTGAGCAACGATTGGCTGATTGGTAACAAAAGACCCGCATGAATTGCTTAAAGTAAGTCTTACCGTATAGTTTCCAGCTTGTGTGAATTGAATTTGAGGATTAACAGATGAAGCATTAGTTCCCCCCACGAATGAGAAACCTCCTGAAGCTGGTAAACAAGGACTTCCATTGAAAAGTACTGTCCAAGTTCTCGTTACATTACAAGTGTTTGCTAAGTTTGATGCATCTGTTACTTGAGCAGTAAATGGAATACACGCTGAAGTAGGAGTAATTGTAAACGAAGGAGTGGGTGGACTTTCAATACATACTGTGCGTGTTATCACATTTACACTACACGTATTTGTGGTTGTTAGCGTTACTGTATATGTTCCTGGAGCTGTGTAAATATGTGTTGGACTTGTAGCAGTAGTTGTTGTTAATGTTTGTCCATCTCCAAAGTTCCATTGGAATACTGTATTTGAGCTACAGGCACTGTTAAATCCCGTTTGAGTGGAATTTATAAAGGAAACTGCTGAGCCAACACAATTGTTTACTGCTGCAACATTGAAATTCGCCTGCGGTCCAGTATAAACACGGATAGGGGAGATAGAAGCTTCACTGCTATCACACAAATTAATTGCTTTAATTCGGAATACAAATTGATTACCAGCTTGTCCGCATGATGAAGTTGTGTAAGTATGACAAATAGTTGCTGGAGGAGGATGAGATAAGGTGTCTGTAGGTGACCCATCTCCGTAATTGACCACGTAAAAAGTGGTGTTGTGATTGGAGGTATAATTACTCAGTGGAAAACAAAGTGTTATTGGTCCACAGCCTGTTGTAGCTCCTGGATTTGCAGCACCAATAGCCGGATTAGTAATATTCGCAATGTTGTAGGAAACCGTTTGAACACAGCCATTATTTCCAGTTACGGTATAATCCAACGTAAAAATCTCTGCAGTGGTGTAATTATGAGATAATCCACCTCCAGGAAAAGTACCTGAATTAAAGTCTGGAGTACCGTCTCCCCATTGAATAGTATAGTTTGAAATGGCCGTAGTTGAAGAAGCATCAAAAACGGTCATGGTAAAGTTTGAGCCATCACAATTGCGCATTTCGGCAATCGGATCGATCAATGCTGGATTTGGAAGCGCATTAATTGTAACTGTTTGGCTAATAGTTGAGGTACACCCATTTGAATTCGTAACAACTAATGTGACTGTGTAATTTTGACTTCCAGTACCAACTAAATTGAATTGATGTGTAGGATTTGTTTGAGAGCTAGTATTTTGTCCTCCAGAACTAGGATCTCCAAAATTCCAAGCATAACTGAGTCCTGTTCCAGTGGAGGTATTTGTAAATTGAATGGGAATATTGGAACAACTGTTGTTGCCTGTAAAGTTAAATGAAGCTGTTGGAGGAGGTGCTACTGTAATCGTCACATTATTGTCGTCTGTGCATCCTAAAGATGAGGTAACAGTGAGTGTATACGTTTGATTACTTGTTGCTGTGAGTGTTGGGTTTGCACATGTAGTACAAGAGAGTCCTGTAGCTGGAGACCACGAGTAAGTTAATGTTCCCGCCCCAGTTCCAGCAGGAGTTCCACCGAGAACTGTGGATGCTCCAAGACAAACTGTTACATCAGGACCTGCATCTGCATTACATTGAGCAAATAAATTACTTTGGAGTAAAAGGCAAGCAGTAAGTAGAAGGAGAGAGTTCTTCATTTTCATTTGCGTAGTTGGTACAAAGGATCAAAATAAATTTGAATTTCCAAATACCTCAATTGTAGTAATAGTTATTCCAAAAGATTGGGTAGCTAATTTATGAAATAAAAAGGAAAAAAGAAAAAAGAAAGTCAGGGTAACAAAAAAAGTCCCACATATGCGGGACTTTTTCTAAGTTATGATGACTATTTATTAGTTGATAGTCAATTTTTTTGTTGTTGCATTTCCGTTAGAAAGAACTACTACTGTATAAATACCAGCTTGAACATCAGAAACATTGAATGATTGTGATGTTCCTGCGTTTTGAGCAGTCAAGATTGTTCTTCCAGCCATGTCAATAATAGAAACTGTTTCATTTCCAGATAATCCAGAAATAAGAACTGATTCATTTGCAGGGTTTGGATACACACCAAAAGTTGCTTTATTGTTTTTAGAAAGCGCTAAATACTCATCTGGAGCAACACTACTCATAACTAGTGTTTGATCCAAATTAAATAAATTACTTGTTACTTTAAGATTTGAGTGAACAAAAACAGGTAAACCATTTGTAGTAACAGAAAGATCGTAATATTCATATTGAACTCTCTCAACAACTACAGGCCCAGCTAATGTAGTAGCAGTTGCATTATCAACAATTTTGAAACGAGTAATGTTGTTCAGTGTAGTTGTAGCATTCAATTTCAATGTTCCTGTACCATCAACTGTTGTGGTAATTGTACCTGATGTTGCTGCACTACCAAGAACCGGAACTTGAGAGTCACCTGAGTAAGTATCGGTCAGCGTATTTGTTAAAGCATAGGGATAATTCATTAATTTTGCTGGATTCGCATCGAATCTAACTTGAACTGTTTGACCAGGTCCAGTTTCGAAAACGTATCCTTGAGATGATCGATCACTAGCTGTAGAAGAAAAATAACTTGTTGTAAAACCTGGGATTTCAATTGCTTTTGTAGCACCAGCATAGTTACTCGCATTTGCAGTTGTAGTAGCATCAACAACAAGAACTGTTTTAGATGAATTAGGGTAACCAATAGTGGTACTGTAATCCCATGTCGCAGTTGCAGTAGCGTAATTTACTGCGTTAGAATCTAGAACGTACATGATACGCGTATTCCCAATTGTTGGTTCATTTGCTTGTGTGAACTGACCAAATGCAGCTCCTGTAAGTAAGCTCGTAGCTAATAGTAAATTTAATTTCATAGTTTATTTTTTTCTAAAATTACAACATTACATGATTACCTTTTCCGTTTTTATTTAAATGGTAACATTTGTTTCCTTTTTAAATGCTTATTTAACAAAAAGGTTGGAAAATTAATTTATGCTTTAAATCATAAACATGACTCCAGCTCTGCAACTGAATAAATTGGAAAGTCTCGATTGTAGTATCTTTCGTTCATTTCTATCATCAGGGGAGGAATACTCCGAATTGAAGATTATCAATGAAGGGTTGAGATTTAAATGGAAATAACCACCAAGATTTATTGCCATCCATCGAGTAATTGGTATTCTATATTCAGCTCCCAAAAGTGAAGTCATTGCTAGTTTTGGAGATCGGGAGAAACTGATTTTTTGATACTTGAATACTTTTTCGTACGTATTGTATGTGTAATAATTCGATGGGTAATTTTTTGAAATACCTACAGTAAATTCGATACCCAATCCGACGATATAAGTGAGTCCGACAGGGGCATTTGAATTATTCTTTGCGCTAAATTCAACACGAGGCATTATTCGATAGCTTCTATATTCGAATCTTACATCATAAGATTGCGTGTACTTTACATTATAAGCTCTTAGTGAGAGTGCGCTTCCATGTAAGTAATTGAAGTCTATTGATAATCCCAGTTTTTTGGTTAATGAATAGCCAACCGTTGCATGAAAGGAATAATTAAAAAGTCCTTTGGAGGATTTTTTATAAAATTCAGTGCCTCTGTGGTAACTTCTAAAAGAACGTTCATTTCCATCTGATAGGTATGAAACGAGGTTGAAGTTTCCTCCAGCTCCAAGTGTCAATTGAAATCGCTTATTGTAAAAGCTAAGATCTTGAGAATGTATTGAAAATACAGCCAAAAGGAATAATAGTAGAATAGAAGCTTTCATTTTAGTTGGATTAAAATGATTATAAATAGGTTATTACTAACAGGGTGAAGATATAAAAAAGAATAGAAAGGTGTGGTTTTGAATATGGATTTATGCTTTAAAGCATAAACATGACTCCAACTCTAAAACTTGCCAAATTTTGAAAACGGTAAATAGATAATTGTCTTGAAAATTTCCAAGAATCTGTTTTCATATCGATTTTCCCAAAAATATCTGCATCTGTTAACCAGGCCTGAACAGGAATATTTAAGGTTAAATAGCCGCCAAAATTTAATGCGATACTTTTGGTTAATGGATATCTATATTCCAATCCGTATAAGGCAGTGATGTTAATTCCTGGTTTCCTGGAAAAAGAAAAGGGAGTGTTGGGAGCGTAGGTTCCAGTGGTAGTTTGTTCCAGATAATTGTATTCATCATTGATGAAAGCATCATAATTTTTAGAAACTCCAGTTGACAATTCAACGCCCAAACCAATTACATTGACTAATCCGATGGGGGAATTGGAACCATGTAAACCAAGTTCAATTTTGGGCATTATTCGAATCGTGCGGTAGTTAATCCGAGCTGTTCTTCCAAGTGTGATTTCCATGCTCGAAGTATTCTCATTGTAGACTTCTCTATATCCATAATTATCAATGAACATATTCCCGAAATAGTAATTGAAATCAACTGTTAAGGCAATATTCGGGTTTAATTGTACTCCTAAATTTCCATAAACACTGTAATTAAATTGATCCGCATTTTTGGAACCTCCTAAATACTGGTAATAGTATTGACGGTAATGTCGTTCATTGCGACTAATAATCTTCAAAATACTGTTGTGATGAATTCCTCCTCCCAATTGAATAAAAAAACGGTTGCCATAAAATCCAATAGCTTGTTTGTTCTTTTTAGGTCTACCTACTTCGTTGTTCGTTTGAGAAAAAGAATAGGAAGAACTCACTAAAATAATCCACAGAAGATGAATTGTTAGTTTGTACATTCAAAAGATTTAAAGCATAATTACTAAGCCTGTACGCAAACTAAATAAATTTTGAAGTCTTGTCAACGATAAACGATCTTTCATTTCTCGATCCCAGTTTTTATTTCCGTAAGGATCGTAATCGCCGAAATCTAAACCAATAAACTCATTTGCGATGACAGAAATAGGTAAGTTCAAATGGAGATATCCACCAAAATTCCAAGCAATATTTTTGGTTATTGGTAGACGATATTCTAAACCATATTGAACCGTGAGATTGAATGCAAACTCATCAACAAAGGTCATGTTCTTTTCGTAAGGGTTTCCAATCGCAGAGATATATTGAGGGTCTACCATTATATATCTTCCTGATTTTGCTTTAGACATTTCTACACCTATTCCCAAAACATTTACCAAGCCAACAGGTGCACTTGAGCTTCGAGATCCTATTTCTATTCGGGGCATGATTCGAATCGTATTGTATGAAATTCTACCGTCAATTCCTGCTATGGAAGTATAGTTCCCCAAGTTGTCATAAAATTCCTTCCCTCCATAGCCTCTAAGAACCATGTTTCCAAAGTAATAATTGAAATCCACAGAGAAAGTAGTTCGTTTACCGATTACAACCCCAAGATTTCCATAAACACTATAATTAAATTGATCTGACTTCGTTTCACTCCTATATTTTTCATAATAAGTACTATTTCTCATATCTCTTTCATAGGAACTGGCAAATTTCAGTAAAGTATTGTGATGAATACCCCCTCCAAATTGCATCACGAAGCGCTTACCATAGAATCCAATAGTTGATTTTTTCTTTGCTGAAGTTGTTTGTCCGTATGAATGTGCTGCGGAAAGAAATAAAATTCCAACAATCAATGTTGTTATTAATTTAGACATGTCTGATTAATTTGTTGATTTGAAAATTTCGTAATACTTAGATCCTAGAAGTACTTTGGAAGGTCTTCCACTAATTAAGTAAACTTCCGAATAATCTGCATGTCCAGTCTTTAAGTCAATTCCAATGAAATTGATTAATGTTTTTTGAGAATCTAGAAGTTTTCCTGTCAGTAACATCAATGCCACAGGAGGAATATACCACGTTGCAAGAACGGGTCTTGCGATTTCCATCGGTTCACTTTTTTTCTGATCCAAGTAAAAAATGGTTGGAATCAAAATGACATCTGAATTATATTTCTTAGACATTTCTTCAATAACTACATAATCGATGGGGAAAAAATCTACTTTTCCATAATTCTCATTCTGTCTTAAGGCAGATTTGATATACATGAATGCATTGATTCCTTCAATCGTTAAGTTATTAGGAGCATTGTCTGTATTGATTGTATATCCATTTTTGCTACCTTCAGCTAAGATTAATTCTGTAGCATGTGTTTTGATTGATTCTGAAAGTTTGATCGTTTTTTTAGAAGATTCAGCAATTTCAACATCTGTATCTACTAAAGCAATGGATTTTGATTTCAAATCAGGAATTGTTGGAATTAATTTTGATTTGTTTTCGCGTGCTAAAGAATCCTTTTCTTTGCTATTCAATGATTTATTATACGCAAGTTTGAATTGCTTTACAAATCCGCTATCCGACATAATATCATGCATACCATAGAGGTAATAATTTGTTGAATCAAATACTTGCGCATCAATGTTTCCATCTGCAGTTCGCTTTTTCTTGATTTTATCGTATTTAGAACCTGTGTTTTGAACTGCTTCATTCTTCTTCAAGGTATCCACCGGAATTTTAGCGATTGAATCATTGTAGTCTTTGTTTTTTACAATTGCAGTGCTGTAATCGTACTTCGAAAATGCCTCCAATGAAAATTGCTTTGTAGTTGCAGCAGTTTCCACCATTCTTTGGTAAATAGCTTGAATTTCTGAATTGTTGGGATTACTTGACTTGATATCATAGATTTCTCTTAAAGCAATGGTGGACATTTCTGCCTTTTCCATTTTCTTTAAAATAGAATGAAGGATAGCAATTTCTCCTTCTTTGTGTAATTTAGTTTCAAAAGGTTTGGACAAGGATGCAGATTTTGACTGTGCCAAAGCAAGCCATGTTTTAGCTTTCATTGATTTCAAATATTCTGAATTTGGAAACTCTTTTTCCAATACATATATGGAATACAAAGCGTTTGTTAAGTCCAAAGCTAATATGCTATTTCTGATAGATTCAAATCGTGCAATGTTTCTAATTTCCGCAAAACGATTTCCGCCAACTACTGTTGCATTTCCTTTCCAGCTAGTTCCTTTTTCTAACACATCTACAACTTGTTTCTTGCGTTTTGAGATATTTGGATGAGAACTCTTGCTATCGTTATAGTTTTCTTCTGCTGTAATAGGGAATTCTTCTTTCGGAAATTTAAATGAAGGCATGTAGAATTCTTTTGAATTAAAGAAGTCCATTGGTATTTTTACTTCATCAAATGGCAAGTAAGCGTACATCAATACATCAAAAGTAGGTTCGATTAAAGCTTCATCGTATCCTGCTTTTTTATACAATTCAATTGCATCAGAATCAGCTTCTAATTCTCTATCCTTGCTGTAAGTGCTTAATTCGTAGTAGTTAGCGTTTTTCAAAACCGTTTTTTGTTTGAAGCGCTCCAAAACGTGTTTTCTCTTGTAATGGGCAATTTCATGCGCCAAAACATAAGCAATTTGGGCTTCACTACTTACTTGGGAAACTAACCCAGTGGTTACGAATATAACTCCTTGATCGGTTGAGAAAGCATTCGTTTCATTCGATTTTAAGGTGTAGAAACGCAATTCATTGAATGTTGTTGGGTCGTCTTTCAACAAATTTTTAGCAATATCTCTCACATAAATAGAAATAAGATCACCGAATAAACACACTTCTGAATGAATAATTTCATCAATGCTTGTGTGAATTCCTGTATAAAATTTTCTTCTTAGGGAAGGTGCTAAATCAGGACGGTCAACTTTTATATCTCGTTCTACTTTTTGATAGGTGGAAAGACTGAAGTCATCTGGTATTGAGCCGTTTGAGCCCATTGTTTGATAATGATCAAAATCTACTTTTGATTGGGCAAATAATTCGCAAGTCGCTAATAATAGCGTAGGAATTAGGATTAGATTAATTTTCAGCATACAAGTAAAATAATGCGGTAAAGATAATTAAATTTTGGATTTTGAATATAAGCTCATTTTTGGTTTAAGTAACGCTAATTTTGGAATATTCTTACATTTGCTTTCCTTGCAAAGAACTATGAAACAAAATTCCCTCTTTCGAAAAAAAACAGTTCAAGATATCTTGACAGCTAGCGAACAAAGTCAAGCTGATGGGCATGATACGCTTGGAAAACACTTAAAAGTGAGGGATTTAGCAGCTTTTGGAATAGCGGCTATTATTGGAGCTGGAATTTTCTCAACCATTGGTGAAGCTAGTTCAAATGGTGGGCCAGCTGTCATTTTCTTGTTTATTTTCACTGCCATTGCATGCGGATTTGCTGCTTTTGCATATGCTGAATTTGCTTCCATGGTTCCAGTTGCAGGGTCTGCTTATACCTATTCTTATGTTGCTTTTGGTGAAATCATTGCATGGACAATTGGCTGGGCACTCATCATGGAATATGCCATTGGAAACATTACGGTGGCCATCAGTTGGAGTGATTATTTCACTGGAATGTTGGAAGGCGTCAATATTCATCTCCCGCAATGGATTCAGACTGATTACCTGACTGCGTATAATGGATACAATGAGGCGGAAGCTCTTATTCAGGGAGGTAAAAACTTTGAGAACTTAGATGCTAGTTTACAAGCTGCTCATAAGGCATGGGAAACAGCCCCAACAATTTTTAATTTTCACCTTATTTTTGATTTACCAGCACTGTTTATCATTGTATTGATTACATGGCTTGTTTACCGTGGAATGAAGGAAAGTCGGAATGCGAGCAATGTGATGGTAATCATTAAATTAGCGATTATTTTACTGGTCATTGCTGTGGGTATTTTTTATGTAGACACAGATAATTGGAGTCCGTTTGCGCCTAATGGTGTTTCTGGGATTTTGAAAGGAGTTTCAGCTGTTTTCTTTGCCTATATTGGATTTGACGCCATTTCAACAACTGCTGAAGAATGTGAAAACCCACAACGAGATTTGCCTCGAGGAATGATGTGGGCAATTATCATTTGTACTATTCTGTATGTGATTATTTCTCTGATTTTGACAGGTTTAGTGAATTACAAAGTATTGGCTGTTGGTGATCCTTTGGCATTTGTATTCCGCGAAATAGATTTGAAATGGATGTCGGGAATAATTGCTGTTTCTGCCGTTATTGCGATGGCTTCCGTCTTGTTGGTATTCCAAATGGGGCAGCCACGTATATGGATGTCGATGTCTCGAGATGGATTGTTGCCAAAGAAATTTTCGAAAGTACACCCGAAATACAAAACACCTTCATTTGCAACTATCGTTGTTGGTTTTGTTGTTGCAGTTCCAGCATTATTCATGAATTTGACGATGGTAACGGATTTGTGTAGTATCGGAACTCTATTTGCTTTTGTACTTGTTTGCGGTGGAGTATTGATTCTTCAAAACAGAACGGATATTCCTCGTGGAAAATTCAGAACTCCTTATATGAATGGGAAATATGTATTACCGTTTTTAGTAGCTGGAGCAATTATTCTTGGATTTACTCAATATAAACCTGAATTAATGGGATTCCTAACCAATCAATCGGAATTGAAAGAAACAAAAGATTTGATTGTTGATTTATCGGAAAAGGAATCTGCTCAGTTGAAAGAAAGTATCATTTTAGTCGATAAAGCTGGATTTTCTCTTGTTGGATCTGATTTGCTGGCCTATTTCGAGCAAGAACCAAAAATTGACTTGAAAACTTCTTTGAGAGGAATCAAAAGCTCATCGAAAGCGGAAATAGCTTCTGAGTTGGATCAAAAAACAAAAGACCGATTGATTCATTTTTTGGAAGGATACGATGAAAAAGGATTGAAGCTAATGGATTCTGATTTGGAGAAGTATTTTGAGCAAGGGCCAAAGATTTCTATTGAAAATGCCTTAAAGCCAATTGGAGTTTCTGGAAAGCGATTATACAATAGTGGATTCTCTCATTTTGCACATAAGATTCCAACATGGATTTTTATCTTGTTTACTCTGTTTATTACCATTGTTACGATTCGCAAGAATTTGTCGTTGATTCCGCTTTTGGGATTGCTTTCTTGTTTGTACATGATGAGTCAGATTGAACTTAGAAATTGGATAGCTTTTGTTATTTGGCTATGTATCGGTTTGGTGATTTACTTCGTTTATAGTAGAAAAAATTCCAAATTGGGACTGAAAAAGACTTCAGATGAAAGACAATAGACTAATTTTCAGTCTTGCGTCTATTGTCTTACGTCTTTCCCATTCGTAATTATGTAATATATTCGTTCGTAATTGTAAGTGATTGATTATGAAAGCTACTACTGTTTTATTTTCTTTTTTACTGATTGGCTTTATTCTAATTTCTTGTAAAAAGAAAACCGTAGATCCTATCAACAGTGGTACTACTTACGCTTCAATGGAAGTTTATAAGGAAAGTGCAATGGGCGTTATTTACAACCAAGCAACAAACAGTGTGGCTTACAGTAAACCAGATCCTGACGGAACTTACAAGATTTATATTTCGAATTTCGATGGAACAGGAGAGACACAGCTAACTTACCCAGGTTGGGCTTCAAACAGGCATCAATGGGCTGAAGAATGGGATCCAACTGGTCAATATTTGTACTGTTACGTTGAAAAAACGGATTATGTAACCGAAAGTGGTCATACGAGAACTCCTGAAGATGCCATTCCAGGCTACGGAGCATACACTGATTTATGGATTATCAAACGAGATGGAAGTCAGGCTTGGCAAATGACCAATTTTCCCAATGATTACAACCATGGAATTATTCATGGAGCTATTTCTAGTGATGGAACGATGTTTTCATGGACAGAACGCATCCAAGCGCCCGTTTTTTTGGATTTGAATTTAGCAGCTGGAGCTTATGTGTTTAAAGTGGTAGATGTGACTTGGAATCCGCAACCTGTTTTTTCAAATGTTCGTACGTATCAACCAAATAATGAATTGGCTGGTGGAGAAGTGGAAAGTATTAGTCCTTCAAAAACAGATATATTGGTTTACAGTACGTTTGAATCTCATAATTTGGTAGCGACACCTATTTATCGGATTGATTTAACGACAGGAAATACGACCAAACTCACCACAGAAAGTTTTTCACAGGCACCAACCTATACTCCAAATGGACAACGAATTGTATATATGAGTGGGGAAGGATGTGATATTTTTCCAGGTCAGTTGCAAGGAGCAGATTGGTGGATCATGGATGCGAATGGAAGCAATAAAAAACGCTTAACCTATATGAATCTAAAAGATCATCCTCAAAGTGTGAATAGTTACCGCTTGGCGGGTACACTTTCGTTTGTAAACGATTCTACTTTCATTGGTGGCATAATGACACAATCTCTTGGTTTAGTCGGATATAGTGCTTTAGTTAAATTCTGAACTGAAAATTCAAAAAGAGATTTAGGGAATTTTTGCTTCGACAATAATTTTGCATTTTGAATTTTGCATTTTGAATTAGTCGTATCTTTGTGTCTCAAAAAAATCGCTCAATAACATGTTTGATAATCTTACCGATAAGTTTGAACGCGCCTTTAAAGTCTTAAAAGGACAAGGACAAATTACTGAAATAAATGTTGCAGAAACATTAAAAGAGGTTCGTAGAGCGCTTCTTGATGCCGATGTGAATTTTAAAACTGCTAAAGATTTCACGGTTCGTGTGAAAGATAAAGCAATGGGTGAGAATGTGTTAACGGCAATTTCTCCTAGTCAGTTAATGATTAAGATTTGTCATGAGGAGTTGGTTGAGTTAATGGGAGGGAACGAAAGTGAAATCCAAATTCAAGGAACACCTGGAGTCATTTTAATGTCGGGACTTCAAGGTTCTGGTAAAACGACTTTCTCTGGGAAATTGGCAAATTACCTTCAAACAAAAAAGAATAAAAAGCCACTATTAGTTGCTTGTGACGTTTACCGTCCTGCTGCGATTGATCAGTTGCATGTTCTTGGCGAGCAATTGGGAATAGAGGTTTACTCCAATAAAGAAGAAAAAGATCCTGTTAAAATTGCAACAGATGCGGTTATTTACGCAAGAAGTAAAGGTTTTAATGTAGTGATTGTCGATACTGCTGGTCGTTTGGCTGTTGATGAGGCAATGATGGATGAAATTGCACGTGTTAAAAAAGCAATTAATCCTACTGAAACGTTGTTTGTGGTGGATTCCATGACAGGTCAGGATGCTGTAAATACTGCAAAAGCTTTTAATGACCGTATCAATTTTGATGGCGTTGTATTAACCAAATTAGATGGTGATACACGTGGTGGAGCTGCATTGTCAATTAAGTCAATTGTAGATAAGCCCATCAAGTTTGTTGGAACGGGCGAGAAGATGGATGCATTGGATGTATTCTATCCGAAACGAATGGCTGATCGTATTTTGGGAATGGGTGATGTTGTGTCCTTAGTGGAACGTGCTCAAGAACAATTCAACGAAGAAGAAGCGCGTAAACTTCAGAAACGTATTCAAAAAGATCAGTTTGATTTCAACGATTTCTTAGGTCAAATTCAGCAAATCAAAAAGATGGGTAACGTCAAAGATTTGATGGGAATGATTCCGGGAATGGGAAAGGCTGTGAAAGATGTGGATATTCAGGATGATGCGTTTAAGCATATTGAAGCGATTATTTTTTCAATGACTCCAAAAGAACGTGCAAATCCTTCTTTGATGAATGGTACACGTAAAACACGAATTGCCAATGGTTCAGGAACGAATATTCAAGAAGTGAATAAATTACTGAAACAGTTTGAGGATACAAAGAAAATGATGAAAATGATGAGTAATCCGAAGAACATGATGGGTATGATGAAGCAAATGAAGGGGATGAAAGGCGGGATGCCTGGGATGTAATTATAAATGATCAATGGAATAATTATCAAGAAGAGATTCAGTTCTTGATAATTGATAATTACCTCATTTATAATTAATATGATTGACTTCGAACTTACATCTAACGAGCCTTATTCTGATTCTTTTCGAAACAAGGGGATCAACTCATTTAAAGAAGCGTGTGATTACATAGCGCAGCTTCCTTATGGTCGGAATGCCAATCGGGAAGATTTTAGTTTGGTGCTTTCAGAAGCGAAGGGAACGTGTTCATCAAAACATGCCTTGTTGTCCGAACTGGCTTTAGAAAATAGTCATCCTGAAATTGAATTGATTGCAGGGATTTTTTTAATGAATGAAGAAACTCATTCTAAATTGACTGGTTTCTTTGAGGATAAACCCTATTCCAATATTCCTGAATGTCATTGTTATCTTCGATATAACGGTGAGCGCTTCGATTATACGGATACTTCGAATGGTTTGGAAAGAATTATTCCTAGACTGGTTCGTGAACAGCGTATTGATCCAAATCAAGTAAGTGATTGGAAAGTGATGATTCATAAACACTATTTGGAAGGTTGGTTAAGTAGAAATCCAGCTTTTCAACTTACTTTGGATGATATTTGGAAAGATAGGGAAGAAGCAATCGCTCTTTTGAGTAAATAAAAAGCTAGTCCAGCAATTCTTTCAGTTTCGTTTTCGAACAAGCACCACTCACTCTCTTACTTTCTATTCCGTTTCTGTAAACTATAAAAGTGGGGAATGTTTCTGCTTTTAAGTCCTTTGCTAATTGAGTTTGAGCTCCGCCGTCTATTTTCAGAATTACAATTCCTTCTTGTTCCAGCTCTTCTATAATTGGCTTCATTTTCTTGCACGGTGGACACCATTCTGCCCCGATATCAATTAAAATTGTTTTGTCTTTTGGGATAGAATTTAAAAAATCAGAGAGTTTTATTTGTTCCACATCTTTCTTTCCTTCTAATGGGAGATCCTCTAAATTCCAAGCGTTTATCCCTCCCTTTAAATTGACAACTGTTTTGAAACCTTCTTTTATAAGCCATTTTTGAGCTGCTGAACTTCTAGAACCTGCTAAACAATAAACATAAACGGGTTTATTTTTATCCAAAGATAAAACCCGTTCTTTAAACTGATCGCTAGAATTCCAATCGGCTTGAAATGCATCTTTAATATGGCCTTGATTATACTCGTTAGAGGTTCTTACATCGAGTAATTGAATTCCTCTATTCTGAATAGAGTCATTAAAATTTGAAGGGCTAAGTTCTTGGTTTTGACTGAATAAATAAAAATTAATAGTTAAAAAAAAGGTTGAAATTATTGCTTTCGTGAAATTTTTCATAGAATATACTGATATAAAACACTTATTATTCTTTTGAAGAAAATAAATCCATAAGTCGTTAACGCGCGTAGTTAATGAAAGGAATTAAATTAGTTACCATAAAGATAACCATTCCTTATTTGGAATACTTGTAAAAAACTGTTAATTTCGACTTTAGTTAATGTTTGAAAATTTAATACTTTAGCTTCTCAACACTTATACTCTATGCTTCGCCAATATATATTTTTGTTGATTTTATCTGTAACTTTTGCGCATACAACAAGCGCGCAGGATGTTTGGTTACAAAATCATTTTTCACCAAACTCAGGATGTTCTTTGTCAAACTTGGAAACAGTTACTGTTTTGGTTAATAATAACTCTGGAGGGGTTATGTTGTCAAATACTATTCAAGTATACTATACCATTGATGGAGGAAGTGCAGTAAATCAGCCCTTATCGTCCAATTTAACTGCAGGTGCTTCTTGGAATTTTAGCTTTGCAGTGAAAGCTAATTTATCTGCATGTGGCGCGCATATTGTAAAGGTTTGGGTGAGTAGACCGCTAGATCCAAATCATTTAAATGATACACTTCAATGGACAGTTCAGAATGATTGTCCAATTGTTCCAGGTACAGTAATGTCAGATATTACCGTTTGTCAAGGTGCAAATGCAGGGACACTTTCGCTTTCTGGTTGGACCCATGGTACAATTACATCTTGGGAGTCTTCAACAAATGGTGGTTCCACTTGGACGCCAACGCTCCCAAATAATACTACACCTTCTTATGCTTATGCAAATGTGAATCAAAACACACAATATCATGTATTGATTGATGGTGGATATTGTCCCGATGATACTTCCAGTTTTGCGACAATAACTGTGCAATCACCGCCAGTTGCAGGTACTATTTTGGGATCAGATTCCTTGTGTGAAAATTTGGCGAATGGTGTTTTGAATCTTTCAGGAAATTCGATGCCCGTGGTTCAATGGGAGTATTCAACAACTGGAGGAAGTCCATGGACTGTTGTTGGTGGTCCAGCTACAAGTTATAATTATACGGGTCTTACTTCCTCAACCATATATCGCGTATTAGTTGATGGCGGTGCATGTAACGATGCGTATTCGGATACGGCATTGATTTATGTAGATCCGATTTATCCTCAAACTGTTTTGACAGGATCTGATTCCTTGTGTATTACTAATGCTACTGGAGTTGTGAGTGGAACAGGATCTTTCGGAACTGTTTTGGGTTGGGAATGGTCAAATAATGGTTTTATATGGAATTCGGTTACAAATACTAGTGGGATTTATAATTATGTGAATCTGACTCAAACAACCTATTACCGAATGATCACTGAAGGAGGGCAATGTCCGGATGTTATCTCAGATACAGCAATCATTTTTGTACAATCTATACCAGTTCAGCCATCTTTAGGGCAATCAGATACTGTTTGTGCTGCTTTGGTTAATGGTATATTGAGTTTATCAGGAAATTCATCCACAATTATAGATTGGGAATCATCTACTGATTCTGGAACTATTTGGAATCCCATGACGAATACAACAAGTTCTTATGATTATAGTGGACAAAGTGTTACAACCATTTATAGGGTTAATCTGGATGGATGGTTTTGTCCAGATTTTTATTCAGATACGGCTATTATTAAATTAGATACGCCTCCGGTAATTGGAGTTTTGAATCAGGACAATAGTGTGTGTCAGTTTACCACAGACAGTTTAAGTTTGGTTGGTGCAGTTGCAGATTCCCTTCGCTGGGAGTTTTCATTAGATAATGGAGCAACTTGGCAAACTATTGCAAATTCGGATACAAACCATATAATGACTCCTGCAATTACTGGTGATATTCAATTTCAAGTTGTTGCAATTAATGGAGTTTGTCCTCCATTAACATCAAATACAGTAACAATTACTATGATTCCTGCTCCTGTCTCGAATGCAGGAAATGATACCGCAATTTACATTGGTGAAACCGTTACATTGAATGGTTCTGGAGGGGTTACCGGAATTTGGATGCCTGGATCAACATTGTCTGATTCACTGATTACAAATCCGATTGCTACACCAAGTACCACAACTAATTATGTTTATTATGTGATAGACGGAACTGGATGTGTCGGAAGGGATACGGTTGTCATTACTGTAATGGATCCGATTCAATTCAATATTAGAAATGTGATTACCATGAATAATGACCTTGTTAATGATACTTGGAATATTACTGGAGTTGAATTTTTTCCAATGACAGATGTGAAGGTCTTTAATCAATATGGAAAATTAATTTTTGAAAGTGGTGATTATAAGAATGAATGGGTTGGTGATTACAAAGGATCTAAATTACCTAATGGAACCTATTATTATGTTGTTCAAAAAGGGGGGACTGAGGAGGAGTATAAAGGAACAATAACATTATTAGGAAATGAATAAAATACTACTACTTATCTTTGCGTTTTTGTATTGGGGAAGTTCATTTGGACAGCAAGTTCCTTTTTACAATCATTATTTGATTAATCCATTTATTTACAATCCAGCTTTTACAGGTGCTAGCGATTATGTAAACGCGAGCTTTGTTCGAAATCAACGATATTCTTCATTTGGTTCTACTGCTGTCAATAATTATCTCACAGTTGAAGGTCCAATTGCAAAGGGTAAAATGGGGTTGGGAATTGTCGTGGCACATCAAAATCAAGGGATTCAACAGCAATTAATGTCAAGTTTGAATTATAGCTACAAATTGACAATCAATGAAGCGCATTCTATCCGTTTTGGAGTTTCAGCGGGTGTTTTGGACAACCGCATAGATTACGATAAAATCAATGCTCAAGAGATTAATGATCCCTATTTAACTGGTCTTAGACCAACCGCTCCTGTTTTTGATATGAATGTTGGTTTGGTGTATGCTTGGAAGGATTTGAAAATCGGAATTTCTGTTCCTCAGATAATCGGAGGGAAGGTGAAGTATGCAAAAGAAAAAAGCAGGGGTTATTATCAATTGGAAAGACATTACATGATGTCTTTGGAATATGATTTTCATGTAGGTGAAAAATTCATTGTTAGACCGAATGCTGTTTTGAGATACCTACCCAGTGTTCCATTGCAATATGATATTTCTGCAATGGCTATTTACAATAACATGATTTGGGCATCTGCAACTTATAAATCAGATTATGCAGTTCAGTTCAATGCAGGTGTTCGCTTATTTGATTTTTTGAGAGTAGGGTATAGTTATGAGTTACTAATTGGATCTTTAAAACAATATAATACAGGAATGAATCATGAAGTTTTCTTAGGTTTTTCATTCAAAGGGAAACGGGAAAAAGAAATCCAGATTGTAGAAAAAGAAGTAAAGGTTACGGATGATTTAGCAATTAAACAAAGAGATTCGATTCAACGATTAAAAGATGATTTAGAAAATCAATTGAAAAGAATGTTAGAGGATCAAGCTAAAAAAGATCGAATTCAAAAAGAAAAAGACTCTTTGAATGACTTAGCGAAGGTTGTTGTTCCAGTAGTGGATACTGTAAAACCTAAAAATACAGCTCCTGAGGTTATCCCAGTTGCCAAAGGATATCATTTTGTGAATTTGGATAAAAGTGAATCTCCTGATGGATTTTATGTTATTACTGGCGTTTTCTCTAATAGACAAAATGCAGATTTGATGCTATCTAAAAATTTAGCGGAATATCCAAATTCCTATTTGGTTATCAATGAATCCAATAATTATTTTTATGTGGTGATTTTATATTCATTAGATCAAGAACTCGCTTCCACCACATTTAATGACTATAAAACGAAGAAGAAACAGAAGGTTTGGATTTTAAATTATTTAAAAAACTAACAATTCAGGCAACCTTTAATGAAATTTATAGTCAATACATTGAGCTACACTTTTACGATTATGAGAATAACTACTACTTTGAAAGGAATTTGCAACATAGCATTGCTTTTTGTCTTTATTTTGGGCTTTTCAACGGTTTCGCTATCCCAATTTCCGGGTTGTCCGAATATTGATGCTGGACCAGATCAAACACTTCCGTGTTCTACACCGTGTACGAATTTAACGGCCACGCCTTTTGCTACGGGTGCAACAAATACATATTCTGTTAGTGCGATTCCGCATACTCCACCAATTGCTTATAATCAAACTGGTGGAACAGCTGTTTCAGTTGGAACGGATGACGTATTTTCCCCTGCAATTAACTTACCTTTTAATTTTTGTTATTATGGAACAAACTATAATACGTGTACAGTAAGCTCTAATGGAGGGATTAAGTTTGGAACTGCATTTGCAAATGCAGGATCAGGTTTTAGTTATGTTGGAGGAGTCCCTAATGCGAGTCTTGTTTCAAGAGGTGATATATTTGGAGTAGGACATGATATTGATCCTACAGTGGCTGGATCGGTTACATGGTACTTGCTAGGAACGGCTCCTTGTCGGATTTTTGTTGTTTCTTTTAATGATTTGGGCCATTTTCAATGCAATGCTATGAGAAGTACTCACATGATGGTTTTGTATGAAACAACGAATGTGATAGATGTTTACATTGCTAGAAAAGATGCTTGTAATACATGGCATCAAGGGTATGGAATTGTTGGTATTCAAAATCCGGCTGGAACAACAGGTATTGCGGCTCCTGGTAGAAATGGAATTCCATCATGGACTGTACCTACCGCAACTCCAGAAGCATGGCGTTTTACTCCAACGGGAGCTCCTAACTATTCGGTTGCTTGGTTTCAAGGAGCCACTCAAATAGGTGTTGGAAATACAATTAACGTGTGTCCAACCGCCAGTACCACTTATACATCTGTCGTCACTTATAATCGATGTGATGGAACCACTGTAACAGATAATGATCAGGTTACAGTTAATTTTTCAGGCTTAGGGCCTGCAACAGTTACTCCAACAGCAGAATCTTGTGCGAATTACAATAATGGATCGGTTGTTATTGATAATGCTCCAGGAGCAGGTCCATATACGGTCAATATTACTGGTCCTGCAACTGGCTCTGTCGTTGAGGGGAATGCAGCTGGAGCTACGGCCAATTTTACGAATTTACCTGATGGGAATTATACTTTTACGGTAACAGGTGCAAATGGATGTACAACGACAGGTAATTTTACAATTGCTGCTGGTCCACCATGTTGTAGTGTTACCGCAGTAAATACAAATATACTTTGTAATGGGTCTCCAACAGGAACTGCAACTGCAACACCTGTAGGTTTAGCTCCTTATACCTATTCTTGGACTGGTGGTGGTCAAATATCACAAACAGCTACAGGTTTAGCTGCTGGGCCGTATACTGTCACCATGACTGATAATTCTGGTTGTGTTGCTACAGCGAATGTTACTGTTACCCAGCCTACTGTTTTAAGTGGAACGATTGCAGCTGTGAATGTTTCTTGTAATGCTGCTTGTAACGGAACAATTACGGTAACTGCTGCAGGAGGAACGCCTGGTTATCAATACAGTTTAAATGGAGGCGCTTTTCAAGCATCGAATGTGTTTACCGGTTTGTGTAATGGAACGTATGCAGTAACTATTCGAGATGCAAATAACTGTACAGTTATTATCAATCAAAATATTACACAGCCTGCCGTTTTGAATTTAACGCAAGCATCTATTTCTCCAGCTAATTGTGGAGCAAATAGTGGCTCTGTAACGGTTACCCCTTCTGGAGGAACTGCACCTTATACCTATACCATTGATGGTGGAGCAAGTCAAGCTAGTCCTACTTTTAGTGGATTGACTCCAGGTACTCATACAGTTGAGGTTACAGACAATCGTGGTTGTACTCGAAATTTGATTATAACAATTGTAGCTACAAATGCACCAGTTGCTTCAATATTGAGCCAAACAAACGTAAGTTGTTTTGGAGGTGTTAATGGATCTGTGATTATTGGATTAGCAGGAGGTTCTTCACCATTTACTTATTCAATTGGAGGTCCATTCCAAGCTTCTAATACGTTTACAAATATTACGGCTGGAACATATACAGCTACAGTAACGGATGCAAATGGTTGTAGTGGAACAGTTTCATTTACAATTACAACCCCACCACAACTTACTTTTACATCTACAGCAACCGCTGCATCTTGTAATGGAGTATGTGATGGTCAAATTCAAGTGAATGCAACAGGTGGAACAGCACCTTATCAATATTCGTCTAACAACGGTATTACTTATGTCTTAGCGAATCCATTAACAGGTTTGTGTGCTGGAACGACTAGTGTAGTTGTAAAGGATGCAAATGGGTGTTTGACAAACTCAGACATCATCATTACACAACCAGCACCAGTTTCAGGTACTTTTGTCAACACAAACCCGATTTGTAATGGCGTATGTGATGGAACAATCACAGTTACTCCTTCAGGAGGTACACCAACGTATCAATATTCATTGAATGGCGGAGCTTTACAAGCAGGAAATACAATTACAGGTGGTTGTGGAGGAAACAACACGATTATGATTCAAGATAGTCATGGTTGTCAGTTTACTTCTGTTCAGGTATTAACCGATCCTCCAGGATTTGGAATTGATACAACGGTTGTTATCGAATCAAATTGTGGATTTAACAATGGATCAATCAATGTGGTAGCAAATGGTACCAATGGACCTTTTTCTTATACAATGACAGGAGCTCCTGCTCAACCCCAACCAACAGGAGTTTATACAAATTTGTTTGCTGGAGCTTATGAAATCACAGCAGTGGATCAATTGGGTTGTTCAGAATCGGTATTCTTTGGAATCAATGATGTTGAAATGGATGGTATTACCTTATTTCAAACCGATGCGAATTGCTTTGGAGTTGCAGATGGTACTATTGAAGTTCAGAACGTAAGTGGAGCAATTCCTATTACGTATGAATTGGATAACAATCCACCGACTCAATCTTCAGGTTTCTTTCCGAATATTCCTTTTGGATCACACATTGTGACTATTTATGATGGTGGATTTTGTGTATTCACGATTCCATTCAATGTTGCAGAACCCACAGAAATACAATTTGATACAGATTTAACGAATATCAGTTGTAATGCAGGTAGTACAGGAGAGATAGAATTTATCAATGTTTCAGGAGGAACAGGAGCTCATCAATTTAGTATTGATGGAGGAACGACTTACCAATCTAGTCCTATTTTTACAGGTTTACCCGCAGGTACTTATCCCTTAGATGTGATGGATGCGAACGGTTGTACTGTTTCAGGTTCAGTGACACTTATTCAAGCCCCAGCATTGACTATTGCATCGACTGTTTTTGACTTAACCTGTTTTGGTGATGCTTCAGGAGGAATTCAAATTGGATCCACAGGCGGAACAGGAGCTTACCAATACAGTATTCTTGGAGGTGCAGCAGGTTCTTTTTCACCGATTGAATCCTTCTTTGGCTTGTCAGCAGGAACTTATAATTTAGTGACTCAAGATGCTGCAGGTTGTCAGATCACAGGAACAGCAATAGTTAACCAACCAGCTCAATTGACAGCAACTTACACCGCAACGAATGCAACATGTTTTGGTGTTTGTGATGGAGAGATTGCAGTGAATGCATCAGGGGGAACAGCTCCTTATTTGTATAGTCCAGATAACGGCTTGAATTACTTTGTAGCAGCGACATTAGAGAACTTATGTGCTGGAAATATTGATATTCAAGTGAAAGATGATAACGATTGTTTTATCACAGCAGTTCAAGTAATTACCCAACCAACAATAGTTACGGTAAATGCCGTTCCAACGGATGCTACTTGTTCTTTGGCTAATGGTCAAATAGCATTAACAGGTGGAGGCGGAACTGGAGCATACACTTACAGTATTGGAAATCCAGCAGCAGGTCCATATACAGCAACGTCAACATACACTGGATTGCTTGCAAATGTTTACAATGTCTTTGTTCATGATGCAAATAACTGTGAGGCAACAACAACGGTTTCAATAGCAAATTTCGCATCCCCAATCATTATTGGATCAGCAGTTACGAATGTATCATGTAATGCAGCATGTGATGGCGAATTACAGGTTACAGTTTCAGGCGGAACAGGAACAATTTCATACTCAATCGGTACACCTCAAGCAGCACCTTTAATTACAGGTATCTGTGCAGGAAACTACACGCTAACAATTACAGATCAAAACGGATGCACGGACACTGAACCAATTGTGGTGACAGAACCAGCAGTATTAACAGCAACAGTAACCCCAACAGCGTTAACCTGTTTCAATAACAATACAGGTGAAATTACATTCGTAGCATCAGGGGGAACAACACCTTATAGCTACAGTACGAACAATGGAGTTTCATTCTCGAGTCAGACTAACGTTCAATTCTTAAGTGCAGGAACTTACAACACGGTTGTTCGAGATGCGAATGGTTGTTTGGTCAATACGAACATTATCGTTACAGAACCGGCACAGTTACTTGTTCAAAACATGGTTGTGAACAATGCAAGTTGTCATGGAGTCTGTGATGGAGATGCAACTGCAACGATTACAGGCGGAACAATACCTTACAGTTTTGCCTGGTCAGATGGAACAACAGGTACAGGTGCAACTGGTCTTTGTGCAGCTACTTATGATGTTACTGTAACAGACGATAATGGCTGTTCTGCTATTGAAGTTTTCAATATTACTGAACCACCATTATTGGTGATTACAAGTACAAGTGCAACGGATGCATTGTGTAATGGAGATTGCAATGGTACAATTACTATTAATTCACCGCTTGCAACTGGATATAGTGTTAACAATGGAGCTACATTCCAACCTTCCAATGTGTTTAATGGACTTTGTGCTAATACGTATACTATTCAAGTGCAAGATGCGGCAGGATGTACACAATCTGCTTCCATAGTTGTGGGTCAACCTCAACCGTTGGTTCAAGGATTGATTCCTGAAGATGGGTTATTAATCTGTTACGATGGATTTGGAACCTTGTCTGCAAATGCAACAGGAGGAACATCACCTTATTATTTTGTTTGGAATACAGGAGACACCACTCAATTTTTGAATGTGAATTTGACTGCACCAGCAACATTTACTTGTACAGTATCCGATCAAAATGGATGTACATCCAATGCTCAAAACGCAAACGTAACAGTTAGAACTCCATTTGTAGCTTCAGTTACAACACCAGTAATGGCTTGTCCTGGAGATTCAGTAACGTTTACAGCATCTGGTACAGGTGGTTTACCTGGGTATAGTTATGAATGGTTAACTCCAACAACATTTGATACATTGGCGAATGGAACAAGTTATTCATATACTCCAAATGGATCTGAAACAGTATTGATGGTTGCTCATGACGAATGTTATAGATACGATACAATTCCAGTGACTGTTCAAATTTATGCACTTCCAAGTGCTGAGTTTGAAGTAACGCCAGCATCTGGATGTTCTCCACTAAGAGCTGATTTTAGCTTTCCGATTGCTACAGCTGGTTCAATTACGAATGCTAACTGGACTTTTGGGGATGGTAACACTGGAACTGGAACCACTGTTTCTCATGTGTTTACACAAGTTGGTTGTTACGATGTAACTGTAGAAATCACAACTACTGACGGATGTATTACAGATACAACGTTGTCGAATATTGTTTGTGTGGTTCCTGATCCGATTGCAAATTTCAATTGGTCACCAGTTTCACCAACTACCATTAATTCAACGATTAACTTTAATGATAACTCTGTGAATGCGGCAACTTACGCTTGGGATTTTGGCGCCTTTGGTACTTCTACGTTAGAAAACCCAATTATTAATTATGGGAATATCGATGCAGGAAGTTATCAAGTATGTTTAACAGTAACCTCTCCTGAAGGTTGTGTGAATGATATCTGTAAACCAATTGTGTTTATCGAAGAGTTTTTGATTTTTGTTCCAAATACGTTTACTCCGGATGGTGATGAATTTAATAATGTATTCAAACCAGTTGTTCCGGTAGGAATGGCATTGGATGATTACACCTTTACTATTTTCAATAGATGGGGAGAAGTGTTATTCGAGTCACATGATGTGAATTTTGGATGGGATGGAACTTATCATGGTACCCAAGTAAAAGAAGGTGCTTATACTTGGACAATAGTAGCTAAAGGAGGCGGAGATAAAAAAGCGCGTAAATATGAAGGACATGTGAACATGTTGAAATAATCAGCTTTAAATAGTTTTGAAAAGGTTCTCTGTCATCTGATAGAGAACCTTTTTTTATTCCATAAATACCGATTGAAATTAAAAACAGGAAGGTATTTAATTGGGAAAAAAAATTGCTATTTCTAAAATTTTGTTATTTTTGGTAAACTACGGTTCTTATAAAAATGGTTTTAATAAGTTGTTTATTTAGCAAATAGTTGATTTTAGAGGTTTTTTTCTAAAATTTTAACAATTAAAGGCAACCAATTGAAAAAAAAACTGTCAATATATTGAACAACAACACTATGACTATGAAAAGAGCTACTACTTTCAGATTAAGTTGCAATTCCTTATTGCTTCTTTTGTTCATGACAAGTTTTTCAAAAACTACATTTGCACAAATAACACTCAGCCAAACTACGGCTGCTAATTATGTAGCGAATATTTGTGGTCCTGGGATTACTTTTTCCAATGTTACTCTTACTGGAGATGCAGGGGCAATAGCTCAGTTTTTGGGTGGTAATTCAGGTGGTTTGGGAGCTTCCATGAATTCAGGTGTTGTTATGAGTACTGGCTATGTGAATGCTGCTAATGCGCTTCAAGGAGCAAATGGCGCTCAGGTGAGCAGCGATAATAATGGAGGTGCAATTGCGGCATTGAATACAATTGCGGGTGCTGCTACAAACGATGGTATTATTCTGGAATTCGATTTTGTACCAATAACAGGTAACATTAATGTGAATTATGTATTTGGCTCTGAAGAATACAATGAGTACGTGAATTCTGGATATAATGATGCATTTGCCTTTTTTATTAGTGGTCCTGGTATTGTGGGTACACCAAATATTGCTGTTATTGGAGCAGTACCTGTAACAATTGATAATATTAACAATGGGACTAATGCAGGCTCTTATAGAAATAATCAAGTTTTAAATAACAATAACATAATGGATGGGTATACTGTCCAATTGACAGCTTCCAGAGCAGTGATTGCTTGCGAAACTTATCACATTCAACTAATGATTGCTGATGGGGGCGATCAAGTGTATGATTCTTGGGTATTCATACAAGAGAATGGATTATTCGCTGTAGGTAATCCTCCTGTTTCATCGGTTACATCAAGTGGTGCAGGACCTGGTATTTTTCCAGAAGGTTGTTCGAATAACACCATGACATTTAACATACCAACCGCTCTTGCAACGCCTTATTCATTCAATGTTACTTGGACAGGTACTTCAACTTCTGGGGCAGATTATAGTGCATTGCCAACAACCATTACAATTCCTGCAGGCCAAACCTCTGTTACGATTCCAGTGAACGTTATTTTGGATGGAATTGCTGAAGGAAGTGAAACCTTAATTTGTACTTATCCCGCAACGGTATGTGCTGCAGGTGTCGCTATTGTGAATATTGTAGATGCGAATCCGCTAACTGTTACCGCAAGTCCAGATGTCAATATATGTACTACTGGATCTAGTGTGCCTTTATCAGCTACATCTACTGGTGGTACAGGAACGGTAACTTATACATGGTCGCCAGGTGGTGCAACAGGCACTCCTGTAAATGTTTCTCCTACAGCAACAACAACTTATACAGTAACAGCTACAGACCAATGTGCAAATATTGTTACAGACCAAGTAATCGTAACTTATTCTGCTTTGACAACTCCAACAGTTACTCCTACAGCAGAATCCTGTGCGAATTACAATAATGGATCGGTTGTTATTAATAACCCTGTAGGTTTTGGTCCATATACTGTTAGTATTTCCGGACCAACAACTGGTTCTGTAGTTGAAGCAAATACCGCTGCAGCCACAGCAAACTTTACAAACCTCCCTGATGGGAATTACAATTATATAGTTACAGGAGCAAATGGATGTACTCTATCAGGTACTTTTTCAATTGCTGTTGGTCCACCATGTTGTAGTGTTACCGCAGTAAATACAAATATACTTTGTAATGGGTCTCCAACAGGAACTGCAACTGCAACACCTGTAGGTTTAGCTCCTTATACCTATTCTTGGACTGGTGGTGGTCAAACATCACAAACAGCTACAGGTTTAGCTGCTGGGCCGTATACTGTCACCATGACTGATAATTCTGGTTGTGTTGCTACTGCGAATGTTACTGTTACCCAGCCTACTGTTTTAAGTGGAACGATTGCAGCAGTGAATGTTTCTTGTAATGCTGCTTGTAACGGAACAATTACCGTGACTGCTGCAGGAGGAACGCCTGGTTATCAATATAGTTTAAATGGAGGCGCTTTTCAAGCATCAAATGCTTTTACAGGTCTTTGTAATGGAACGTATGCAGTAACTATTCGAGATGCTAACAACTGTACAGTTATTATCAATCAAAATATTACACAGCCTGCCGTTTTGAATTTAACGCAAGCATCTATTTCTCCGGCTAACTGTGGTGGTACTGGATCTGTAACGGTTACACCTTCTGGAGGAACAGCACCTTATACCTACACCATTGATGGCGGAGCAAGTCAAGCTAGTCCTACTTTTAGTGGATTGGCTCCAGGTACTGATACAGTTGTAGTTACAGACAACCGTGGTTGTACTCGAAATTTGATTATAACAATTGTAGCTACAAGTGCTCCAGTTGCTTCGATTTTAAATCAAACAAACGTAAGTTGTTTTGGAGGTGTTAATGGATCTGTGATTATTGGATTAGCAGGAGGTTCTTCACCATTTACTTATTCAATTGGAGGTCCATTCCAAGCTTCTAATACGTTTACAAATATTACAGCTGGAACATATACAGCTACGGTAACGGATGCAAATAGTTGTAGTGGAACGGTTTCATTTACAATTACAACCCCACCACAGCTTACTTTTACATCTACCGCAACCGCTGCATCTTGTAATGGAGTATGTGATGGTCAAATTCAAGTGAATGCAACAGGTGGAACAGCACCTTATCAATATTCGTCTAACAACGGTATTACTTATGTCTTAGCGAATCCATTAACAGGTTTGTGTGCTGGAACAACTAGTGTAGTTGTAAAGGATGCAAATGGGTGTTTAACAAATTCAGACATCATCATTACACAACCAGCACCAGTTTCAGGTACGTTTGTCAACACAAACCCGATTTGTAATGGCGTATGTGATGGAACAATCACAGTTACTCCTTCAGGAGGTACACCAACGTATCAATATTCATTGAATGGCGGAGCTTTACAAGCAGGAAATACAATTACAGGTGGTTGTGGAGGAAACAACACGATTATGATTCAAGATAGTCATGGTTGTCAGTTTACTTCTGTTCAGGTATTGATTGATCCTCCAGGATTTGGAATTGATACAACGGTTGTTATCGAATCGAATTGTGGATTTAATAATGGATCAATCAATGTGGTAGCAAATGGTACCAACGGCCCTTTTTCTTACACAATGACAGGAGCTCCTGCTCAACCGCAACCAACAGGCGTTTATACAAACTTGTTTGCTGGAGCTTATGAAATTACAGCGGTGGATCAATTGGGTTGTTCTGAATCGGTATTCTTTGGAATCAATGATGTTGAAATGGATGGTATTACCTTATTTCAAACCGATGCGAATTGCTTTGGAGTTGCAGATGGTACTATTGAAGTTCAGAACGTAAGTGGAGCAATTCCTATTACGTATGAATTGGATAACAATCCACCGACTCAATCTTCAGGTTTCTTCCCGAACATTCCTTTTGGCTCACACATTGTGACTATTTATGATGGTGGATTCTGTGTATTCACGATTCCTTTCAACGTTGCAGAACCTACAGAAATACAGTTTGATACAGATTTAACGAATATCAGTTGTAATGCAGGTAGTACAGGAGAGATAGAATTTATCAATGTTTCAGGTGGAACAGGAGCTCATCAATTTAGTATTGATGGAGGAACGACTTACCAATCTAGTCCTATTTTTACAGGTTTACCAGCAGGTACTTATCCCTTAGATGTGATGGATGCGAACGGTTGTACTGTTTCTGGTTCAGTGACACTTATTCAAGCCCCAGCATTGACTATTGCATCGACTGTTTTTGACTTGACATGTTTTGGTGATGCTTCAGGAGGAATTCAAATTGGATCAACAGGCGGAACAGGAGCTTACCAATACAGTATCCTTGGAGGTGCAGTAGGTTCTTTTTCACCGATTGAATCCTTCTTTGGCTTGTCCGCAGGAACTTATAATTTAGTAACACAAGATGCTGCGGGTTGTCAGATCACAGGAACCGCAATAGTTAACCAGCCAGCTCAATTGACAGCCACTTACACCGCAACGAATGCAACATGTTTTGGTGTTTGTGATGGAGAGATTGCAGTGAATGCATCAGGGGGAACAACACCTTATTTGTATAGTCCAGATAACGGCTTGAATTACTTTGTAGCAACTACATTAGAGAACTTATGTGCTGGAAATATTGATATTCAAGTGAAAGATGATAACGATTGTTTTATCACAGCAGTTCAAGTAATTACCCAACCAACAATAGTTACCGTAAATGCAGTTCCAACGGATGCTACCTGTTCATTGGCTAATGGTCAAATCGCATTAACAGGTGCAGGGGGAACTGGAGCATACACTTACAGTATTGGAAATCCAACAGCAGGTCCATATACAGCAACGTCAACATACACTGGATTGCTTGCAAATGTTTACAATGTCTTTGTTCATGATGCAAATAACTGTGAGGCAACAACAACGGTTTCAATAGCAAATTTCGCATCCCCAATCATTATTGGATCAGCAGTTACGAATGTATCATGTAATGCAGCATGTGATGGCGAATTACAGGTCACAGTTTCAGGCGGAACAGGAACAATTTCATACTCAATCGGTACTCCTCAAGCAGCACCTTTAATTACAGGTATCTGTGCAGGAAACTACACGCTAACGATTACAGATCAAAACGGATGTACGGATACAGAACCGATTGTTGTTACAGAGCCAGCAGTATTAACAGCAACAGTAACCCCAACAGCACTGACCTGTTTCAATAACAATACAGGTGAAATTACATTCGTAGCGTCAGGAGGAACAATACCTTATAGCTACAGTACAAACAATGGAGTTTCATTCTTTAATCAGACGAACGTTCAATTCTTAAGTGCAGGAACTTACAACACGGTTGTTCGAGATGCGAATGGTTGTTTGGTAAATACAGCTGTTATCGTTACCGAACCAGCATTATTAACTATTCAGAATATAACTACCAACAATGCAAGTTGTCATGGAGTCTGCGACGGAGATGCAACTGCAACGATTACAGGCGGAACAATACCTTACAGTTTTGCCTGGTCAGATGGAACAACAGGTACTAGTGCAAATGGACTTTGTGCTGCTACTTATGATGTTACTGTAACAGACGATAATGGCTGTTCTGCTATCGAGATCTTTAATATTACTGAGCCACCATTATTGGTGATTACAAGTACAAGTGCAACAGATGCATTGTGTAATGGAGATTGCAATGGTACTGCTACAATTAATTCACCGCTTGCAACTGCATTTAGCATAGATAATGGAGCTACATTCCAACCTTCCAATGTATTTAATGGACTTTGTGCAGGTACATATCAAATTCAGGTTCAAGATGCGGCAGGATGTACTCAAAATGGTGCAGTTACCTTGGGCGAGCCACAGGTATTGGTTCAGGGACTTATTCCAGAAGATGGATTGTTAATCTGTTATAATGGAAACGGTACTATATCTGCAAATGCAACAGGCGGAACAGCACCTTATTATTTTGTTTGGAATACAGGAGATACAACTCAGTTTTTGAATGTAAACTTAACGTCACCAGCAACATTTAATTGTACAGTAATCGATCAAAATGGATGCGCATCGAATGTGCAAAGTGCTACTGTAAATATCAGACCATTGTTTACAGCTTCAGTAACAACTCCATTGAATGTTTGTCCTGGAGATTCAGTAACGTTTACAGCATCTGGTACAGGTGGTTTACCAGGAATTGGTTATCCATACTTCTATCAGTGGTTGTCTAATCCATCTTTGGCTCTTATTGAAGTAGGAGAGACATATACTTTTGTTCCAGCACACAATGATACAGTTGTTTTAGTAGGACGAGATGAGTGCAATACTTATGATACCTTAATTGCAATCGTTAATGTGTATACATTGCCTAATGCATTATTTACTGTAGATCCAGCAGTAGGTTGTGCTCCTTTGCAAGCTACTTTTACTTTCCCATCTACCGCAACAGGTATTGCATCAGTGACATGGGATTTTGGAGACGGATCAACTGGTACAGGAACTCCTGGTATTTCACATGACTACACGGAAGTAGGCTGTTATGATGTTTCGGTGGAAATTACAACTGTAGACGGATGTATTGTTGATACAACAATGCAGAACTTTGTTTGTGTGGTTCCTGATCCAATTGCAAATTTCAATTGGTCGCCGATTCCTCCCTCTACCATTAATTCAACGGTTCATTTTACGGATAACTCTGTGAATGCAGTAACTTACGATTGGGATTTTGGAACTTTTGGAACGTCTACGTTAGAAAATCCGATTGTTAATTATGGAGATATTGAGGCTGGAAGTTACCAGGTTTGTTTAACAGTAACTTCTCCTGAAGGATGTCAAGATAGTATTTGTAAACCAATTGTATTTATTGAGGAATTCTTAGTTTATGTTCCAAATACGTTTACTCCGGATGGTGATGAATTTAATAATGTATTCAGACCAATTGTTCCAGACGGAATGGATTTAGATGATTACACCTTTACTATTTTCAATAGATGGGGAGAAGTGTTATTCGAGTCACATGATGTAAATTTTGGATGGGATGGAACTTATAATGGTACCCAAGTAAAAGAAGGAACCTACATCTGGACGATTGTTGCCAGAGGAGCAACAGATAAAAAAGCACGTAAATTTGAAGGTCACGTCAATATGTTGAAGTAATCGAATAAAAGAAGTGAAGGAAAAGGGCGTTTCTGAATTGAGAAACGCCCTTTTTGATTTTAAAAATCTGTAAAGTCTGCTGTTGGACCATAGCTTGGTGGAACTGGTATCCCCAATAATCTATAATTGACACCCAATTGCGCTCTGTGATGAACCGTTTGATTGTGTGCAACTCGAATCATATCTTCTTTTGTACTCTCGTAATGAATATTGTCACCTGTACGTAAAATCCATGTTTCATCTAAAATAGAGTCAGTGGTATTTTCTAAGGTATTCATTCCTTTTTCAACAGATTCGTTGAAATAACTCATCGCTTCTTCTACAGAATTTAATTCTTTTGGATTATAAGGCGCTGTGGCGAAATCTAATCCATCAGTTTTTACTGCCATTTCTGTCCATGAAGCAAGATCTAAAACGTGGAGAAAAATATCGCCGATTTTCATGCTTTTTTCATGAACTTGGAAATCTTTTTTGTTGAAAGGGAAAACCTCAATGAATTTTCGGGTAGTTTCTGCTTCTGCAGCCAATTGTGCTTGTAATTGCTCTTTTCTTGTCATGATTTCTAAATTTTAAACAAAGAAAAGACACGTCACTGACAACCCTATGGCAGTCCGTTTTTTTAATTGAAAATTAATATGAAAAAAAAATGATTTAACGAATTTAATTCCTGTTTGTACTTTTCCTTTTCACTGATCAATAATTAACTGGAAGTTTATATTCGCTGAGAGGGATATGCGAACTTATTTCAAAAGGCAAATTCGTTTTATGAAGCGTCTGAATTCGTTTGATTTTAAAGTCACGGTAATCTTTTCTCAAATGACAATAAGCAATAATGTGCCAAGAAAATGCGTAAAATACTAGCCCAATAGGTTCAACTGTTCGTTCCAATGTTTCTTCTTTCAAACTTGCGTAGCTTATTTTAAGCTGGTGTTGCTCTGTGATTGCTTGTTGAACTTTTGATAAGTATTCAAATTCACTATTGAGTTGTTGCGGTAATTGCAACTTAATACTTTGGTCTAAGAGTGCTAATTTTTCTTTGTCAACTTGTTTGAGTACTGCTCTAATCTTAGTTAAAGCACTGTCAAAGGTAGATTGAACGGAACGATCTCCAAAACCTCCAATCAGAGATTGAGAAAGTAATAAGGCATTGGCTTCTTCTAACGTAAATGAAACAGGAGGAGTGAAATAACCAGGAACAATGAAATATCCTTTATTCACTTCAAAACTTACTGGAATTCCTGCTTCTCCAATGGCCTTGATATCTCTGTAAACTGTTCGAATACTGATTTCAAATTTTTCTGAAATACGCTCTGCAGGTACATGTTTTCGCGATTGAAGCAACGTAACGATACCAAATAAACGATCTACTCGATTCATATCTTCTTGACAGGTAAAACCTTTCCAGGATTCAAGATGTTTTTAGGGTCGAAGACTTGCTTGATTGAGCGCATCAAATTAAGTCCAACTTCGCTGAAAGCTAAATCCATGTAAGGCGTTTGAACCAATCCAATTCCATGTTCGCCTGAAATAGTTCCACCTAATCGAACAACTTCAGTAAATAATTCACGTATTGCAATTGGAAGCTGGTTGTTCCAAACATCCTCGCTCAAATGATCTCGAATAATGTTGACATGTAAATTCCCATCTCCAGCATGTCCGTAACAAACAGATTTGAATCCATATTTTTTCTCCAGTTCTTTGACCTTTTTGAGCAATTTAGGTAATTCATTTCGCGGAACAACTGTATCTTCTTCTTTGTAGATGGAATGTGTCTTCACACATTCTCCAATTTTTCTACGCAAACGCCACAAACTCTCTTTTTGAGCTTCTGTTTCTGCAAAAAGAATTTCATCTATGTCGTACTGTTCAACCAATTCCATGATTTTTTCGCATTCTTGCATCAAAACATCTAAGTTGAAACCGTCCAATTCAATCAGTAAATGGGCATCGTGATCATCTTTTAATAGATTTGGGGCATCATCCACATAAGGAGTTGTGAAAATAATCGCATCTCGATCCATGTATTCCAATCCACTTGGAATAATTCCTGCCATGAAAATTTTTCCGACTGCCTCACATGCTTCAACACCGCTTCTGAATGGAACAAGTAACAATAAATGGTGTGTGGGATGAGGAATTAAACGAAGTACAATTTTAGTAACAACAGCAAGTGTTCCTTCACTTCCAATAATCAATTGAGTAAGATTGTAACCCGTTGCATTTTTAATCACATTCGCACCTGTCCACATCACGTCTCCGTTTGGAAGCACAATTTCCAAGTTTAGAACCCAATCTTTTGTAACGCCATATTTCACTGCTTTTGGTCCGCCAGAATTTTCCGCAATATTTCCTCCAATAAAACAAGAACCTTTCGATGCTGGATCTGGTGGATAGAACAAACCAACTGCTTTCACTGCATTTTGAAGAGCTTCGGTTACGACTCCTGGTTCTGTTGTAACTTGATGATTTTCTTCATCTATTTGAATAATTTTATTCATTCGTTCCAAACTCAAAAGAACTCCACCGTAATTCGCCAATGCGCCACCACTTAATCCTGTTCTAGCTCCAGAAGGTGTTACAATCAAATCGTATTCGTAACAATATTTCATGATGAAAGAAACTTCTTCTGCGGTTTCAGGTTTCAGAACAATAGAAGGATAGAAGACAAAATCTTCCGTATGGTCAGAAGCATAGTGCGACTCAATTGTTGAACCAACTTGAATTCGATTGCCGAGTAAGTTTTTGAAAAATAGGATGTGTTTCTCTTCAAGAGCTTCTACCATGGTGCAGATTTTTAGTAAAAATAGCGAATTTGAACAGAGTGTAAGCGGATGTCAATCTTTTGTAGGCGGATTTATAAATAAGTTTTTACGACTGATTAATTTGGCTATTTTTGAAGTAAAAATCAATCTATGTTAGTACAAGATAAAGATTACGTGTTTTATGAAGATTCGGGGGTTATGAACTCGAAACAACCAATGAAAATCTTAAATGCGACAGTTGTTGGGACGAAAAATTATGTGTTTTTCATTCCAACCAAAACGACCGGACTTTTTCTTATTTTGGATACGATTAAAAACCATTCTTATTTTCAGGGAATTAGTATCCCAGAAGGTGTGAAAAAATTGATTGATAGCTCGAATTCAGTAGGAGATTTGGAAGAATCATTAAAAGCCTTGCTTCAAGATGATGAAAAATATGTTCATTTTATTTTGGATTGGCCTTCATTTAAGTTTAAAGGGTTCTTAGGCAAACACACACTTCGATTAGGAAAAGGAGGAACTGGGGCATGGAGTTCTGTAACCGTAAATGGAAAAGGAAAAAGCAAGGCATTTAGAACATATTACGGACAATAATGTGGTCTATTCAGTATAAACCAGTATCTGTAATTTCGGAGTCAACCAAAACCAATTGTAAAGTCTGTAAGGCAGAAAATCAGAAAGAGATTTTGACAGAAAAAAAAGTGTTGACTATTCTTTATATAATCCCTATTCGAATTGGGACAAATCGTATCGAAATTTGTCCCAGTTGTAATTCAAGAATGAAAATTAAAGAAGATCAAAATCTCATTGATTCACGGATTTAATTATTTAAATATAGTTTAGGTTTAAGGTGACTGAAGATAGTCGAAGTTTCGTTTCAGTCATCTTTTATTCCCATTAAGCCTTTGTAATTCGAACAAATTCTCCTCCTAATATTTTATAGGTATATCCACCAATCTGAATCGTTTGTCCTTCCGACATTGTTGCGATTTTTGAAATATCTTCTTCAATGGTGTGAATAGAACCTTTTGTTTTCCATGCAATTAATAAGTAATCGGATAAGACTTCACCTCTGGTTGATCCACACAAAATGATGTGAACTGGTTTGGTAAATTGATTCAGCAAAGAGATATCTTTTACAGGAGCATTGTTGTCCACAATCATCACCAATTCTTTGTAAGGTTGAGCCTTTTTCACACCTTTTATCAATGCTTCTAAGTTGTTTTCTGGACAATCACCACCATTTCCTCGGGAGCGCACAAAAGACATTAGATAAATCAGACTATCCAATCCCGTGCTTTTTTGATAGTAAATTCCTCCTGTCGATCCGATTTTTTTTTCCGAATCATCTTTTTCATCTCCATCATTGAAAAACACAAATTGAAGGTTCGGTTCTTTTTTGAAATTCAATTGATACCAAACAGATAATTGTTGCGCATAAGGATCCATGCTTCCTGTTAAGTCACAAACAATCAGTTTTTCAGACCATTTATTTCTAGTTAAGACTTTGGTTACAACATCATCTTCTGAAGTTCCATTAGTTGCTTCCTTCAATTTCAACTTGTATCCTTCTTCCAAACTCACTCTCCGTTCTTTGCAATATTTCTCGAAAGCTAGTCGGTCTTCTGCCAATCGTTTTTCCTCTGCTTTGATGCGATCTTCTTCCTCTTTTTTGCGTTTTTCATATTCTTTGGTTCCCATGTAAGTGATTTCCATGCGAGAATTGATTGTTCCATTCTTGAATTCTGAATCAAACTTTTTATACGCTTTGTGGTACTTAAAATTCAATGTATAATTATCTCCTTTGGGAATGTAAAGCTGAATTTCACCTGTTTTACTTGTTTTTCCTTGAAAGCTCTTTTTGCGGTTTGTACCCGTAATGATAAAATCTTCATTGATTAAAAGTCCGTTGTTTAAATCTTTCAATTTGATAGACATCAGTTCATAATTCTCCAAGTGAGGCGGCGTTTTTAGCATTCCTGTTGGTAATTTAGTGGTGTCAGGAAGTAAAGATAGGGTCTTTTCTAATGCCGCTTTTTCTGTTGCAGACATCGCAAAAAGGGCGTCTTTTTCTTTCATGTTTGGCTCGTAACTGAGAACTTGTCTTGATTGTGATCCCGCTTTACCTGAAATAGCTTCTTCTGGATGTGTGTAGTTGGTGATTTTTAGATCGAAAAGTGTTTCGCATGGAACATCAAAAGTGACCATTCCATTTGCGTCACTTTTTTGGATGAAGGTTTTGGATCCGTCTTTAGCTGTTAAAGAGACTGTTTGATTGGCATAGAAACCTCCTTTGATATTCGCTAAAGTATAAGTCAGCTTTGCGGTGCAATCTTGTCCAAATGCTAGAAACGAACTAAAAAGGATGAAAAGAAAAGCATTTTTTGTTTTCATAAGCTAAAGTTTGAGGTTTCAATTCAATAAGCATGAAATTTTGGTTTTGGTACAGATAATAGTGAATTATTTGCTAAATGATAGTAATTTTAATTTGTTCAATAATTAAGTGCTTATGAATCAAATTTCTTGTCCGAATTGCGGTACACCAATCGATGTGAATGATATTTTGGCGCATCAGCTAGAGGAGCAAATTCAACGGAAATACCAAGGTCAGTTAAATGAAGTACGGGATGAATTCACACAGAAACAAGATGTTTTATTGCGTGAGAAAGAGGAGTTTGAAGAAAAGAAACGTCGAGAAAATGAGCTTTTTCAAGAACGTTTTGAGCAAAAGTTGAAAGAAGAACGAAAGACTTTGGAAGAAAAGTTGAAACTGAAGTTGGTAGAAGAACAGGGCGAACAATTTGCCTTACTCCAAAAAGAATTGAACGAAAAATCGGAGCAAATAAAGGAATTGAACCGGACAAAGGCCGAAATTGAAAAGTTAAAGCGCGAAAAAGAAGAGATGAAAGGCATTGTTGAAGCTGAGTCTCAGAAAAGAATGACAGTTCAAATTCAAGAAGAGAAAGAGAAAATTCGTAAATCTGAAGAAGAACGTAATGAGTTACGAGTTAAAGAATTATTGAAACAGCTCGAAGACCAAAAACGCCTTACAGAAGAAATGAAACGCAAGCAGGAGCAAGGTTCCATGCAATTACAAGGTGAAGTTCAAGAGTTGGCAATCGAGGAGTGGTTGAGTGCGAATTTCCCATTAGATACAATCGATGAGATTAAAAAAGGTGCTCGTGGTGGGGATTGTATTCAAACAGTTCATACCCGAACACAGCAAAACTGTGGTACCATCTATTATGAATCCAAACGGACAAAAGACTTTCAACCCACATGGATCGAGAAATTCAAGGCAGATATTCGTGAAAAAGGATCTGATATTGGTGTTTTAGTCACAGAGGTAATGCCTTCGGATATGCAGCGAATGGGACTGAAAGATGGCATTTGGATTTGTACCTATGAAGAATTTAAGGGTTTGTGTTCTGTTTTGAGGGAGACAATTATTCGAATTAGTAGTACATTGGTTTCACAAGAAAACAAAGGAGATAAAATGCATTTGCTCTATGATTTCCTTACAAGCTCTACTTTTAGAATGCAGGTGGAGGCAATTGTGGAAGGATTTACGCAAATGAAATCTGATTTAGAAAGTGAGAAAAGATCCATGCAACGTATTTGGAAACAACGCGAAAAGCAGATTGAAAAGGTAATTATAAATACAATCGATATGTATGGTTCTGTGAGAGGAATTGCTGGAAATGCAGTACAAGAAGTGAAAGCATTGGAATTGCCAGAAGCGGATGATTTTGAGGATGAGGATTAATTTAGATAGTTTGATAACTAATAGGGCACAATGATTTATAATTAGTAATTAACAACTGAAAACCATGATAACCATTTTATTTAAATATTTCTGGATTGCTTTTATAATTATAACTTTTGTAAATGCCTTTATAATGAGGCATCGATCGAAGAAATATATTACAGAAATGCCAGATCTAAAAGATGGATATGATAAACTATTTAAAGGAATGATTTTTTATGGAAATATTCCTTGGGTAATCATGGGGTTTGGTATTATATCTGGATTATCAAATAATATGTTCGATTATTTCAACCCAAAATCAATGAATTCTATTGTATTAGTTTTTCACTTCTCAATAATTGTTCTTTGGGTATTAAGCATAAGGTGGATCTATTTTAAAAGTGGTGCTGAATTTATAGAAAACCATCCTGGGTTTATTCAGGTGCAAGGATTCGGCAATCGAAATAATATATCAGCCAAACAAATCAAATTATTCTATCCTCTAATGTTAGCTGTTGGAATTGCTGGAATGATAATGATGTGGATAATGGATAAACCCACGCTTAAATTATAGAAGTATTTCTCCGATATCCTAGTAAAAGTAATGTTAATTATTTTTGCACTTAATATCATGAATCCAACCCTTTAAAAAATAAAACATGATCAAGTTTGCATATACCATTTTATACGTTTCGGATGTCAAGAGAACAGCTGAGTTCTATTCTAAAACATTTGGTTTTGAAGTACGATTTATTGCTCCTGGTGATGAATACGCAGAGTTGAATACGGGAACGACTACCTTGTCTTTTGCTTCATTATCCTTGGCAAATTCCAATTTAAAAGACGGTTTTCAGGAGGGAGATTTGAAAACAAAACCTTTTGGAATGGAGATTGGTTTTACAACGGTAAATGTTCAGGAATTAGTTGATAAAGCCATTGCTGCAGGTGCTACACTTTTAGAAGAACCCAAAGAAAAACCTTGGGGCCAAATGGTTGCATATATCCGTGATTTTGATGGGATTTTAATTGAGGTATGTACACCTATGGATTAATTGTATGAAACGAAATAAATTGAATGTTTTTTGGTTGGTTTTAATAGTTGTGATTCAATCGTGTAACTCTGAGAAAATTCCCGTTTCTGATTCTGAAATTCAACTAGAAGATACAATAGGAAAAACTCGGTTTACCTATTCTCAAGTTAAAACATCAGATTTTCAAGTTTCTGTAGGCGGTTTTCAAGTGCTGTATGAATATTCTAAACCGATTGATACTTTATCGACATATTCAGGAGCTTTTGAACTTGGAAAAGACTCCGTTCTATTTCTAAGACTAAATAAAATTGCATTTAATGAAGAATCCAATGAAACTAATTCTGAGTTTATTGCAGGAGAATTAGAAGGTTTGTTCATTTATTCCAGTAAAAAATTCACACCGATTAAACCTCCGTTTTTTAAACCAGATTTTTCATCGTTTATTCTTAGAGGAAATGATTTGTATTATTGGGGATTTGAAAAATTTGAAATCTTGTATGCCTGTAAATACAATATTCTAACGCATAAGTTGATAAAGAAAAGAATTGGAGAACCAATTGGCACGGATTATTATGGTGTTTATTCTCAACCTGAAATTGGTGCAGGAAAGATTCGTTTTGTAACAGATGGTAATCAAATCGATGCAACACTTGACCTTGATTTGAATCTAAAACAGATTTTTAATCCTACAGATTATTTGGAATTTTAACTCTTGTTTTTACTTTTCAATTCTTCTTTGTTTTGGAAAGATGAAAATAAACGCAAAAAAGTAGGGACATCTCGTCCCTACTTTTTTATAGATGTCCCTACTTTTTATAGATTAATTTCCTTTAATCTCAAATTCTGTTCGACGGTTTTGTTGTTTCCCATCTTCTGAATTGTTGGATGCAATTGGCTGAGATGATCCATATCCTTTCGCAATCATTCTATTTGCCGCAATTCCTTTTGAAACTAAATAAGCAACAACTGCTTCAGCGCGCTGCTGCGAAAGTGTTTCATTCAAAGTCGCTGAACCTGTATTATCGGTATGTCCAGAAATTTCAATTTTCAATCTTGGAACATCTTTCATCAATTGTACCAAACGCTCCATTTCAGCATTAGATTCAGGTCGAAGAGTTGCTTTGTTTACATCGAAGAATATATTTCGTAAAGCAATTTTAGAGCCAATTGCAATGTTTTTCAACTCAATCACTTTGTTTACTAAGTTGTCATCTGCACCCGTTGGAATATCAAAATTCTCAGAGTGGAACAAATATCCAGTAGCTTTTACGGCAATACCGTAATTTTTCCCTGAATTCAAGGTGATAATGAATTTACCCGTTGCAGAGTTGGTTGTAAATGTCTCAATTACTTTACCTGTCGCATTATCAGTAATTTCAATCTGAGCCTCCACTGGTTTTCTCGAAATCGCATCAATGGTAACTCCTTTAAATACAGTCAAACTTTTCTTCTTTACCTCAACAGATTTTTCAATGTTGTGATCTTTTACAGGCATCACAATACTTGCCAGCAAGTAATCTTCTGTTTCTAAGATTGGTTTTTTCTCTGGTCCCCAGAAAGTAACTTTGTAAATGTCATAACCACCTTTACCACCAGCTCTGTTGGAAGAAATGTAAGCGAACTTTCCATTTGCAGTAGATGCGAAAAAGAAATCATCATAAGGTGTGTTGATTGGATAGCCCAAGTTTACAGGTGTTGTCCATTGTCCTTGTACTTTCTTGGAAAGGAAAATATCGTATCCACCCATTCCTTCATGTCCTTCAGAAGCAATGTACATACTCTCACCATCAATATGGATATAAATTGGTCCATCGTTGAACTTCGAGTTTACACCAGTAAGCATCGTTGCAATCATGAAATCTTGTTTCATTTTGTTCTGCATTCCAGAGAACATGACTTCAGATCCTGTTTCACGAAGACTGTTATCTCGACTAAAATAAATCTTCCAGCCATCTTCGTTATAACTTGCATATTTCTCGTTGTTCTTGTCTGAACTAATGAAAATGCTCAATCTTTGTGGATCTGACCATTCAAGACCTTTCAATTTTGATTCGAAGATATCTGTTTGACCACCAGATTCACGGTGTAAAAGCATCTTTGTTCCATCGTAAGACAAACAATTGGAAATGTCATCATTGTTAGAGTTGATTGGACCTACCAGTTTTGTTGGAGTTGACCATCCATTGTCTAATAAAGATGAAGAGTAGATATCATAATCGTAAATTCCCAATGCATTTGGTTCATGACTATTCGGTCTGTTTGAACTCAAAATCATCTCTGATCCATCGGTAGAAATAGATGGTGCTATATCATCTTGCTCCGTACTCAAAGAAGGTACGTTATCTACCCAACAACGAACAGCTGAAGCTTCGAACTTTTTTGCTGTAACACATTGCTTTCTGCGCAAGTTTACAAACTTCATGAAATCGTCCGCTTTCTTGTATTCCGATTCGAAAGTAGAGTAAAACTTATTCGCCTCATCATACTTTCCTTCAAGTTGTGTGGCATAACCCATGTAGTAATCCAAAAATGGATCACAATCTGGATCTAATTTGTATGCTTTTTTGAAGTATTCAATGCACGTTACTGGGTTTGTTGAATTCGCATGACAAACACCAATTTTATAATTCAGTAATGCGTTATTTGAGTTGAATTTTTGGGCAATTTCAAATTGAACCAAAGCACTTTTAAAATTGGTACCGAAATCCTGTACGGCGAATACTGATGCAACACCAACTTTGTAGAACTCATCTCCTTTATCAATTGCAGTGGTTGCATTTTTTAAACCTTCTTTGTCGTCTTTGAAGTTGGCAGATTTAAAATCTACGTTCTGCCCAAATAAATGTGTCGTTAATCCAATAACGACTAGTGTCAATAATTTTCTCATCGTTTTGAATTTAATTGCAGTTTCCTGAATAGCACGTTTTACCTTCTGTTGATCCTAGATCACTTGCTTTTTTCCAATCGTCACAAGCATCGTCCATTTTTCGAAGCATTTCTCGAGCCATCCCTCTATTTACATAAGCAGAAGCGTAGTTTGGGTCAATTGCGATTGCTTTTGAAGCCAATTCTTCTGCTTTTTTGAAGTCTTTTCGTTTGAAATATATTCCAGCTAAATTGGACGCTGCAGGAGCATATTTCGGATTAATTTGCATTGCTTTTTCGAAATCTTTGATTGCATCATCTAAGCTTCCTTTTTCTAGTAAAGCAACCCCACGATTATTATATGCTAGAAAGAAATTGACATCCACAGAAATAGCTCTGTTAAATGCAATTAGAGCTCCAGAATAATCTTTCATTTTCTTTTTAGTGGTACCAACATTGTTTAATACAAATGCCAAATTTGGGTTTTTACGCAAGGCAGCTTCATAGTCTTCAATTGCTTTTGGATAATTCTCCTGCATACGGTAACAGCTACCGCGATCATTGTAAGCCATCGGACTTGATGGATCCAATTCAATACTTTTTGTAAAATATTTGATTGCAGCGTTGTAGTCTTGCTGTAAAAATTTCAAAGTACCATAATTGTAATAGGCTTTCGGATTATTAGCATCCAAACGAATAGATTCTTCGTAATCTTTTTCGGATTTTAAATAATCAGATAACCCCTGATAAGCTCTTCCTCTTTGAAAATAAGCTTTGGAATAACCTTTTTGTTTTTCAATTAATGTTGTGAATGTTTTTAGCGCATCCATGTACATTTCAGCTTCATTTTCTGCAACACCTTTGTTGTAATAGGCTGCCGTAAAATTGGGGTCTGAGGAAATGGATTTGTTAAAGGAACCAATTGCTTCTTTAAAGTTTTTTTTGTTGAAAAGCTCAATTCCCTTGTTGTAAGCTTCTTGACTGGCAGCAACAGCTGCATTGTTTTGATTCAATTTGGTAATGGAATCGCGATACCTCATTTCTGCGGCTGTCATATTTTCGGCTTGAGAAAACGACAAAAAACTACAGAATACAGTACCTGCCATCAATGAGATGGATTTTTTCATAGCTTGTAATTTGGTTTAGGGTGATGAATTTAAGAAAATAAATCCCCGCAGAGAGTGAATACTTATCAACACTTTGAATAACCTTCCAATTGTATTCAATTAAGAAAGAATATTCCTTAATTTCGTAATTGATTAGTAAAAACACGATTAAACTAAGAAATTAATGACAATCAAGGACGCATATATAGTGGCTGGGGTAAGAACAGCAATTGGAAATTTTGGAGGAACGCTTTCACCTGTTAGAGCAGATGATTTAGGAGCGCATGTTTTGGCAGAATTGTTGAAAAAAGTTCCAAACTTGGATGCACATGCAATCGAAGATGTCATTCTCGGGTGTGCAAATCAAGCTGGAGAAGATAACAGAAATGTAGCTCGTATGGCGTTACTTTTAGCTGGATATCCAATCTCAGTTGGTGGTGAAACTTTGAATCGCTTGTGTGCATCAGGAATGTCTGCAGCTGTAAATGCTGCAAGAGCCATTCAGGTGGGAGCAGGAGATATTTATGTTGCTGGTGGAGTGGAGCACATGACGCGTGGGCCATGGGTGATGTCGAAAGCTTCATCACCGTTTGGAAGAGATCAGCAATTGTATGATTCTTCTTTCGGATGGCGTTTCATCAATCCTAAAATGGAAGAACTTTATGGAACAGATGCGATGGGTATGACAGCTGAAAATTTGGCTGAACTGCATAATATCTCTCGTGAAGATCAGGATAAATTTGCGGCTTGGTCGCAAGAAAAAGCAGCTAAAGCTCAACAAGCAGGTATTTTAGCGGAAGAAATAGTTGGATTGTCAATTCCTCGTAAGAAACAAGATCCACTGGTTTTTGATAAAGATGAATTCATGAGACCAGAAACTAATTTAGCTACTTTGGGAGCATTGAGAGCTGCCTTTAAAAAGGATGGTTCCGTTACAGCAGGTAACGCTTCTGGTTTAAATGATGGAGCTGCAGCGTTATTATTAGCCTCGGATCAAGGATTGAAAACGCATAACATGAAACCAATTGCTCGAATCGTTTCAGCTGGAATTTCTGGAGTTGAACCCCGTATTATGGGAATTGGGCCTGTTGAAGCTTCTAGAAAAGCATTGGAAAGAGCGGGATTGACATTAGATCAAATGGATGTCTTGGAATTGAATGAAGCATTTGCTGCTCAAGTTTTAGCATGTACTCGAACAATGGGAATTGATGATAACGATTCAAGAATCAATCCAAATGGTGGAGCAATAGCACTTGGACATCCACTTGGAATGTCTGGCTCACGTATTTTATTGGCAGCAGCAAATCAATTGCAAAGAACTGGCGGAAAATATGCATTGGTAACGATGTGTATTGGCGTTGGACAAGGTTATGCTACTATAATAGAACGTGTTTAATTCCAACCTCTTGGTTTTTATGTATCACTAATGTACCATGAAAAAATTCCTTTTTATACTATTAATTGGACTTGCTTTCACTTCGTGTAAAAAACGAGGTAAAGCAATCTGGGATACTGATTGGCAAGTTCCACTTGTTCATGATAGTTTATCGATGTCTAATTTAGTTGCTGATTCATTACTTACAGTTGTTTCAGGAAATTATGTATTGGATGTTGATGCTTCTTTGTTTGAATTTAGACTAAGTGATTTTGTTTCTTTACCTGATACCAGTGTTCAGAATACTTTTAATATGTCTTTGAATATTACAGCTAATCCAGGAACATCCTTTGTTAATAATGTAGAAGAACATGTGATTGATATTGGTGATGCGCAATTAAAAAAAATAAGAGTAAAACAAGGTGGTATTCAATTAAAAGTGTTTAATCCAATTCCTACTAAAACATTCTTCACGATTACACTTCCAGGAGTGACTAGAAATGGGGTGGCACTAACTCAAGAATTTGTGGCTCCAGCTGGTACTGTTTCTGATCCAGGCGTGGCAACTGGTTTTGTTGACTTGAATGGCTATGAGTTAGATTTGACAGGTCAATATGGAACTTCATACAATCGCATACAGTCAAAAATGCTTGTGAAATCTGATCCAGACGGTCCATCGGTAGTCGTTCATACAACGGACATCATTGTGTTTCAATTTACGATGAAAGATGTGGAATTGGATTATGCGCGAGGATATTTCGGAAATCAATTGGTTTCTGATACGGTATATGCACAGATTGATGCCATGAACAATATTTCAGATGGTATTTTGGATGTAGATGCAATGACTTTCGATTTATCGATAGAAAATGGATTGAAAGTAAATGGAAAGTTTAAAATCAACTCCTTGAAAAACATCAATTCAATAGGAAATGTCGTTTCATTAAGTCATCCGAATATTGGAACTTGGAATACGATTAATGCAGCAACAGGTTCTAATGGGAATATTACAGCAAGTAATACCACCTTGAGCTTCACACCTGGAAATAGCAACTTTGAGCAATATGTAGAAAATCATGGTGCGAAGAATGAATTGAGTTTTCAACTTCAAATGAATCCTTGGGGAAATGTTTCTGGTGGTTGGGATGAAATTTATGATGCTCATCCTTTGAAAGTTAAATTGAACGGATTATTTCCGCTGAATGTGGGGCTGAAGGATTTGATTTTCCAAGATACCTTTGCTTTGAGTTTGATTAATGACCCCAATAAAACAAATGTAAAATCTGGTCAAATTTGGATCAATGCGATGAATGCATTTCCATTTGAAGGGGCATTAGAGTTGTATTTGTTAGATGCAAATTATCAAACTGTTGGAATTGTTTCAGGTACGAGTGCCATTGAATCGAGTGTTTTCGGGACAGTAGTCAACGGAATTATGCAGAAGAAAAGCATGGTTTATTTCCCTGTTTCAGAACAACTGTGCGATGATATCTCGAAAGTGAAACACTGTATGATTAAGTTAAAACTGAACACCTATAATGGAACTGGACCAAATAATCAGATCCCAATTCCAGCAAATGCCTTCTTTAGTTTTAAATTGGGAGCAAACCTAACGCTTGAAAATCAGTTATGAAAATGAAACTTTTTTTTGCGCTAGTAGTTACTTTTTCACTTCAATCTTGGGGACAATCTACATTTCCTGTTTTAAGAGATAGCTTGTTCAATAGAAATAGAATCTCCCTTTCGGGCAATTTGGATGTAACAGGAACCTCTTTTCGCAAGGAATTTGTAAATACCCTGTTTTTTGGCGGGTACATCGATTCTGAAATGAAAAGTCGAACTTTGAAATCTCACCGCTTGAATAATCGTGTAGGGATATATGGGACAGGAGAAATTTCGTATGTTGCTGGAGCCAAAAGTTTGTTTAAATCGGGCAAATATACTTGGATGGTGAAAGGTGGGTATTATGCAGTTGGAAATATTAATTACACCAAGGATGTTTATCGACTTACTTTTGAAGGAAATAGTTATTTGGGAGCAGATACCGCAAATTTAACGGGAACAAGACTTTCTGGAATGCAATTTCAAAAAGTGGGATTCGGATTGGTGCATAAAAAAACGGGAAGTTCACTCACTTTGAATGTAGTGAATGTTCAAAATCAATACAGTGGATATATACGAAAAGGGAAAATCAACCAAGACTTAGCAAATAATGTAATCAATGCTGAATTGAATGGAGATGTTACTTTTTCCAATGGAAAACAATTCAATAAAGGAATCGGTTTTGCAGTTGATTTTGACTTGTATTTTAAAGTTCCATGGATGAAAGATTCAGCAACTTTCCAATTTACAGTTCAGAATTTAGGAGCGGCTTATATGTATGAAGCGCAAACACGTTATTCAGCAGATTCAACTTATAAATACAGCGGATTCACATTGGATCAAATTAAAAATAATGGCAATTTGTTTGGGGAGAATTTTTCCCTTTTAGACACGTTGAATGTTGAAAAGAAAGATGTGAAACGTTGGGTAATGGTTCCTGCGTATATTCAAGCTATGAAATTAGTTGATTTGAGATCATCCAAAAAATTACAAAGCTTTTTTGGAATTCGCTTTTATCCAACAATAGGAATTGTTCCAACTGGATTTGTTGGGTTATTTTATCGATTTGTACCTCGTGTTTCTGTTTCTGCGAATGCAGCATTTGGCGGTTCTTCGATTTTTAGAGCAGGATTGTCATTCGCTTATCATGCAGATAAATTAGCGATTCAAGTTGGAACAGATGATTTCTATGGTCTTGTTTCTAAAAAAGGTTTTGGTCAATCAGCACTTATTCGTTTATCATGGGCATTCTAAAATATATTTTGACCTTTTTGGTTCTTAGTTCATCCGTACACGGATTTTCTCAAATCGCTTTTCGACGTGTTTTTGGTGGAAATGGGTATGATAAGGCTGAAGGAATAGCACAACTTCCAGATAGTAGTTACATTATCACGGGTTCTTCTTCTAGTTTTGAAGATGCTCCCTCACAAGCTTTTTTATTGAAACTGAATAAACAAGGTTTTCATGTTTGGTCAAAAGAATACGGAGGTGCTGAGTTTGAGGAAGGGCGAAGAGTACTTTTCGTTCCCAATTATGGATATTACATTATTGGAACATCTTCGAGTAATGGAAGTGGAGGTTTTGATGGATATGTCGTTTTTACCGATTTAGCTGGAAATAAGCAATGGGAAAAATGGTATGACAACGGAGGTTGGGAACGATTTCATGATGCTATTTTATTATCAGATACAAGTATTGTGATGATGGGCGAAACGGATGCGAATCAGGAACAAAGCCCCGATCAATATTTGGTTCGTATAGATAAGGCTGGAGCCGTTATTTGGAATTATCAAATGGGAGGAGTAGGGGTTGATTATTTCCAGAAAGGAGTTCTCGTGACAGATACTACTTTTTCAGTAGTTGGGACTGGCTATTTAGCGGATTCACTCAAATCAAAAGCTTTTGTTGGTCTTTTTCACAAAGACGGCACGTTGATTTGGGATACATTAGCAGGGAGTAATGGAACGTATCTTTTGAACGATGTACAGTTAGTTTCGAATCAGCTCAAATGCGTTGGTGAGAATATAAAAACGGGGAGGACTGATCAGGATTATTATTTTCTTTTCTTGACGTCACAAGGTGATTTTGTTCAACAAGAAGATATAATAGATGATTATTCGAATAGGTATGTCGGCTTTGTGAATTATACCGCTCTTCCGAGTAATAAGTATTTTCTAACAAGTCAATCAAATAATCCGCAATATTCTTTCCCTGTAGGGGAGGATTTTACCATTACCCGATTTGCAGCTGCATTTTATTGGGATGGATACGGAGTGAATCAGTATAATGCTACTGGCCAAGATCAAGCGAATCATATTATTCAAACAAATGATGGCTTTGCAGTGGTTGTAGGGTATCATTCTGATCCTGGTTTTAGTACCGGTGGAAGCTCTATGTTTGTTGTGAAACTTGGAAATGACAATAATTTTCCTGCAGGAGGGCAGCCAACTATTTATAGCATTTTGAAAGTAGAAGATTTGGAGAACAATTCAACGATTTCTATTTATCCGAATCCATTTACAGAGTCCATTCAAATAGATTCAGAAAATGTTGTTGAATACATGGAGGTTTTGGATTTAACAGGAAAACAGATTTACGTATCTTCTTCTCAAATCACTTCCATTAATACAAGTGATTGGGAAAAAGGAACATATATTATTCGTTGTCAATCAAACGGAGCTTGGTATACGAGTAAGTTACTGAAGTTTTGAGAAGTTCGTATATGAAATGCCTGATTCTTTTCACCTTTCTAATTTGTTTTTTCTTAACAGGATTTTCGCAGGATAGTTTACCAGTTTGAAAAAGGTAAGATCGTATACTACAAAGTGAAGAAATGAAAGAGCGGTATGTTGGAATTCGAATGGATTAATAATAAAATGATGTTGGGAAAAATTGGTGGTGTGTTTTCAGCTTCACTCCTATTGCTTTCTTGTGCAAATGGACATGAATGCGATTGGGAAAAAGCGATTTACTCCGAGTCATGGGACTACGAAGTAGCCACAACTTATCGGGATAAAAAGTATAATGCAACTTACGTTATTCAAACCACGACTGGTAAGAAAATACGATTTAGACCTATTCAGTATATCGTTTCCATGGCAGAACCTGGAGATCGAATTTTTAAGAAACGGAATAGTGAATATGCTTTTTTGATTGACGGCGAAGGAGATTCAATAAGCAGCCGAATTTTTTCTGTTTCTTGCGACTCAATGGTTATTTATGGTAAGAAAACATATTGATAAGAAATGAAAATTGATTTTTTAAGTGATATTAATAGCGTTGATTTTGCTAATAATATGGTACAAATAACTTCCTATACTTCTGAGGAAGTGAAAATGCTTGTCATTCTTCTGAAAGAATTAGTAAGCGGGAGAAGAAACAGTATCAGAACTAACGAAATCGATTTTATTCAAACTGAAAAGTATGTATTGGAATTTAAATCATCCGATGAAAACAGAGGATTGTATAGGGTTTCAGATGAGCGATTTGTATGTGATTTAAATCATGAAGGTTATGAAGAACTAATCAATCTACTAACTCCATTTGAATCGGGTTCGGGAGGTTTTCAGTTTTTAGTTGATCCTTCAGTAAATGATATTGAATTATTGATTTCACCAGGAGGCGAGTGGTAATTTTTAAGTGAATTTACTTCTTCTAGCTAATGCTAACACTTATCTCAACTAGCCATTCCATTGGTCATTCACATTTATAAACGTGAATTAGAAAATTTTAACTTCTTCTTCAATTCCTGCATATTTCTTTTATGTATCTTTTTACTGACTAAATTAAACGTACCTTACTGACTGGGTTGCAGGTTATCGCCATCAATTAAAAAAATGATTGCTATGGAAAAGAAACAAACACCCATTAGCCAGAAAGAGCGAAAGAAAGCAATGACTCCGGAGGCCAGAAAAAAGAGAAAAAGAAAACGTCGTATTATTTGGGGATCTATCATTGTTGGGTTGATTCTTTTTAGGATCTTTTTACCATATATTGTATTGAAATATGTCAATGGAAAACTAGAAAACCTCGAAGAATACTATGGGCATGTTGATGATATTGATATCCACTTGTATCGCGGTGCCTATGAAATTAAGGACATTCGGATTCTCAAAAAGGTGGATAAAGGTACTTTGAAAGATACCATTCCATTTTTCAAGTCTCCTTCAATCGACTTATCTATTGAGTGGAGTGCAGTTTTCAAAGGGTCCATTGTAGGTGAGATTGTTGTGGAGGAACCTGTAATCAATTTTGTGAAAGACAAACACAAAGGTGAAGATGTGAAAGCCGATACAGCAGATTTTGCACAGTTGGTTGACGATTTGATGCCTGTAACAATTAACCGTTTCGATATTCATAATGGAGAGGTTCATTACCGTGATCTTCAAGCGCGTCCAAAATTGGATATTGCAATGAAAAATATCAATGTTACAGCAATAAACCTCACAAATGTTACCGATAGTAAGGATATTCTTCCAGCAACGCTTAAAGCTACAGCTGAAGCTTATGAAGGAAAGTTCGTGTTGAATGCTAAATTTGACGGGTTATCAAAAGTCCCCACTTTTGATATGAATGTGGAACTGAATGGTTTGAATCTAGTATTGTTAAATGATTTACTTAGGGAATATGGCAATTTCGATGTAAAGAAAGGGACTTTTAGTCTTTATGCTGAAGCTGCAGCGAAAGAAGGTAAATTTGGTGGATACGTGAAACCGTTTTTGAAAAATTTAGATGTGGTTCAATGGAACAAGGAAGAAGGTGATTTCAAACAGATTCTTTGGGAAACAGTTGTTGCCAGTGGTGCCGAAATTCTTCAGAATCAACGCAAGGAGCAACTTGCTACTAAAATTAAGCTCAGTGGAACTTTTGATAAAGTACATTTGAACAAATGGTATGCAATCAGTTATGTGTTGCGTAACGCATTCTTTGACGCACTTCGTCCCGCAGTGGATAATTCAATCAATATTAACAAATTGAAAGAAGCGGGTAAGAAAACATTTCTGGAAAAATTATTCGCAGGAAATCAAGCTAAAAAAGAAGCGCGAAAAGAGAAACGTGCTAAGCGTAAAAATGAAAGGAAGAAAAAATGATGCTTAAAATCCGATTCAGATTTGTATTAATTATATTGCTGCTTGGAGCAATGGGATATACGATTTATTATTTTGTTCAACGTCAAAAATTCATGAATCTGATTGTTCCTGAATTTTCGAAAATTACTTTAATTAAGGCAAATCTCCATTCAGATACTGCTTTCATTGAAGTAGATGGGATTGTGATTAACAAGGCGCCTTATGGAATGAGTATCGACAGTATTGTCTGCGAATTGTCACTAGATGGAACACAACTAGTTTCAACGAGTCAGTATGTTGGTTTACGTCTTGAAAGCGGACAATCAGATTCGGTGCAATTTTCTGTTAATATTCCAATTAGTCATACCAGAAATAAAATTCAAAGCTTACAAGGTCAAGATTCAACGGGGGTAGTTTTGGAAGCAGCTATTGTCTACTCTGGATTCAAGCTACCTTTTGTGAAAAGTAAGAAGATTGAAGTTCCCGTTCCTCCGCAATTTAAACTCATTAAAACAGAGAAAAAAGAGCTGAATTTGTTTAAAAAAGAATTAGAGGTAGATCTGTTTCTTGGGATTATCAATGATGGAAAAAACCTTTCACTCGATATTCACGATTTGCAATATGAGCTAAGTATTGGGAATGATTTAACAACCAAAGGTAAATTTGGAAAAGATATTTCGCTCAGGCCTCAAACATCTCAAGTTCTCAAGTTTCCGTTAGATATTAAGATGAAACAACCCCTGAAAACCATTTTCAAGGTTTTGAAGGATGAGGATCGGCTTCCTTTTCGATTAATGATTAGCGGATATTTGGATGTTGGTAAAATGCAACGAATCCCTACTGTAATCTTTGCTTCAGGTAAACTAGAAATAGTGAATGAACAAAAGAAAAAGGCAAAGAAAAAAGCAAAAAGAGAGAAGAAAAAAGAGGAGCGTCAGGATAGAAGGGAAGGCCGAAAAGAGGCCAGGCAAGAAAAAAGAGAAGATCGGAAGAAGGAATAACATTTTTTAGCCCAAAATTTTTCTGTGTGCGTTTCGTGCTCTTAGTGATTTAATTACTACAACAAGGTGCGTGAAGATTTTTCATCCATGTTAAACTTACCAAATAAAAGCCTCTTCCTGAAACCAATCGCCGTGAACGCGCAATGTTTGTTCAATGACATCGCGAGCACATCCTTTTCCTCCAAAATAAGGCGACTGGTAGTGTGAAACGTGTTTGATTTCCATTACGGCATCTTGCGGACAAGCAGCCATTCCTACTAAGTGCATGACTTGGTAGTCAGGTAAATCATCCCCCATGTATAAGACTTCTTCGTCTTTCAGTTGGTGGTTTTTCTTTAATTCTTCGTAAACGTTTACTTTATCCGAAGAACGCAAATGAACTTCTAAAACACCTAGGTGCAATAAACTATTCTTCACGTCTTCTGAATTTCCTCCAGTGATGATGAATACTTTGTATCCTTTTTTGACAGCATATTGAATAGCGTAACCATCTTTTGAATTTAACCCACGCAATAAATCTCCATGATAGGGAAAAACAGTTCCATCGGTTAAAACCCCATCAATATCAAAAATGAACGTCGTAATTGCATTCAAGCGCTCTTTGTAGCTAATCATATTATTTGTGGTGTTTGATGATGCTTGCGGTTAATGTTTGATAAATATTTTTTTGATCTGAATTCAATAACTGTAGGTGTTTTTGAATCGTACTTTGATCATTGCGTACTGCCGGACCTGTTAAAATATCATGGGGGTTATTCGTTTGAATTTTTTCGATTGTTTGATTGATGAGCGGTTTCAGCCAATCGAACTCAATTTCGTGTTCTTGACAGAAATGTGCTGCCAAATCAATTAGATGATTGGTAAAGTTGTTTGCAAAAACTGCTGCAACGTGCAAATGTTGTCGTTTATCTTCCGATAGTTGAATTCCATTTCCGCTAAATGCTTGCGCAAATTCTACGAGAAAGGCATTGAACTTCAAATCTTGAGACTCTATGAAAATAGGTAATCCTTCCCAATGAACAGGTTGGTTCGATATAAAGCTTTGTAGTGGATAGAATGTTCCAATGGGATATTTAGTCGTTAAGTGATTCAAATTGACAGTTCCTGAAACCGAAACAACTGGAGCGTATTTAGATACCAATTGAATCATATCTAACATCGTGTTGTCGTTTACTGCGCAAAACACCAAATCAAAGTCAATAAATTCCTTAAAATCATTGGTGAATTGAACATCAGTTGCATGGATTGAATCTGGTAGATTATTTCCAGATCGCGAGTAAACAGTCAAGTGAGTATGTCCTAGTTCAATCAAGCGCTGTAGAAAATGAATTCCCACATTTCCCATTCCCACGATTCCGATTTTCAATTTTTGGTTCATAGTTCAAAGTTAAAATTTATTGTTGGGATGCGATGCTTCGCGTCCCAACATTTCATGGATCACTTCCCAACATTTCATGCGTTGCGTCTCAACATTTTTTTTCGGTAATAAAAAAGGCGATTCTTTCGAACCGCCTTATATCTTTTATTTTCCGTGACACTGTTTGTATTTTTTTCCGCTTCCACAAGGACACGCATCATTTCGTCCAATTTTTGGTTCGGTTGAAACGATTGGTTGTTGTTTCTCACGTTGTGGCATCGAGTTGCGCATTGCCTCATCGTATCCTTCACTTCCACTAAATCGTGGCATCTCAGTACTAGTAGATGTTGATTCAATTTGTGCTTGCTCGTAGTTGTTTTGTGTAACTTGTTTGTTCGTTGATTTAATCTCGTCGATTTGATCTCTTGGAACATCCGCTTTCACTAAGAATTCAACTGTTTCGTTACTCAAGCGTGCATTCATTGCTTTAAATAACTCAAAAGACTCTAATTTATAGACTAACAATGGATCTTTTTGCTCGTAAACTGCCTGTTGAACAGAAGTACGTAGATCATCCATTTCACGCAAATGTTCTTTCCATTCGTTGTCAATCATTCCCAAAACGATATTGCGCTCTAATGCACTTGGAACAGAAGCTCCATTGGTTTCATACGCTTCTTTTAAGCTGACAACTAACGGCATTGTTTTTACACCATCAGTAATGATGAATTGAATGTTCTGGTATTGAGACATTGTTTCGAATACATGCTTGATTTGTGGCATGGAAACATCCGCTAAACGTTGATTTTTGCTGTTGTAATAATCCATTACTCCATCATACAAATCGTTTACTAAGTCATCGTATTTTGCAGCTTTGAATTTTTCTTCAGAAACAGGTGAGTCGATTCCGATAATACGAATCATATCCACATTGAATTCTTCGAAAGAACCGTTTTGATGTCTTGTTACCAATCCTTCAATGACGTCATAGAACATGTTTGAAACGTCTACTCCTAAACGATCTCCAAATAATGCATTGTGACGTTTTTTATAAATCGCTTTACGTTGCGCATTCATCACGTCATCGTATTCCAATAAACGTTTACGAACACCAAAGTTGTTTTCTTCAACTTTTTTCTGAGCACGTTCGATTGATTTCGAAACCATTCCATGCTGAATCACTTCACCTTCTTTCAATCCAAGACGGTCCATGATTTTCGCAATACGCTCAGAACCAAATTTACGCATCAAATCATCTTCCAATGAAACGAAGAACGTAGAAGTTCCTGGATCTCCCTGACGACCAGAACGACCGCGCAACTGTCTGTCAACACGACGTGAATCGTGTCTTTCCGTACCGATAATTGCTAAACCTCCAGCTTCTTTAACACCTTCTCCCAATTTGATATCTGTACCACGACCAGCCATATTCGTTGCAATCGTTACAGCTCCTGCTTTACCCGCATTTGCTACAATTTCAGCTTCTTTTTGGTGATATTTGGCATTCAATACTTGGTGAGGAATGTTGCGCATTTTCAACATGCGACTTAATAATTCCGAAATCTCAACAGTTGTTGTACCAACCAATACAGGTCTTCCAGCCTCTACCAATTTATTTACTTCTTCAATAACTGCAGAATACTTCTCACGAGCAGTTTTGAACACTAAATCGTGATCATCTTTACGTGAAATTGCACGATTCGTAGGAACTACTACAACATCTAATTTATAAATATCCCAGAATTCTTTTGCTTCAGTTTCCGCTGTTCCAGTCATACCAGCCAATTTGTGGTACATACGGAAGTAATTTTGAAGTGTAACTGTTGCATACGTTTGAGTAGCAGCTTCAACCGTTACATTCTCTTTTGCCTCAATAGCTTGGTGAAGTCCGTCAGAATAACGACGACCTTCCATAATACGACCAGTTTGCTCATCTACAATCTTGATCTTGTTTTCCATGATTACATATTCCACTTCTTTTTCGAAAAGAGTATATGCTTTCAATAATTGAGAAACAGAGTGGATACGTTCAGATTTGATTGTATAATCACGAATCAATACTTCTTTTTGAGTAGCGAAAGCATCTTTCTCTAAGTTTTGTTTTTGAAGACGTGTGATTTCAGTTGAAATATCTGGCATAATGAAGAAGTTGCGATCTTCATTTCCAGAAATTAAATCAATTCCTTTTTCCGTTAATTCAACGGTGTTTTGTTTCTCATCAATCACAAAGAACAATTCCACATCAATTTTCTTCATGTGTTTTCCTTGCTCTGCCATGTATTGATTCTCTACTTTTTGTAAATGAGATTTAATACCCGGTTCTGATAAGAATTTATGTAATGCTTTATTTTTTGGCAAGCCTCTGTGTGCACGTAACAAAGCCATTCCACCTTGCTCTAAAGCTGTTTTTTGGTCCAAACCTTCAACGGTTCCACCATTAATAACAGTCAATAATTTTTTTGCATCTGCTAAAGCTTGGTTGACGTATTTACGTTGCTCTTCAACGATTAATTCTACACGTGGTTTCAATTCGTAAAATTCGTGCTCATCACCTTTTGGCGTTGGCCCAGAAATAATCAATGGTGTACGAGCATCATCAATCAAGACAGAATCGACCTCATCGACAATTGCAAAGTGGTGTTTGCGTTGCACTAAATCTTCTACAGCACTAGCCATATTGTCACGCAAGTAGTCAAAACCAAATTCGTTGTTTGTTCCAAATGTAATATCAGCCATGTAAGCTTCTCTACGAGATTCAGAATTTGGCTGGTGTTTGTCAATACAATCTACTTTCAATCCGTGGAATTGGTACAAAGGTCCCATCCATTCAGAGTCACGTTTTGCTAGGTAATCATTTACCGTTACAACATGAACACCTTTTCCAGATAATGCGTTGAGATAAACAGGAAGAGTTGCTACCAAGGTTTTACCTTCACCAGTTTGCATCTCTGCAATATTTCCACGGTGCAATACAGCTCCACCCATTAACTGAACATCGTAATGAACCATTACCCATTCAACTGGTGCCCCAGCAGCAGTCCATTTATTACTCCAAATTGCTTTGTCACCTTCAATCGTAATACCATCTTTACGAGCTGCAAGTTCTTTATCTAATTCTGTTGCAGTAACGGATAATTGACCATTTTCAGCCCAACGTCTAGCAGTTTCTTTTACAACAGAAAAAGCTTCAGGTAGAATTTCTTCTAATACTTTTTCAATGATGATATTTACTTCTTTTTCTTTTGCATCAATTGTTTCATAGATAGCTTCCTTTTGATGCAAAGGCATATTAACGTCGTTTGTCTGTTGCTTTAAATCTGCTATTTCTGCTTCTAAACCAGCAATAGCATCTTGCACTTGTTTTCTAAACTTGTTTGTTCTACCACGTAAAGCATCGTCAGACTCGTTTTGTAATGTGCTGAATATATTCGCAACTTGCTGAACAACAGGTTGGTATTTTTTCTGGTCAGTAGCTGACTTATCGCCTAAAATTCTTTTTAAAATTCCTCCTAACATGGTGTTTAAAATAAATGGAAGTCAAAAATAGTGAAATTCCTGATGCTTCTTTGTTTAATGCTTGCTGTCTGTCATAAATTATTCCAAAAATTTTGAACGGACAAATTGTCAGTTTGAAAGAACTTCTGTCGCAATCTTGTCGGTTTTGAGAAATTGAGAAATATTTGGTAGATAATTCCTGAATATTTATTTTCACCAAAATTTAAAAATACCTAAACGAAAATTTATGAAAAAAATCATTTTACCTCTTGCTCTTCTTACATTGACTCTGGCTTCATGTAAAAAAGATTATTCTTGTAGCTGCATAGAAACAGGAGTTGATTACTACGATATGGATTTCGATGGTGTTGATGAAGCTCATCCATATTCATACACGGAGAATTTTAAAGTGAAGGAAGCTACTAAAGTGCAGGCTCAGTCAGCATGTAATGAAGCAACTATCACAATGCAAGATGGTTTGGACAATTACGAAAGAAAATGCGATTTATCTAAATAACGAGCGAAACAACTTCATCTGTTCAGATGAAATAGCTTAATCATATGCTCTAACGCCGTCTTTAGACGGCGTTAGTTTTTTAAGAACATTCGTCACAATTATTTCAAGGGAATTCTCTATTGTAGCATTCTGCATTTGGGGTAAAATATGTATCTTTGCGCCATGCAAGAAATGATCCTTATCCTTGATTTTGGTTCGCAATACACTCAGTTGATTGCGAGAAGAGTACGTGAATTGAATGTTTATTGTGAAATCCATCCATGGAACAAGGTTCCTGAGTTGGGAACTCATATTAAAGGAGTAATTTTGTCGGGAAGTCCTTTCTCAACAAGGGATCCACAATCTCCAAAACCAGATTTAAGCGCCATTAAGGGGAAGATTCCTTTACTCGGAGTTTGTTTTGGAGCACAGTATTTAGCTCAAAATTTTGGAGGAGAGGTACTTCCATCAACAATCAGAGAATATGGTCGTGCAAACTTGTCTTTTGTAGATGATTCGAATGAATTGGTGACAGGAATGTCAATGGGTTCACAAGTTTGGATGAGTCATGGAGATACAATCAAAAAGGTTCCTAGCGGTTACAAAATCATTGCATCGACGAAAGACGTGGAATTTGCAGGTTATGCGATTGAAGGTGAAACAACGTATGGGATTCAATTTCACCCAGAAGTTTATCATTCATTGGAAGGAGCAATTCTATTAAAGAATTTTATTGTTGGAATCTGTAAATGCTCACAAAGTTGGACACCAGATTCATTTGTTGACAGTACAGTAGCTGAATTGAAAGCGAAATTAGGAAATGACAAAGTTATTCTTGGCTTATCTGGTGGAGTAGATTCATCTGTTGCGGCTATGATTTTACACCGTGCAATTGGTTCTAATTTGCATTGTATTTTCGTAGATAACGGATTGTTGCGTAAAAATGAGTTCGATTCTGTGTTGGAAAGCTATAAAGGATTAGGTTTGAATGTGAAAGGTGTAAATGCTTCTGAAGATTTTTACAAAGCACTTTCCGGATTGACAGATCCAGAATTGAAACGCAAAGCAATTGGTAAAGTATTCGTAGATGTTTTTGATGCTGAATCAAAATTAGTAACAGATGCAAAATGGTTGGGGCAAGGAACAATTTATCCAGATGTCATTGAATCTGTTTCGGTAAATGGTGGGCCTTCTCAAACCATTAAATCTCACCACAATGTAGGTGGATTGCCAGATTACATGAAATTACAAGTAGTTGAACCTTTGAGATTGTTGTTCAAAGATGAGGTGAGACGAGTTGGTAGATCATTGGAGTTGCCAGAAAATATTTTGAATAGACATCCTTTCCCAGGTCCAGGTCTTGGAATTCGTATATTGGGTGAAGTTACTGCCGATAAAGTGCGTATTCTACAAGAAGTGGATGCTATTTTCATTGATGGATTGAAAGAGCACAATTTGTACAACGAAGTTTGGCAAGCTGGTGCTATTTTCTTACCCATTCAATCGGTTGGGGTAATGGGAGATGAAAGAACGTATGAGAATGCAGTTGCTTTGAGAGCGGTGAGTTCTACAGATGGCATGACGGCAGATTGGTGTCATTTACCATACGAGTTTTTAGCATTGATTTCAAATAAAATTATCAATCAAGTAAAAGGAATTAATCGCGTAACATACGATATTAGTTCTAAGCCTCCCGCAACTATTGAGTGGGAATAAATTGGCATAACTCTTGGTCATAAACTCACTATATTTTTTGATATGAAATACTTCTTTTTTGTTTGTTTAATTGCTTTTTCGAATGGACTATTCGCTCAAACTGAATCAAAAGATTGGGTGTATGAATATTCAAATGGAAAAAAGTATGCAGTGCATATCGCGCAAGCTGGAAATACCTTGTGGGGAATTCATACAACTTACAATGTTCCAGTTGATGATATCGTCGCAACGAATCCAGGAATTGAAAAAGGGGTAAAAGAAGGTTTTCGCTATTTAATTCCACTTGGGGGAGCTGATATGAAGGTTCTAAGTGGCACCATTGTGCGGGAACACGTGGTTGAAAAAGGAGAAACAGCCTTTTCAATCGCTAAAAAATACAATTCTTCGGTAGATGATTTATTGAAATTTAATCCAGGAATTGATAAAGGATTGAAAGTAGGACAAGTATTGAAAGTAGTGATTGTTCCAACTAGTGAGAATATCCCTCCAAAACAAGCCGATAAACCGGTTGTAGTTGCTCCATCTATTACGTTTTCGGATACCGTATTGGTATATGAAGTCAAAGCAAGTGAAACCTTGTATACGATTTCTAAACGCTTCATGGTTCCTGTAACGGATTTACAGAAATTCAACAACTTGAAATCCTCCGCTATCAAATCGGGAGATGTATTGAGAATTCCGTTGAAGAAGGAGAATGTGAAGCAAGTTCAAGTGCGTGAAGTGAAACCAAAAGAAGAACTTCAAAAGATAGATGAAGAATTGATTTTCAAACCGAAAACGAAGTATACAATTGCTGTACTTTTAAGTTTCGGGTTAAATGACAAATCGAATTCAGCATTGAAAAATTTGGCTACCGAGTTTTATATGGGAGTAGAATTAGCTGCCGATTCTTTGGAACGATTGGGGTTTGATGCAACGATTAAAGTGATTGATTTACCGATGGATTCTGTAGGGATTTTCAAAATTTTGAACACTTCAGAAATGAAGAACATGGATTTGATTTTTGGGCCACTGGTTCCTCAAAGCGCTGATATCGTTGGTAGATGGTGTGGGAAGCAAAAAATTAGAATGGTTTGTCCTTCGGCTTGTAATAGCTCCTTGCTAAAGAATAATCCGTACATCTATGCTTCGGTTGCTACAGATATGACTCAGCAAGAGATTTTGGCAAAATATACCATTGACAAGTACAAAACAGCTCAGATTATCTTAGTTAATCCAGGAAATACAAAAGATCAGGAATTGTATGATGCTTACCGGAAACGATTCATCGAACTTTCTAAGAAAAATGGAAACATGAAGCTGATTGAAGCAAAAATAGCTGATTTTACGACGTTCATCTCGAAAAGTGGTGAATCGGTTGTTGTTTTTCCATCCCGAGATAAAGGAACCGTTATCAATTTTATTAATTCACTACATAAAGCTGCTGGAAAATCGAATAATGCTGATGTTACAGTAATGGGAACAAAAGAATGGGCTGGATTTGATGACATTGCAGGGTATTACAAATCGAAATACAAAATTACTTGGGCATCTTCTAGTGATTTGAATTATTCTTTGCCTGATACGCAAACATTGTTGCGTTTGTATCGAAAGAAATACCGTGCAGATATGAACAAAGCTGGAGCTCATGGCTTTGATGTTGTTTATTATTTCTCAAAAACGCTTCTAATGCAAGAAGAAGTTCCAAGTGAAGTTATTAATTCCTTTGAGTTAAAAACTACTTCTGTTGGGGGCGGATACGAAAATCAATCGTGTTTTATCTTAAAGCATGAAGATTATGAATTAGTTCGAGTAGGAGTTTTCTATGAATAAGGAAACAATAGGACAAGAATTTCGTGCATTACAACTGTTTATTTGTAATGAATTAGAACGAATTGATGGTACGGCTAAATTTTCCGAAGATGCTTGGGATCGATTAGAAGGAGGCGGCGGTAAAACTCGAACAATTCGAAATGGATCATTGATTGAGAAAGGTGGAGTTGCTTTTTCTGAAGTTTATGGACCTGTTTCTGAAGAAATGAAAACCCAGTTGAAATTGGACGGCAATCATTTTTATGCAACGGGTGTTTCCATTGTTCTTCATCCTAATAATCCACATGTTCCAATTATTCATATGAACGTTCGTTATTTTGAATTGGATAATGGAATTTATTGGTTTGGCGGAGGTATTGATTTAACGCCACATTATGTCATTCACGATCAAGCGATCTTATTTCACAAGCAACTACGAACGGTTTGTAATAAATACGATGAGTCTTTCTATGCAAAATTCAAAGAATGGGCTGATGAATATTTCTCTATTCCGCACAGAGCTGAAACTCGAGGAGTTGGAGGTATTTTCTTTGATCATTTGAACAATCATTTTCAATTGAATAAAGAACAATTGTTCCGATTCTGTTTGGATTTGGGAGAAAGTTTTCCGTTTATCTATGAAGAACAAGCTGATTTAGGTCGGAATAAATTGGTTACAGCAGCTGAAAAGCAATGGATGAATTACCGAAGAGGTCGTTACGTAGAATTCAATTTGGTGCATGATCGTGGAACCAAGTTTGGTCTTTTTTCAGGAGGTCGCACAGAATCTATATTGATGAGCTTGCCGCCTTTAGCTGAATGGGAATACAATTACAAGCCCGATGTGAACTCTTTGGAGGGTCAAACACTCACTTATTTAAGTCAAAAACACACTTATTTGTAGGGATAATCGAAGTTATTGTACAGAAGGAGATTACGCTATTTTTTAAGATTCCACTTTTGCTTGTTATTTTTTAACAAATTCAGTGTCATTTATTGGCAACTATCATTTCATTCTTGCGTAACTTTGTCAAATAATTGGTTGTTACCAGTTAACAAAAATAAAATTCAAACCCAAAAAGAAAGGGAGTCTAGTTAGGCTTCCTTTCTTCTTTTTATCTCTTCTTTGATTAGTTTTAATTCTCTTCCAGTCTGACCTTTCACCGAAGTGTTTTCATCTGCTCTTCGAAACAAATAAGGGATGACTTCTTTTACAGGGCCATAAGGAACATATTTTGCAACATTGAATCCTTGCGATGCTAAGGTGTAAGAAATGTGATCACTCATTCCTAATAATTGCGCAAAATAGATGCGTTTATCCTCTTTTTCAATCTTTCTTTCGGTGATTAGACTTGCTAGAAATGCAGATGAATATTCATTGTGTGAACCAGCGCATAAGGCAATGTTCGTGAAATTATCTGCTTCTAATAAAAACTCTAAAGCCAAGTTGTAATCCGAATCACAGGTTTCTTTTGTTGCTTGAATGGGGGAGTTGTATCCTTTTTCTAGAGCTCTCCTGCGTTCCTTTTCCATATAAGCCCCACGAACCAGTTTCACACCATAGTGAATGTTTTCACCTTTGGCCCAACTAGCTTGTTTTTTTAGGAATGCTAAACGATCATGACGATACATTTGAATCGTATTGAATACAATGGCCTTTTTATGATTGTATTTCAGCATCATGTCATGGGTAATTCGATCAATCACATCTTGAATCCAGCTTTCTTCTGCATCAATGAAAACAGGAACATCTGCATCATATCCTTCTTGACAGATTCTATTTACGCGTTCTACGGTCCCTTGGTACTCTTCTAGTTCAGCTTCAGAAATTTCATCTAAACCTGAATTCGTTAGTTCCAATAATCCAAAACGCGCAATTCCAGTAATTTTAAATACAGCGAATGGAATTCCAGGATTCCCTTTAGCTTTATGAATTGTTGCAATGATTTCTTGGGTTGTCTTCTCGAAGTCTTCAGGACTCGTTTTACCTTCTACAGAATAATCTAAAATGGTTCCGACATGGTTTTTCCACATAGAGTCAATAGTGGAAGTACATTCTTCAATGGTTTCACCTCCGCAGAATTGTTCAAAGATGGTTGCTTTGATCATTCCCTTAATTGGGAGTCCAACATTTAATCCGAAACGAGCTAAGCCTTTACCCATTTTAACTAAAAAGGGACTTGCCATGACAGAAAAAAGAAAATGAGCGCGTTTCAAATCTTTATTAGACTTGTGTTTAAATGCAATCTCTGTATTATTAAAAGAGTTCATGAAGCAAAATTAATCGCTTTCTAGTATTTTTGTTCACCTTTAATCTGAAATTTGTTGTTACATCATTGAAATAAGTGCTTTGAAAAAAATTAATTGTAATTCTTGTCCAATAGAAGTGGGAGATTTGGAACAATCATCCTTTGTTGACTTGCTTCATAATCACTATTCTTCCGTTCGGAAAGTAATCATTGTTGATGAAAACACACATGATTTTTGTTTGGAGTATTTATTGACTGCTTTTCCAACTTTGGAGGAAGCCGAAGTTATTTTATTACCTACGGGAGAAGAAAATAAAGTGATGGAAGTTTGTTTTCAAGTATTGGAAGCGCTTTCTGAATATGGAATTGTTCGCTCCGATTTGATTATCACTCTGGGTGGAGGAGTTGTTAGTGATATGGGAGGATTTATTGCTTCGATTTATAAACGCGGCTTAGATTGCATTCATATTCCAACGTCTTTATTGGGGATGGTGGATGCATCATTAGGTGGGAAAACGGGAATTGATTTGGGGAATTACAAAAATCAAATAGGAACTTTTCACCATCCAGTTGCTGTTTTTATTGACCAACGATTTTTATCTACTTTGCCAGAAGAGGAATGGAAGAGTGGTTTCGCAGAGGTTCTGAAACATGCATTGGTTTCAGATAAAGAGGAATGGGAGCGGTTGATTGCAAGTAAACAGGATGAATTATTCTCAGAAGAAAATCTTGCACTCTTGCTTGAAAAATCAGTTTCCATTAAATCGAATGTTGTAACTGAAGATCCAACTGAGAAAGGAAAACGAAAAATATTGAATTTTGGGCATACTATTGGCCATGCAATTGAAGGCTATTACCTCGATTTAGAACCAATTTCTCATGGAAATTGCGTTGCTCTTGGAATCATTGCTGAAGCTTATCTTTCCAATAAAAAAGGGACATTATCAACGGAAGATCTGCATGGAATTGTTCAAGTGATCCGCGCTTTGTACCCTTGTCCAGAAGATTTTTTAGTCGGTGTTTCTAACATCATTGAATTGATGAAAAATGATAAAAAGAATGATCAGCAGGGAATCAGAATGTGCTTTTTAGATGAAATTGGTAGCTGTTCTTGGAATCATTTGGTAGATGAAAATGATGCTAAAATGGCCTTGGATTATTTGTATCAAGCCTATTATAAGAATTAGTCAGTAATTGCGAATTATTTTTTTAATGCCAATAATTGCAATTTAATTTTTTCCAGCTTATCAATTAGGATTTCATGTGGATTTACTTCTCCTGATTCAGACTTACCGCCCGATTTTAAAGCTTTTTTAGCTCCGTCAAGTGTATATCCTTGTTCTTTTACAAGTTGATAAATCTTGTTAAAATGTTCAATGTCTTTTACAGTGAATAAACGATTCCCTTTTTTGTTTTTTTTAGGTTGAATTACGCTAAATTCTTTCTCCCAAAACCTTATTAATGAAGTGTTTACATCGAATATCGTAGCGACCTCTCCAATGGAGTAGTATAATTTAGTTAATGTAAGATTATCTAATTTGCTCAAGACCAATCATTTTGATTCTGTGAAAATAATGATAATTTTGCACCGTCAGAAATATTATGTCTTTAAAAACCTACATATTTTCGATAGCTGTTATTCTAATGAGTAACGTGCTTCAAGCACAAGCAGCGAATGGTTCTTTAGCCTTAAAGAGTCCGACTGCTTCTGACACCATGAAGACTCAGCTTCTAGGAGTGAATGATTCAGCTCCTAAAATCAACAAGCAAGTCGAAGAAATTATTCAATTCGCCAAAAAATTCTTAGGAACTCCTTACCATTATGCTGGTTCAACACCATCTGGTTTTGATTGTAGTGGATTCATTTATTACGTAATGGGGAACTTTGGAATGCGTTTATCTCGTTCAAGTCCTGGACTTGCTGAATTTGGAAAAACAGTGAAATTGACAGATTTACAGCCAGGAGATTTGATGTTCTTTAAAGGACGAAACACAGGTTCTTCTGGAGTTGGACACGTTGCAATGGTTGTGGAAGTGAAAAATGGAGTGATTCGATTCATTCACAGTTCAACTTCTCGCGGTGTAATCATCGATACATTCAACAATAGTGGATATTATGTTCCACGCTACTTAAAATCTAAACGATTGGATTACGGAGGAATTACCCCGAAGAACTAATGAACCGATTTCACCTTGATCAAATGCCAAACCAAATAAACAATACTTAAAAAGGCCATTGCTGCTCCAAAAAGAAATACATTCCAGATTGAACTTAAGTTGTTTTGATACCAGACATTCGTAATTAAAGCTCCACTAAGAACCCCAAATTCCAAGGCAATAAACATTGTCCCGGTTCCTTTTCCTCTTCTGTTAGCTGGAGATAAATCTGCTGTCCAAGCGAAAATAGTAGGAGAAATAATACCAGTGGCTACTCCAAAAACAACAGATGCAGTTAAATACCACGTTCCAGATTGCGACATTCCTATCAGAATCATCGAAATACAAAGAATCACCATTCCAACAACCAATGTTTGTCTGCGACCATAGGTATCCGAAACTTTTCCCGTAACTAGTCGAATCAAAATTGTTGCAAGCACATACAAAATGAAAAATGCGCCCTTGTTTGCAATGTGTAAATGTTCCGAAATATCAGGAGAAAGAACGAGAATAATTCCAGAACAGATTGCCGAAAGAAACATAACGATGGCAACAGGAATAACACTTGGTTCAATAATTTCGTCCTTTTTAATTGTCAGGTAATTCCATTGAAATTTATTCGGTTTCGCCAATGTTTCTTTGACGTTGAAATATAAAATGTAAGCCAAAGCACTGAACAAGACGGCGGTATAGAAAAGCGCATCTCTATTTCCAATATCTACGATAATGCTAGATAGACCTTGACCTAGTCCCATCCCAATAGAAATAAACGTTCCCCAAAGCCCCATTCCAAAGCCGCGTTTGTTATCTGGAAGAATATCTGTAATTAAGGCCGTAGCGCCCGTGGGAAAGAATCCAACACTAAATCCGTGTAAGAAACGCAAAGAGAGTAGAAACCATGCTGAAAATGCAAATGAGTAGAGCGAACAAACAACTGCAGAAATGAGCAATCCAACTAACATCACTTTTTTACGACCAATTAAATCACTCAACTTTCCTGAAAATGGTCTGGAAATTCCTGCTGAAATCGTAAATAAAGCAATGACTAATCCTTTCAAGTTGGGAGATCCAAGATCTGTTAGGAAGGCATTCATCTCTGGAATTACAATGTTGAAGCTCGTTGTAAAGAGAAGCATGGAGAAGCTTAATTTCCAGAAATTGGATCCGTATGTTTTCAAGATGGAGCAAAATTAGCGAAACTCTTTCTTTAACTTGCATGAATTAGATTCTAAAACTTCACGTATTTTTGATAAAAAGATTAAATGGTAAAAGAAGCAACATTGGGTGCTGGATGTTTTTGGTGTATTGAAGCATGTTATAATGATCTAAAAGGAATTATTTCGGTGACTTCAGGATACGCAGGTGGACATTTGGATAACCCAACTTACAAACAGATTGGTACAGGAAATACAGGTCATGCAGAAGTAGCGCGTGTTGTTTACGACGATGAAATTATTTCCTACGATGAGTTATTAGAAGTGTTTTGGTTTGTTCATGATCCAACACAATTGAACAGACAAGGAAACGATATTGGTACGCAATACCGTTCTGTGATTTTCTTCCACGACGAGGATCAAAAGGAAAGGGCTTTGACTTATAAAAACAAATTGACGGAAGCAAAAGTTTGGGATAATCCAATTGTAACTGAAATTGCACCGCTTTCAACGTATTTCCCTGCGGAAGATTATCATCAAAACTACTTGGAATTGAATCCTGGAAATGCATACTGTCAGGCAGTAGTGAGACCTAAGTACGAGAAATTTAAAAAAGTGTTTGCTGATAGATTAAAATAAAAACTGTTGGGACGCGACGCATCACGTCCCTTACAGTTTTTTATTATAATTCGTCTTCCGATCCTTCTACCGGCGCAACCTTTCCACCTTTTGTATCTTTCTTTTCAGCTCGTTTTTCCTGCATTTTTTCACGTTTTTCTTTTTCCCATGCTTCGTATTTTGCATACTGATCAGCTGAAAGAACTTCTTTGTATTGTGAGTTACGTGAAGTTTGAGTTTCTTTCAATTGAGTCCTCTTTTCATCTCTCGATAAGGAAGTATTGTTACGAATTGCATCGTTTTTTTGAGCAATTCCCAAATTGATGTTCTGAATTTTTGTTTTTTGAGTTTCATCTAATCCCAATTTTGCAGTCATCTTTTGAGTCAAACCTGTTGCTCTTTGTTCAGGTGTTTTGTGCTCTTTTTTTGCTTGCTGCTGAGCCATTGCCGTTCCTCCAACAAGGAATACGAATGCTAAAATAAATGTCTTCATTGATTCTATGTTTTTAATGATTTATTCTCTTATGACACAAATTATGCCAATAGGTTTAATTGAGTTAAAATTATCGTACTTTCGAGTAGCATGATGCGAAATCTAATTTATGGTCTTTTTATTTCAACAGTTGCTGTAGCGTGTTCTATCATAACTTCTACTAGAACTAAGGGGAGGGAAGTGTTTTTGAATTACAAAAGATTGACCGAAATTCCCTATGAACTTTATTACGATACAAGTATTACGAAGATTTCTCTTTTTGGGAATCAAATAACGGATATTGAAGACGATATTTCGAATCTTCAAAACTTAGAAGTGCTTTACATGGGAAGAAACAAGTTGAAATCATTCCCAAAAGCTATTTGTTCGTTGAAAAATCTAAAAGTGCTGAGTCTTGCTTACAACGATATTGATTCTATTCCGGATTGTATTTGTAGGATGAAGAGCTTGGAGCGGATTTTTCTTTCCAACAATAAAATCGTGTATGTTTCAGATTCATTAGGAAGTTTAAAAAAGCTAGAACAGTTGGATTTAAATCGAAATTCAATCAAAAAATTGCCAGAAGATTTGGCGTATTTGGCGAAAATACAATTCCTGGATTTAAGCTTTAATAATTTAGATAAATTACCCGATTCAATGCAATATATGAGAGGCTTGCGGGAATTGAATCTCCAATATGCTGGAGCGCTTTTAAATGTTCCAGAATCGGCATGTAGTTTGCGTTTTTTAGAGAAAATCAAAGCAGATCCATCCATTGTTTTTCCCATGTGTTTCTTAGCACAGCGTACAAATAGATTGGTTATTTACATCGAACCTTAGTTTCTTCCCCAAAAATAGAAGAGCACGAAATCGTAACTCGCATGGGCGGCAATGCAAAACCACAATCCTTGTTCTCCAGAGATTGCATAGCTCAAAACGAGGATAAATAAGCAAACTAAGAGTCCGTATTTGGTCGTTTCTAAATCATTTGGAAGAATGTATCCATGAATTGCAACGAAAGCAAGAGACGCCAAAATAGGATGAAGCCATTGTTGAATAGCCATTCGAAAGAGAATTTCTTCTCCAAATCCAGCACAAAGCGACAAAAAGAGAATATCAAAGAGGTTTAAGCGGAGAGATCTGATTAATTGATGTTGCATCGAAAAACTTTTTCGTGCGATTTCGGTATTGGTTGCAATTAGCATGATGATTCCAAATACAATTCCAAATTGAATGCCTATTGCGGTCCAAGTACTAACTATCTGATCGATTTGCAGGAAGGATTCTATTTCGGGCATTCCACAGAGCAACCAGCCTAATGGAGCCATCAATAGGGTTGCGAAGCCCATCAGGTAAATTCTCCATTTTGACATCTTACGTCAGCTTGGTAATGATTGACTGATGAGCTGGATAAGCTACAAGGAGTTCATCTCTTGAAAACAATTCGAAATCTTGGAAATCAAAACCAGGAGCAACTGCACAGGAAACAAACGCATATCCTTCGTCGTCTTTTAAATGTGATCCAAAAATAGTTCCCGCTGGCACAACATGAAATGGGACTTCCTTCTTGGAAATATCCATTCCTAGTTCTATCGTCTGTAGTTCTCCATTTGGAAAAATACTCTGAACAAGAAGTGTAGATCCTTCATGGAAATACCAGCATTCATCCGATTTGATGCGGTGAAAGTTGGAGGTGTTTGTACCTGTAATCAAAAAATAAATACTTGTCAATAACTGACGGTTTTTTCCTGGAATTGAATCTGAAGAACGATAAGTTTCTGCATAAAAGCCACCTTCTGGATGGCTTAAAAGCTGAAATTTTTCAATCAGTTCTTTTGCGCGTTGAGGAAGATGTTCCATTTATTCGATAATGGGTTTGTTACCTGGATCTTTTTTCTTTTTGGGAGTTGGAATGAAATACCTGAAATCAATGGTGAAATACCCTGCAGAAATTGGATTGTATCCAAAAAGCTGTTTCCCTGTACCACTTTGTCTTAAAATGGCAACTCCAAATAAAGGTTGCTTGAATGGTACTTTAGCACCAAACCCTAAGAAAAATGTACCTGCTTTTTCTGTTCGATATTCAACACCAATTCCAGCATTAAAGGCAAAATAAGTACTTGAGGTTCTTCGTCCTTGAACAATGATATTCTTCTTAGCCTCAGGTTGCATAGAATCTTGAACATCTGAAGGATAATGAGTAATTGAAACACCTAATGAGGCATCCATGAACCATTTTTCAGTCATTTGCACATAAAAAAGGCCATTTATTGGAATGTCATAATTGATGAATGATAATTTTTTGCTGGTATAAATATTGGAATCAGGAATTGAAATCCCCACTTGATAAATACGTCTTACTTGAGAAATTCCAGTTTCAATACTGATTCTTTTTGTCAATCCAATTCGAACGGTAGCACCAAAAGTAAATCCCCATTTGTTATGGAAATCGGCAGTCATTGTTTGACTACTATCTTTTATTTGAGTATGGACAGCTCCAATGAAATTATTTGGAATGACAGGTGAGGCAACAATGCCAAAGAAGGAAGGAAAACGTTCTTTTTTTGGTCGTTTCTTAAATGTTTGGCCTATAGATGAAATCGAAATAGCACAGAGAATAAAGATTAAACCGAATTTTTGCATTGGCATTGGAGTTGTTTTCAATTTCTTTTTTAAACGATTATTTTCTTTACATGGTTGGGTACACTAACGGATAGCCTATCCAATTATTGTTTCCATTCTGTTAAGTATTCGATTGGTTTTCTTTGTCCCTTTGGCCATTCTATTGCTGGATAACCGAGGTAAAACAAGCCCACGCAACGTTGATTTTCAGTTAGACCAAGAGCGTTTTTGAAGCTGTCAAATTTGATGATTCCAGGAGTTGCCCAGAAAGCGCCAATTCCCTGAGCAGTTGCAGTGAGGTGCATATTTTGTACAGCACAAGAAATGGCCGCGAAATCATCATCTTCACTTATTTTTGTATCTTCTTCCCGATGTAAAATGATTGCAATAACTGCATTTGCCATTTTTGGACGATTCATCAATTTTGCTAGTTTACTATCGATTTGTTTCTCTTTTGGAATCTCTTTGAGATAAACAGATCCTAGTGTTTCTGCTAAATCAACTAATGCATTTTCTTGAAATACGATAAACCTCCATGGTTGAGTAAGTCCATGAGTTGGAGCCCAAACAGCATTGTTTAGCAGTAATTCAATTTGTTCCTTATGAATTTTTCTGTTGCTGTATTGCTCTGGATAAATTGTTCTTCTATCGCGAATAATCGCAGTTACTTCACTTAGATTGTAACGCATTCTTTGTTTTTTCTGTAAAAATAAGAAAAAGCGCAGCTTTTGAAGACTAAATTATGACAAACGTTAGTGCGAAAATAATTTAGGAAAAGCGACAGCTTTTGAAGACTAAATCATGACAAACGTTAGTGCGAAAATAATTTAGGAAAAGCGCAGCTTTTGAAGACTAAATTATGACAAGTGTTAGTGCGAAAATAATTTAGGAAAAGCGCAGCTTTTGAAGACTAAATTATGACAAACGTTAGTGCGAAAATAATTTAGGAAAAGCGACAGCTTTTGAAGACTAGTTACAATCCCGTATGTACGGGATTAGTGCGGAAGTAACTTGGACGTTCGCTAATTAGCATCTTTCTATTTAACGATCTGAGCCATTTCCTTCTTTAAGTGCTTTTTGGATTAAGTAGAATACTTTGTCGATGGTCTCTCTGTTTCCATTTGGTAACGGACCCAAAGCTGGTGCGTTCACAACGTATCCAAAGGGATCAATTAAAATATAGGATGGATAAGTAGTTACATTGTAGCTTCTGAAAATGGAATTACTTTCTTTGGTTGCAATGACTGTCCAAGGATATTCATTCTTCAATTTCGTGTAATCGATATCCGTTTTATCCTTGTAAACCATCATAAATTGTACGGATTCTTTGTATCGTTCAAAAATCGGCTTCAGTAAATTGAGTTGCTTTTGGTTTTCAACGCTTGCTGGATCTACAAAAAAGAGATACAAGTATTTTTTATCTGTACTCGAAAGCGTTCTTACTTTTTCGCCATCATTCAATAAGAAATCTGGAGCTTTAGCACCTTGAGTGAGCTCTGTAAGCCTGAACCGAATGTTTTGAGCAATCATTCTATTTTCTTCAAACAATCCAAATTTGGAAACACTATCAAGAATGCTGATGATATTTGTTTGAGGATAATCCCTCTCATGATAAATTTCCGAAAGTATTTTGAGCATAATGACCTCCCTAAGTTTATATTGTTTTGTTAAGGTATATTCTCTGGAAAGTGCTTTACTAATTAATGTGGGACTCGATTTTACAATTCCCAAATACACCAAATTATTGACTTCGGAATTAATTCTTGGTAATAGCTTTTCGTAAAAATGATTGACATATTCCATATACGCCTCATTTTGGTAGTAAACAGGGGTTGATTTGAGATAGAAGTCATACTTTTCATATTGATTTCTATTTCCAGTAAAACGCAAGTCATCTAACTTCGCTATCATGTATCTTCGGTGATAATTGAAGTATTTGTCGATGGTATCTGAATGGTAATAGCGATCTACTGCCGTTTTAAACGTATCCAAACGAGCTACGAAAAATTTCGAATCAGCATTGTTTTTGGTATAGTATGTGGCTACAAACTCATCATTCCAACGATTGAATTCTAAAATTTTATAATTGATATCTTCCTTTGGAAGGTTGAAAAACGACAATTCTACAAAATTTCCAGAAGGGTTGTATGAATCGTATTTATTTTTTTCTGGAAACAGAATTTCGTATTTCCCACCAGCATTAGCAAATATATTAGCTTTATTATTTCCCGACTTGATGACTAACTTACGTGTTTCATCTAAGTTAAAAACAAGACTAAATGTACTGTCGGCTTTTACCGTAGCAGAAGCAATTCGCTCTTCGCGGTAGGTGATGTAATCTAAAATCTGATAAATTTCAACCTCTTTACCTACATAAGTTGGAGCGTATCCATTAATTTCAGTAATAACTTGACCGAAACTTGTGAAAAAGAGAAGGTGAAAAAAGAAGAATAAGTTGTATTTGTTCATGTCTACTTAACGAGTTGTTCGAAATTTGTTACATACTTATCAATTTTCCCGCCATTTTTATAAATCTCCCGAATAATCGTTGCATTGATTGCAAATAGGGAAGTGTCGGGTATTAAAAATACAGTTTCGATATCCGTCATTGAACGATTCATCAAAGCAATAGGAACTTCGTAGTTGAAATCTTTCACATCTCTTAATCCCCGTAAAATGTAGTTGCAACCTTCGTCTTTGCACAAATCAACGGTTAATTTTTGATAGGTGATTACGCGTATTTTTGGTTGGTTTTCAAAACAACTTTGAATGTGCTTTAGTCTGTTTTCGAGTGGAAAAAGGTAGTTTTTAGTTGAATTTATTCCAACTGCAATAACGATTTCATCAAATAAATCCAATCCTTTGCGGATAATGTCTTCATGACCTTTTGTGAAAGGATCAAATGATCCAGGGAAGCATGCACTTTTTTTCATCTCATTCAAATTGAAAGAAACTAAAGTAAACATTACCAAAGTTTCGGGTTTCTAAATAACCACTTTCCTGACTTAAATCGGTTTGTTTTCCATGTTCTACTAAACAGATTCCGCCTTCAGCCAATAACTTGCGTTCACGAATGATTCGAACAAGGCTGTCATGAAAAGTCAAATCGTAGGGTGGATCTGCAAAAATTAGATCGTAGGTTTCTCTGGTATTGTCTAAGAAATTTCGGACTTCATTTTTACTGATATTCCACTCATCGCCAATGTTTAATTCGTTTTTGAGTTTGTACATGTATTTGATACAAACGGGGTGTTTATCCACAGAAGTGACATTCCCCGCTTCACGCGACAAAAATTCCATGGAAATATTTCCCGTTCCAGCACATAAATCCAAAATATTGAGATTTATTAGACTATATCTGTTTTCCAGGACATTAAAGATCCCTTCTTTCGCATAGTCGGTTGTTGGCCTTGATGGAAACGATTTAGGAGGACTAAACCTTCTCGCTTTATATATTCCTCGAACTATACGCACAATGATTGGTATTGAAGATGATTGGAAGCTTGTTGCTCCACTTTTGTGTGTTCAAACAAATTTATTTTTTTCAACTGCTCTGCTAATTTCTGGAGTGATTTTTCGATATTTTCGCCTGTTCCATGCAGGAATAATTCGTTTTTTGTGGTGATTTCCAATTGATTGAAAACCGTTGCCAAGTGATAAACAATATCTTCTTCGCTTTGATATTCTTGAATACTTGCATGAGTCAAGTTTCCGTCTTTTCGCACAACCAATGAAAATTGCTCTTCGTGAATAATTAAATGACTGCGTAAAGGAATCAATGAACCAGTTGTCAAAAATCGCAATACATGTGCAATTTCATGTTGAATAACAATTCTCGGTGCTTTCATAATTAAGACCGATTTTACCCACATGGGAAGTTGATAAACAATTACGGAACTCCATTCAGGCAACCGATTGTACTCTACATCTTCTTTCGAAATGGTTTTATGAACAGAATATTGGAGCAATTTTTCGGGCGAAGATGCTGCAAATAACGCATTTGGAACCAAGGAAAATTCCTGACCAAAGTAAGAACAGGAGAAATTCTCGAAGCGATCCAAGTTTCCTGCTTTTTCAATAACCTGTGTCAAGGTTTCTTTATAGCCAACTTCCGTTTTTTTGGTACAAAGAACCTTTTCCAATAATTGAACCTCACTTCCGATAAGCTGGAAAGCCGCAATGCTTTGTTGAGTGATTTCTATTAGTAATTGCACAAACTGGTTTTATACAAATATAGTAAAACTCTTCTGAGCCAGCTGTCTATTTGTTCTCGATACATTCCGTCCGTCAATTCGAGTTTCCCAACATTTTAGTCGGGATGTATTGAGAATAACTGGCAGAATACTCGAACTCACATAGACGACAAGTATACTAGATTCATAATTTAGAATGTTTACTTTTATACGAATGAATCAAGCAGCTCTTCAACAGGAATGTTATCAGTTAATTTTATCTTTTTTTGGTCATCAACCCAATGAAGAGCAGGAACTTTTGATACGTCATTTGGCTAGTTTTACATTTGAATCCGAAAATCCAGCTTGTTTTATTTTGAAGGGTTATGCAGGTACTGGGAAAACGACCATTCTTGGGGCTTATATTCAAGCATTGAATGTGATTAAGCGAAAAACGGTTTTAATGGCTCCAACAGGAAGAGCAGCTAAAGTGCTTTCTTTGCGATCTAAAATGCTTGCTACAACGATACATAAGCGTATTTACTTTACAGGAACTGGACCCGATGGATCGGTGAAATTACAATTGGCTCCGAATAAATCGAAAAATGCCATTTTTATTATTGATGAAGCATCTATGATTGGCGATTATTCATTGCAAAATGATGGAAGTGTTTCTCGTAATTTGTTGGAAGACGTATTTGAGTATGCGTTAAATGGAGAGAATTGCAAATTAATTCTACTGGGTGATGAAGGTCAGCTTCCACCAGTCGGAGCGGATGAAAGTCCTGCATTAAGCACTGCTTATTTGGATCAGCACTTTCCCTTGGTTCATTTTACGGTTTTTGGGTTGACCTCTGTTGTGAGACAGCGTGTAGATTCGGGGATTTTAGAAAATGCTACCCGTGTTCGACAAGCTCAGGTTCTAGAATCGGTTCCTCAATTGGATATCCATTCATTTCAAGATGTGAAAGCAGTTCCAGGAGATGAGTTAATTGAAAAAATTGAATCAGCATATAGCAATTATGGGGCAGATGAGGTGATGATTGTTACCCGATCGAATAAGCGCGCAAATCTGTACAATCAAAACATTCGCAATCGGATTTTGATGATGGAGGAGGAGTTGTGTGGAGGTGATTTGCTCATGGTTGTGAAGAATAATTACTATTGGTTAGATCCACTAAGTTCTGCGGGATTCATTGCCAATGGCGAGTTGTTGAAAGTACACCGCATTCGAAAGATTGAAGAGCTTTACGGTGTTCGATTTGCGCATTTAGAGGTTTCCTTGATCGATTATCCAGATTTAGATCGCTTTGAGGCAATTGCCTTTATGGAAACCTTGACGATTGAACAACCAAACTTAGATCGTGGTTTTTTAAAGAACTTGTTTTTTGAAATCGAACAAGATTTTATGCACGAACGGAACAAGCAAAAGCGCTATCAGGAAATTATGAAATCACCTTATTTTAATGCACTTCAAATCAAATTTGCCTACGCAGTTACGTGTCATAAATCACAAGGAGGACAATGGTCTGTGGTGTTTGTAGATCATGGTTATTTAGAGCCAGAACAATTGGATTTTTCGTTCTTAAGATGGCTTTATACTGCAATAACAAGAGCAAGTGAACAATTGTACACCGTTAATTTGATGGAAGAACTGGTTGAGAAGTAATTATCAATTATGAATTCTTGAATTATCAAGATTTTTCTACTTGATAATTCATCATTGATAATTACTTACTATTCAACAACTCTTGCCATTTGAAAGAAGTAGGTCCGCAGCTTACTTTTGTTACATCCAACTGTTTGTTCAAGCGATCAATGACGATTTTAGCATCTTCTCGGCTCAAATAAGTTCCGGCAAGTACATTGAGTTCACTTTTTAGCTTCTGAATCACTGTAGCAGTTCTAAGGGCTGATAAATAGTCATTTCCAGTTAGGCGATACTTGTTTAATTCCGTTTGGATGGTTTCATTTGGTGCTTTTAGATTTGTTTTCACTGGATCTGTAAAAGTATTCACTTCCAGAAGGATCCCTCGGTTTAGAAAAATATTGACTTGTGTGGAACGCAAACGCAAATAGGCTGAATCCATTTTAGATTTTAAACGCTCTTCATCTGTTCCTCCTAAATAGGCATTCCATTCTGTTCTGTCGGAATTTCGCACCACATTGGAACCATTCCACTTTCCAACTCCTTGCCCGCGTGAAATAACGTCAAAATTGAGTTTTTTATCTAACAAAGCTTCAAAAAATTGGCGTACTGAAACACTATCCTTTTGCTGAAGAAGAGGTGTATTCAATTCCCATTTATTGGATTCAAATTGATCGACCAAATTGAGCTGAACACGCGCATCAAATCCAGGTTTAGAATCAATTAAGTTCACATGAAGCATAACTTCATCGGCATTATCGGATAAAGGCCCGCTTGGAATTGCGATTAAGCGAACTTCGAACGGTGTTTTCAAGGTATCTGCTTGAAAAGTAAATTCTTGGGTGTATAAATCAAAAGTAGAAGAATCTGCAAAGGTGTAAAATCCATCCTTTTCAGTGAATTCAACCCAGTTTAATCCCATTGCCATTTTGTAAACGTCCAATCTTCTTTGATAAATCGCTAATAAATCAATCGCAACTTTCTTTTCAATTTCCAATTCCTCAATCATTTTTTTATAGCGGTCATATTCGCCATACAAGTAAACAATTTCAGATTGATCTTTTCGACGTGTTTTTTTATCTGATTTGGTTTTTGGTTGTGCTGTAAATTCACCTCCTGTAGTTTTTTTAAGAGCTTTTCGCTTTGCTTTTTTTACAGAGTTTGGGACTTTGTTACTTGTTGAAATTGGACGTTTCGTCATGTCTGAGTAACTCTTTTCATTTCTATTGATTTTGTCTTCCGTCTCGTCTTTCTTTCTTTTAGCAGTTTCTATGTCATAATCATAACCTTTCTTTCCGTAGATTTTATCCCAAAGTTTAGCTACTTTATCCTTTTCTAGTTCATTGATAACACTTTGAAATGTTTTTCCATCATTGTACGTTGAATCGGGAGATAAAAAGCGTGTATCGCTAGAACCAAATAGGTGATACGATTTTCCGTTTCGTTCAATGACAACAGTTGTTTGTTTTTTTGAATTGTATCCCCAAACATCAAAGTGAAGTTGAGTCAACCTGTTTTCTCCAACTGTTTCAAAATCGAGGGTGGGCATTCGAATGGGTTCAACATTTGTTTTATTGCGCTTAGAGGCATCAATCAATTTGACTTGATAAGGAAAGAGTCCGATTGCTTTTGGCAATCCTTTATTCCACCGGCCATTTTCGTCTTTTTCACGTTCATTCAACAATCCAGAAGTTTCCGAACCATCTCCAGCAGCAATGAGTACATTTTTATATTCATTGGAACTTCCACCTAGTTGTTTAAAAATTTCGAAAGAACGAAGTTCAATAAAGGTGTTAATGGTTTGATTCATTGCTTCGATAGTCACCAATTGATCATTGGCATTTAAAAAGTTGAATGTTGCCAACATGGATGCTTTGTCATCAAAACTCAAACTCGGATTCAAAACGGCATAAATCTTCTTTTGAATTTCTTGGGAACCATTATTTGATATCAGTGCAGCAGGAGGAAGTTTTGATTTTAAGAGTGTTTCAAATTGATTGTATTGAATCAAATATCTTTCTAATTCATTCTCCGATTGACGAGAAGCCATTAACATTTTGTTGAGCTCCCACAGCGCCATTTTGTTTGCAGCTTCAGCGATGATTCCCTTGGGCGATTTTTCAATTTCTTCTGCACGAATGAACAACGAGTTGGGATGATTGATAATATAATTTTCAATCGAATCGTAGTTTAGTTCCTTATTCATCAATCGAACTTCTGGACCCGAGTATTCAAAATAACGGCCAATGCTATTGTCTAGAATGGGACTTTTTTTGACAATGTGAAAAAGATAAGCGCGATCTTCTGATGTAAGGGAGTTGGTTCCTTGACTTAAGCTAGTAAAACCAATGATTGAGAGTAAAAGGGCGTATAAATAATTCATTCGTTGCAATATAGAATTCAAATATCTAAATAATTGTAACGAATTGAATAAGTAACAGAAATAGTTGTTAACAAAAAAGCCCGACGAAAATTGTGTCGGGCTTTTGTTTTTAATGGTTTATAACCAAAGGCATTCGATCATGGATTTCATTTTCTCCATTAATTTCTATGTAGTAAACTCCATTTGAATAATCCGTTAAATTGAAATTCAAGTTAAAGATACCTGAGTAAGATTCATTAAAGATCATTTTACCTTGAGCATCGTAAATGATGATTTTCTCAATCGGTGTGCCTGTCGAAGTTACTTGGAACATACCAATGTTTGGATTCGGGAATAATGAGAAGTAACTAATTTCATTTTCATTAATTCCAGCACAATCATTTACTTCGATGGTTGTTTGAGCGTCATTTGCACATCCGTTTAAATCCATGTATGTATAAGTAACAATGGATGGTCCTAATAATGCTGAAGAAGGAGTGAAGATGTTATTTACAATTCCATTTCCAACATAATTACCTCCAGCTGGAGAACCATTAGACATGGTGAATGGGGCTGCAGTTGTACACATTGCTCCAAATGGATCAACAGTAACAGTAGGTAAAGTATTCACAACTACTGGAACTACTGTTGAGGAGGAAGTACATCCGTAAACATTTGAAACACTTACCCAGTAATTTCCAGATGTTGTAATTCCTAAAACAGCTCCAACATAACCTGTGTTCCAGGTATTTGTTCCAGAACCAGAAGTAAACAAGAATAACTCTTCACCTTCACAAATAGTGGTAGAACCACTAGGTGTAATTACTGGTGCGGCAGGTGCAGGATTCACATTTACTACTACAGCAGCAGATGGCTGAGAAGGACATGATGTTTGATTTCCTGTTACAGTAATAGGACCTGAAGTGGATACGACGATTGACTGTGTAGTTGCTCCTGTGCTCCAAGTACTGTTTGGATCTGAGGATGTCAAAGTAACACTAGATCCTTCACAGATTGTTGTTGATCCAGAAGCTGAAATAGTTGGTATCGGGGAAACTGGAATCACCGTTACTGTAATTGGGCTACTTGTTGCTGAACAACCGTTTCCATTTGTAAATGTCACTGTATAAGTTCCACTAACAGTTGCATTGATGTTTTGTGTCAAAGGGCCATTAGACCATTCGTTTCCACTTGTTGCAGATGAGGTTAAGGTAACAAAAGAACCTTGACAAATGGTAGTTGCTCCTCCAGCAGTAATTGATGGAGCAGGAGGATTTGAGAACACAGTCACAACAACTGGTAAGGATGATGGTGATGCACATCCATTTCCATCGATGAATATTACCGAATGTACTCCACCAGTAGTTACCGTGATGTCTTGGGTTTGAAGGCTGTTCGACCAAGAGTTTCCACTAGTAGCAGATGATGTCAAAGTAACAGATCCACCTGCACAGAATGTTGTTGGTCCGCTTGCAGTAATAATTGGTGCTGCAGGGGTTGCAAAAACTGTCACATTTATTGGTGCAGATTGTGGAGATACACAACCGTTTACATCCGTATGAGTAACTGTATAAGTTCCGTTTGTACTAACTGTTATTGATGGTGATGTTGATCCTCCATTCCAAAGGTTACCAGTTCCAAATGAAGAACTTAACATCACTGAACCACCATTACAGAATGAAGTTGGTCCGTTTGCACTAATAACTGGTGCTGCAGGAATAGGATTTACAGTTACAACTGTTGTTGGAGATGGAGGAGATACACATCCGTTTCCATCTGTTACTGTCACGAAGTAATTACCAGCAGTAGAGACTACAATTGATTGTGTATTATCAGTTGTATTCCACAAGTTACCTCCTGTAGAAGAAGATGTCAATGTTACAGAGCTACCATTACAGATTGATTCCGTTGTACCAGTTACAATTGTTGGAGCTGGAGGCAATGAGTTAACAGTTATCGTTTTTGGTGCAGATGCCCCAGAACTACAACCTGCTTGTATAACTTGAACGGTATAGGTACCAGATGTCGTTATAGTAATAGATTGATTCGTAGAACTATTTGACCAATTATTATTCGTTGCAGAAGATGAAGTTAATGTAACAGATCCGCCCGCACAGAAAGTCGTTGGTCCGCTAGCAGTAATTGTTGGAACTGCTGGAATTGGATTTACAACGACGCTGATTGGAGTAGAACTAGGTGAAGTACAGCCAAGAAGCGTTTGTGTAACAGTATAAGAACCACTTGCTGTAACATTAATTGAAGCTGTAGTTTCACTTGTAGACCATTGAATGTTTGGTGGGCTCACTGAAGATGTTAAAGTTACAGATCCACCCACACAGAACGTAGTTGGTCCTCCAGCAGTAACAACTGGTGTAGCAGGAATCGGATTAACTGTAAGATTCACAGGAGCAGAAGCTGCTGATGTACATCCCAATAATGTTTGTGTAACAGTATAAGAACCAGAAGTTGTAGCTGTAATTGAAGCTGTAAAAGGTCCTGAAGACCATTCATTTCCTGTTGAAGCAGAAGAAGTCAACACAACTGAATTTCCTGCGCAGAAAGTAGTTGGTCCGCCAGCTGTAATTGTTGGTGTTGCTGGAATCGGATTTACAGTTACATTAATCACATTTGAGTTAGCTGAAGAACAAGGGCCATCTACTACTTTCACAAAGTAAGTACCACTTGCCGATACTGTAATAGATTGAGTTATATCACCTGTCGACCAAAGATTACCAGTTGCTGATGTTGAAGTTAAAGTAATCGTGTTTCCTGCACAAAAAGTAGTTGCTCCACTTGCTGTAATGGATGGAGTAGCAGGAGTTGGATTTACAGTCACAGAAACTGAAGTCGAAGCAGGAGAAGTACATCCCAAGATAGTTTGAGTTACGGTATAAACACCCGTTGAAGTAACGGTTATCGCTGCTGAAGTTTGAGTCGTTGACCAAATATTTCCACTGGAAGCAGAAGAAGTCAATACAACCGATCCCCCTGCCGAACAAAATGTTGTTGGTCCACCCGCGGTAATTGTTGGAGTAGGAGGAATTGCGTTTACAGTGACGTTAATCACATTTGAGTTAGTAGAGGAACAAGGGCCATCTACAACTTTTACAAAGTAAGATCCACTAGCAAGAACAGTGATTGATTGAGTAGTTAAACCATTCGACCATAGATTGTTTACAGCAGAAGAGGAAGTTAAGATCACTGAATCCCCAGCACAGAAAGTTGTTGGTCCACCCGCAGAAATAGTTGGAGTAACAGGAGTTGGATTTACCGTCACAGAAACTGGTGCCGAAGCAGGAGAAGTACATCCCAAGATAGTTTGAGTTACGGTATAAACACCCGTTGAAGTAACGGTTATCGCTGCTGAAGTTTGAGTCGTTGACCAAATATTTCCACTGGAAGCAGAAGAAGTCAATACGACAGATCCACCTGCCGAACAGAATGTTGTTGGTCCACCTGCAGTAATTGTTGGAGTAGGAGGAATTGCATTTACAGTTACATTAATAGTATTTGAATTTACGGTAGAACACGTTCCGTTATTCACATGTACATTATAAGACCCACTTGCAAGTACAGTAATTGATTGAGTAGTCAAACCATTCGACCAAATATTATTTGTAGCAGAAGAGGAAGTTAAGATCACTGAATCCCCAGCACAGAAAGTCGTTGGTCCACCCGCTGAAATAGTTGGAGTAGCAGGAGTTGGATTTACAGTCACAGAAACTGATGCCGAAGCAGGAGAAGTACATCCCAAGATAGTTTGAGTTACGGTATAAACTCCAGTTGTAGTAACAGTTATTGCTGGCGATGTTTGAGTCGTTGACCAAATATTTCCACTGGAAGCAGAAGAAGTCAATACGACCGATCCACCTGCCGAACAGAATGTTGTTGGTCCACCTGCAGTAATTGTTGGAGTAGGAGGAATTGCATTTACAGTTACATTAATAGTATTTGAATTTACGGTAGAACACGTTCCGTTATTCACATGTACATTATAAGACCCACTTGCAAGTACAGTAATTGATTGAGTAGTCAAACCATTCGACCAAATATTATTTGTAGCAGAAGAGGAAGTTAAGATCACAGAATCACCCGCGCAGAAAGTCGTTGGTCCACCCGCTGAAATAGTTGGAGTAGCAGGAGTTGGATTTACTGTCACAGAAACTGATGCCGAAGCAGGAGAAGTACATCCCAAGATAGTTTGAGTTACGGTATAAACTCCAGTTGTAGTAACAGTTATTACTGGCGATGTTTGAGTCGTTGACCAAATATTTCCACTGGAAGCAGAAGAAGTCAATACGACCGATCCACCTGCCGAACAGAATGTTGTTGGTCCACCCGCAGTAATTGTTGGAGTAGGAGGAATTGCGTTTACAGTTACATTAATAGTATTTGAATTTACGGTAGAACACGTCCCGTTATCCACATGAACATTATAAGACCCACTTGCAAGCACAGTAATTGATTGAGTAGTCAAACCATTCGACCAAATATTATTTGTAGCAGAAGAGGAAGTTAAGATCACAGAATCACCCGCGCAGAAAGTCGTTGGTCCACCCGCTGAAATAGTTGGAGTAGCAGGAGTTGGATTTACAGTCACAGAAACTGGTGCCGAAGCAGGAGAAGTACATCCCAATAAAGTTTGAGTTACGGTATAAACTCCTGTTGATGTAATCGTTATTGCCGGCGATGTTTGAGTCGTTGACCAAATATTTCCACTGGAAGCAGAAGAAGTTAATACAACTGATCCACCTGCCGAACAGAATGTTGTTGGTCCACCCGCAGTAATTGTTGGAGTAGGAGGAATTGCGTTTACAGTAACGATTGTCGGCGCACTAGATAAGCTCGTACAGCCTGTTGCGTTTGTTACCTGAACGGAATAAGAACCTGAAGTTGTAGCAGAAATGGATGAAGTTGTTTCTAGATTAGGAGACCATAAGTAAGTTGTTCCAGGTGATGCAGTTAAAGTCACCGAACCTCCCGCACAGAAAGTGATTGGTCCACCAGCAGTTATTGTTGGTGTTGCAGGTAAAGCATTCACCGTTATTGTTACTGGAGAACTAGCAGGACTAATACATCCATTCGCATCGATTACTTTAACCGTTTTAGGTCCTGAAGTAGTAACGACAATAGATGAAGTTGTTTCTGTAGTTGACCATTCGTATGAGTTTCCAGAGCTAGAAGTAAGTGTTACAGAGCCTCCATCACAGAATGTAGTTGGCCCTCCAGCTGTAATAGTAGGCGCAGTTGGTAAAGGGTTGACAGTTATTGTTACACCTAAGCTTACTGCACTTGAGCATCCCGCAGCATTTGTGACTTCTACTGTATAAATTCCAGAAGTTGTAACGTTAATTGATTGAGAAAACAGTCCATTTGACCATAAGTAAGTTACTCCTGGACTTGCTGTTAAAGTTACAGATCCGCCTGCACAGAACGTAGTTGGTCCACTTGGTGTAATTGTTGGGGTAGCAGGCAATGCATTCTCAGTAATTGTTGTAGCTGCACTCGGTAAGCTTAGACAGCCATTTGCATCACCAACTTGAACCGTTTTAGGTCCTGAAGTTGTTGCTAGAATAGATTGAGTTGTTTCTCCGTCTGGTGACCACAAATAAGAAGTGCCAATACTTGAAGTTAAGGCAACAGATCCACCATCACAGAAAGTAGTTGATCCGCCTGCAGTTATTGTTGGAGTAGCTGGCAAGGCATTTACAGTTACTACAACTGGTGCGCTTGGTGCGCTTGTACATCCACCTGCATTGGTCACTTGAACAGTATAAGAACCAGAAGCAGTAACGCTATTTGTTTGTGTTGTAGGTAAAGTTGGAGTCCAAGTGTAAGTTGTTCCAGTACTTGAAGTTAATGTAACGGATCCTCCTGCACAGAAAGTGGTTGATCCACCCGCAGTAATGGTTGGTGTAGGAGGAATTGTATTTACGGTAACAACTGTAGGTGCACTAGATAAGCTAGTACATCCAGCGGTATTTGTTACCTGAACAGAGTAAGATCCTGAGTTTGAAACGGAAATAGATGAAGTTGTTTCTCCATTAGGAGACCATAAGTAAGTTGTTCCAAGGGATGCTGTTAAAGTAACTGATCCACCCACGCAGAAAGTAGTTGATCCACTAGCTGTAATGGTTGGAGGAGTTGGTAAAGCATCTACTGTAACTGTTGTAGCTGCACTTGGTAAGCTTAGACAGCCATTTGCATCACCAACTTGAACCGTTTTAGGTCCTGAAGTTGTTGCTAGAATAGATTGAGTTGTTTCTCCGTCTGGTGACCACAAATAAGAAGTTCCCGCACTTGAAGTTAAAGTAACTGAACCACCTGCACAGAATGTAGTTGCTCCACCTGAAGTAATAGTTGGAGCAATTGGTAAAGGATTTACAGTTACTACAACTGGTGCACTTAATGGACTTGAACATCCTGAAGCATTTGTCACTTGAACAGTATAAGAACCAGAAGCAGTAACGCTATTTGTTTGTGTTGCAGGTAAAGTTGGAGTCCAAGTGTAAGTTGTTCCAGCACTTGAAGTTAAATTGACAGAACCACCCGCACAGAAAGTAGTTGGTCCACCAGGAGTAATAGTTGGGGTTGCTGGCAACGCATTTACAGTTACTACAACTGGAGCACTTGCAGTACTCAAACAGCCTGCAGCATTGGTTACTTGAACGGTATAAGAACCAGAAGTCGTAATGTTATTTGTTTGTGTTGTAGGTAAAACTGGAGACCAAACATAAGTTGTTCCCGCACTTGAAGTTAAAGTAACTGAACCGCCAGTACAGAATGAAATTGGTCCACCTGCTGTAATTGTTGGAGTTGCTGGAGCAGCATTTACAGTTACTACAACTGGAGTACTTGCAGGACTTAAACATCCTGCAGCATTGGTTACTTGAACAGTATATGAACCAGAAGTAGTTACAGTATTTGTTTGTGTTGGACCTCCAGAAGGAGACCAGCTATAAGTAGTTCCAGGACTTGAAGTTAATACTACAGAACCACCCGCACAGAAAGTAGTTGTTCCACCAGGAGTAATGGTTGGAGCTGTTGGCAATGCATTTACAGTTACTACAACTGGAGCACTAGCAGCACTCAAACATCCCGCAGCATTTGTTGTTTGTACGGTATAAGAACCAGAAGCAGTAACGTTATTTGTTTGTGTTGCAGGTAAAGTTGGAGTCCAAGTGTAAGTTGTTCCAGCACTTGAAGTTAAAGTAACAGAACCACCCGTACAGAAAGTAGTTGGTCCACTAGGAGTAATAGTTGGAGTTGCTGGAGCAGCATTCACAGTTACTACAACTGGAGTACTTGCAGGACTTAAACATCCTGCAGCATTGGTTACTTGAACAGTATATGAACCAGAAGCAGTAACGCTATTTGTTTGTGTTGTAGGTAAAGTTGGAGTCCAAACATAAGTTGTTCCAGCACTTGAAGTTAAAGTAACTGAACCACCCGCACAGAATGTAGTTGCTCCACCAGGAGTAATGGTTGGAGCTATTGGCAATGCATTTACAGTTACTACAACTGGAGCACTAGCAGCACTCAAACATCCCGCAGCATTAGTTGTTTGTACGGTATAAGAACCAGAAGCAGTAACGCTATTTGTTTGTGTTGTAGGTAAAGTTGGAGTCCAAACATAAGTTGTTCCAGCACTTGAAGTTAAATTAACAGAACCGCCCGCACAGAATGTTGTTGCACTTCCAGCAGTAATCGTTGGTGTAGTTGGTAGTGCATTTACTGTAACAACAGTTGGAGCACTCGGAGCACTCAAACATCCCGCAGCATTTGTTGTTTGTACGGTATATGAACCAGAAGCAGTAACGCTATTTGTTTGTGTTGCAGGTAAAGTTGGAGTCCAAACATAAGTTGTTCCAACACTTGAAGTTAAAGTAACAGAACCACCCGTACAGAAAGTAGTTGGTCCACCAGGAGTAATAGTTGGAGTAGTAGGCAATGCATTTACAGTTACTACAACTGGAGCACTTGCAGGACTTAAACATCCTGCAGCATTGGTTACTTGAACGGTATAAGAACCAGAAGCAGTAACGCTATTTGTTTGTGTTGTAGGTAAAGTTGGAGTCCAAACATAAGTTGTTCCCGCACTTGAAGTTAAAGTAACAGAACCACCCGCACAGAAAGTAGTTGGTCCACCAGGAGTAATGGTTGGAGCTGTTGGCAATGCATTTACAGTTACTACAACTGGAGTACTTGCAGCACTCAAACATCCCGCAGCATTAGTTGTTTGTACGGTATAAGAACCAGAAGCAGTAACGCTATTTGTTTGTGTTGCAGGTAAAGTTGGAGTCCAAGTGTAAGTTGTTCCAGCACTTGAAGTTAATACTACAGAACCACCCGCACAGAAAGTAGTTGGTCCACCAGGAGTAATGGTTGGAGCAGTTGGCAATGCATTTACAGTTACTACAACTGGAGTACTAGCAGCACTCAAACATCCCGCAGCATTAGTTGTTTGTACGGTATATGAACCAGAAGCAGTAACGCTATTTGTTTGTGTTGTAGGTAAAGTTGGAGTCCAAACGTAAGTAGTTCCAGGACTTGAAGTTAAAGTAACAGAACCACCCGCACAGAAAGTGGTTGGTCCACCAGGAGTAATGGTTGGAGCTGTTGGCAATGCATTTACAGTTACTACAACTGGAGCACTAGCAGCACTCAAACATCCCGCAGCATTAGTTGTTTGTACGGTATAAGAACCAGAAGCAGTAACGCTATTTGTTTGTGTTGCAGGTAAAGTTGGAGACCAAGTGTAAGTTGTTCCAGCACTTGAAGTTAAATTAACAGAACCGCCCGCACAGAATGTTGTTGCACTTCCAGCAGTAATCGTTGGTGTAGTTGGTAGTGCATTTACTGTAACTACAGTTGGAGCACTCGGAGCACTCAAACATCCCGCAGCATTTGTTGTTTGTACGGTATATGAACCAGAAGCAGTAACGCTATTTGTTTGTGTTGTAGGTAAAACTGGAGACCAAGTGTAAGTTGTTCCAGCACTTGAAGTTAAATTGACAGAACCGCCCGCACAGAATGTTGTTGCACTTCCAGCAGTAATCGTTGGTGTAGTTGGTAATGCATTTACCGTAACAACAGTTGGAGCACTCGGAGCACTCAAACATCCTGCTGCATTGGTCACTTGAACTGAATAAGATCCAGATGTTGTGATATTGTTTGTCTGAGTTGTTGGGAGGGTTGGAGTCCAAACGTAAGATGTTCCCGCACTTGAAGTTAAATTAACAGAACCGCCCGCACAGAATGTTGTTGCACTTCCAGCAGTAATTGTTGGAGTAGCTGGAGTTGTAGCCATGGTTACTGTCACAGCAACCGAGTTTGCAGAAGCACAAGATCCGTTATCTAAATGTACGAAGTAAGTTCCTGCAGCATTCACAACTATGGACTGTGTAGAAGGACCATTCGACCAAATATTATTTGTTGCAGAAGATGAAGTAAGAGTAACTGTTCCTCCTGGACATAATACAATTGGTCCGGCAGGTGAGATAGTTGGCGTTGGTAAGTTTGCAGCAAGAGTTACAACAATTGAGTTTGATTGTAAAGGAGGACAAACCCCAACCGTATTGGTGACGAAATAAGTTCCTCCGGCAGATACGGTAATGTCTTGAGTGGTTGCACCACCTGGTGACCAAGAAAGATTTGTTGGAATATCCGAATGCAAAATAACAGAACCACCCGCACAGAAAGTTGTTGGGCCGATAGCTGTGATAACAGGAGTTTGACTTACTGTTAAAACAATAGGTGTCGACTGCGGCGAAGTACAACCAGCAGTTGTATAAGTAACAGTGTATGAACCTGAAATGGATGCAAGATACGTTTGGTTAGTAGCACCTGAAATAAGTGTTCCATTTCGGTACCATTGGTTTCCTGTTGCTTGCGAAGAACTTAAAGTAACGGTGTTTCCTTGACAAATCGTTGTTCCTCCAGGATGAGTAACTGTTGGAGCAGAAGGTCCAGGAGATACCGTTACGGAAATGCTGTTTGAATTACTTGAGCACCAGTCACTCCAAGAAGAAGAAGTCGTTACGTAATAATTACCTGTAGCAGTTGCACTGATTGCTTGGGTTGTTTCTGAATTTGGATCCCAATCATACCACAAAGCAGGAGTAGAGGTAAGTGTTACAGAATTTCCATTACAGAAAGTCAATGGGCCACCAGCAGTGATTTTTGGAGTTTTGTTGAAGTGGATATTAAATGAGTTACTTATTTCATTTACTACAGCAAGATCAATTCTTCCATCTCCGTCAAAATCTCCTGCAGCTACATCTGCTGCTCCTATCTCTGCAGCAAAGGTTCTGGGACCATTTGTTAACGTATAGATTGCATTTGTTCCAGTTAAACTAGCTATTGAAACAACTAGTTGAGCTGATTGACCAGTAGGAGAATATACAGCTGCAACATCTTGACGGCCATCACTATTAATATCTAGAATGGTTAATCCTCTTCCTATGTTACTTCCAGAGCCAACTGTTGCACCAAGTGTTCCAAGCGCTCCAGTTCCGTTTACGTTATATATTTTAGTAATTCCACTTGAATGTGTAAAAATCAAATCGAAGTCAGCATCACCATCTAAGTCCGTAGCTTCTAAAGCAGTAATATTGGATATTGCTACAGTTCCAATATTTCCAGAGTTAGTCAATGTACCTGTACCATCATTGGTAAATTTCATTAATACAGAACTTGTAGCATTATGCCCTATTACTATATCTTTGTCCCCATCTGCATCTCTATCAAAAATGGCAATTGCAGCAGCAGATGCATTGGTGGTATAATTGACAGCAGTATTATAGCTAGTTGCACCACTTGATAAAAGAACAGAAATTGATCCTGTAGTCTGATTTGCTACTACTAAATCAGGAAATGCATCTGCATTTAAAGTTCCGATTCGAACTTGAATTGGACCTGTTTGAACACTTAGATTTGTTGCAGCAGAAAACGCGCCAGAACCATTTCCGTAGAAAATAGAAATATTATTTGATCCAAAATTGGCAGTAATGACATCCATATCACCATCGCCATCCAAATCTCCAGAAATGATTGATGAAGGAGTAGTTCCTGTTGTAAAAGTCCCCGAAGATGTAAATCCACCAGTCCCATTACCTAAAAAAAGTTGGAAATTATTATCAGCTGAGTTAGCTACAATTAAATCTTTCTTTCCATCACCATTAAAATCATTCGAAGAAATACTTTTTGGTGTATTACCTGTGGCATGAATATCTGGTAAAATGTAATTATTCGTTCCATTTCCTAAATATGAATTTACAAATGAACCTGTAATTTGACAAGTGATGATATCTGGATGAGAATCTAAATTGAAATTATCAATAACCAAAAGTCGAGGACCTCCAGGACATTGAGTTGTTTGATTCAAGGTTAATATTCCAGTTGCACTTCCATAAAAAATAGACATTGAACATCCTAAATTATTGACAACTGCAAAATCTTTATTCCCATCTCCATTGAAATCTGTGTATTCAATTCCTTCAGGGCCATTTCCAGTAGAGTAATTTGTAGCCACCCCTAGGACAGCCGCCCCATTGTTTTTCTTAACAGAAATGGTGTTTGATGATTTATTTGTATTTACTACATCCAAATCAGCATCATTGTCTACATCACATAAGGTCAAAGAGAAGGGACCTGATCCAGCTAAAGACAAAACTGCTGTAGCAAAAGTTCCTAAGGTTCCGGGAGTATTTAGAGATATCCCAATTCCATTAGTACCTGCTGTAACAACATCTAAATGGTTATCTCCATCCATATCACCAAGCCTTAAATCAGATACCATACCTGCAACATTAAAAACTGTTCCTAAACTAAATGTCCCAGGTGCTCCCACACTTCCTAATAATGATACATGTGCATTTCCAGATGAAACAACAATATCACTTGCGCCATCCTCATTAATATCTCCAATAGCTAAGTATTTTGGTAAAGTTATTGTGTAATTGGTGGCAGTGGCGAAAGTTCCATTTCCATTGCCTAAAAGCACTGATACATAGTTAGTTGAATTGCTTGCTATTGCAATATCTAGATTACCATCATTATTAAAATCAGAGCTTAATATATGAGTTGTTTGGGTTCCACCAGTGTTACCACTTATGGGAGCTCCAAATTTTCCATTTCCCAATCCTTTTAAGAAGGAGTAATTAGTTGGTCCTGAGTTATGTGCAACAACAACATCCATAAGACCATCGTTGTCAAAATCTCCTTTTGTCATTCCTCTAGAGTTTCCATTACTCTTAGTAAATGAAATATCGTTCCCCGAACTGAAGCAGCCACTTGGAGTTTGAGACCACGCCGAGGAAACTATCATGGAGAATGATAGGAAATAAAGTAGTTTTTTCATATTCGTATAGTCAAGGTAACAGGAGTATCAGTTCTATGTTTATAGTTCGAAGATAAGTTTTTTTAACAATTAACAGATAACAATAAAGTGTTAAATCATTATTAGCTAAATCGAATTATCCCTTATGTATTAGTTTTCAGTATACTTTTAACGAAAAAAAAATCAAAAGGTTGTATTTTTGTTTAAATTCACACAAAATTAATAGATAATTCAATTAAAACAAACTATTTAGTACATTCGTTTTATGCAAGATAAAATTACCTTTCAGTTTGTAAGTGAGCCAACAGATGTGAATTTTGGTGGTAAAGTTCATGGTGGTGCTGTAATGAAATGGATTGATCAGGCTGCTTATGCATGTGCTTCTACTTGGTCAGAAGGCTATTGCGTAACTGTTTACGTAGGGGGAATTCGCTTTTTCAAACCCATTCATATTGGAAGTTTGGTGAAGATTCAAGCACGCGTTATCTATACAGGGAAATCAAGTATTCATATTGGTGTTGATGTGTTTTCCCGAAAAATGAGTGAGCATAAATACGAAAAGACAACCCATTGTGTGATTGTCTTCGTTTCTGTGGATGAAAATGGAAAGTCTAAACCAACCAATCAATGGATTCCTAATACGGAGCGCGAAACCCAGTTGCAGCAATATGCTATTCGATTAATGGAACTTCGGAAAGATATTGAAGTGGAAATGGGACCTCATTTGAAAGATTTATTCTAAGAAGTTCAAAAGTTCAAAAGTTCAAAAGTTCAAAAGTTCAAAATAGTTTCCTTAAACACCTGCGCTGAAGCTTTAGTGCAAGCATTTTTGATACCTCTGTTCTAGATTTACGATTCTTGAATAAACGTTTTGTATTTTTTTCCATTCCAATAAATGACCAAACTCTTTGTTTCACTTCGAATTACTTGAATTGCAGGATATTTAAGGGTGATTTTGTTTTTATTTCCACCGTTCATAATGTACCTGTTTCTGTAAATGAACCAACGCTTTGCCCAAGATAGGGAAGAGCCCATGTCCGTAGCTGTTCCACAACCAATAACATAGACCAAATTTTTTCCGTTATTGATAATCATAACACCTTTCGTTTTGTCGATTTTATTTTCGACATAAAAGGCAATATCGACCATATTATCTCCCGTAAAGTCGGCTTCAAAATAAAAGGGATTGAATGGTGTTAAAAGCTGATGTTTCTGTGCTATCTCTGATTTTTCCAAAACGGGTAAAACCCACGCAGGAATATTGTTTTGAAGCAAAGTAGTATCCACTTGTGAATGAACGCCATTCGAAAAAGATATGAATCCAATAAATGCGGCAAAAAGTAAATTTGTTTTCATCGTAAGGAGTTTAGTTGTCTTACGAACATATCTAATTTTACAGCGTTAGATTTTTAAAATATTTGAAACACATCAATTGTTTATTCACATGTATAGAATTGCTTCTAATTGATTCGAGGAACATTTAATTGATAGGGAAAATCAGGACTATTTATCGTTTGTTGAATCACCATCAATGAAAGTTCCATCAGCTCATTGTTTTTAAAAATGATTCCATCTGCCCCAGCATCCAAACAAGAACGCAGAATGAACGAATTATTTTCATCAGTTACGATGTAGACTTTAGCCAAAGTAGTTTGTCTTTTAATTTTATCCATTACATCCAATCCAGTTAAATTATTTCCTAAGTTGTAATCCAAGAAAGAAATGGAATGAATTCCAGGTAAATCTGTTAGGAATTCCGCCGAATCAGTATATGTGCTGATTTTGAAATGATTTTGATGCATGGAATAAGCTGTCAATAATTCGCGTTCCAACTGCAATTTATACAAAGTGGTGTAAAACGGGTTATCATCTAATACTTGAATACGTAATCCAAAAAACGGGTACTTTTCCATGATCGTTATTTTTAGTTATTATTCGTTGTTGAAACTATTTCGTATCAACAGGGTGTATTTTAATTTACTTTTCGCGCTGAGTGACCTATAGAAGTATGATTTCCTCGCGGCTGAACGTTTTAGCATGTCAACGCACAACTCTTTTCGAATTTCATACCGAATAAAGTCAAGAAATGTTAAAGCCTAGTTGGGCTGGGAGCTGTAGCGGATAGTTCTCTAATGCCAAAAAGGAAAACTTTTTCATATTGAAAAGAACGATTTTCATATTGGAAAAAGACAGTTGAAAAGGGTTAAAAACAGAAAAGTTGCAAAAGCATCACAAAAAGTTGAATTTAATTTAACCCTATAATTCAACGCATTAGAGGGATTGAATGATTTTTTTACGATTTTTTTCAGAAAAAGTCTTGCGTAAATACAAAAGATACCTATCTTTGCACCCGTCTAACGAATGAGGCAGACACGATTGAAATAGAATGATTCCGTAGCTCAGCTGGTAGAGCAATACACTTTTAATGTATGGGCCCTGGGTTCGAATCCCAGCGGGATCACTAGAAAGCCACCTTCGAGGTGGCTTTTTTCGTTAAAAGCCTCTAAATTTCAAGAAAACCAACACTTTCAGTCTTTTTATCTTGGGTGACAAAAACAAATAAACTCAATTAAATTGAAACTTTTTGTCACCTATTTTGTCACCCATTTTTTCTTTGTTATTTAGGTGACAGAAATTACGCTTACGTCAATGCAGTATTGGGATAGAATGAAATTTAATTGTTTCATTAATCGTGTATCAGGTTCATAATTTCAACTGCTTTTGTCACCTATTTTGAGAGCGAATTCTTAAACATTTTATCGTTAAAGAATTTAATATGAAAAATCAAAAATTAGCCATTAGGGTTAGGCTTAACTTGCAAAAAGGAAAAGACAACAAATTTCCTATCTACATCCGATTTTACGTTGATGGAGTGAAGGCTGAAATTTCAACTCGTCATTTTATTCTTCAGTCACATTGGGATAGTAAAAATGATCGTGTTAAAGCTCTTTGCGCTGAAGCTGCTTTCATCAATGGTTATGTTGAAAGAACCACAAACTTCATTAATCAAGAATTTCTTAAGGCACATTCTTTAGGAAAAGAAACAAGCGCGCTTGAAATTAAAAACAAACTTCAAGGAAAAGAATCAACACCCCAACACAAAACCATCCTCCAGGCATTCGACTATCACAACCTTAAAATGGCAGAAACAGTAAAAGTTGGTAAGGTAGTTCCGAAGACTTTGACTAGGTACCACATTACTCGGAACAAAGTGGCAAACTTCATCAAGCTTCAATTTAAAGCAGCGGACAAGCCTTTGCCTGAAATGCGCTTATCATTCGTAACCGAATTTGAGCATTACCTTTTAACTGTTGAGAAAATCCAATCTAACACCGCTCACAAGTACATTAAGAACTTGAAGAAGATCATGAACATGGCTGTTGGTCTAGACTGGATTCCTTCGAACCCTTTTACGCAGTTCAAGTGTTCTTATACCAGTCCTGATCGTGAGATTTTAAATCAAGATGAATTGAACCTCATCATGAACAAGAAAATGCACACCGCACGTTTGGAAGAAGTGCGTGATGTTTTCATTTTCTGCTGCTATACAGGCTTTGCCTATGCAGATGTATATCAATTCGAAAAAGATGCTGTAATGAAAGGCTTAGATGGTAATTTGTGGTTATCTACCAATCGTCAAAAGACAGGAACCAAAGAGAGTGTTCCATTACTTCCAATTCCCTTGGAAATCTTATCGAAGTACCAGGACCATGAGTATTGCTTGAAATACAACAAGCTCCTTCCAGTGAACAGCAATCAGCGTTACAATTCCTACTTGAAAGAAATTGCTGATTTGTGTGGTATAAAGAAAAAGTTAACCTCGCATATTGCTCGCCATACTTTTGCAACTACCGTAACATTGGCCAACGGTGTTCCCATTGAAACAGTTTCTGCAATGCTTGGTCATAGCAACATACGAACCACTCAGATTTACGCCAAAGTGGTTGAACAAAAAGTAAGTGATGATATGCTAAAATTGAAGTCAATTCTTCAATCAAAAACAACTCAAAAAGAAATGAAAAAAGTGAGCGGCTGTTAGTCGCTCATTTTATTTGCTTCATTTTAACATATATTATTCAATCCATTATGTCACTTTAGCATCTTTCTTCGTTAGTATACAGCTAGATACACCGCTAGTGCAACAACTACAACTGAAAGATGACCTTAACGATTGCCTTTGATGACCTGTTGGTAGAAATTGAATCAGCCTACAATGCGTCAACTTTAAAACGAGATTACTACGAAAACTACCTGAATAATCAGTTAGGGATATGTACATTGGTAAATGTTTTACGTTTCAATCCAGCAGCTGCAGGAATTGATTTTCAAGTGATCGATTCATTTCCGGTGAATCATCCAAAGAGTAAGATTTACATTCGAAATACAGAAAAAGCTCCCATTCCAAAGGAACATTGTCCTGAATTGGAAAAAGTGCTTTTTCAAATTAAAATTGAGCAACACGATTTAGTGGAAATTCAGAAACCGATTAAGCATGCATCTAATACAGTTTTGTTTCTTTCCAATCATCACTGGAGCAATCTCACCAATGAACAATTGATCTTTTTGTATTTCGCATCGAAGTTCCAGGAACTCGAGAAACAATGTTATGCTCAATTGAAATACTCGCTTTCTGAACTCGGAGAAAAACAAGTCAAACGTTCGATTCAAAAATTACAGCGAATACTTGTTGATTGGTCAACTGATTTAATTCAGCTTTTTCACTTGGATCGCTTAACGCGTTCTAGGTCGCAAAAGCTGCAGTATGATCGATACACCTTGTTTTCTCATGGGTATGATTGTTTGGAAAATATTTTAGTTCATTTGGAAAAGCATTACTCAAAGTATTTGGACAAAGATCTTTTCGTTCCATTCAGTGTCATTTCCTCTCGGGTAAATTGCTTGAAACCAAAAGTAGAAAGATTAAAAACAACCATTATCACAAAGAAGTACGATGCAGAATTCAATGAATTGCTTTTCGCTCCTCTGTTCATGATTTCAAACGTTTCTCAAAAGAAAAGAATCACCTATCAACAGCTGATGTTTGTTGAAGTGTTAGTGGAACGCTTGTTTCGATTTTTCTATGATACGAAGAATGAACCAAACAAAATAGAGCAGCTGCACCTTGTCTTACTTAGTCTCAATTACAATTGTCCGAACTATTATGCTTACTTGACTGCGAAAATGAATGAGAGAATAGAAAGCCTGGAGAAGCATGAATTATTGATGCAATTGTTGAAATGGATGAAAGCTGTTAATCAAACAGTGGTCATTGAAGATATTGCTTTCAAACCAAGTAACAAGCCTTTGCGCTATTGGATTGAAAAATGGTTGGAAGAAGAAATTTGGTTTTTGAATGAAACTGAGAAAAGAAATCCAATTGGCCAAGTAAAAACTACCTCATCAGATCCACTTCCAAAAATGGAATTGGATTGTTCGGTAAATGAATTGGCTTTATTGATCAGATTATTTTCTGAAACTGGAATTATTGGTGTGAAAAATCATAAAGTATTGATGCAACAAGTTTCACAGACTTTCCAAACATCAAAGGTTAAAGAGATTTCTCCTAAAAGTTTGTCCAATAAATATTATGAAGCTGACCATACCACGATTGCATCTGTAAAAGGAATCATCATTGATTTGTTGAACCGCTTGAACAGCAAATGATCATACTTGCTGCAGCTGAATAATCTCAACAAGTAAATGAGCAGTTAATCCGGAAAGTTGTTCGATTTCTGAAATGGACAGGGCAAGCAGTTCTTGAACAGTTAAATTGTTCATTGCTGCGAATTCGTCCAATTCGCTACTTGGTTTTTGTTTTGAGTGTGTCATTTTGTTCAAATAAGTAGCGCGGGCCACATGCTACAAGTAATCAGGCACCGCCAAGCGCCCACACCCCAAGTAGGTCCGTACCCGCGCATGCGCAGGCATCAGACTATCCTTTTTGGGGTGTAATTCAAAGTTGGCGGTTTCGATTACCCAAAAAATAGCTTCTGCTACAATTTCTTATTTCAGTTTCAAAGATAGGAAATTCATTTTTAAGCCTATTTCTGAATTGTTACCAAAAAATTTTTAAATCATTTTTTCTAGTGTTTATCTGGGTTTCATTGGGGGTGGATCCACCCCCATCCACCCCCTTTTTTCATTTTTTTAATTTCTCTTTGTTGCAAATCAAAATCAAAAAAAATGGCAGCACAAATTGTAACAATTGAGGACCTTGAACAATTCAAAACAGATCTCATCTCAGAATTGAAAAATCTATTGGATGGTCAGTTCAACGCAACCACCATCAAAAGAGAAGAATCAAAAAAAGTATGGCTCAAGTCACACCAAGTACAACGTATGTTGGGAATCTCTCCAGGAACGCTTCAAACCCTTCGATTAAATGGTACCATTCCATTCACCAAAATCGGCGGAGTCCTTTTCTACGATGAAGAAGACATCAATCGCTTGTTTGAATCGAATATGCGCAACCGGTCTTAATTCAGAACATTCATTGTCATATACTTCGAACATGAACTACATCAAGCACCTTGAGCGCATACATGAGTTGTTCTATGAGGACGAACGCATAACGCCTTATCATATCAGTTTGTATTTGGCTTTATTTCATCAATGGAACGCAGCCAAGTTTCCAGAGCGTTTGAGTATTTCTCGATCGGAAGTGATGCATGCAGCCAAACACGGTTCTGTGAACACTTACACAAAGTGTTTAAAAGAGCTTCATCAGTTCAACTATTTGGAGTATCTACCTTCCAATAATCCATTCATTGGTAGTTTGGTGAACTTGTACAGATTTGATAATAGTAGTGATAATAGTTCGTGTCTCAAAAGTGATAATAGTATGTGTCTCACATCTGATAACACTCGTGATAATGCAAGTGAGATGGAGGTGATACCTTATATAAACAATATAAACATTAATAAACAATATAAACATTTAGAAAGGGCAAAAAATGTTTTGCCCTCCAAAAAATCATCAAAAAACAAAAATGAAAAGACTCTTGAAAGGGTGAGTAATCATTCGCCCAAAAAAGACAAATCGGGATCATTTTCTCCACCAAAACTTGAAGACGTTAATAGCTTCTTCATTGAGAAAAAAGCGCCAGAAATTGAAGCTCAAAAGTTTTTTAACCATTTCGAATCCAACGGTTGGCTTGTCAGTGGAAAAACTCCCATGAAAAATTGGCAAGCAGCTGCTCGGAACTGGATGATCAATTCGAAGAAATTCAATCCGCCATCACCAGGACAAATTCTTAGTTCAGAAGAAAACAAATCTTATAACATTCCCTTGTAGTCATGAAACAACCACAACGCCCACAAGAATTGCCATACGATTTAGTGAACAATTTCCGTCACTATGATTTTAATCGTTCACTGCTTTGGATCCAATATTTCGGAAAGCTTCAGTATGGCTCCAATTTTGAAATCTTTCACCAGGACAAAGAGACTTTATACAAGCTACTGATTTACACTATTCGTGATGAAGAGAATTGCAAAAAATACAATTTAGACTTGAACAAAGGTTTGATGCTGACTGGTCCAATTGGTTGCGGTAAAACCTCCCTCATGAACATCATGCGAAAGTTTGCTTACATGGAAACCATGTACAACATTGTTTCAACAAGAGACATTGCTGCAGCCTACAACCAAGAAGGCTATCCAATTATTCACAAGTATGGTAAGACAAATAAAATCTTCTGCTTCGATGATCTGGGAGTTGAACGCAGCATGAAACACTTCGGAAACGATTGTAACACCATGGCAGAAATCCTTCTTTCACGTTATGATTTCATGACCCAACTTGGAACCATTACGCATGCAACAACGAACCTAAATGCAAAAGAATTGGAGGATGCTTATGGGAATCGGGTACGGTCGAGGTTGAGGAGTATGTTTAATCTTGTTTTTTTTGCAGAATCATCCTTTGACAAGCGAAAGTAGATCTTACCTATTTTTTGATCATTTATATTGCTCATTATATTTTGTTCATTATATTTGACTGTTCAGTGACAATGAACACTAATAAATATTGAACGATCAATGTACAGGAACAACGATTATATCTATGATGCAGTATCAAAATTGGAAAGTCTCACCGACTTTAAAATTGAGATAGAGAGCAAAAGAAATGATTATGACGCAGTGCTCACAATAAATGATCATCGCTTCAAAGTGATTGCTCAATCCAATGTTCGTAACTCAAATAAAGGAATTGTTCTTTCTAGAATGATCGATTTTCCAATCAATGATCGCAAAACAATCATTTTCATAGCTGATTACATTTCAAAGGACGCAGCGCAAGAATTACGTATTAATGGAATAAATTACATTGATACTTCTGGAAATACCAACATACGAAATGGAAATCTATATGTTTTTATAGAAGGCCAGAAAGCTACACAAAAAGAAAAAAACAACCAAACGAGGGCTTTTCAAGAAGCAGGAGTGAAACTTTTATTCTTTCTGCTCTCCGAGCCTCGAAATTTGCAGCTGTCTTATAGAGAAATAGCTGAGAACACAAAAATATCTATCGGGTCAGTTAGTAACATCATGTCAGAACTAGAGGACATGCATTTCTTGCTTAAAACAAAGAAAAAAAGATTGCTGAAAAATCAAAATGAGCTTTTAGAAAGATGGATAGTTGCATATAATGACATATTAAAGCCTAGGATTTTTAGAAAAAAAATGAGATTTATTTCAAAACATAATTTTAAAGATGCTTCAATACTCAACATGACCGATCCATGTGTATGGGGCGGAGAACCAGGAGCATCAATAATTACTAATTATCTAAGACCTGAAAAATTTACACTTTACACAAATAACGAATTGGCTGATTTGTCTAGAACCCTTGAAATGATTCCTGATTTAGAAGGCAATGTGGATATCTATCAAATATTCTGGAATCAAAAGGCTAAAACAGACATTACAGCTCCTCCATTAATTATTTATGCTGATCTAATGACAAGCGGGTATGAACGAAATATTGAAACAGCTAAAATGATCTTTGAAAATGAATTACAGCATATCAAGTGATCAACTGACCCATCCTCTACTTAAACCTATATTTCAAGAGGTAAATCAGTATTTTAATAATACAGGTATACAATTCTTTGTTATTGGTGCAGCTGCAAGAGATATATACATGCAATTATTTGATCGTGAATCAAAAGCACGACTGACTTATGATTTGGATTTGGCAGTTGCAATAAATGATTGGAATCAGTTTGAAATTGTGGAGAAAGGATTGTTAAGCCTGGGTTCTTTTAAAAAAGATCCAGATAATAAGCAAAGGTTTATTTATAAAGATCAATTTAGTTTAGATATTGTTCCCTTTGGTTCCATAATGAATCATGACTCGAAAATATCTTGGCCTCCAGATGATAGTATAGAAATGTCTGTAGTGGGTTTTTCAGAAGTTGAAGAAGCAACTATAAAAGTTGAACTTGACAATGAAATTAGCATCAAAATAGCAACAATTGATGGTGTTTTCTATTTAAAGATAATAGCATGGGCAGACCGTAATTTATCGGGAAATCGCGATGCCGAAGATATTGGTTTTATCATGAAGAAATATCTGGATTTACATGAGTCTCGTGCATCTCAGTACTATCATGAAGTTTATGCCGAACCTTTTTCAAGAATAACCGGTGGTTCAGTATTATTGGCAAAAGACATAGCAAATCTTATAAATGGAAATTTAACTGCAAAATCAAAATTCGTCAACATAATTAGCAGTCAATTAGAACTTGAAGAAGATAGCAAATTAATCAACCAAATATTAGAAACTCATAGTGAATTAAAATACGATGAAGTGCACACCTCACTTCAAAACCTAATCAAAGAACTTGAAAAATAAAAATACTATGTCAGAGGAAATCGAAGTACAGGATGAAATAATATTGGAGGACAACCAGTTAGTTTGTATTCTGACCAATGAAGTAAAAAAAGTGTCTGCGCTCGAATCAAACCTTCAATCGATCATCAGAATGTTGAACGAAGAATACGGGTATGATCTTGAAGATATGGAACGTGATTTTAAAATTGATTTTATTGATCCAGACACAAACAAACCGAAGAAGCAGAAAGTTGAATTAGTTGTGTTTGAAAAAAGTAAATCACACATCCAAGATAATATTATCAGGATCTGTATAGTTCAAGACGATAAAATCAAAGATACAGATAAGAAAAAGGGAATTGCTCCGACATTAGAAAATGCAATGGGCGCAGTTGCAAGTTGTGAATTTGGACTTTGGGCAAATGGATCAAGCTATCATTTTCTTCAAAAAGAAGAAGATGCTTTAGGCTACGATGTTGAATTCACCGATCTTTCGGACTTTCCTGGTGAAGGTGAAACCTTAGAGGACATCGATCGTGCAGATCGTTCAAGCAGTAGGAAACCTGCTAATGACTCACTTATTAAAGTCTTCAAGCGCTCGCATGATTACATCTATGGAAACGAGGGGCGTAAAAAAGATGCGTTTTGGCAATTACTAAACCTCATCTTTTGTAAATTATACGATGAAAAGCGTCGTTTTATTTGCGCAGAAAAGGGAGAGAGTTATAGAAGAAAGTTCTGGGTTGGTGTTAAAGAACAAAACACAGAGGAAGGCAGAAAAGCAGTTGCAAAAAGAATAAAAGGATTATTTGACGAATTAAAAAATGATCAGGTTTTTTCAGAAGTTTTTGATGGTAATGAATCGATTGCATTAACTGACAAAGGACTTGCATTTATTGCAGGAGAACTAGCCAAATATTCATTCCTTGACGCGTCTATTGATGTTAAAGGAATGGCTTATGAAACAATTGTTAGTAATACATTAAAACAAGAAGCTGGTCAATTTTTCACACCAAGAAATATTGTTAAAGCAATGGTTGAAATGTTAGACCCAACAGAAACTGACCGTGTTCTGGATCCAGCATGTGGCTCAGGGGGATTCCTTGTTATGGTATTGGATCATGTTAGAAAAAAAATAACGGAACAGATGTTTCCTGATCTTGATGGCCCTTTACTTGCAGAAAAATACAATACATATGAAGTAAATGAAAAAGTCCGTGAATATGCCGAAAACAACATATTTGGTTTTGATTTTGACCCAGACTTAAAGAAGGCGGCTCGCATGAACATGGTGATGGCTGGTGATGGTCATGCCAATATTTTTCATGTCAATTCATTAGCTTATCCAAATTGGGAGCATCCGGCAGAAATTGAAAAAATAAATATGTCGATTAATAATAGCCTAAGGAATATGAAGGATGATCTATCTTATGGCTCTGATGCAAGGGGTAAATTCGATGTGATTTTTACCAATCCACCCTTTGGAGCAAAAGTGAAAGTTGAACAAGAAATAGCATCACGCTATTTTCTATCAAAATATAGCGATGCACCTGAAGTATTATTTATTGAAGCATGTTATGATTTTCTAAAGGAAGGTGGTAAAATGGCTATTGTATTACCTGATGGCATATTAGGAAATCCAAACACCATTCATGTTCGTGAATGGATCCTTGAAAAATTTAAAATCCTTGCCTCCATAGATTTGGCAGTAGAGGCCTTTTTACCCCAAGTTGGTGTTCAAGCCTCGTTATTATTTCTACAAAAAAAATCTGAGTTGGAAAGAAATTTAGCTCTAGATGGTGATGATGATTATAATGTTTTTATGGCTATTGCCGAAAAGTTAGGTAAAGATCGTCGGGGCAATCCAATCTATTTACGTGATGAAGATGGCGCTGAATTGCTTTTTGATATAGAAACCAAATATATTATTCGCAAAAAAGATGGCGCGAATGAAGTTAAAATTCGAAAGGAAAAGTTGAAACAACTTGATGATGATCTGCCGATCATTGCTCAAGAGTATATCAATTTTTTAAAAGAAAATTGATTATGAAAAAAGCAATTGTTTCTAGTAACACAATTAACTCTAATTCAGGAATTTTAAAGCCGAATTTTCATTTGAATTATGGAAAAAAAAGAATTGGAGCAGCACAAAAAAATGGTTGTCCATTTTTACCTTTAGGAGAAGTAACTAAAAAAGTATTTACTGGGGGTATTTTTAAACGAATTTTCATTTCTAATCCAGAGTACGGAATTCCTTATATTTCTGCTCAACATATGATGAATTTAAATCCATTGGATGTTTCGAAAATAATTTCAAAAAAATACACGCCTCGTCAGGAAGATATGACCCTAAGACATAACCAAATACTTTTAAGTTGCGCAGGAACGGTAGGTAATGTTAGATTGATAGGAAATGAACTAGATGGAATCATTGGATCTCAAGATATTATAAGAATAATCGCTGATAACTCGAAAATGTTATATGGTTATTTATTTGCATATCTTTCAACACCGACAGCCTATAATTATATTCAATCTTATATATATGGTTCTGTTGTCCCAAGAATTGAACCCAATACAATTTCAAAATTACCAGTCCCTATCATTTCACGAGAAAAACAAGTAAAAATCCATGAATTAATTAAAGAGGCAAGTCATCTGAGAACAGAGGCAAATAACACATTCAGCAAATTAATTAATGAAATAAATACTTTACTTGAAATAGAAATTGAGAGAAAAAATATAAAATATTCTTTTAGAAAAATTCGTGATATTAAAATGTTTGAAAAGCGTTTAGATGCATCATATAATTGTGGACCAGGTAGAAGAATTTATGATGTTATTTCTAAACAAGATCATATCACACTAAAGGATATTTCAGAAATTTTTCATCCAATGCTTTTTGGTAAGAAGCAATTAAAAGGTTCTGAAAATGGGAATTTTCTTTTTAAGAGTTCATCTATGATGAAAATGAAACCTGAAACTGACTTTGTATTATCATTACGTAAGGTGGATCTATATTCTAAACTTCAAGTCAAAGAAGGTTGGAGTTTAATCTCTAGAACAGGGACAGTTGGAAATGTTGTTAGAATTAATAAAACACTAGCCGACATCTATATCGATGACCATATGATTAGGGTAAAACCAAATGAAAATTATTCAGGTTTAATTTTCATTTATCTTAAATCATTTTATGGCCAAAAATTGATCGAATTTCAAAAATATGGTTCTGTTCAAGAAGTTATAAACAGTGACTACATTGAAAGAATTCCTATACCAAAATTTCTTCTTGAAGAAAAATTAATAATGAGATTCAATAAAGAAGTTAAAGAAGCAAGTTCAAAAATTGATAAAGCGGCTTTAAACGAATTTAATTCAAATGAACTCATTGAAAAAGAAATTGAATCATGGCAAAAATAACTAAACCTCCCTACTTTGAATCGGTAGTAAACACCGGTGAAAAACGCTTACTTGATTTCTTGGAAATCAATTTACCAGACAACTATTACTTAATCCCGAATGTTGAGATCGCTTCTACTAATCCAAGGAACAATAGAACCCAATATTGGGAGTACGACCTAATAGTTGTAGCGCCACATGGAATTTATAACATTGAAAATAAGGACTGGAAAGGACGAATTGAAGGTGATGACAATTATTGGTACCTAAATGATCGTCAAAAAGCCAATCCGCTTAAAACTGGACGTCAAAAGACCTCGATTTTGGCTTCAAAATTAAAAGAAACCAATCCCAGCTGGGGCAAATCATGGATTCAAAACATGGTCACTCTTTCCTTCCCTAATACATCTCTTCCAATATTTTATCAGGAAGCTGGAAAGTTGACCTTTCAATTAAACAATAAATTAATCGAGTTTATTACAAATCCAGATTCTATTGGAAAAGAACCAAATGACATTCAAGAATTAGCGGATCAAATCGTTCAATTTTTAATTGGTAATCAAAGTAAGAAATCACCTGGAGAAAAACGAGAAGTTGAAGGTTACGAGATTCTTGAAGTATTACAACAGGAACCTAATTTCACGGAATATTTAGTTAAGCCAAAGGGAGTAACTTCTTCCATTCAAAAGAGAGTTAAAGAGTTTTCTTTGCAAGTAGCTGGGCTCTCATCAGAAGAATTGCGCCGTAGAGAAGATTCTATTAAAAACCAGTATAGCGCTCTTCAAAAAATAAAAGCTAAACCATTTATTTTAAACGTTGAGTTTAAAATTGATGAGGAAAATCATTTGTTTTATGAAATTTCAGATTTTTTAGATGAAAACTCATTGAGAGCTGAAGCAAGGTCAAAAACATTCACATTTCAAGAAAAGATTAACATCATTAAAAATATTACTGCAGCTTTAAAAGAGGCGCATAAAGAAAATATTTATCATCGAGATATTAATCCCGATAATGTATACATGAGTGCCGGTTATGCTTATTTGGGAAATTTCGGCAAATCCTATTTTACTGATCATAATGATCAAGGCTACACAGTAATGGCCACAATCAATGAGCAAAATGCAACTGCATATCACCCCTTGGAATTAACTGTTGGTGATGCCTCCAGAGCTTCTGATTTGTATTCACTTGGAATTCTCATTTATTGGCTTTTTGTTGGTGAAGAACCAATCAAATCACCCTATGAATTAGATCGAATTGGAGGGCAGCTTCCAACTGATAGATTGCCAACTTCAAAAAACCATGCCTTACCAAAATGGATTGATGAGATCTGTTTGAAAACAATACTTACGGATGACTCTAAAAGATTAGATTCAATTGATGAATTAGAATTATTGATTAAAAATTCAATTGAGGGTGTAAAAACTGAGCAAGATAATTTACCGAAAATTGACACTTCACAGCCTTATGTCAATTCGTATGATTTAAAGGAGGGAGATAGAATCAGCGCTTATGTTATTCATCAAGTGTTAGGAAAAGGGGGCTATTCACGTGTTTTTAAGGTCAAGCATAGTATTCAAGACAAATATTTTACACTGAAACTTTTCCATGAGAGCGTTAATATAAAATCAGTAACCGATGAGTATAACGCTTTGAAGGATTTGAATCACAAGAATATTGTGAAGTTCGTTTGGAATGACATGGCTCCTACTGGTCAGTTTTTTACTGTAATGGAATACTTGGAAGGGGAAAACCTTAGTACATATACTAACACTGATGCAAGACTTCCAATTCATAGAGTATACCAATTGGCTCATGATATTTTAAGTGCTCTTGTTTCAATGCAAAGTTTACCTAAGGCAATTATCCATCGCGATCTTAAACCTCAAAACATCGTTTGGGATAACCAGGAGCGTTTCGTATTAATAGATTTTAATGTTGCATCCTTCGTTGATGACAACAAAGACTTTGTTGGTACAAATCCATATTTAGCACCAGATTTGATTGCGGATGGAATGAAAGTGAATTGGAATACTTCAGCAGATACATTTGCATTGGGTATTACTCTATATGAATTAGTCTGTAAAAAATACCCATGGTTTCCACAGAAATATCCAATGATGAGCACTCAGCCCATCTCTCCGAATCAATTCAATGATAAAATTTCGGATGCTTTTAATGATTTCCTTGCTAAATCTATTAGAACAAATACAAATGATCGATTTACAAATGCACAACAAATGCTTGAAGCACTTGAATTGATCGGTGAAGAAAATTTATTGAAAGAAAAAGTCGAAGAATCTGGACCAATTATTAAAGAAAATCATCTCTACCACATTCAGTTATTTATACATCAACCGAATTTAAGAATAACCTTGATAGATGGTATGACCAAATATTTTGACTTAAAAAACACTTTACTATCCACTTTCGACAAGTTCAAAAACAAGCTCAATGGTTATAGAACAAGCATTTCATTGAACGACAAAATTGAGTTGACTCTATTAGTCGACAACCAGACTATTATAAAAGAACCGTTTTGGCAAGGTGGCGCTAGGAATTTCAATGATGGAAATATTAATAAACTATATGACCAATTGATTAATGTTTTCGAGGAACATCATGATAAACTTGCACAATTCAAGGTAGATGTCGAAGGATTAGATTTTGTCGAATACATTAATTCACTATACAGTCAATCAAAAAAAGGGAATTTCGGGACACGAGCATCGATTTCTTCAAATGAGTTCGATGACTTAACGTATACTCCTTCAAAATTAGACCGAAAATTAATCCCGGATATTCTAGACGGTAGATATAAACTATTGATTATTACTGGGAATGCGGGAGACGGGAAAACGGCTTTTATTCGAAAAATAGAAACAGATCCGAGCATTAGGGAATTAATAAACTTTGAACATAAAAATGGAGCGAAATTCAAAATAGGTGACGTTCTGTTTGAAAGTAATTATGATGGTTCACAAGATGAAGATGAAAAAGCAAATAATGAAGTCCTTGAACAATTTTTTAAACCATTTGAAAACTTATCAAGATACTCTGATGCATCTGAAGGCAGAATAATTGCGATTAATGAAGGTCGCCTAGTCGAGTTCTTAAAGACATCTTCCAAGCATAAATCACTTCATGATTCAATAGAGAATTATTTTTACAATGAAGGCCATCATCCGCTTCCAGATGGAATGATGATCATTAACTTAAATTTAAGATCTGTTACATCATCTAATCAAGAAGAATCAAGCCTTTTTAGACAACAAATAAAAGCTCTTACAAACAAATCTCTATGGAACAAATGTGATAGTTGTAAATTGTCATCAAACTGTTTCATTAAATATAATGTTGATTCATTTAATGATTCTTCTTCAGGTGATGAAGTGATAACGAGAATGGAATGGCTGTTGAGAACAGCAAATCTTAAACGTGAACTTCACATCACAATGCGTGATTTGAGATCATTCATTGCTTTTGTTCTTACACGTGATAACCATTGCGAAAATATTAGCTCATTAATTGAATCCAATAAATTAAATCCTGAACAATATTGGCAGTATTATTACTTCAATATTACGAACCCTTCAACTCAAGATACAGGGAATCAAGACAGGTTGATTAAGTTGTTAAGGGAAACTGATATTGGAGAAGTTTCAATTCCTGAATCAGACAGAGATTTATTTTTTGGTCAGCATACACAAAAAAATTTCATGGAATTCTCAAATCGTGAATCAGACCTGCTTCATGAATTCAACAACAACAAGATTTGGGTTCCAGTCCACGAACAAAATGAACTAATTGTAAAACGTGTAAAAGTCATTCAAAAAACATTCATTAGACATCAATATTTTGAAGGTAAGTCTGAAATGATTCAATCCGATATTCCAACTTCCACGGAAAACGATCAATCTGGTCTTACTCCTTCTTTTTTAAAAAGACTCCCATACCATTCCGTTTACAGATTTGTTGATGTTTTAAAACAGGGAGATAAGGGTGATTTAACGAAATCAAGTATTTCAAGAGCAATTTCGTTGAATGAGGGATGTGATAATCCTGGTATCGATCAAAAATACCTAGTACTCTCATCGAGTGAAATAATTGATCCAATTAGTAAATCATTCAGATTGTTTGATTTGACTTCATTTGAGTTATTTGTAAATCGAACAGATCATTTAGTAAAATATCTCGAATATGAACCTGATAGTTTGACGTTCAGACATAAAGAAGAGAAACATATCAAATTAACAATCAGCTTGGATTTATATGAAATGCTCTATTTCATACAACGTGGATTTACACCATCCTTAAATGATCTAAGAGGTCGTTTTATTGAATTGTTAATATTCAAAAATTTACTTGAAAATCTTTATTATTCAGAGGTTGTTGTAACTAAAGACAACTTTGAATTCTTTAGAATTTCAAAAAATGCAAATAACCATTTACGAATTGAACCAATGATCACTGAATAATGGCAATAAAATTAAATAGAGAGGAAAGTTTATTTCGCAATGAACTTATTTTCACAGCTGATGCGAAAGCGATTAATATTGACAACACATTAGTGAATTTATTCATGCTTCTGCAGTGGAATGGGCAACGTCCTTCACAAAGAGCAAGAGCGGGTGGAAATACTTTCATTGAATTATCGAATCTGATCAAGGCTTTCCAAAAAGTGGAGGAAGATGGGCATGCAGAGGGATTTTCTGAATTCCCCGAAGCTGCCGAATATTGGCTAAGAAGTAACCTTGTTAACATGGTATTCAGGGGAAATGTCGAAAAGGAAAAAATATCATCCATGAGACCCATTCACCTTGAAAGTTATCGTGTAAGAAACGCATCCAATACTCGTGATTATAATACAGCTGATCAAGTATATTTAATGTTAGGCGCAAATCCAACAGTACGTGAAGAATTGAAAAGTTTTCTATTAGAAGGATGGGATTCAACAACAAATCAAATATCACCTGGAAATAAGCTTGATGTTGATAGTTTAGGTTTATTACATTTGATAAAAAATGTAAATCCAGGTTTCCTTCAAACTGGCAATTCATTAAATCAAATAAAACCTTTATTACTAAAACAAGCTGAACTCTTTTGTGATGATGTAAGGAGATTATTAGTTTATAAAAGATTGATTCCAAGAAATGTATTAATTGATTATTTAAAAACTATCACTTCCTTTCACCTTTCCTTGTATATCCAGAAACTTGTCTACTCACTTCCTAAAATGGTAAAAGAAGGCAATACGGAAGTTGATAGCGAATGGAATATTGTTGTTGATGCAACTGACAATTTTGAAAGTAAAGTGGCTGAAATCTCAGCATCTGATGCAGAAAACCTAACAAATCATATTTATGATTATATCAAAGCAACGTTTCAAATAAATGCTGCTTTGAGAAGATTGCATTTGGACAAAACAAATTCCGACAACATAGATAAAGCACTTGAAGCATTAAAACAACGTAACGCAAATTTTGAAATTTACTTTGAAACTCAATGGGATAATCTTTATAATCAATTAGACGAGGACGATAAGATTTTGATTGATGATATGGTTCGATATGAAGATAATTACTTCGACAAGTACATAGAACTTATTGTAAAAGCGCGCGGTTCGTACCAATATAGATACAACGTTCAGTTTATTGACAACCTTTCTCAGAAAAACACAGATCGCGGATTCATGGCTCAAGGAAGAAGTAAAAAGCATCCTAGAAGATTTGTTATGGGGACAAGGTTATTAGAAACGTTGGTTCAAATTTTAGTGTTAGAAGCTGAAAATGGTCAATTTCAAACAAAAAGTCTATCAATTGAAGAGCTGATCCAGCAAATTAGGGATAGGTATGGAATCATTATCAATGGTTTATCAGAGAATAGATTTAAAGATTCTGACCTCAGCACCCATTTAGCCTTTAAAGAAAATGTTGATGCATTCAAATTAAAACTGCGTCAAATCGGTTTTTATAACGATTTGAGTGATGCCTATATTCTTCAAAGAATTCGTCCACGCTATGAATTAAATAACTAATTGTATGATAAGTAAGTACTATCAAAGAGTAATTGAATTAATTCTTAATCTATATAAGGAAGATTTAAAAATTGCTATTCCGGGTCATTGTATGAAAATCACAGGGCTTGGATTTAATGAATTAGAATTTTTATGGTCTCGCGTAAAAACTGAGTTTCCTGAAATAAATGTATTTATCGTTTCCAATATTATAGATAATGAGAAGTGTATTTCGGCCTCTAAATTAATTGAATATCGAAACCAGGAATCTTCACCATTATTGATTTTGATTCCTTCAAATAGCAGAACTGCTGCGGAAGATTCCTATGGCAATGCAACATTCAAAGAAATTTCATTAGATGGAATTGAAGAAAGTTTAAAAAATGAATTGATCAAAAGTATTCCCCCGGAATATTCGCAGATTATCACAAATGACATTTTTGGACATCTCAGAAGCACGGGAATCAAAACTGTCCAAATAATTCAATATTTACTCAATTTAGAAGAGATTGGATATGAAGAGAACAACATTGGTAATTTACTTTATCATTTAAATTTAATTCCTGACAGTGCACTAACTATTGATTTGGATAAAATCAAATCAAGATTGAATTTCAATGTTGAAAGTTCACATTTATTAGCTTCTTTCAATAAGCCATTGTATGATCGTATCAGTGAATTACCACTAGAAGCACATACATTGCAAAAGGAAATAATTGACTTCTTAAAAGCAGAGAGTAATTCCAAGAGCGTAGAAGAAATTTGTTTTTCAATTTATAATGATTATCCCAATTTAAACTTTTCCAATTGGTCAATTCCAGACCTGAATTTTAAAGAATTTAAATTGTCAATTGAGGAAATAAAATCCAATGATTTTAAAGTAGAAGACGGTATAAAAGTTCTTCATTCCCGGGCAAATTCCAATTCAACCGTAAAAATAAAATTCAATACAAATCCACCACCCAACTCAACCAATGACCTTAAATATTTCAAGGTTATCCTAATGGCTGTGGATGGCTATGCTGGAGAGGAAATTTCAGTTCTTCGAAAATTGAAAAACTCAACTTCCTCCCGACCTTACAGAGAGGTTTCCGTTGATTTAAATTCAAATATTACTGAAGAAGGCTCTTACTTTTTTAAAGTCGTTGCAGAAGACGAACATGGAAATACACTGAATTTTGATGATGACTTTAAAGAATCAAAGATTCAATCGGCATGGGAATTAAACCGTGCAGACAACCCAGAGCTTTCTAAAAGTGAATTCCCTTATAAGCGAACTTCCGACACTGAAGATTTTTTCTTTGTACTTGATGAGGCAGTTGAAAGGGAAGAAAATCAACGTAAAGATAAACTTAACAATGTACTACAGGCATTTTTTAAATTCCGTATAGATAATTTAAAAGCCGGTAATTCTGTATCAATACCTAAACCTATTGAGGGTTCAAATATCTGGATCAATGATATTACAAAACATACTTCTACCTTTCATATTAGATATTCGGAAAAACACAATTATCAGATTAATTTATCCTCTAAACTTCGTTTAATAGAGAATGAATTTTTGAAACACAATAATCAATTTGGTTATGTAAAAGGTGTTCTGAAATCAAATTCTGCAGCAATCGGTTTTGAAAGCATAAAGTTCGTTGAAAGCAGTATAAATTCAATTGTTCCTGAGAAATTAATCGAAGCACGTGAAATTTTATTTTCTAAAATAATTTCTTCAAATGAAACCGACAATGGCGTAATCGAAACAGCTGATTTGTTTAACTTTTCAAGTGATGTCTTGTTGTATATTAGGCTTTTTGCAGATTGGATTGATAATTTGAATGAAAAATTATTGAGTAAGGACATTGATGCAGATGAAACATCAAAACTTCAACAGTTTCTGTCAGAGCTTCAATTTTTGGATTTAGCAAAAGTAAAAACTAAACTTCCAAACGGAGAGCGAGTAGATGCATTAATTCTCTCACCTCTTCATCCTTTACGTTTAATTTGGTCAATAAGTTTGTTAGACGTATTTGTAAATTGGGAATCCGAAACAAACGAATTTAGAGGTCATGTTGAAAATTGGACCAAATCTTTAGATGAAATGTTCGAAGGTAAATTATCAAACGAAAACAACCCATTGATAATTGTTGATCCAAATGAATATTCAAATTACCATTATGCAGGTGAATTATCTTTTGGATGGGGTATCTATCTTTTATCTGAAACGCAAGATGATAAACAACGATTCACATCAAATACACGCCATTTAAAGCAGTATTTTCGTCAGTTATTAAACATTTCCAAAGAAAACTATGTTGAAACTGAAATAAGTCAAAAACTGATTATTAAGCATCTAAAAAATTACGTTTATCAACATCCTTACACAGATTCACTAGTTATCAACCTTATTAATGCTGGTGATGCTTCGATTTTTTCTGATAGTTTAGTTGAACTTGAAAAGGAACAACAATTTAAAAATCTAAAATATGAAATTAGAATTTTTAAAGGGGAAGATAAAATAATCGAGCATGGTGAAGGATTTAAAAGATTATTGAATCCAGAATACAACATTACTGAAGAAGCAGAATCATTCTCCCAACCTTCAAAAAATAGACTTTTTCCTAAATTGCGATACTCAATCAATGAAATTGACGATTATCTTTCTGCACCAGCTCGATTTAATGCTCATTTAAGTTTTGTAGTAAGCCCATTTCCAGTAACAATTGAACTAATCAAACCATTCCAAAAACAAAGAAACTTCTTCCTGAATGGTTTAGTTTCAGAGGCTTCAATTTATGTTGAAGAAAATAATAATGAAATCAAGTGGAATCGTTTTCTAATTGGTAATGAATTAATCAAACACTATAGTGATTCAGGAGAATTAGGGATAAGAATCTTTAATGCAATACAGAGTTTTACAGGTGGAGCTTTAGCTTCAAAACCAACTGATTCAATACCATCTACACAATTGAGGCTTAACGATAAGGATAAAGTACTTTTGGCACACTTACATGATCATTCGGATTGGGTAGTAACCTTCGACAAGAATTTAGGGCCACAAATATATGATCAACCTTCAAAAGAAGGTAAAATTCCTTTCTTGTTAGATTATGTTCCGGGTGAAGAAGTAAATGGCATATCATCTTTTCTCACCACTCGTCCAACGTCAGAAGTTCTTGGTTTACTTGGTCCACATTTTTCTGATTTTGGATTAAACATTCATGATCCTAAGGATGAAAGAAGAATAAAAATATTATTAGAGGACCTTCGGGCGATAAGTAGCTCCTTAGTCTTACAATTGAATTCTACTAAAAATAAAGCGTTTGAAGTAATTGGATCTGCTTTTACAAAAAGAGTATTGGAAAAAAAGGGGTTACTTACTGATGCTTTTTTAATCCCAATAGATTTACATCAAGAACTATTTGAAAAATTACCTCTCAATAATAAAAGTAGGGCTGACAATCTTCTTGTTTCAATTGATCCGGACAAAAAATCAATTAAGATCACAGTTATCGAAATTAAATGTCGCAAATCGCTTGCAGATAGAGAGAATGAAGAACTTAAAATAAAAATGAAAGAACAAATTGAAAACACTATCGAAGCATTGCGTTATCATTTTGATTCAACATATCAATTTTCATTCGACAGGCTTGATCGCGAGATCAAAAATAAAGAATTAAGGTCATTGCTTACTTTTTATATTGAAAGGGCTTATCGATACAATTATTTAAGTGAAAATGCTTACGCTACCTACTTATCTTTCTTGCAAGAATTAGATCAAGGATTCAATTTAGACTTTAATAGAATAGGGCTCATTTACAACTTTTCAGCAAATAAAAAGCAAGTCAAGGAAATCTCCGGTGATGAAATAACATTCTTCACTTTCGGACATCGTCTTATAGAAGATATTTTAGATCCAGATTCTGATTTGAATACAAAAAGATTGGAAGATCAGGAAGAAGATATTGATCTTCTTGAGGCTCTTGGTGTCAAAAATCAACTTAAACCTTTTATTCAACAATTTGCAGAACTTACCTCCCCAAAGAGGGAATCGATTACGCCAATTGACTCAATTGTTTTTGAGAAGGAAAATTCTATTGCAGAAGAATTTGAGATTAATAATGATCAAAATATAGATTCTGAAATGGAAATCGTTAATCCAACTGAAAATAATCAAGGTAAACCAATTCGGTTGGGTAAAGTTGCAGGTTTATTAAATATGGGAATAACAACCCTTGTAAGCTTTCTAGATTCAAAAGGAATAAAGATTGATCCAAATCCAAATTCTAAATTAACAGGAACGCAATACGATCTATTAAAAAGCCAGTTTGCAAAACAAGAAGAAATTACAGAATCGGGAGTTGTAGAAAATGAAACGGAAGCTGTGATAGAAAATGTACCTGATAAGCCAATAGTCAGTAACAAAATCTTTGAAGCGCCAAATTTCGACATATTAATTGGTAAAACTTCGCCAAGTGAACAATACGGGATTTTAGGTGAAACAATACATGGAAAAAAGATCGCAATTGATCTTAGTGAAACAAATACAATTAGCTTATTCGGAGTTCAAGGGGGTGGAAAGAGTTATACAATTGGAACAATTTCCGAAATGGTTTTGAAGAATTTTGAAAAAGTAAATTTGCTTCCTTCTCCATTAGCTGGAGTAATTTTTCATTACAGTGAAAGTATGGATTATGAACCGGAATTTACTTCTATGATTTACCCCAATGATAAGGACGGTGAATTAAGAAAACTTAAAGAAAAGTATGGTGCTGATCCAAAAAATGTTGATGATGTAATAATCCTTACTCCAATGGATAAAATTGAAGAACGTCAGTCTGAATTCCCATCAATTAAGGTTCTTCCAATTGCATTTAATTCAAATGAACTAAACGTTCAAGATTGGATGTTTCTATTAGGCGCGATTGGTAATGATTCTGCCTACATAAAGCAATTAAAAGCTATTATGAAGGAGCAAAGAAGAAATTTATCTATCGATGGTATTTCACAAGGTGTAGAAGATTCAATTTTACTTTCTAATGGTCAAAAGGCTTTGGCTCGTCAAAAATTAAGTTTCGCAAGAGAATATATTGATGATAGCTTTGTTTTAAAGGATACGCTCAAACCAGGACGTTTAATTATTGTCGACCTAAGGGATGAATTTATTGTGAAGGAGGAAGCGTTAGGATTGTTCGTAATTATGCTGAATATATTTTCATCCGTAAAAGCTGTAGATGGAAATCATTTCAACAAATTTATAGTGTTTGACGAAGCACATAAATACATGGATAACAAGGATTTGACATCGACCATTGTTACTGCCATTAGGGAAATGAGACATAAAGGTGTAAGTATTATGATTGCAAGTCAAGACCCACCGAGTTTACCAAATGAAATCATTGAATTGAGCTCAATTGTGTTGTTGCATAAATTTAATAGTCCGCAGTGGCTAAAACATATTCAAAAATCAATTACACAATTAACACCACTTCAAGCGGCAGACATGAGTTCGTTAAATCCTGGTGAAGGATTTTTATGGTCAACAAAAGCAACTGACAAGTCTATTTCAAATGGTCCTATAAAAATTTCAACTAGACCTCGTGTAACTAAACATGGAGGAGCAACCATTCAAGCAACTGGCAAAAAATGAAAACAATAACATTTTCACATACCGGAAAAAGACAAACTAATCAAGATTCAATCTTAATTAGCACTCTATCATCTGAAAAATATTTGTTGATAGTGGCTGATGGGATGGGTGGTTATTCTAATGGTGATATTGCGGCAAAATTGACTAATGATGTTATTCTGTCAGTACTTGATGGAATGAATGAAATCAATTATGATGGTATACAATTAGCAATTGATAATTCAAATGTTCTCCTTAGGGAGAAAATTGAAGCAATTCAATCAAAAATGGGCGCCACAGTCGGTGGTATCATTTTATCCAAACAAAATGCATTGTGCTTTTGGGTTGGGGATGTTCAAATTTTTCATTTCAGAAATAACAAACTGAAATTTGAATCCAAATCGCATACATTAATTAATGAAATGAAATCCACCTCAATAATTAATGATCCTGATAAAATAGTGAAATACAAACATATTGTTACCAGATCAATCAATGGAGACATAACCAATTCAACAGCAGACTTCCATTTAATTGAGGATCTTCAAAAAGAGGATCTATTAATTATTTGCTCGGATGGGGTTCATGACATTTTTTCTCCAATTCAAATCCAACAAATTTTAAATACATCAGATAACAATCAAGAAGCGATGTCTAGGATTGAAAAAAGACTTCATAACGAGGCATCAGATAATTTCTCTTTGATTTTAATTGAGGTGTAAATGGGTTTGTTTCAAAACAAAAGAGAAGCAAAACGGGCGTCTTGCTTCTCTTTTAATCAACCTAACCTAACCACCTAAATCGGGTTAAAGATACAAAAGAATCACAATAGTTCATATCACAATAGTCGCAAAGTATAATAATTTCGTTTTTCAGGCTGCCTAATCCGCTTTCTACTCCAAGTTGGCAAATGGTTTATGGCACATTGCTTGAAGTTAAATTATGAGCTTCCAAGGTCGCTATTTTTAGCTTGCAATTGAGCCAAACCATTCACCAAGCTTTCCGTTTCCAGTGGGGCAGGATGGGTTCTGGCTTCGGCCTAACATTCCTCCAAAACCCAACGACCAGGTAAAGCGGTCTTCCTCCTTGTCTTCACAGCTTCAGAAAAACATCCCGAATAAAGCCTAATACAAGCGGGTCCGTTGGCTGAGCCTGTCGAAGCCCGGGCTTTTCGGGACCGTTCCATTCCGTGCTTCCAAAATTCCAGCATGCGGGTTTCCACTTGTTTTCTTTGCCTGTTCTTCCAGCGTCGTCAGTCGCAGCTCTCTGACACCCCAAACCCCTAATAATGTGTTCAGGGAAGCTAGTCCCGTCACTCCCTTCACTTGAGTTAGTTGGGGTGTCGCCGCTGCTTGTGTTGATGCTCGCCTGCTACTTCTCTCAGGCTGCAGGTTTGTCACAGTTTTTGTCCCTCAATTGGCTAGCCCATGGTCTTGCTTGGCGGCTGAGGCTTACAGCATCCCATCAGCCAATCTACATCCAAGAGCTATCCAATCCCCACAACAAGAGTGTCCATTTCGGGCTAAGCCCAATGAAATGAACACACTTGTTTTTCCCATGTGCGCATTCCCAGCCAAAGGCAGCACCTTACAGGATGCAGCTTTGGCAGGCAATCGCACCGCACTCCAGCACTTTTGCTCTGCTACGCGCCACAAAAAAGCTGGTCCTTCCAATTCTCTTCCTCCTCAAACAAAAACCAAGCTAGGTGGTTTTCAAAATGACCACCTAGCTTGCTGAAGTGTGCCAAACCTTTGTGCATGCTGCATAGGTCGTCCACGTCCCCCTCTGGGTTCCTCTTTGGTCTTCCACCTTCGTTCAACTCGCGGGCGGCTCGCGCGCTCCAGTCCCTCATTCCGTACCTCCATTTCAGTTCCTTCCACTGACTTAAGCGCTTCGGAAGCATTTCGCAACCCTCATGCTTTTCCAAAGCGCTTAGCCGTGCTGCCGTGCTCCACGTGGCAGCGCTCAAGGCTGTTTTCCCTTTTTTAATTCTAAGAACAATCATCCGATAAATAGTGGTTCTGTTTGCAATCTGTGGTTCTAACCATCGATTCTATCTTCTCTTAAAACGAGCTGACGCCCAAGAAGCCATAAATGGCTAGGAGCTTCGCTTCGCTTTCGCCGTCTGTTTTTTTGATGTGATGGATTGCTTATAGTAGAATTTAAACCTAGCTGTCTTGCTGTGAATACATTCCCCATAATTCCAAAAGGTCATGTATCACATTAATCCAGCAGTTATCAAAACAATCTTGGCTTCAATGTCTCAAAATCAGTTAGCTATACACATGCGTTACATTCGTCGTCAGGCAGCTATTTCCGCTCCTGGTTCCAATCGTCGTCAAATGTTTGTGTCCTTGTATCAGTGGTGTGTTGTGCTACAACAAAAAGGTTTCACATCAAAACCAAAAAGAAACAGAGGCTAGTTCTGTTTTCAAGAAAGATTAAAAAACAAATGCAAGTTAGGCACTGGCTGCAAACCTGCAAGGTCAAGCCCTTCGGGTTTTAAACACTTTTTTTAATCGTTTCTCAAACAATTTCTTCAAAGTTTAAAATATATACATCTGCTTTAAATTTTTCAAAAAAAGTCTTTAAAAACCTTGCCTGTTGGCAACTGTCTGCCTGAAAGCTGCACTTTCTTTTTTTTCCTTTTTTCTTTTGGGTTAAAACTATGTGCGCGAAGCGCTAAAGCATATCTTTTAAAACGATAGTTATGCTTAATTACAAGTTATCACAGTACAGCGATGGAAAATCACGCACAGAGTTTGTTTTCTTCATTTTGTGCAAAGGAAAAAATGCAGGAAAGCCATTGAACAAGCCAACTGCAAATTGCTTTGTTTGCGAAGCCAAAAACCAAGAAGAAAGTGAATTGCTTTTCTGGATTTGTTATGCGCTTTGGAAAGGCAAAAACTGCGAACGCGAATTAATCGGATCCGTAATTCCATACATTCGGATTCAAACAATGGATAAATTAATCCAGGAACGCTTAAACCAAATCAATCCGGAATGTCCGCACTTCAAAAAACGCATGTTGTTACTCCGATACCTTGAGCAAAACATGAAAAAGCACCTGAGTATGATTGAAAAATTGAAGCAATTGGAAGTTGCTGCAGCAGCCAGTCTTTGAGACTGGCTTTTTTATGCTGATTTGTTTGGAGATATATATAATTCAATATATTTGAAATAAATAAAGAGATACTGTGAGGCCTTTACACCACCTATTTGATGTCTAAGTCTCATTTTTATGGAAATATAATTAAGTCGTATGCAACCTTAAAGACAGAACAAACTCTTTAAAATATATTTGACTATTTATGAACAAACAATCATTTCAAAGGCAAATCATAAGAGCCAAATATGAAGCTAATCGAAGAACTAAAAAATGGAAGAAAAGAAAAGCATATAACAAACTGCAAAGACGACTTCAAATTCATAAACATATTGAACGAATCAATAAAGGAATTATCAATCTTGAAGCACCCCAAAAATTTTCATTTATTGATAATTCAGACGAGGTTGTAAAATACTTCAATTTGATTAAAGAGAATGTAGAATCTGACCAGCCTGTTAAAATTGACATTTCAAAAATTACAAATCTTTCACCTGACATAATTATATTACAAATTGCTGTTTTAAAAGACAGGAAAAGTATGAAGGTCGGAATATATGGTAATGCACCAGAAGACCCAAATCTTAGAAAGCTATTTATAGAATCAGGGTTGTATAATTTCGTTAGTAGTCGTGGAAAAAAGAGAGTTGCTGACAACAATAAGCTATGGAAGCATTCCACAAATAATCAAGTCAAAGGCGAAATTGCAGGTGAAGCAGTCGCAGTTTGCAAAAGTCTCTTCCAGCAAAATGGAATAAACTATGACACAGATAATATTTATAACTTACTTGTTGAAGCAATGTCAAACACAATAAATCACGCTGACAAGAAAAAGGCTAACATTAATTGGTGGTTATATTATTTTATTGATGAAAGTGAAAAAACGATAAAATATTCATTCATTGACTTGGGAATTGGTATATTCAAGAGTGCAAGTTTTGATTCATACAGACGGATTGCTAATGTTTTTATTCCTGGAAATAATTTATTAGTTAAGCCTTTCTTAGAAGGAAAAATAATTTCTTCAAGAGAAAATGACAATGAGATTAGTGGTAAAGGGGTTAAACAAATTATAAACTGTGCTAAAAATCCAGAATTTACAAAATTCACAATCATAACAAATGACCAAATGATCAATGTTAAAGATAAGACTAATCAAAGTTTAAGTCATAACTTTGACGGCACTTTTATTCACTTTGAAGTTTCATATTCAAACAACATATAAAATGGAAATTAAATACAAAATAAACATAGCAAAGGATTTTTCACCGTATCCTGCTGGTCGTTATAGAACTGAGGGAAAAACATCGGGTGAAGTATTTCTATACGACCATTTGATGGCAAAACTTACAGCAGCTATTTATGAAAATGTTTTATTAGAAGTAGACTTGACAGGTATGAATGGCTACCCATCCTCCTTTATATCAGGTTCGTTTGGAAAATTTTCATATGAGCTTGGTAAACTAATTGGTAAAAAAGAAGCTTCAAATTTATTGTTAAAACATATTTCTTTCGTTTGCAGTGATAGTAATGCTAAGATAAAAGCATTTCAAGACGAAATTAATAACCCAATTACGAAAAAATGAAAAAAGCAATAGATTTTATTTCTTCTAGAATAAAAGTGATACTAATTTGTTTGCTTTTTCTAATCATAGGCGCTATTGCTGGAATAATATTTCAAAGTAAAGTTCCCATATCAATTGATGAGAAAATTAGGTATTCAGAAATTCTAAATTGGCTAACAACAATTGTCATAGGTATTATTATTGGTTACTACTTTAAAAATCAATACGAGAACAACAAAATCATCAAGAACTATTTACTCGACGATTTAAAGAGTATCTCAGCACAACTAATTAACTTAAAATCCTATTGTCATGAGTTAAGGTCGTTGACAGTATTGACAGAAGAACAGAGAAAAGAAATAATTTCAAGAACAAACATTTTAGATAAAGAGATTAAAGTGTTCTTAGATTTATTAAAAGATTGCAATAGTTCAAAATACTCAACGGTAAACGAACCTTTAATCAATAGTTTCAATAGTCTGAATAAAGTACTGACAAATGATGGTTTATATGAAAATCCAATACAGCCTTCTTATTTTGACGGTATAACATCAGAGGGTTCAAAATTTGAAAGTGAAATTAGAAAGTTGACCCTTGACATAATTAAGACGATTTGAAAAGAGGCAGCACACAACAGCCCTTACCCAAAAGTGGCAGTTCGGTGGTTAAATTAAGCTTTGTGCTTCAATCAAAGTTTCTGCTTGGTTGACAGTGAAGTGCTTCTAAATCGCCACCTTCGGGTAGCTGCAAACCGTTAAACAAAAAACAAAACGGCACCCTTTCGAGTGCCGTTACTATTTAATTATTTTCCTTTTGTAAGCCGTTTCAATAACCAAGATGCGCCAAAACTGACGACTGCACCCACTAGTGCCAGCACAATGGTTTTGATATAATCTTGCGATCCAATATTCGCAATAACGGTAAGCACCGTTCCGGCTGTTGTTCCAACACTGGTTGTGTGATCGCTTGTGTGTTGCATGGCTTTACTTGTTTAATTTAAACGATGTTCTTACTCTTCGCAGCTGTCGTGCTCAGTGTAAGTCGTTTCTAAGCTGATTACCAACTCAAAACGACTCATCTCCGCATCAACTTCTTCGGTGATTTCAACACCTACCAAGTTGACTGCTCCGCTTAACTCCGCTCCAGCTTTGAAACGTCGTGGACGTTTTACTTTTAAATGAACCTTCGTAGGTTCTACCATTTTTGATACTTCTGACATGATGCTTACTTTTAGAAGTGAGACAATTACTTTTTTTCCTCTAGAACCGTTGCTTGCGCTACAGCAGTCGCAACGGTTCCTGCTACGATGAGGTAACCACCCATTGCAACCAAACCAGCAGGAATGGCAACAGGAGCAGCTACTAAAACACCGCCTGCAGCAACGAGGCTAATTCCTACAGTGCGAACCACACGGAAGAATTTTGGTGTTTTTGATTTCAATCGATCTTTAATCTTCATGATTTCTCTGATTTTTCAAGATCCTGATTCAAAAGAACCAGGACCATGAAGTTTGACACTAATTTGATTAGTTCGCTTACTTCGATTAGCTCACATCAACAATCGTAAGCACGTTGTAAGCTCCGTTTTTCAAAGAGTACTGCGCTCCGTTCACTTCTTGAAAGAACTCGATACACAACACGAAAATGTTGGTTCCAGCTCCTTGAGGTGCTTGAGGCGGAGTCAAGTTCACGTTCGCTAATGTTGAATCAATCAACAAATTCGCTGCAGGTGAAAGTTGAACTTCTGATCCTCCGTCCATGAAGTCCACTTTTGCCCATCCGCTCTTAAAGCTTACGTGGGTTGCACCTTGCGGAAAATTCAAATCATTGATTGGAATTAATCCAGGAATGCTGATTTCTCCCGTGTTGGTATCAACAGTGAAAGGTTTGAAGAATACGCTTCCCATCGCTGAACGATTGTTGAAGTTGAAGCCCTTCAACAATTCTTTTGCAGCTGGGTCAGCAATACCATTCGCTACAGTTCGTCCACCACGTGCACTCTGTGTATCGAAATTTTTGATCAAGGTCATTACCTTGGTCATGCGGGCAGTTACTCCGCCATCGCTAGCTACTTGTAACAAAGTACGCAATGCTCCGCGAACCAACTTTCCTGCTTTCGCCGAAGAACCGAATTCCTGTCCATTCTCACGCGTTCTAACGAACGCTGGATCATTCGCAATTCGCGCTCCATCAACTGATGTTTTCATTCGCGCCATGTTCCCATCCTTCGACTTGTAGAAGTTCACGTTATCCAACGTTCCCTTCAACTTGATAAGACCGGTTTGTCTTGCCATGATTTCTAGATTTTAAATGTGACCAGTTTTGAGGTCGGCCAGTTCACCTGTCCAGGTGTTTGTTTGATTCTAGATTCGCGCGCTCATCAAACACATGGACAGTGCAAACATTCATTGAAAATCAAATTCACACAAGCGACCTATACCGATACATAAACTTTGTGCTTGTTTATGCCGTTTTTGCACCTTGAAAAGGGTGGCAGAGGACTTAAATTTGTATCAATCTTCCATTATCATACAGAAAGGATTGAGTATGGATTAAGTATGGATAGAGTATGAAAAACCATGAACGAAAAGCGCTTAGTCATTTATCCGAAAGACATCATGCTGATCACTGGCAAAAGTGAACGCTATTCTCGCTATCTCCAGAAGCGAATGAAAGCACATTTCAACAAATTGGACCATCAGTGTATCACCATCACAGAAATGTGTTCATACCTCGGTTTAGACCCTGATGAGGTATCAAAAAGAATCATTTAATTTATTGGTTTTTAGTTGGGTTTGGGGTATAAATCACTATCTTTACGCAAGTAATTCGTTCTTTCAAATTAAGGCAAAACACAGTTGATTTTATGTCACCTATTTTGTCACCCAAATAACTCAAATTGTTGAACCCCTTGTAAACAAAGGGCTTTCTAAAACCATACTGGTTCCCAGCGGGATCACAAAAAGCCACTCTTTCGAGTGGCTTTTTTCGTTAATACCCATCAAATTTCAAGCAGGTACTGCGTTTTCAAGCTTTTATCTGTTCTCATCAAAAACAAATAAAATCAATTAAATTCAAAAAATCAGCCAGCTGTACAGCCAGCAGATTTTTTGTAATATCTTGCTGGCTGAGAATTGCTCTATCCTAATCACACTATAGGTTATAGAGCATTTTATTTGCATCGTTTTAGCGTTTTAAGATCGCTAAAACAGTAATTTTTTAGCCAGCAAATATGAAGACAAATCTTAAGCTCAGTTTTTTGTTCTATCTGAACAAACAAAGGTCGAAAGATGAACTTGCTCCGTTGTATATTCGAATATACGTTGACGGTAAAAGAGCAGAGTTCTCAACCCCTCATTCTGTCCCATTATCAATGTGGGATTCAAAATCTTCTCGCGTAAAAAACATATACAAATACGCGCACATTATCAATAACTTTTTGGACAAAGCAAAAAGCGATATCTCGCATTTGTTCGTTGTGGAAACAACCAAATTCGGCTTCATAACAAGTAAAGATCTCAGAGACCTTTACCTGAACAAACCAAAAAAAGAAGACGCTCCAAAACACAAAACAATCCTCGAAGCTTTCGATTATCACAATCTAAAAATGCTCGAGAAAGTAAAAGCGGGGCAAGTAGTTGCTAAAACGCATGCACGATATATAATCACACGCAACAAAGTCGAAAAATTCATCAAGAAGCAGTTCAAAACAAATGACAAGGCACTTCCAGAGATGCGTCTAGCGTTTGTCACTGAATTTGAGCACTACCTTTTGACCGTCGAGCGCATTCAATCAAATACGGCGCATAAGTACATCAAGAACCTGAAGAAAATCATGAACATGGCCGTTGGTTTAGATTGGATTCCGTCGAACCCATTCAACCATTTCAAATGTTCATACACTAATCCGGAACGCGAGATTTTGAACCAAGATGAATTGAACATCATCATGAATAAGAAACTGCACACAGAACGTTTAGAAGAAGTGCGCGATGTGTTCATTTTCTGCTGTTATACTGGCTTCGCTTATGCAGATGTATACCAATTCGAAAAGGAAGCGGTAATGAAAGGTTTAGATGGCAATTTGTGGTTGTCCACAGCTCGTCAAAAGACTGGAACCAAAGAAAGTGTTCCATTACTTCCCATTCCACTAGAAATAATTGCAAAGTACCAGGAACATGAGTATTGTAAAAAGTATAATAAACTGTTGCCTGTTAATAGCAATCAACGCTACAATTCGTATTTGAAAGAAATCGTGGACCTATGCGGAATCAATAAGAAACTCACTTCCCATATTGCTCGCCATACGTTTGCAACTACTGTCACGCTCGCAAATGGCGTTCCTATTGAAACTGTAAGTCGCATGCTTGGCCATACCAATATTCGAACTACTCAAATCTATGCAAAGGTCGTGGAACAAAAAGTCAGCGACGATATGAATGTTTTGAGAGCAAAACTTTCTCCTATATCAGATAAATCATTAACCAAAATCAGCTAACCATGAAATCACGAAAAATCAAAATACAACCACGTTTTATCCTTCGGAAATATGATAAAACCATCGTTCCAGAAATCTTATTAAAAGGAAAATGGTTAGCAGAAATGGGTTTTAAAGCAGGGCAAGAAGTGAAAATAGAACTCAATGAGAATAAACTGGTCATTAGCTGTGTTGATTAAATTAAAATAGTGGTAATGCGAAGAACTCGTATTACCACTATACCTAACCACTATTCACTAAGTACAAATGTAACCATTTCGATAAATGGATCATAAATAGCTAAGAATTAGACCGCGATTTTTAAGACCATGGAAATACGCTTGGCAGCCTATTCAATCTTCAATTAGATTTTGGTGAAGAGGAAGAATAATCAGGTCATTTTCCGTCTAATCAAACTTTTAACATTTTTTTTCGTGCCGTTTATGTCATATTAGCGTTTTGTTACGTTACTGTTAATTCAACTGACGCTTAACTTCTTCCTGTATGACCTCAACCATTACCTTCGATGCATTATTGGATGAAATAAACACTGGCTATGATCATCCGCAAACAGACAGAAACAAATACGAAAATTGGCTTTTCAATAAGTTCGGTGAATGTATTGAGGTCAATGTTATCAGGTGGAGAAACAAGCAGACACAGAAGAAAATCAAAATCGTTGAATCATTTGTACAAGTACATCCAACTGCAAAGGCCTATCTTTCACCTTCGGTTCAAGGAGTCCTTCTTGATTTTGATGTTCCTGTCTCTCAAGAAATTCTTAAGGTGCTCAATGTCGCACCTGAACAATTCCTGTCCTTCCAAAAACCACTAAAACAGGCAAGCGATACAGTGTTGGTTTTGAGTTCAAGTCATTGGTCCAAAATCTCATTTGAAGAGTTGCGGTTTGTCTATTTTTCGAATCGTTTTCTGGAGCTGGAGAAACAATGCTATACATTTCTGAAGGAAACAATTAACGCATGTAAAGAAAAGCATTTGTACAGCGCTATTCGAAAAATTCAACGAACACTGTTAACTTGGTCAATCGATGTGATTCAGCTTTTTCACCTGGATCGTTTAACGCGTTCTAGGTCGATAAAGCTCTACGACAAAACTTCCATTTTCGCACTTGGTTACGATTGTTTAGAGAACATTTTGGTACACTTGGAGCGGTTCTACTCGAAGTATTTGGATCGTGAATTATTCGTGCCATTCAATGTGATTTCTTCGCGGGTTAATTGCCTGAAACCTCGCGTAGAACGCTTGAAACTCAATATTATTAGTCAGTATTATGATGCTGAATTCCTAGAGGCATTATTTCAACCGCTTCTATTGGTTTCCAACGTCAATCCAAAAAACCGATTAACCTACCATCAGTTGATGTTTATTGAATGCTTCACCAACAAACTACTTCGGTTCTTCGCGAAGGAAAATCAAAAGGCCAATAGCATTGAATTATTACACGGGTACTTGATTGAGATGAATTACAATAACCCAAGCTATTTCACATATCTCGCGTTTAAGTTTTCGGAGGAATTGAGCAAACTCCCATCCCTCGAATCAAAGCAGCACACGCTTTATTCTTGGTTGAAAAGTGTGAATCAAATCGTTGCTTCCAATGAAGTTCAGTACGACAGAAATGTAGTGTCGCTAAAATCAAGTGTAATCGGATGGCTGGAAGAAGAAATCTGGTTTTTGAAATCTACTTGTCCGGTTCACCTTCAATTGCCAAATGAACCCAGTTCAGCAAATGTTAATCAAAGTGAGAAAGTGAAGATGAACTGCTCGGTGAGCGAACTCGCATTATTGGTAAGAATGCTCTCAGAAACAGATTTGGTTTCCAGTAAAACACACCGTGAGTTAATGGAACAAATTACGGACAATTTTCAAACGTCAAAAGTGCAGGATATTTCCATCAAAAGTTTGTCGAACAAGTACTATGAACCTGACACTAACACGATAAATGCTATCAAGGAAAAAGTCATTCAAATGCTGAACAAGTTGAATCATCTTTAATCCAATTCAAATTTTCTATCAAAAATTTTCATTTAGATTTTTCTTAGTGTTTATAAGGGGTTGATGTGGGGTGGTGCAACCCACTACCACCCCAATTCCTCATTTTATTCGGTTCTCTTTGATACAAATAAAAATCAAATTTTATGGCAGCACAAATTGTAACTGTTGAGGATCTGGAGCAATTCAAATCAGACCTCATCTTCGAATTTAAAACCATCATTGAGAACCAACTCAATATCGGACCACAGAAAAATGAAGAGCCAAAAAAGAACTGGCTGAAATCGCATCAGGTTCAACGCTTGCTCAGCATTTCTCCTGGTACTCTTCAAACACTTCGTTTGAACGGCACACTTCCGTTTACAAAAATTGGCGGTGTCCTTTTCTACGATGAAGCAGACATCAACCGCCTGTTTGAAGACAACATGCGAAACAAATTCTAATCTCACTTTTCTAAATCATTCCTCATGAAAATTATTCAACTTCCGTTGCTGGAATCACGTTATTTCCGAACGGCATACACCAAAAAGCAAATTGTGTTACACGGTTCAAACAGTGATTCGTCTCCAAAGGATACTGTTTCCTTTTGGCACACCAATCCAACAAAATTTGGCTCGCCTTTTATCATTGATCGCGATGGCACCATTTACCAAACATTCGAATCTCATTATTGGATCCATCACATTGGTATCAAAGGCAAAGATTTTACTTCGCTCGACCAACATTCTATTGGCATTACACTTTCCTGTTTAGGGCCATTAAAAAACATAGATGGTCTATTTTACTCTATGACAAATTCATTAGTTGATGTTTCGGAAATAATCGATTACGGTCAAGAATTTAGAGGTTCTCGTTATTTCCATCGCTACACAGACGAGCAGCTTCAAAGTCTTAATCAGTTGCTTCAAAAACTTTGCGCAACTTATCAGATTCCCAAACAAATTGCCACAGAGCAATGGGATATTTCTCTTGCTGCATTAGATGGTAAGCCAGGCATTTTTTCATCAGTCAATTTCCGTAAAGACCGGAGTGATTGTCATCCACAACCCGAACTCATTCAAATGCTTCTTTCGCTTTAATCAAGCTCCATTCGCCTTTCATTCACACGGTTTATGTCTTCTATTCTTACTGTCCAAAGATGAATTACATCACTCATATTGAAAAAATCAACGATCTCTTTGTGGAAGATGAGCGCCTGTCTCCTTGGCATGTGAGTTTGTACTATGCTTTGTTTCATCTCTGGAATCATGCAAAGTTTCCAGAGTATGTTTCAATCAGTCGTTTTGAAATGATGAAAGCCTCAAAAATTGGTTCAGTAAATACCTATTTGAAGTGTTTGAAAGAACTCGACAAGTTCGGTTATCTGAAATACGAACCTTCCAGAAATCCGCAAAAAGGTAGTCTAGTTTACTTGTTCATATTTGATACAACGAGTGAACTAGCAAAGAACTATGAAGATACTAGCACTGATACAACGAGTGAACCACGCGTGAGACCTTATATAAACAATATAAAACATACTAAACAATTAAAACAGCCTAAAACAAATAAAGGGGAAAACGAAAAACTGCGTTTTTCTCCTCCCAAATCAGAAGAAATAGAAAGTTTCTTTTTAGAACAAGAATCTACGGATTCAGAAGCTCATAAATTCTTCAATTACTTCGAATCTAACGGTTGGTTAGTTGGTGGAAAATCCAAAATGAAAAACTGGAAAGCTGCAGCGCGCAATTGGATTATCAATTCTCGCAAATGGAATTCTTCAGAAGCTCCACAGTCTGGAAACCTGCATACCAACCAAAACAAAGATTACTCGGTTCCACTTTAACCCCGTCAAGGTGATTTATCGCCTTGACCAAAACCAACAATATGCTCGAAAAATGCTTCACTATCGAAAACAACATCCGTCAGTTTGATTTCAAAACATGCATTGCCTATATCAATCATGCAGGAAAGCAAAAATACGGCTCCAACTTCCGTCTCCATGCTGAAGACAAAGAAATCATCTACAAGCTCATCATCTACGCCATTCGTGCAGAAGATAATTGCATTGAACATGGAATAGACCTGAACAAGGGAATACTTCTAATTGGTCCAGTCGGTTGTGGTAAAACCTCCTTAATGAACCTCTTAAAGCTCTTTGTTTTCCCTGAATTTGATTATCCAGTTGTCTCTACAAGAAACGTTACTTCAGAATTCCATGCAGACGGTTTCCAAGTAATCCACAAATACGGAAAATCCAGAAAAGTCTACTGCTTTGATGATCTAGGAATAGAAAACAACATCAAGCAATTCGGCAACGAAACCAACTCCATGGCAGAGATACTTTTGCACAGATATGATTTACACGTAAATCTTGGAATTGTAACCCATGGAACTACAAATTTGAATGCGAATGAATTGGAGAAATTGTATGGGAATCGGGTTCGCTCGCGGTTGCGGAGTATGTTTAATCTCATATCATTTGTGGAGTCCAGTTTGGATAAAAGGAAGTGAAATCAGAGTGTGATTCGAGTCTGATAAACAAAATAATCTCACCGTTTTTTAGTGTGTTTTCTGTGTGTAATTCCTATATTCACGGCTTTTGAATATCGATTTATGAATCGCATTAAAGAAGTTCTTGAAGAAAAAGGCATTAAACAAGTATGGTTAGCTGAGCAATTGGGCAAAAGCTACAATATTGTTAACGGGTATGCTTCAAATAGAACCCAACCAAGTTTGGAGGTGCTATATAGAATTGCAGAGATTCTAAATGTAGAACCAAAAGAATTATTAAAAGACAAAAAATGACAAGCATTGCGCAAAGAGCTGAATTACAAGCTAAAATATGGAAAATAGCCAACGAAGTACGTGGCTCTGTGGATGGATGGGATTTCAAACACTTTGTGTTGGGTGCGCTTTTCTATCGATTTATTAGTGAAAATTTCACGAAATACATTGAAGGTGGTGATGATGGTGTGGACTACCCAAACCTATCTGATGATGTAATTACACCAGAAATAAAAGATGATGCGATTAAAACGAAAGGATATTTCATTTATCCTAGCCAGCTTTTTGTAAATGTTGCGAAAACCGCAAACACCAATCCAAACCTCAATACAGATTTAAAAGCCATTTTTGTATCGATAGAAAGTTCTGCGTTTGGATATCCGTCGGAAGAAGATATAAAAGGTTTATTTGCAGATTTTGACACAACTAGTTCCCGACTAGGCAATACCGTTGAAAATAAAAACAGCCGTTTAGCTTCCGTTTTGAAAGGTGTAGAGCAACTAAATTTCGGCAATTTTGAAGACAGCGAAATAGAACTTTTTGGCGATGCCTATGAATTTCTCATTGGTAATTATGCAGCTAATGCAGGTAAATCGGGCGGTGAGTTTTTTACACCTGTGCACGTATCTAAGCTCATTGCGCAATTGGCAATGCACAAACAAGAAAAAGTAAACAAAATTTATGATCCTGCAGCAGGTTCTGGCTCTTTACTGCTTCAAGCAAAAAAACACTTTGATAATCATGTCATTGAAGAAGGCTTTTTTGGACAAGAAATAAACCATACGACTTATAACTTGGCCCGTATGAATATGTTTTTGCATAACGTGAATTACGACAAGTTTAATATTGCACTTGGCAACACCCTTATAGATCCACATTTTGGCGACGATAAACCGTTTGATGCCATTGTTTCAAATCCTCCTTACTCTGTAAACTGGATTGGTGATGGAGACCCTACATTGATTAACGATGACCGTTTTGCACCTGCAGGTGTACTAGCACCTAAATCAAAAGCAGATTTTGCATTTGTACTTCATGCACTAAGTTACCTTTCCAGTAAAGGAAGGGCAGCCATAGTTTGTTTTCCTGGTATTTTTTACCGTGGTGGTGCCGAACAAAAGATTAGAAAATACTTGGTTGATAATAATTTTGTAGAAACTGTTATCGCTTTAGCTCCAAACTTGTTTTATGGCACTTCTATTTCCGTAACTATTCTAGTGCTTTCAAAACATAAAACGGATACCAAAACACAGTTTATTGATGTGAGTGGTGAAGATTTCTTTAAGAAGGTAACGAATAACAATGTGATGACTGATACACACATTGAGAAAGTTATGGAGCTATTTGATAGCAAAGAAGATGTCCCATATGAAGCAATATCTATAGACAATACCAAAATTGCTGAAAACGAGTATAATCTTTCTGTTAGTTCTTATGTGGAAGCCAAAGACAATAGAGAGCAGATTAACATCCTTGATTTGAACAAGGAGGTAAAAAAAACAGTAGAAAAGATAAATGCGTTACGTGCTGATATTGATGCAATTATAAAAGAAATTGAAGCATGAGTGAATTAGGAAAATTATTGGAAGGTGTAGAAGTTGAATGGAAAACACTACGGGATACTTGTGAAATTAAAACAGGGAAAGGTATAACCAAAAATGACAGTTCCGACTCTGCACCATATCCGATCATTAGTGGAGGAAAGGAACCAATGGGATACTTTGAAAAATTCAATAGAAGAGAAAATTCTGTTACGATTTCACGAGTTGGAGCTAATGCAGGTTATGTTAGCTTCATAGTAAGTAAATTCTACTTAAACGACAAATGTTTCTCAGTTCTACCTATTGAAAATTATAAGTCTAAAATTGACAACAAGTTTTTGTTTTATGTCCTTAAAACAAACGAGAAGAGCATAACAGAATTACAAAGCGAAGGGGGAGTCCCAACAATAAATACTACTAAAGTTGGAGGTATTCAAATCCCCATCCCACCCCTCGAAATTCAACAAAAGATAGTTGCCATTCTTGATGTCTTTACAGAACTTACAGCAGAACTTACAGCAGAACTTACAGCAGAACTTACAGCGCGTAAACAGCAGTATAATTATTATCGGGTGCAATTGTTTCGTTTTGATGAAATAGAAGTGGAATTGAAGAGTTTGGGTTGGGTTGGAGATGTTCGCATGTGCAAACGTATTCTAAAGGAACAAACCACAGAAATAGGGGTTATTCCGTTTTATAAAATAGGCACTTTTGGGAAAGAACCTAATGCCTATATTTCCAAGGAATTATTTGACGAATATCGGTCAAAATATAATTATCCAAAAGTTGGAGAAGTCCTAATTTCTGCAAGTGGAACAATTGGTAGAGCTGTCATTTTCGATGGTCATGATGCATATTTTCAGGATAGTAATATTGTTTGGATTGAAAACAACGAAAGCAAAGTATTAAACAAATACCTATTTTATTTTTACCAAATTGTAAAGTGGGAAATTGCAGATGGAGGAACAATTCAGAGACTTTACAATGACAATCTAAAGAAAACAAAAATCCCAATTCCTTATCCAAATGATCCAAAAAAATCTCTCAAAGAACAAGAACGAATTGTATCCATTTTAGACAAGTTTGACACACTTACCGATTCAATAAGCGAAGGCTTACCCAAAGAAATAGAATTGCGTAAAAAGCAATATGAATATTACCGGGATTTACTTCTATCCTTTCCAAAAGAAAATTAAACTTATTCAAATGGGACAGACATTAACTGAAATAGCAAAAACACTGGAACTTGCAAATAAAAAGGTACAGTTGATTTATGCATTCAATGGAACTGGTAAAACACGCTTATCAAGAAAGTTCAGGCTTGAGGTTGCTCCAAAAGATGTGGAAGATGAAGAAAATACAGGAATTAAAGTCCTGTATTACAATGCCTTTACTGAGGACCTTTTTTATTGGGATAATGATCTAAATTCAGACACTAATCGAAAGTTAATCATAAGACCTAACAACTTTACGGGATTTGCATTAAAATATTTAAAAGACCAAGGTTTAGATAATAATATTATTACCAATTTTCAGCATTATTCTAATGCTTCAATAACCCCGGTTTTTAATGAAGAATATACTACTCAAGATGAGCATAGGAATGATATTATCATTAAGGCATATTCAGAGGTGACATTTTCATTGGCAAGTGGTGACGACCAAGGTTTGCCTAATATTAAAATTTCTAAAGCAGAAGAAAGTAATTTTATTTGGTGTGTTTTTTATAGTTTATTAGAAGAGGCAATTGAGACACTAAACGAGACCGATGAAACTAATCGTGCAACAAATGAATTTAATAATTTAGAATATGTTTTCATAGATGACCCAGTGAGTTCATTGGATGATAATCATCTCATTGAATTAGCAGTTAGTCTTTCTGGATTAATAAAAAATAGTAGTTCAGAACTTAAATTTATAATAACAACACACAACCCGTTGTTTTATAATGTTATTTCAAACGAACTCAATAATAACATACCAAATCCTTTGTATATAATAGGTGAACAAAATATTGGTGTAAAAAAATGGATATATCACTCTGACAATTCTATAAAGTATCGTTTTGTTAAATTTTCGGATGGTAATTTTAGCCTCGAACAACTTGGCAGAAAAACTCCTTTTTCATATCATTTACAACTTCTTAGGGAAATTCAAAAAGCTAAAAACAATCCTATCCTAATAAAAAAATTTCATTTTAATTTTATTAGAAATGTTTTGGAGAAAACTGCTACTTTTTTGGGGTATTCTAATTGGGAAAAATTATTACCAATTGTAAATGGAGAACCAGACCCTTTTGCAAATCGTATTTTAAACCTTTCAAGTCATTCTGCTCATGCAGGTGATGAAATTGGAGAAGTTCAAGAAAACGATATAGATAAGCTAATTGAATTAGTAAATTATTTAGAGAGTAATTATAAATTCTCTGAATTAATAGAACAAAATGAAACAGTATAAAACCATCGCAGAATCAAACAATTTTATTGTTCTTGATCAATACATCAAATTTTCAGCTTGGAATGAAGCTCCTGCAGTTTACCAAACAGAATCAGCGCTAGAAAAGGAATTTTTACAGGACCTAATCAATCAAGGGTATGACAACCCTACCAATCTCAACACGATTGAAGCTATGCTTGCAAATGCCAGAATTCAGCTTCAAACACTGAACGATATGGAGTTCACTGATAGTGAATGGATTAGGTACGTAGAAGAGTATTTGGACAAACCAAGTGATAACTTGGTTGAAAAGACACGGAAAATCCATGACAATTATATATACGATTTTGTTTTTGATGATGGACATATCCAAAATATCTACTTAGTCGATAAAAAGAATGTCGCTTGCAATAAAGTTCAGGTAATCTCACAATTTGGGCAAAAAGGAACACATGCAAATCGCTATGATGTTACAATTTTAGTCAATGGCTTGCCCTTAGTACAAGTAGAGTTAAAAAAGCGAGGGGTTGCTATACGTGAAGCTTTTAATCAAGTACATCGCTATACCAAAGAGAGTCTGAATAGCACTAATTCTCTTTTCAAATACGTACAGATTTTTGTTATCTCCAATGGCACCGACAGCCGTTATTTTGCTAATACAGTTGAGCGAAATAAAAACAGCTTTGACTTTACGATGAATTGGGCGAAGTCTGACAATGCTTTAATTAAGGACCTTAAGGATTTTACTGCAACATTTTTTCAGAAACAGACGCTTTTACAAGTACTATTAACCTATTCCGTTTTTGATACTAGCGATACACTGCTGACCATGAGACCTTATCAAATTGCTGCAACCGAAAGAATCTTATGGAAAATCAATAGTTCATTTCAATCTAAAAATTGGTCTAAGACCGAAGGCGGTGGTTATATCTGGCATACTACAGGTTCAGGAAAAACCCTTACCAGCTTTAAAGCGGCAAGATTAGCAACCCAACTGGATTTTATCGATAAAGTATTCTTCGTAGTCGATCGTAAAGATTTGGACTTTCAAACAATGAAAGAATACCAAAGGTTCTCTCCGGATAGCGTTAATGGATCAGATAGCACAGCAGGATTAAAAAGTAATATCGAAAAAGAAGACAATAAGATTATTGTCACAACCATTCAGAAGCTAAACAACCTGATGAAAACGGAGAGTGATTTAGCCATTTACCAAAAGCAAGTAGTGTTCATCTTTGATGAAGCGCATCGCTCTCAATTTGGTGAAGCTCAAAAGAACCTGAACAAAAAGTTTAAAAAATTCTATCAATTTGGTTTTACGGGCACTCCAATATTTCCTGTAAATGCTTTAGGTGCAGAGACAACTGCAAGTGTCTTTGGTACTGAATTACACTCTTATGTAATTACGGATGCGATTAGGGATGAGAAGGTATTGAAATTCAAAGTAGATTATAACGATGTACGCCCTCATTTTAAAAGTATAGAAACAGAAATTGATGAGAAAAAACTGAGTGCTGCAGAAAATAAAAAGGCCTTCTTGCATCCCGCTCGTATAAGTGAGATTTCTCAATACATTTTACAAAACTTCAGGATAAAAACCCATAGAAATCAAGGAAGCAACAAGGGCTTTAATGCTATGTTTGCAGTAAGTAGTGTTGATGCTGCCAAATGCTATTATGAAGAAATAAACCGTTTACAAAAAGAGAGTGATAAGCCGCTAAAAATAGCAACCATATTCTCATTCGCAGCAAATGAAGAACAAAATGCCATTGGTGAAATTGTCGACGAGTCTTTTGAGCCAAATGCGTTGGACAGCAGTTCCAAAGAGTTTTTAACTGAAGCCATCAATGACTACAACAAAATGTTTAAAACCAGTTTTGGTGTCGAAAGTAAAGAGTTTCAAAACTACTATCGTGACCTTGCCAAACGGGTAAAGAGTAAAGAAGTTGATCTAATCATAGTTGTTGGTATGTTTCTTACTGGTTTTGATGCACCAACTTTGAATACCTTATTTGTAGACAAGAACCTGCGTTATCATGGCTTAATGCAAGCTTTTTCTCGTACCAACCGAATTTATGATGCTACAAAAACTTTTGGAAACATTATTACATTCAGAGATTTAGAAAATGCCACAGTTGAGGCAATCACCCTATTTGGTGACAAAAACACCAAGAATGTAGTACTTGAAAAGAGTTTCAAAGAATACTTAGAAGGATTTACAGATAGTACCACAGGCGATGCACGCAGAGGATATATAGAGGTCGTAAATGAACTGAATGAAAAGTTCCCGAATCCAGATGAAATTGAAACAGAAAAAAGTAAAAAAGAATTTTCAAAACTCTTTGGAGAGTACTTGCGAGTTGAAAACATCCTTCAGAATTACGATGAATTTAGCAATCTCAAAGCATTTCAGGCAATAGACAAAAACGATCCAGAAGCTATTGAAACGTTTAAAGAAACTCACTTTTTATCAGACGATGACATTGTAGTATTGCAAGAAATCGAATTACTTCCAGAAAGAACCGTACAAGATTATAGGTCAACCTACAATGATATTCGTGATTGGTTAAGAAGAGAGAAAGGTGGAAAGGAAGCAGAAGAATCAAAAATTGATTGGGATGATGTGGTTTTTGAAATAGACCTACTTAAATCGCAAGAAATAAACCTTGATTATATCCTTGAATTAATTTTCGAGCAAAACAAAAAGAACAAAGACAAAGCCTCTTTAATAGAAGAAATTCGTAGAGTTGTTCGTGCCAGTATAGGAAATAGAGCAAAAGAAGGCCTAGTTGTTGATTTCATTAATGAAACAGACCTCGAAACAATTCAAGACAAAGCAAATGTTTTAGATTTATTCTATGCATACGCTCAGGAGAAATTAAAGATAGAGGCTTCAGAACTGATTGAAGAGGAAAACTTAAATGAGGAAGAAGCAATACGATACATATCAGCTTCTCTAAAACGCAAATACACAAGTGAAAATGGAACCGAGTTGAATGCAATTTTGCCTAAAATGAGTCCATTGAACCCACAGTATTTGACAAAAAAGCAGAATGTATTTAAAAAGATTTCCTTGTTTATCGAGAAGTATAAAGAAATAGATGAAAAAATTTAATGTTGAATAGAGCATTTTGAATTAAATGTAGTTGACTACAAACAGATTGTAGGTAACGAAATAAATTGGTGGAAGTAAAACGGTGAATGGACAATCGAAAATGAATGGATTTAAATTATTGGCGATAAGACCGCTTGAAGGGTGTGACCCAAAATTCTTAAAGAATTTAAAGGAAGGAATGATTTATAAGTTTTATCAAGACTATGAATATTTCATTCTTGAAAACAAAGTTCAAGTCAAGTTAACACATAATAATTACGAAAAATTTAAGGGAGTACCAATTGAATCCTTCACTTCTCTCAATGAAGAACAAAATCTTTATTCATCAGAAGATTTGAAAATAAACATCTCTGCTGTGGTTGGTGAAAACGGCAGTGGAAAGAGTGCGTTAACGGAAATATTCCTTAAAGCAATGTTTGATTTATCCATTCAAGAAGAGTGGATCACCGAAAAAAAACTAATCCTTCAAAATCAAACGAACCAGGAATATAATAATAACCAGGTTAAAATTCTTGAAGAACAAATTAAGAACCTTCTCCTTGAATCAGATTCTGAAACAAAAGAAGAAAAACTTAGTGAATTAGGTAAAAAACGATCTGAATTTGCTCAACGAAATTTAAGCACACTAAAATACCAAAAGAGACTTGAAAAGTTTAAGAAAAGTAGTTTGTGTTTTGAGCTGATTTTCAATAATAGTGAGGGTGAAACTATAATTATAAAGAAGTTAAAGGGGGTTGAAACTATACTGATTGCCGGAGTGGAACCGAAAGGTGAAAAGCTGAAATTCAGCTCAATTTTCTATACAATCTTTCTTAATTATTCCATTTACGGTTTAAACGGAAAGGATATCGGAAAATGGATAGATTATCTGTATCACAAAAATGATGGATATCAAACTCCTGTTGTAATTAATCCACAAAAATCAAATGGTAACATTGACGTCAATCGAGAAGAGGAGCTTAGTAAATATAGAATCAATCGTTCAGCTTTTGAGTCAGGTAAAATTTTAGATCTAAAAATAACGAAGGTTCGATTTTCATTAAAAGAAAGATACACTAATTACGAAGTTACTTACAACTGGGAGACAGATTCTTTGTTTGTGAACATCGTTCCAGAAATAGCGGAATACAAGTTTCACAATGAGGGAAAATCGAATCTTGAATTTCTATCGAAACTATTCGGTCAGCCAACTAATGATACAAAGTTAACATCGAAACCAGCTGAAGAAGACGTTTCCGAAGAAGAAAAGAAGATGTACGATGACGCTTTATCTGAAATAGTAGATTTTATTGCGGCATACTTTATTGGAAAATTGTTCAAGACAGATAAATTGTATGGTTTCAATAAATTTGTTTCAAGTGCTGATTATTCTGGCTTTGAGTTGAATCAAGTAACTAATTATTGCATAGAAACAATTTGGAAAAGCAAATCACACAAGCATTTAAAGTTAAAACAGCTCATTGATGTTTTTAAAAATAAATTGAAAATTGCTACTGAAATATTATTAGCGAGTAAGGACGATAAATGGATGGAGTTTGATGAATTCCAGCAAATGTTGGATTTAATTCAAGATCCTGATTTACTGATTTCGTTGAGTTCAATTTTTGAAATTGATTATCAGTTTGAAGACAGATCACAATATTCGAAATTCAGCTCCGGTCAAAAACAATTTGTCAATACGATCGAAACAGTCAACTATCATCTGCGCAATTTGGTTTCTAATGAAAATGAATATAATTCATTTAATATTATTCTTGACGAAGTCGAGTTATATTTTCACCCCGAATACCAGAGACAATTAATAAAAAAAATGATTGATTCAATTAATCGTCTTGGATTACCAAAAGACTCTAGTATTAACATTCTTTTCTTAACTCATTCACCGTTTATTTTGTCAGATATCCCGTCATCCAATATCCTGAAATTGAAAGATGGTTTACCAATTAATGAAGAAAATCAAACTTTTGGCGCAAACATTCATGATTTATTAGCAAATGACTTCTTTTTAGAAAATGGATTTATGGGGGAGTTTGCTAAAATCAAGATAAGTGAAATCATCGAGGAATTACAAGGAGTAATTGAAGCGAAAATAAGTATTCTTCCTAAGCGTCTTACAGAAATTGAAAAGATAATTCAAATTATAGGCGAGCCACTTCTAACCAATAGTCTCAACAGTTTGTATGCAAAAGCATACCCTGAAAGTAAAAATGATTTTTTACAATTTCAAATCGATAAATTGCTTGAACTTCAAAATCTAAAATGATGATTGCTATTGATATAAATAGAATAAAAGTAGTTCAAGAAAAATTCAGAATAGAAATCATTGGGCAACATAATGAAGCATTAAAAAAATTAAATGAATTAGCGCCCTCGTCAACAGCTGATTGTATTTATCTATATGAAACCATTGAATTGTTTAAAAATGAGAGTGATTTTTTATTAAAATCACCACTAGATATTGAATTACTCATTCCCTCTTTACCAGCTGTACCATTAGTTGAAAAAAAAGTGAAAAACAAGATTGAAATAGTAAAGAGTTCAATTAAGAATGAAATTTTAAAAGCACTTAATTATACTAAACTTAGATCTGATTTTTATCCAGCTTACTTCAAAGAAATTGGCATTAAAGCTTGTGTATATTGCAATTCAAGTTTGACAGTATCTGTAGATAGAATCGATAATGAAGGGCGTGATGAGGTCCGTGCGAAGTTTCAGGTTGATCATTATTATCCGAAATCGGAATTTCCAATGTTAAGTATTTCGCTTTTCAACTTGTATCCTTCTTGTGCCTCATGTAATAATGTGAAACTTGAGAAGAAGGTTCAATTTCATTTGTATTCAGACGATCAGCATTTAATAGATAATTCAAGTTTCAGTTTTAAATTATCGTCGTATGATGAGGCAAAATATTTGCTCGATAAAAAGAATAAAGACATTGATTTCGATTTTATTGAAAACTCAAATCTACCCGAAGGATTCAGTTCTTTTCAAGCCACATTTGATATAAAAGGAATATATAGCACTCAAAATGATCTTATTTTGGATTTAATCGATAAGAGTCTGATTTATGATTTTCACTATAAAAAAAGTTTGAATCATAGTTTTCCTAAGCTTTTCCTTTCTAAAGAGCATTTTGAAAGGATTATTTTAGGTAACTACCCACGTGTACAGGATATTCATAAACGCCCAATGTCCAAATTTATGCAAGATATTGCGCGTGATTTAGGAATAATAGATTATTAATTAATAAGTTCAATCTTAATACCTCATCCTCACTAATTGTATTTTGGCACCAGTTACACCAATCCTATATCTAACCATTTCTACACTTGCATTAAAATGCTCAGCAATTTCATTGTTAGTCATACTTTTCTTCAATGCCCATATCAATGCTTCTCTTGGAAGTTGTAAACATCCTCCAAACCAAATAGCTTCATTTTCTTGTTCTTGATCATGATGTCTTAGCATTCCTGCCAATCCAGTTTCTTCAATCTTTGGATCAACTTTATGGTCACAAATTACATGCGCAAGCTCGTGCATCAAATTACTTTGTTGTCGTTGTGCTGAATGTTCTGGATTATGTATGATTAGGTATTTATCGTTTTTTAAAGGTATTGTTACAGCAGACCAATGTTCTTTGCCATTACCTAGAAGTTCATCCAAATGCTTCGTGTCTAATTCCTTGAAATCTTGAGGAACAAATAGTGGGATATTCAAATGCGCAATCAAGTCGAATGCACACAAAGCATCATTCGAATTCAATCCAAGGTCTTTACGCAATTCAATTGATTTTTTGTCAGCCCAAGTTTTAAAGCCCTTTTTAAATGAGTTCTTTTTCAACGGAGGCATAGGCAATATTTATCATTTGTATCAATGCTTCTGCTGTTGCCGAAGGTAAACTAGTGTCAGCACGTAAATGTGCAATTACTACATTTTTCTCGTCCCTGTTTTCAGAATGAACCGTAAAAAACTCAGGTGAAACTTCTAGCCAGTTGCAAATTTTCAAATATGTTTCAATATCTGGTAAACTTCCTTGCTCTATTCTTGATAGGGTTGAAGGACTAACCATTATTTCACTTGATAGCTGTCGCAGTCCAGTATTGCCTCTTTTCGATTTGATCATCTCAGAGAACTTTAGTGTATCTATTGATGAGCTCATGTTGATAATTGGTTAAAAATGTGGATAACGTTTCGACAAATATACGATTGTTTCTTTGGTGAAACAATAAATTTTATGTTTCTTTGTCGAGAATTGTGTTTCACAAATGAGACAAGATTCTTTTTCACATAAATTACAACACATTTTAATGAAAACTGACAAGTTGTCATTAATCAACGCTGTTACGAGATTAGCGGTGAAAAAGTTAGATAAATTAAAAAGTCCTCCGACGACCAAATCAAAAGGACTTTTAATTGGAAACAAAAACAGGTAAAAGGATACCTGAGTTTTGAATTTTAAGGTGCAAACTTACTACTATTTTTGACCTAACAATAAATTCTCTCTAAAATTCCTGTATTACATTTTCAATCCAACGCTGGGTTGCGCTATTGATTTGCGTCAAAATCACGTCAATTTCTTTCTGACGAGAGGTGAAGGAGTATTGTATAATATAAATACTAAAAAGATGGCAAAAGACTCATCAGGAAAGAAGTTTAATAGAATTCCTGAACATACTCGTGTTGTTAATGGGAAAACGATTACCGTTCCCGAACACATTCGTAGTAATCGTTCTGACAGCAAAGGAAAGAAATAAACTACTACAAAAAAGAGCGAACCTCTCTGCTTTCTAAAGAGGCCATGAATAGAAACATAAAACTTATTTTATGAATAAATTTTTACTTAAAAATGATCAGGTAAGCATTTGCCACAAGGATAACTGTATCCAAGCAAATGGTAAAAATGCTGAAATGATTGCAAAAGGAGCAACAATTATGTTGTTGTTCTTTGGAATAGCAGCGATCGTTCGCGCAGTTTCAAAATAAAAACCAGAAGGGTGAAAGGCCCTTTTTTAATAAACAAGGTTAATACTATAAAATGAATAAAAATAATTATTTAGCTAGCGCACTTGAGAGCCACAGAATGAGTCATGTAGATGATCTATTGGCAAAGTACATCGAGAAAAGAGAAATCGTCAAAGATGCTCTTCAAACAAAATTTAAAGATCAAATTGTAACTCGTGCAATTAACTCAGGCTCATATGCAAAACATGATGCAATTAATACGAAGTTTGATTTGGATTTATGCCAACCCTTCAAAAGAAATGCATTTACGACATTGGAGGAAATGGCTGATGCTGTTTACGATTTCTTAAACGAAGAATTCGAAGATGACGATTTGGTCAAATACAAAACTCGAAAACAAAGAGTTTCGACTGGTATTACTTTTGTAATTGACGGTGATGAAATTCAAATGGATGTTGTTCCGGGTCGTGAATTACTTGCTGATGACTATGCTCAGACCAACAGACTAAATCTTCACGTTCGTCCAAAACTACTTCAACCTGCAAGTACAACTCAAACCAATATACAAGAGCATATCAATCTTGTAAAGGGTAAAAATGCTGAGAGAAGCATTGTTCGACTTCTTAAAGTATGGAAAACTAACAAGAATCAGAGTAGAGTAAAATCATTTTTCGTCGAACTCATAACAATTCGGGCATTTGAGAATTGTACTGAAATACCAACAGGGCTTTGGGAGCAATTGAAAATGGTAATGGAGTATATACGAGATAACGTTGAAACCATCCGTTTAGTAGACCCAGCTAATTCCAATAACGTTGTATCTAGTACAATGACAGATTCTGAGAAATACAACCTTCACTTAGATATGAAACAGATTCTAGAAATGGTTGAGCTTAATGACGAGAACTTAAAAATTTATTTTCCTGTTAATGATGATTTCTACAATGAAGAAGAGGAAGAAGCGAAGCGAAAACAAGCAGCTTTAAACTTGTCACGTTCAGGTGTAATTAGTCAACCTTGGTGTAATAGATGAGAAATCAGCTGAATGACATAAGGAAAGCGATTACGCATTTTCCACTACTAAAAATCATAGAAAATGGAAAATTTCTATTGGTCGAAGGTGACATAGTACTTTCAGACCGAGAATATGGAGAGGTCGATCGTTATAGTGTTTCAATAAGCTTTCTGAAATGTTACCCCAATTGCTTCCCCAAAGTTATAGAGACGAGTAAGAAAATACCAAGGAAAGATTTCCGTCACGTTAATCCAGACGGTACTCTTTGCCTTGCTGTAGAACCTGAAGAACGATTGATTTCAAAAAACGGGATAACCTTTAAATTCTTTTTGGATAAAGTACTTGTGCCTCATTTAAGTAGAGAAACATTTCGGGAACTGAATGGGGAATATGCTGATGGGGAATATGATCATGGTAATGCAGGTATTTGGGAGTTCTATATAAAAAAATTAGACAACACAGATAAAAAGCAAGTGCTTTTGGAACTAAATGAAATTAGAACCTCCAAATGGATTGGTCGCAATGAACCTTGTACTTGTGGATCCAATAAGAAATTCAAGAATTGTCATTTGAATAAATGGGAAGAGATTAAAAGACTGGGAGATGAATACCTGAAAAATCAGATAGAAAATTTAAAAACCGATTTAGCACGATGAGTGAAAATAAAAAGATTGATATTAAGTCCTTGTTTAAGGGCTTACAAAATCAAATGAACGCAGCCCTAAGTACAAATAGAGAATTCATAACACATCCTGGATCCAAAGGTGATGCGCTTGAAAATGCTTGGATTGAATGGTTACGAGCCTATTTGCCAAATAGGTACAGTGTCGATAAGGCCATAGTGATTGATCACGAGGGAAATACAAGTCATCAAATGGATATTGTGATTTATGATAATTGGTTTACTCCATTTATTTTCACGCAAAATGGATTTCATTATATTCCAGCGGAAGGAGTATATGCTGTTTTTGAGGTGAAACCTGATATAAAGGGAAATGTTGATGATCAAACATATATCGAATATGCAGCTAATAAAATCGAAAGTGTAAGAAAATTACATAGAACTAGTACTGATATGATCAATTCTGGCAAAAAGTTCCCGCCTCGTCCATTGACAAAGATTCTTGGAGGTATATTGTGTAGTACAAATACATATACTCACAAGAATAATGATACTATTCAGGAACATATCAAAAAGCAGATAGGGTTAAAAAGTATCGATTTAGGTTGTATTGCAGATTACGGAAGTTTTTTTGTTGACTATGAGCCAAATGAAGAAATTATGGAGACTGGCCAAGAAAAATATTTGGAATTCTATGCAGCAAGAAATTTTAATGAAATACGCTTCAGTAAACAAGAGAATTCACTGGTAACATTCTTCATGCAACTTACACGTTATTTACAGCAAGCTATTGGGACCGTTCCAGCAATAAATCTTCAATCGTATCTGGATAAAATTGATGAAGAAATAGATAAGGAGATTTAAGATTTTGTACATCAGGTTTAATTCTCATAGATTCAGAAAAATATCTAATCAAACCAATGTTTTTTAATGTTTCTTCTTTATTGAATAAAACAAAAAAAAGCAGCAAAACGGGAGTCTTACTGCTTTTTAATCAACCTAACCTAACCACCTAAATCAGTTCAAATATAATAAACCCAAGTATAATATCCAACGCTTATTATTCTGTCAGATCCTATTGATAAAGTCCGTTATCCTAAGAAAATCCTCCTGAAATCCTAGACACGGTAAAGCGGTCTTCCGCCTAGTTCTCACAGCTTCAGAAAAACATAAAAACAAGGGTAATACAAGCTCCGTTGCTCTGCGCCCTTGTTTTTAGCACTCACTTAGCCAACGCTCAGAATTCCCTTTTGGCTGTTCATTTGTTTTCTTAGCCTGTTCATCCTTCGTTGTCAGTCACAGCTCCTTTGCCACCCATCACACCGTAGTAGCTGAAAGCTTACTACGGATGTTCCCCAATTAGTTCGTCAGGGAAGCTAGTCCCGTCACTCCCTTCCTTTTAGTTTCATTGGGTGTCACCGCTGTTTGTGTATGCTCGCCTGCTAAATCAGTCAGGCTTCGGGCTTGTCACAGTTTTTGTAATCCCCACTTCAAGTAGCTGTTCTCATTTTGCGCCCTTGGTTCCGTAAACTGGTTCCCATCTGCAAAATATCAATCAGCAACTTTCCGTTCCACACAACAAAAGCCTTAGAGCCGTCGTACCTAGTCCTAAGGCCTTTGCTTTTCCATTTGCAAAATGCCTCCTGTCGTATCACCTTACAGGATGATTTCGCCAGGGAGCATTTTCGCAACGCACACCAGCCCTTACTCTCCACTGCGTTGCAAGTAACAGCTGGTCTAGCCGACGCGCATCCACTCACGAAACAAAAACTCAGCCAATCCCTTGTGCATCCTGCATAGGTCGCCAGCTGTTCAGTCCCTGCCCATTTCTGTCTTCCACCTTCCCTCAACTCGCGGGCGGCTCGCGCTCTCCATGTTTCTCTGGCCGTTTATATTGCTAAAGCAAAGCCATTCAAAACACTCCGTTTTGCTTTAGTGGTAAGAAAAGCATATAAATCATGGTTCTTACTGGAGATAAACGCTACAATTCTAACCTATGTTTCTTTTGGAAATGCACTTAATGCTTTCCTTTTACCACTAAGCCAGCTGCCTTGCTCCACCGGCAGCGCTCAAGGCTGTTTTACCCATCGTTTTACAATCATTAATTATCTTCCATAGTTAAATAGGTTCTTTAAATGGATTAATAATATATCTATATTTAACCAACATTTAAAAGAACTATATGGTAGAAACTCCATTTCATTTAGATGGGATTTATGTAAGATCGGTTGAAGTAAAAAAAAACGTGCTTGGTTACATTAATTCCATAAGTGATGCGATTTTTGGTGCAAAGACTCATTCTTATTACGAAGTCATTTGTTTTAAACGCAATACTAATGACCCTGCTAATCCAGCTCAATTTTACCTCGATTATGTCCCCATTTTTCAAATTGATTTTTTAAGACTCCTAGAACATTATAGAACTAGACCTTGTTCGTACTTTGCCCATAAAAGCATCACAATAACTGATAATCGGATTTTTTTTGAAAATGATGAAATAGAATGTTCAGTTTCATTTCACAATAAAATAGATCTATACCTAAATGTTGAATGTAAGCTAACTGGTTCTTCAGAATCATCCATCTTGAAATATGTTAGCTGGTCGTCTATGGGGCAATCATATTGATTTATATCAAATTCGTTTATTTGGTAATTTGTTGTTCAATCAAAAATCTACATAATTGAATAATAAAAAAAAACAAAAGCAAGATAGTGTCTCATTTCAGCCCTGCAAGGTTAAAATGAATTTTGAATAAAAAATGCAGGTTTCAACTACCAAATCCTAGTTCACAGAACAATCAACTTTCAAATTACATTCGGTGTAATCATTTTTTCTCCAAAAACCTTGCATGCCTAAAATGTTAGCCACTCGGGTTTGCTCTTTCTTTTTTCTCTTTTTCTTTTGGGTTTTAATTAACTGGAAAAATGAAATTCACGTATTTTTAGCATCACCAATCGTTAAACTTAATCCTATGAAGAGAAGCGCTTCTGATATTTGTCTCCTATGTTTAACAAACCCTTCAACGAAGACAAATTCTCACATTCTACCTAAATTTCTTTCGAAGGAATTATTTGGTCCTAAACAGCAAAAAAAAGGATTTCAAGTATCAAGTTCGAATCCAATTAATCATCCCAAACATACAATTCAAGATTCACCTAAAGAAAATTATATTCTGTGCCCAGAATGCGAAGATTATTTCAGTTTACTAGAAACAATTTGTTCTGATGTCTTTAACACATGGAAGCAAAAATCAAATAATGGGGAATATACCCTAACGTCATACAAGAAACTGTTTTCAATTGTTTTTTTTAAAACAATGAATAGCAAGGTCTTTAGATTAATGATTTATTCTATTTTCTGGAGAAGTAGTGTTACAAATCATGCTGTTTTCAATCGTTTTCAGATAATACCTGAAATTGAGGAAAAAATTCGGGAATCACTTGTTTTACATAAATCAGTGAATAAGTCAGAATTACAAAAAGTGTTTTTATCAATGAATAAAATTCCTCTTTATCCAATATCCATAATTACATCTGAAACTTTCAAAGATCAAACTTCAAATTTGATATTTGCTTCACCCCGTAGAGATGTTTATCTTATAATTATGGACCAGTTTAGCTTGATGATGTTTGAAAATGATAGCAAAGTTACAGAGGAACTATTTCGATTAAGTAGTAATATGGAAGTTGAAGATTGTAAAATGCTCGTATTTAAAGAAGAGACTTGGATGATGAATATAGTTCAACCAATTTTAGATTTAATTGCTAAAAGTATAGTTGAAAATAGTTAACCAAAAAAATACGGCACCCTTTCGAGTGCCGTTCATTTATTCTGATAAATACTTCCAAATCCGCTTGAGAATCAAACTAACAATGAAACTGGCCACTGCACCAACACATGCGAGAATCACTGTCTTTGAAAAATCTTGCGAATCGATGTTCGCAGCAATGGTAAACACTGTACCTGTAACCGTTCCTGCAACTGTTGTGGTGTCCTGATGTGGCGTCATTGCTAGTTGCTTTTGGATTAATTACTCGGTTTTCTTTTTGATGAGAAATCCTTCAATTATTCATCGTTTTTCTTCCCATCGTCAGCAATTGCCGCTTGACTCATAGCTGAAGCCACAGTTCCACCCACGATCAAGTAACCTGCAACGGTTACAAGTGCTGCGGGCAGAGCAACTGGAGCGGCCAACAATGCCGTTCCTGCAGCTACTGTTACTAATCCAGCCAAACGGAGTTTTTTGAAGAAAGGAGGCGTTTCGCTAGTGCAACGCGCGAAGAAAGACTTCAAATGGTCTTTAAACTTCGGGTCTTGTAAATTTGAATTTTTCATGACTCAATAGTTTAGCTTACTTCAACGATTGACAACACATTGAATGCACCGTTTTTCAACGAGTACTGCGCTGCATTTACTTCTTGGAAGAACTCCAAGCACAAAACAAAAACGTTTGTTCCTTGTCCTGCTGGAGCTTGTGGAGGTGTTAACGTCACATCTGTTGACGTTGAATCAAGTGGTAAGTTTGATTCCGGTGAGATTTGAGTGTCAGTTTCTCCAGTCGCGAAGTCAACTTTTGCCCAGGCACATTTTAATGTTACGTGAGTTGCACCTTGAGGATAGTTAATATCATTGATCGGAATCAAGTTGTTAATGGTAATCGCTCCAGTGTTCACGTCAACTGTGAAGGGTTTGAAGAATACACTTCCCAAAGCTGAACGGTTGTTGAAATTGAACCCTTTCAATAATTCTTTTGCTGCAGCATCGGTGATGCCACCAGCAACAGTTCGTCCACCTCGAGAACTTTGAGTATCAAAATCCTTAATCAAGGTCATTACTTTCGTCATTCTCGCGGTTACGCCACCATCACTTGCAGTCTGCATCAATGGGCGCAAAGAACTTCTTACGAGCTTCCCAGATTTTGCAGAAGAACCAAATTCGGAGTTGTTCTCACGAGTTCGAACGAAAGCTGGGTCATTTGCGATACGCTTACCGTCAACAGACGTTTTCATGCGCGCAAGATTTCCATCTTTCGATTTGTAGAAATTGACATTGTCTAATGTGCCTTTTAATTTGATAAGGCCTGTTTGTCGTGCCATTGTATTTCGTATTTCTGTTTGACCGATTTCTAGGTAGGTCATTTCACCTTTCAAGATGAATCAGAAATCTAGATTTGCGCGCGTCTGAAGCATATTGACAAGACAAACATTCAACGAATTGCAAAGCATTACAATAGACCTATACCGTATCATAAACTTTATGCTGTTTTGTGCCGTTTTTGCACCTTGAAAAGCCTCAAATAGTACCTAATTTTGTGTATAGTTACACCCAGGGTCACCCACAGATTACCTATGGATAGTATATGAAATAATGAAAGAAAAGCGCTTAGTCATATATCCCAAAGACATCATGCTAATTACTGGCAAAAGTGAGCGCTATTGTCGTTACTTAATGAAGAAAATGAAAACACATTTTCAGAAGGAACAACACCAAGTAATAACTGTTTCAGAGTTTGCTCAATACCTTGGTTTAGATCCTGAAAAAGTGAGTGATTTTATCCTATAATTTGACTGTTTTTGCTGTTAATTGCGAATCATTTTGTATCTTTACCGTAAGAAAAACGATCTTTCAAATAGCGTTAATTCAATGCAAATTTTCAGCCAGCAAATCAGCCAGCAGAAATTTGGATATTACGAAATAGTAAGGAAAGTGGTAGTTTTCAAAGATATTATGGTCCCCAGACGGATCACATTACTATCCCAGCGGGATCACAAGGGAAGCGAGAGCTTCCCTTTGTTTTTTATCAAAACCCTGTAAATTTAATGTTTGCAGGGTTTTCTTTTTAAATCAAAATTCATCAGAAAACAACTAATAACATATTTCAGGAGACCTATTCGGAGACCTGCTATATCTTCGTGAAAAGAGGTCTCGCTAAATCTCGAAAAGCATTGTAAATATTGGGTTTTGGAGCATTAGAGCTACAAGGACATAAATGCTAATCGGTGACCTCTCGGTGACCAAAAAACGATGAGATATGAAACTCAATTTCACGTACAGTAGAATTCTAATGGTGAAGAAAACCAAAGTCCGCCAGAATGGTGAAGCGCCTATTTATTTGCGCATTACAATTGACGGACTGCGCGTTGAAATTTCAACCAAGAAATGGGTTGCTCTTGACAAGTGGAACGCAACTACACAAACAGTTAGAGGAAATACAGAAGACATTCGTCTAACCAACACCTTTCTGCAAACCTTGCTTAGCAAGGTTGACCGCATTCACTTCGATCTGTCATTACAAGATCGCATTCCCACTCCGGATGAAATTAAGAACCAACTTTTGGGAGTAGAAGATAAACCGGAGTACAAAACCATCTGCGATGCTTTCGACTACCACAACCTCAAAATGGCAGATATGGTCAAGATCAGCAAGATTTCGCCCAAGACACTGATGCGCTATCAGATCACCAAAAACAAGGTTGTAGCATACATGGAACGGAAGTTCAAGCTTTCAGATATGCCGTTACACGAACTGCGCCTGGCATTCATCACCGAGTTCGAGCACCATTTGTTGACAGTAGACCGGATCCAGTCAAACACCGCGCACAAATACATCAAGAACTTGAAGAAGATCATGAACATGGCCGTTGGCCTGGACTGGATTCCGTCCAATCCTTTCAACCTGTTCAAATGCTCCTACGTCAGCACAGACAGAGAAATCCTGAACCAGGACGAACTGGAAGTTCTTCGCCTGAAGCCGATCAGCGTTCAACGCTTGGTAGAAGTGCGCGACGTGTTCGTGTTCTGCTGTTACACAGGCTTCGCCTACAGCGATGTTTACCAGTTTCAGCACGACGCTGTCATTGTCGGCTTGGATAAGGAATACTGGCTCTCCACCAATCGCCAGAAAACAGGCACACGCGAAAGCGTTCCCCTGCTTCCGATTCCTCTGCAGATCATCGAAAAGTACAAAAACGACGAATACTGCATCAAGTCAAACAAGCTTCTGCCAGTAAACAGCAACCAGCGATACAATTCCTACCTGAAAGAACTGGCTGACATCTGCGGCATTAAAAAGCACCTGACCACTCATATTGCCCGTCACACCTTTGCAACAACCGTTACGTTGGCCAATGGCGTTCCAATCGAAACCGTCAGTTCCATGCTTGGTCACAAAAGCATCCGTACCACCCAAGTATATGCCAAGGTTGTAGAAAAGAAAGTGAGCGATGATATGAAAACTCTACGCGATAAGCTATCACTGGCGAACACAAGTCCTCTTTCCAAAATCGGGTAACCATTAATCAAAAGCCACGTCGCCCGGATGTGGCTTTTGTCCTTCGCCTTCCGCACGGATGCATCAGCTGTGCCTTGATCAACAGCAGCTGCCGTTTGGAAGCACATTTTTTTAATTGCGAAAGCCGTCTACTTCTGCGCTTTCAAGTTCAGCACGGTCAACAGATCGTCGCCCGACGTTTAAACAAAGGCAAAGCTTTCACCCTCAAAAAAATGCGCCCGATTCCCATTATTCGCGAACCTTGCTAAATTACTTTTTTAGTCCAAATGTAACCTTAACAGTGGCTTAATCGTTTATTAACACCACTGAAACACACCACTGGGATGCTAAGTAAAATACAAACCCTACTATTCGAAATGGAACACAAGTTGAGTTTCATTGACATCGACACATCCAGTTCGGAAGAATTGGCCAGTACTTCACTGGAAATCGTAAGTACCTATTCCTCCAAACTGAAAGACACTGAATCCGAAACCCAATTTAAAAGTCTGGAAGATGAAATAGCATACTTCAAACATTACAAGCCGAAACTGCTTTCCAGGTACATCTACTTTTACAGGCTCTTCGAGTTTGAGGTCCGTAAGAAACACCAAAGTCCGAAACAGATCAGAAAGTTCTTCCGAAAAGAGAAAAAGCGGATGCAATCTTTTCATGAGAAAAACATCGACTTCATTGACTACTACCGGAGCAACCAGACGAATAAGGATCACGAATACTTTACACGTAAAAACTGCTTTGATTCCACTTGTACGGAAAAAACAATCGTTGCACTGTCCAGTCCCGGTGACTCGAAGAATGACCTGATCATCGCAGAACTGCTTTCCAACGATATGCTCTATGTCTACGTTGAAAAAGAGCTGCGCAACCTGAAGGATGAAAAGCCAGAAGGAAAAGCAAGGATCAATAAACTTAAATGGACAGGAAGCAAAGTCGCCATGATCGAACTTATTTACGCCCTGGCTTCATCCAATGCAATCAATAACGGCAACATAGATATCAAAGACATCATCAGCGAATTTGAATTGTTCTTCGGGTTGAAGATTGATTCACCTTACCAATCCTTCAGCGAGATCAAGAACCGAAAGACTGATGTAACCAAGTTCCTGGATAAACTCAAAGACGCGCTTTCCAGAAGAATCGATGAAGACTACATTCATGACTCATGATGAACTAATGATTTCCAAAAATTACCCAATCAAAGATTCAAAATAACATGTAGTGGCGGATCATGATCCGCCAAAAGCACAAAAATCGCAAGGCTTGCAACAGCGGGTTTCAACCCGGTGCATGATCCTGTACCCAAACCACAACAAACACAACCAATTCACCCCAAATCTTTCATGACCTGTTCATGAGTCATGAAACCCTTTCCACCAAACACTTCACATTTGTCGCCATAACCCATTAAAATCAAATGAATGGCAGCAAACATCATCACACAGGAAGATCTTGCACAGTTCAAGATCGAATTGCTCGAGGAACTCCGCGAGATCATTTCCCACCCTGCGGAAAAAGAAACCAAGAAAAACGAAGTGCGCTGGCTCAAATCGCACCAGGTGCAAAGACTGTTGAGCATTTCCCCAGGTACCTTGCAGAACCTGCGTATCAATGGCACAATTCCTTTCACAAAGGTCGGCGGTGTAATCCTCTATTCGCAGGAAGACATCAACAACGTCATGCAGCAAAACATGCGCAACCGAATCCCGAATGCATCAAAATGAATTCCAGGTCAACTACATCAGGCACCTTTCAGGAGTCCTCGATAAATTCGCACAAGACAAGCGTCTCACGCCTTGCCACGTCAGCTTGTACATCGCCCTTTTCCAGTTCTGGAACATGAATAGGTTCGCTAATCCCATATCCATCACCCGTGCAGAGATCATGGCAGTTTCCAAGATCGGTTCTGCCAACACGTATACCAAATGCCTGAAGGAACTCGACAAGTTCGGGTACATCCAATATTTACCCTCTTACAGTCCACTCCGTGGAAGCCTCGTTAACCTGTACAATTTTGATAATAGTACTGATAAGGGTAGTGATAATAGTAGTGATAAAGGTCGTGTAAGGGCAGTGCGACCTTCTATAAACAATAAGAAACAGATGAAACAAGTAAACAATTTGGAGGAAGAAAAAAATTCTTCCTCACAAAAGCCAGGGAATATGAAAGCTGAAAAATCAAAATCAAATCAGTTTGTTAAGCCGGATCTGCGAACCGTCCGCGAACATTTCAAGGAAAAGAACTTTCCGGAACTCGAAGCGCAGAAATTCTTCAACCACTTCGAATCCAACGGCTGGCTCGTCAGCGGAAAAACACCCATGAAAAACTGGCAGGCAGCAGCCAGGAACTGGATGCTCAACCACGAAAAATTCAAATCTCCGTTCGTTCCAAAAAACAAGTTGAGCACCGATCCGGATAAAAACTACTCCGAACCATTGTAAAACACTCGAAAAGTCAAATTATGCAGCTCTATACCATCCAGGACAACAAGAAAATTTACGATAGCGCAGCCTGTTTCCATTATTTGAATGAAGCTGGAAAAGCGCAGTACGGCCAAAATTTCCAGCTGCAGCGCGAAGACCATTCCATCATCATGAAATTGTTGCTTTACGCAATCAAGGATGAAGACGGATGCCGGGAAAGCAACATTGATTTGCGGAAAGGAATCCTGTTGAGTGGTCCGGTCGGCTGTGGCAAAACCTCACTCATGAACTTGGTCCGTCCGTTCTTCGATCCGGATCGCAGACACCTCATGAAGCCCGCGCGCGATATCACCTTCGAATTCATCAAAGATGGTTACCAGGTCATTCACAAATACGGCAAGTCATCCAACATTTATTGCTTCGACGATCTAGGCATTGAGCAAAACATCAAGCATTTCGGAAACGAATGCAATACCATGGCCGAGATCCTGCTAAGTCGGTATGATCACCTCATCTACTCCAAAGTACTCACGCATGGAACTACAAACTTGAATGCGAATGAACTTGAAGCTATGTATGGAAATCGTGTGCGGTCAAGGCTGCGGGAAATGTTCAATTTGATCTCATTCCCGGCTTCGGCAAAGGATAAGAGAAAATAGAATTTGTTTTAAAGAACCTAAAAACGAAGAGAGATCTAAATTCCCCCCTTCGGAAAATAGAGATTATTTCCCATTTGATTTGGAGTAAATACAAAAATGGACGTAAAAAGAAAAGTGAGCCCGCTTTGAGGTCACTTTTTGCATGGGTTAAAACGTGATTGCTCCTTGTTTTAGTCGAGTGTATCCCATGATTGTGCTATGAGAAAAAGAACACTTCGTTCATTGATCCTAATAGCAACAAGAACACCCTCACACACGCACCAATCTGATTAAGAAGGTTACTGATTTTTAAGATGCTTTTTACTTGCTTGTTGTTGAGCATTCATTTCGATTTTAGGTTTTTCAGTTGATACGTAAAATTCAGATAGAGATTGTTTTCGTGCCCTTTTGTTGTACTAGCCAAAGATAATCGGGTAATGTGCATATAACCAATATCAAATTTTAAATTTGGTAAAAGTTTGTATTCGATATTCAGTCCTAAACGGTCATGATCAAAGAAATGATGATGTGTCGTTCCAGAAAGGTTAAAAAGCAGCTCGTCAAAAATGCTCACTTTTAGCTTTCGGGTAAAATCGTAGCGAATGCCAAAACGGTTTCGTAATCGTGTGATGTCTGATTGATGATTGTCAAATATCCGGTATTCAAGGGCTGACCTATCTACTATATAAAAATTTTTCAGGATCTCGTGTTGTAATTCAACTGCTACCGAAAAACGAATTTCACTGTTTGGTATAGCTGTTTCGTCTGCCTGCTCTTGTATGATTTTATAATTTGAAAAATAAGCGAATGGCGAAATTGAAAACTTTACATCTTCACTGTGTTGGTAATGCACCCAGTTCCTGTAAGCAAACATCAAATTATTATCAAATATATTCTCGTTTTCAAAGCCGTTTTGTCTCCTATGCTGAAACTCGTTAACTATTTTGAATTTTTCGCCGACTGGAATGCTTAACGTACCTCGAAACCAAGCATTGTAATGATGTTGTGCCTGTAAATTTTGGACAATAGATATCCACATCGCTGTTATCAGCAATTTCCGAAACCAATACATAAACGTTATTATTTAATGAGGCAGCTTCTCTCTGAGAAGACCATAAACCCATGTTCCACCAATGGCACTTAGCAAAGTTACTGCAATAACAGTCGCTCCAGTACCAATCTGTGCAAAGAGTGGACCTGGGCATGCTCCGGTAATGGCCCAGCCCAAACCGAAAATAAGACCACCATAGATTTGACCTTTATTCAATGTTTTAGATGCAATTTTAATGGGTTCGCCGTAAATGGTTTTGATGTTGAATTTTTTGATGAATAAAACCGAAATCATACCAGTTATTACAGCACTTCCAATGATGCCATACATGTGAAAAGATTGTAAGCGAAACATTTCTTGTATGCGAAACCAGCTGATAACTTCTGATTTTACGAAGATGATGCCAAACAATATGCCTACAATCAGGTATTTGATATTATGATACCATTTGTGCTTCAACAAGCTTTCATTTACACACATTGCGTCTAATTCACGATTTTGTAAATCTTTTTCTATATCTCTGTTTTGTTGCATCTCGTGTGGATATTAAAGTGAAAGTATAAATGGTAGGATAAGGTTCGCCATAATAAACCCACCGATCATAAAGCAAATGGTGGCAATGAGCGAGGGTAACTGTAAATTAGATAGTCCCATAATAGCGTGTCCGCTTGTACAACCTCCCGCATAACGCGTCCCGAAACCTACCAAAAAGCCACCGCCTACCATTAAAATAAAGCCTTTAAGGGTAAATAAGACAGACCAGTTCATAATATCTTCAGGTACGAGGTTATTGTAATTGTTTATACCATAACCAGCTAATTCTTTTGCCAACTTTGGGTTGATATGAATAGGTTCAGGATTAGACAAAACATTGATGGCTATCATACCACCTAAGAATATCCCGAATACAAAAACGAGGTTCCAAATTTCTTTCTTCCAATCATACTTAAAGAATGGAATATTGGCAGGTATGCAGGATGCACAAATATGTCTCAGTGACGAGCTTATTCCAAATGATTTGTTACCAATTATTAAAAGTACTGGTACGGTTAGTCCTATTAAAGGGCCAGCTACGTACCAAGGCCAGGGTTGTTTTAAAAATTCTAGCATTTATTTTTATCTATTTCATTAATTAATATTTCCAATTCTTTTACCTGAATGCCAAATACAAGAAGACAATAACTTTATCGGTTGCTCACGTATTCTTTTGATTTTCTATTTTTTTGTGAGGTTAATAAATACTTCCGAATTGGCTCTTGAAGGAATACTGTTGTAACAATCGTCCATCGTTTTAATTGTAAAATACGGATCAAAAATCGGCTTGTATTCGCACGGGCACCCGCCGAAAGGTGGAAACGACTGGTTAAATTGTTTGTCGAACAACACACCTATTATTTTACCATTCGGATGGAGCAATGAAGCCGTTTTTTCTGAATATTCATTTCGCCTATCGGGTGGAATAGCACAAAAAAATGTTTGCTCAATGATTAAATCGTAACTACCCTGATGAAGAAAAAAGTCTTCGCACAAAACGTTTATTTGTGGTTTGTCGGCAAACTTTTCTTTTAACGTTTCAATTGCTTTCGGCGCAATGTCTATCAGGGTAATGTTTGCAAATCCTTTCGCAATAAGATATTCTGCTTCGTAGGCATTGCCGCAACCGGGAATCAGGATGGCTACATTTTTATCGTGGTATTGTGCCATATAATCCGTAATGGCAGGTGAAGCCTGTCCAATATCCCAGCCTGTTTCATTTTTTTGCCAACGTTCGTTCCAATAGCTTTGGTCTAGCGGATTTTCGCATTGCGTTACGCAACATTTGATATCATTTTCTTCTTCACTAATCATTTTTGCTAACTGATTTAAATTTTACCGAGTGACATAATTGTTTTACCATTTTCTGCTAACCATTCTTTCATTCCGCCTGAAAAGTTTTTAACGTTTTTAAAGCCGTTTTTAGCAAGGATAGAATATGCAATCGATGATCGGTCACCTGCCTGACAATGGATAACTACCTGTTTGTCTTTACTGATCATATCCAAGTTGTCCTGCAATGTTCCAAGAAATACATGATCCGCATTCTCAATGTGTCCTGCTTCATATTCCGATGCACCACGAATATCTACTATCTGCACATTTTCCTTTCCAACGTAATTTTTAAATTCTTCCAAAGAAATGACATCTGCCGTTTGTAGCTCAATTCCCATAGCATTTACATCTGAAATGTAGCCGTAAATATTGTCCAAGCCTATACGCATCAGTTTACGGGTCAAATCTTCCATCTGACTGTCTTCGGCTACCAAAATAAACTGCTCCTGATAGTTCAACACCCAACCGCACCAAGTAGAGAAAGAGTTATTACCCTGAATGTTTAGAGTGTTAGGGATAAAACCTTTGGCAAATTCCACTTTATTTCGGGTATCTATCACCTTAAAACCTTTTTCATAGGCAGAAATAAACTGATCTTTGTCTAACTTGGGGTGTTTCAGAACCTCTGTCAATAATGGACGATCAACCTTATTCAAGTGCTTCATCATGGCGAAGTACTTCGGTGGTTCGGGCTGGTCGGCTAAAAGATAGTCGATAAAGCCTTTTTCATTTTCGCTGTATTGAAGAGCCCAGTTTCTAATTTTCTCATATCCAACTGTAGAACTCGCTACGGCTCCTAAAGCTTTTCCACAGGCTGAACCTGCTCCATGCCCTGACCATACCTGAACATATTCTGGAAGTGCGGCAAACTTTTTCAATGACTGGAACATTTGTTTGGCTCCATCTTCTTTTGTACCAGCAAGCCCAGCAGCTTTTTCCAATAAATCAGGACGGCCTATATCCCCTACAAATACAAAATCTCCTGTGAACACCATAACGGGCTTATCTGTCGCCGGATGGTCGGTCAATAGATAACTAATGCTTTCTGGCGTGTGACCTGGCGTATGTATCACTTCTAAAGAAAGGTTGCCCACCTTGATGATATCACCCTCTTTAAGCCCTTCATGCGGGAACTGGTACTGCCAGTCTTTGCCTCCTTCGTCTGAAAGGTACATTGTTGCATTTGTTACTGCTGCAAGTTCCCTTGAACCACAAAGAAAGTCTGCGTGTATGTGGGTTTCAGCAATGTGTGTAATGCGGAGATTGTTTTGTTTTGCAATGTTGAGATATACATCAACATCGCGTTGTGCATCAATTACTATAGCTTCCCCAGTTCTTTGACAACCAACAACATAGCTACCTTGTGCCAGACTTTTATCATAAACGTGTTGAAAAAACATATTTCTTTGGTTTTAATTATTATTCTATTTCAGGATGCGAAATTACAATGTTCTTTTTCCTCGTACAGCTACTTTGGTTACACAAGGATGTTTTTGTTTCTGATTGGGCAATTTCCTGTTTCTAATTTCCCATACATTAATAGTTCGTATTCGTAAATCTTTACTTCACTTTTAAATGTCTTGTACAAAAAGATACAATATCCAGCCAATAAAATGGACTAATTGTAGCCTTTCACGTTTTAGGTAAGCTCACAGTGTCGAGGTTACGCAAACACATAGAAGAATAAGTAGGGTTCGGTTGGGTAGAAATAAAATATTCTTTATGTAACAAAAGTAGCTGTGCAGGTTTTTGAATTGATGCAAATTTGTCGTATCAATTCAAAAATCTATGGATGTAATAGGGTATATAGCATCAATTTTTATAGGGATCTCTTTAGGACTAATTGGTGGCGGAGGCAGTATTCTTACTGTTCCTGTTCTAGTTTATTTATTTGGTCTTGATACAATATTAGCTACTGCATATTCTCTTTTTATAGTTGGTTCCACAAGTGCTGTAGGGTCTTTTTCTTATTTCAAAAAAGGATTGGTAAGTATCAAAACAGCTATCGTTTTCGGTATTCCATCCATTGCCGCTATTTTTCTAACTAGAAGATACATACTTCCTGCTATCCCACAGGATGTATTTACTATTGGAAGCTTCACTGTTACAAAAGACATACTGCTTATGCTACTTTTTGCAGTGTTGATGGTTGCTGCATCGTACAGTATGATAAAGAAAAATCAACAGACAAGTGAAGAAATTCCATCCCAACAAACATTCAATTATTTTCAAATTCTTTTGCAGGGCGTTTTTATTGGTACAATCACCGGATTGATTGGTGCCGGTGGTGGCTTTCTTATTATCCCAGCTCTGGTAAACCTACTGAAGTTACCAATTAGAACAGCTGTGGGGACATCATTGGTTATTATTTCTATCAATTCGCTAATGGGATTTTTGTTTTCCCTATCCCACACATCAGTACAATGGGGATTTTTGCTGAGTATAGCGGCAATTGCTATAGTTGGTATACTCATCGGCAGTTACCTTTCAACACTAATAAAGGCTACGAAGTTAAAGCCCATTTTTGGTTGGTTTGTGCTGATAATGGGGCTTTACATCCTTCTCAAAGAAACGTTGTTCACACTAAAATCATAATAATATGGAAAAGCATTATCAAATAATTATCGTTGGCGGTGGAAACGCTGGATTATCTGTGGCATCACAATTACTTCTTAAAAGAAAGGGGTTGAATATCGGTATAATTGAACTATCAGAAAATCATTATTATCAACCGGCATGGACATTAGGAACAAAATTTTAAAAGGCACTGCTTAACTATTGTAAGGTTGTATCGTTTGGTTTTGTCGAGGCTACTTTGGCCCGATAGAAATTTTACTCGTTGTCTTCATTTTTTTGATCAGTATATTATTATTGGAATACCTACTTAGTTACTTACCACAGAGCAAATTCAAATGTAACATTTGTAACAGATTCCGACAGATTCAAACGGTAACTTCGTAGAAATATATCAGACTATGAAAACAAATATGGGAACCGCGGATCGGGTTATCCGCACATTATTAGCAATAGTAGCTATTGTCCTTTTTTACAATGGGGTTATTCATGGTACATTAGGAATTATCTTGATCGTATTTTCTGTCATTTTCCTGCTTACAAGTTTGGTAGGATTTTGTCCTTTATATGCTCTGGTTGGCTTATCAACTAAGAAAAAACGGAGATAATGAACGGAGAAAAATCTAAAATTGTGCAACTTGTTAATACATACAAGTGGACAATTATCGGTGCTGTAGCAGGTGCATTGGGAGGATATTTGTACTACTATTTTGTTGGTTGTGCAAGCGGAACCTGTGCAATAACATCCAGTCCTGTAAACAGCACGCTTTACGGTACCCTCATGGGAGGTCTTTTGTTCAGTATGATCAAATCACCAACAAACAAAAAATAATAATAGTTCACTTATGGATTTGAAAACAACATTATCAAAAAAGGGATGCACAATAGTTGATGTTCGGTCTCGAGATGAATTCCGTTCAGGTCACGTTACGGGTTCATTGAACATTCCATTGCAGGAATTGAAAGAAAGAATAGATGAAATCAGACAATTGACCAGTCCTTTAGTGCTCTGCTGTGCATCTGGAAATCGAAGCGCTCAGGCTCAAAATTGGTTAACATCTCAGAACATTTCCTGCGTCAATGGCGGGTCATGGATGGACATTAATTATTTACAAAATAAATAAATTAGAATAATGGGTTTTTTACAAAACATACTCGGTTTAGGACCAAAAGCTGATTACAAGGATCTTATGACTAAAGGTGCTCTAATTGTAGACGTACGGTCAAAAGGAGAGTTTCAGGGTGGGCATATTCGTGGTTCCATAAATATTCCCTTGGATCAATTGCGCAATGAACTCGCTAAGCTCCCTAAAAAGGATCGCACAATTATTACTTGCTGTGCAAGTGGTATGCGCAGTGCCTCTGCAAAAACAGTTTTAGAATCAAATGGCTATGCCGATGTTCATAATGGCGGGGGTTGGAGTAGTTTACAAAATAAGCTAAAAGTATGATTTCGAGAGTATTCACCGGCTGGCATTTAGTTCGATTACTGTACGTGGTTGCAGGCATCGGAATAATTATTGCCTCAAGTGCTGAGCGACAGTGGTTCGGTATCATATTAGGCGGTTACTTTACGGTGATTGCAATATTCGGTATAGGATGCGCTACTGGAAACTGCCGTGTTCCAAAAGAAAAATAAATTATTGAGTTATGATAAAGGATATTGTTTATTCTGTGGCAAAGAATCGGTGTCCGAAATGCCACAAGACACCTGTTTTTAAAACAGGCAGCGCTTTCAATCTTCGGCACTTTATGGAGATGAACGAAGTGTGTTCCATTTGCAATGAAAAATACGAAAAGGAACCCGGGTATTATTTCGGCGCCATGTACGTCAGTTATGCCCTGATGGTTGGAGTTTTTGTTGTAACTTGGATAATCGATAGCTGGTGGCTCCATTTGGATGTAAGCATATATCTTATTTCACTCGTATCGTTGATTATTTTATTGGTACCGGTTACTTTTCGGGTATCCCGGCTCATTTGGTTAAATTTCTTTATTACTTACGACCCCTCTTACTCTAAACGACATAAACAAAACGATAAAATATGAAACAAATTCTTTTAGCAAGTATCGTCTTTTTATTTACCGCTTGCTCAAACGGGCAGTCAACCAACCTTAATGCCGAACAGTTTGCTTCTGAATTAAAAGCCAATCCGGAAGCAACGATTTTAGATGTGAGAACTGCTGGTGAGTTTGAAGGTGGACACATCGAAAACGCCAAAAATGCAGATTGGAACGGTTCTGATTTTGATCAGAAAATAAAAGATCTTGACCCTTCACAGCCTGTTTTCGTATATTGTCTCAGCGGTGGCCGTAGCGCTTCTGCAGCCGCTCATCTGCGCGAAAAAGGCTTCAAAAAAGTGTATGAACTCAACGGTGGTATTTTATCCTGGAGGAATGCCAGAATGCCGGAATCCACAGTAACGACCAAACCCACGGCATCCAGTGTTTCACCGGAAGATTATGCGAAGCTAATTGCTTCTGGGGATGTGATAATTGTAGATTTTTATGCGCCCTGGTGTGCTCCATGTAAAAGAATGGAACCTATGCTTAACCAGTTATCCAAGGATTATGAGGGAAAAGCAAAAATTATACGCATTGATATAGATCAGAGTAAAGAACTTGCTACACAGATGGGAATCACCCAAATACCTTTGTTTATTGGATACAAAGAGGGAAAAGAGACAGGGAAACATATTGGAGAAGCTTCGCGCGAACAGTTAGTGAAAAAATTTGGGCTTTAATTTTGTTTACCTTTATTGAATGAAAATTGATTCGTTTTTTAATACTGTTTTTGAACCTGCACTGATTCAAGAAATTGAAAACAATAGTATTGCAATGTCACTTAAGGCTGATGATCCAATTCTTCAGCCCGGACAATTGATCAAACATATTCCACTCATTCTGTCAGGCACGGTAAAGGTTACCCGTACAGATGAAGATGGGCGGGAATTATTGTTGTATTATGTCAATCCACTTGAAAGCTGCGCAATGACACTTTCCTGTTGTATGCAGCAGCACGAAAGCGAAATTTCGGCAGTAGCAGAGGACGATGTGGAATTACTCGCTGTGCCACTTCAAATTATGGATCAATGGATTTTGAAATTCCCTTCATGGAGAATATTCGTAATGAAAACAATGCAGCAGCGTTTCAACGAAATGTTGAAAGCGATCGATCAGCTTGCATTTCAAAAACTGGATGAACGGCTGGTTAATTTTCTTCGTGAAAAATCGAAGGCAACAAACTCTTCGCTCATCAACCTTTCACACGAACAGATCGCTACACAGCTTGCCTCCTCAAGGGTCGTCGTCTCACGCCTTTTGAAAGCACTGGAAAACGACAAAAAGATACTTCTTTACCGCCATCAGATTAAATTGCTTAAAGGTTTTTAATTGCAGATTAGGCGTACTCAATCTTTTTTCAAAAAAGTATCATCGAGGCATAAGTTTCGTTACAAATTGTAACAAAGGTTACTGAAGTTCGTGCTTTACTTCATTAATTTTGATCCATGTCATTGTTTAGAATAAAATACGGAAATATTTTGCTGCTCACATTAGTGATGTTAGTCGGTATTCCGTGTTCGATGAAAAGGGATTTGAGCCAATTGCTTCGCCCAGGATCATCTGACATAGCACTCAATGGAAAAACTAACCCCAAAACACTTTGCTCAAGTTTATATGCGCAACGGGAAGGTGATCAGAAAGTAGAATGTAAGAAAGCCGTTCTTCGAGTATCTCTTGCTAATGACGAACCACTTAGGGAGGGCTTAACCTCAATGATTAGCTTACCTGATCTGTTTTCGCAACAAAAAGAAAAAATTCCTTCATACCTGATATTTGAGCGCTTCCTGATTTGATTAAAATCGTTTTACAGTTAATCGTAAACGCATTATTAATCAAATATTAGTTATGAATAAACAACTCATGGTGAATGGTACTTCCGTTCTCATTTTTCGTATACTCCTGAGCGGCATTTTCATTTCGGCAGGTATATCACACCTTTTACAACCAGAAAAAGTTGCTGCCCGAATTAGTACGGCAGCATTTCACAAGTTCGCAGTATTTTTTGGAGATCCCCATTTATTGGGCTTAATAACCGGGTATATTTTACTTGCTGGAGGTCTTGCGTTGCTCATGGGAATCTACGTACGCTGGGCTTCTATTGCACTTCTTTTCGTGCTCATTCCCATTACGATCACCATACAATTAGGCAATGGCCTTCTTCATGGTCCTCTTTGGAAAAACATGGCATTGTTTGGAGGTTTGCTATTCTTCATTGTCAATAATCCGAAGGTTTACAGTATTTACAATAAAAAATTAAAAAAATGAAAACATATTTTATCACCCTGCTGATCGTTCTTTGCATTTCAGGAACCAACGCAGCAAAAGCTCAGACATCTCTGGAAATTTCAAAAACAGAGCAGTCAATAAAAAAAAATGGAAAATATGCAATGCTGGTCATGAAAGCTCAACATTTGAAAGCTGCAATTATCACAGGCAAAGAATTCAAGGCTAAAAGCCCCAATATAGATTTCCAGGTTGTTATCTGCGGAGAGCTTGTAAAAGAAATCTCAGCCGATAGTCTGTTACAAGCTTTAGTCTTGGAAGCTATTCAGAACAAAGAAGTCAAATTCCTGTTCTGCGGCTTGTCTATTTCTCAATTGAAAATTGACAAAAACACGCTTCCGAAAGAAGTTCCGATAACCGATAATGGATTAATTTATCTGTTTGGTTTACAGGAACATGGTTACAAAACAATCATTCTTTAAAACCAGGCTATGAAAATTGTATTTGTTGTAGTTGCGGCCGCAGTTTTTGTCGGCTGCGATCAGATAAAATCTCCAGAAAACACAGTGAAGACCATTACCATATTGCAGACATCAGACATTCACGCTTATCTGAATCCTCATACCGATCTGTTTGTTCAGGATGGTCAGGTTGTTTTTAGGGAAGCCGGAGGCCTGCCACAATTGAAAACCTTGTCTGACAGCATCCGGAAAACAAATCCCGGTGGTACGCTATTAATTGACGGAGGAGATCTTATTCAAGGTAGCGGTGCCAGTGTACGTTCACAAGGAAAGATTTTTCCTCCTATCATTCAGGCCATGAATTACGACTTGTTGATTCCGGGCAATTGGGAAGTTATTTATGGTAAGCGTATCATGATGGAGGTAATGGGTAAGTATAAAACAAATGTTATCGCAGCCAATATGTTCCATGCTGAGGGAAATGACCCATTATTTCCTCCTTATTGGGTCACCGAGAGAAAAGGAGTAAAAATAGGCTTTATAGCATACAATGATCCTGAAGTTCCAGACCGGCAAAATCCGGCTTACAGCGAAGGCATAACATTCACTTCCGTAGAAAAAAATCTGCAATCGCTTATTGCTGAGCTTAAGAATGAAAAGAAGGTGGATATTTTGTTCCTTGTTGCCCATCTCGGAATTTCCAAACAAATCATGTTATCTAATGATCCAAAAGTCAAAGGTGTTGACTTTATCCTGGGAAATGATACTCACGAACGAATAAGACAGCCGATAAAAGGAAAATACGCGAAAGTAGTTGAGCCTGGTGCGTTCGGCTCTTTTCTAGGAAAGCTTGAACTGAAAGTTAAGAACCATAAAATTGTCAGCTACAGCTACGATTTGATAGAGGTTAATCCATCAAAATACAAAGCAGACCCTCATGTACAGCAGTTGGTCGATAGAGCTATTCTGCCTTATAAGAAAGAAATGCAAACGGTATTGGGATATACCTCAGCTCCTATATACCGATACCTCGTGGTCGAAAATCCAATGGACAATTTCATTACCGATGCGTTGCGCTGGAAAACAGGAGCTGATTTTGCTACTTCGAATGGCTTCAGGTTTGGAGTTCCTATTGTACCTGATGAAAGCGGAAGAGCTGAGATAACAACCGCCGACTTATGGCGTATGTTACCAGTAAACGAGCACATGAAAATAGGTACAGTCACGGGAAAGCAAATCAAACAGTGGCTCGAGAAGGAAATTAATAATGTTTTTGCCTCCAATTACCATGATCGTTTTGGAGGCTGGCTTGTCCGCTTTTCAGGAATGACCGTGAAATTTAATAGTTCCGCAAAAAAGGGTAGCCGTGTAGAGTCGATCACAATAAAAGGTAAACCCATAGAGCCAGACAAAACGTACAAAATGGCATCATGCAATAGAACGGGAGAACCGATTTCCACGATGTGCAGATTGAAGAATGCTGTCGATGTTTCTTTGCAGGACTACACTTTACACGATGCAGTTACCTCTTATTTAAATGAAAAACATACAGTTCATCCCGTAATAGACGGACGTGCAATTGCAACGGATCTTGGACCAGGTGCTTTTTCGCAGATGAAAGAGGGGAATTATAGTTTCAGATAGAGAGGAGCGGAATTATTCAGTCCGACCCGTTGGATTGTCCAGCTCAAAATTGATATGAATCAAAAGTCACATTGGAATAATCCAGTGTGACTTTTACTTTTGACTTTCGTTCTATGGCTGAATCACCGCGAAGTATTTTCAACGCATACTTTTCACGATCAATCTCTGGACGGATACGTATTCTAAGTGCCCGAAATAAGGCAATAGGAGAACACCATCCCTGCAAAGTTATCATTCAGGTCTTTATACCGATTCAGATTCAAGGTAATCATATAATTCTTCCGCCAGTTCGTCGATCCTGTCCTGGTTGAATGGTACTTGTAAGTCTCTTACTTTAATCGCCCGTGCTGCATAATTCCGGTAAACCTGATCTACACGCGTATCAGACAATTCTTCAATACCCATTACTTCAAACACAATTTCGTCTATCCCCAGCATATAATGATCCGGAACCAGTGGGATTTCAGACAGCTTGGTAGTAAGCTTAATATTCAACAGATCCATAGTAATAAGGCGGATAATCTGGCTTTTTGAAATCTGTTGTTTCATGGTATATAATTTAGATGGTCGCGGTTGAAGACTTTCGAGATAAGCGTAAATGTCCAAGGCGTAGTTTGAGAAATTCCGGTCACCGTGGAGCGGGAAATATTTCGCCAATGCTACAAGTTCCATATATTCGTCATACTTCATATCGTCAGCTGGCAAAGGAATTCCCATCAACCGGAATATGGTACTTCCGAGATTTAAATGATAATCTCCGGCATCTATACCAATGTCGCGGAGATTATTTATTAGCTTTTGATTGAGTAGATCGTCCTGGATTAAGGAAAGAATCAATTGTTTAGATGATAATTCTCTCATAAGTGCGCAAATAAGGTTATTATAATAAAGTTTTAAATCATTTTTAGATAACGTAAAATTATAACAAAGAAATGAATTAGAAAAATAAATTGATTTAATAAGTTACTTTATTGCTAAAATAAGTTATCAACATGATTGTTTTGTAAAACATATATTTGCTGTGAAATGATAATAAGTTCACGTATACCGTTACTAAAATGACTAAAAGAGTAATTAACAGAATCAAAGTGGTACTTGTTGAACAAGGGCGAACCAACAAATGGTTAGCTGATAAACTTGGAAAAACAACACCAACTATTTCAAGATGGTGTACCAATGACATGCAGCCTTCTTTAGAAACTTTGGTTCAAATTGCTGATGTCTTGAAAGTAGATATTCGCGAATTATTGAATCCTACGAAAGATTAATTGCAATGTCCTGACCAGTCTAAACGTCAAATTTATCCTCGGACGTTTAATGGCTGCAGACTTGGCTATCTATGTTCCCATCCGGTTTGAAGATCCCGCTTCATCAATAGCAAAGATCGATTAGCAAGAGGTATCAACTTGTCTTCGAATCCTATCAGCAATATTTCCCTGCGTCCTGACAAGCCCTGTGCCCAAAGCCGCTTTTCATGTGCCATCTCACCAGCCCAACGCCATAAAAAGCCGCTTTTGTCACCGCACACAAGAGTAATTCACTGTTTCCGCTCCGTTACTCTACGCTCCTACAGCTTTTACACTTGCTTTTGCCACTGCACACTGATACCACAACAAATCTTTCCATTGATAGCTAATCTGTGTTTATAGATAGCCGTCAAATACTAATAAATTGCATTAAATAAATTAATGTGGCTACTTAAAAAATCAAGGGATTCTAAATGTTGTTATATTTAGCGCGGATTAAAATATCGATAAACTGAATATTATGACCAGGTTTGGAGAGTACTTAAACAAAAAATCGATAAAGAAAGCTGAAGTTTCAAGGAAAACCGGTATCAGCCCTTCTCGTTTGAGTGAGTTAGCATTAAACGAATCGACTAATCTCAAAGCAGAAGAGTTATATCTTGTTGCGTTGGCGATTGATGTTAATCCAATTGAAATTTTGGAAGTAGTGTTCAAAGATCTAAAACTAATCTCTAAGTAAGATGGCTAAAATTCCATTTACAGTATCGGCAAGAACCGCAAAATTAATAGGCCAAGAGAACTTCGCAACCTCAGAAGGAGCGGTTGTGGAGCTTGTTAAAAACTCCTATGATGCCGATGCAAAAAATTGCATCATAATATTTGAAAATCATGGAGATTTTAGTAAAACTCCATGCATTTATTTGATTGATAATGGAACTGGAATGACTAGTGAGATTATCAAAAATCAATGGATGAAAATTGGAACAGATGATAAACTTCAAAACTATTTATCTGAAAGTGGCCGTGTAAAAACAGGAGCCAAAGGTATTGGCCGTTTTGCTCTTGACCGGCTAGGTCTTGGTTCGGAAATGCAAACTATTTCTGAAGATAAAGAGACAAAAATTATTGAAGCCTCAATCTGGAGTGTACAATGGAGTGACTTTGAAAAGCTAGGAGTTGCAATACATGAAGTCAACGCAAATCTAGATACTGTTGCGGAACTGGATATCAAATCCTATTTACTTGAACATTTTGGTGGTTTTGAGAAAATCAAAGAGGTACTGGAAGAAACAGAGTTTAAGTTCGGAACAATATTAAAAATTCATCCACCAAAAGATGAATGGGATGAAGAGTCAATGAAAAGCTTGTTTGACAATCTTGAAGTTTTGATTCCACCTCAAGAGCAACCGGAATTTAGTGTACATTTATTTTCCACGGCTCATCCTGAAGAATTTGGAAAGGTAAACAGTGCGTATTACGATGATTTTGACTATAAAGTTAAAGCAGAGTATTTGGCTGACGAATCACACAGTATTAAACTAACGATCACAAGAGAAGAGTTAGATGTAAATTTACTGGAGAAATCATATGGCGAAGTATTTGATAATAAATTATTAAAGAAATTCCCATATACCTTATCCGATTTCAAGAAAAAAACTTTTACAATATCCAAGACTATAACGGAACTCATAGGTTCTAAATCTAGTGATGAAAATCTTATCAGCAAGATAGGAGAATTTGATTTTACATTTTACTTTCTAAAAAACAAAATTGATCCGGAAGACAAGAAAAGATTTCCATATAAAAATATTTCCTCTGCCAATAGAAAAGCATGGCTCGAAAAATTCGGTGGTGTAAAAATTTTCCGGGATGATTTTAGAGTACGTCCATATGGAGAGAGCGGTCAAGATTGGCTTGGTTTGGGAGAGAGACAAGCAAAAAGCCCGGCAGGACCAGGACAAAGATTGGGTGGTTATAGAATTGGGTCAAATCAAATTGCTGGAACGGTTAATATATCGAGAATTGCAAATTCAAGTTTTCAAGATAAATCCGGTCGTGAAGGAATTCAGGAAAATGATGTTTTCGAACTGTTCAAGAATATTCTTATTGAAGTTATTGCAGAGTTTGAAAAGGATCGGAACAAAATAATGTTTTGCCTTGCACAGCTTGCTAAGCAGAAATTTAAGGACGACGAAGACAAGAGAAAGGCTCAAGAGGAGGCAGACCGAATTCTAAGAGAAGCAGCTGAACAGGCTGAAAACAATAATAATTCGAATGAAAATTCAGATGAAAATTCAGACGATAATTCAAATAATGGTACAGATGATAATTCAAGTAACTCTGGACCAACCGTTTCGGAAGTAATTCTTGCGAAGGCAACAAAAATTTTCGAACAGGAAATAGAAGATAAGGATGAAGAGATCCGTTTATTACGTGGATTAGCTAGTGTTGGCTTAATTATTTCGTCGTTTGCTCACGAGTTAAAGGGACTTAGAAGCAGGCTCTCACCGAGAACTGATTTTTTAATCGCGGAATTAAAGAAATATATAAAAGAAGAAGACCTTAAATCTGTCAATCAACAAGATAATCCATTTTACATGATTCAACTGATCCAGGAAGAAGATGTAAAACTCAAACACTGGCTTGATTACTCATTGAGTACTTTGAAAAGAGACAAGCGAACACGAACCAACATTAACATTGGAGAGTATTTTGAACTTTTCGAAGCAAATTGGCATCAAGCATTGGTACAACGAAAAGTCAATGTAATATTGAAAGGTAATAAGAACGCGACAAACGTAATTCGTGCGTTTGAAGTGGATTTGGATGCTATTTTCAATAACCTTTTGTCAAACTCGTTAAGTGCATTCAAAGATAAAAAAGGCAATTATCAAAGGGAAGTGACCATTGATTGGGTTGATAAAGGAGAATTAATTGAAATTACTTTTTCAGACAACGGTTGTGGACTAGCTCCAGAGTATCAAAGCGAGCCTGAGAAAATCTTTACTTACAACGAATCATCCAAAAGAGATCGCAAAGGGAATAAAATAGGAACCGGAATGGGTCTTTATATCGTTTCATTGGTTATTAATGATTATAACGATGCAAAAGTTGAGCTTATCCCTGTAACGGATGGATTTTCGATTAAAGTAACAGTACCTAAAAGAAAAAATCAATAACATGTACAGAATCGGATATATTGATGAAGATGCGGGACAAAGAAGTTCCTTCTATCATTTTTTAAAAGATGAGTTTGACATCGTTCTTTTTGAAATGAACGATACAACAACTGCAGATACACTCGTTGAAGATGTTTTCCAGTCGGGCATCGATATGTTGGTGCTGGATTTTCGCTTAGATGACAATGGGGATTTCGACTTTAATGCAGATTCATTAATTGAAAAAATTCAGCAACGAAATTACTATTACCCCCTTGTAATTCTCACTTCACATGAACTGGATGCTTTGGATCATATCTCTAACGCGAACCTAGTTAATGGTAAAGAGGATATGTTGGGCAAAAATGTTGCTGTATTTAAACAGAAATTATCGAAAATAATACAGTCATATAAGTCTCGATTATCAGAAGCTGAAAATGAGGTCCAAGAGTTAGAGAAAAAACGTCAAAGTGATACGGGTTTATTACCTGCAGAGGAAGATCGCTATGTTGAGCTGAATAATTTCCTTGAAAAAACTACATCCGCAAAGAGTACTATACCGAGAAGTTTTTATTCAACAGACACCAACAAAAAGTTAGATCAACTAATAGAAAAAACAGAAGCACTCCTTTCACGAATTGAAAATAAAGACTGATGTACCCATTTAGAATTAAAACTCCGGAACATAGGCCAGATAGAGCAGTCTGTGACCATTATTCTTCATACAGAACTACGCTGAGAGAGGATTTTGAAAATCGCTGTGGGTACTGCGATAGTTTAGATTTAATTCGAATTAGAAGTTTTGCTATTGACCACTTCATTCCTCAAAAACCAAAGGATTTCACACATACTGTTCCACCAAACGATTATTACAATTTGATTTATGCTTGTAACTATTGTAATACTTATAAATCGAACAAATGGCCAACCAAAGATGCCAGCCATCCAAATGATGGAAAAGAGGGCTTTATCAAACCGACTATTGATGATTATAAATCGAGATTTAATAGATCGAAGGAAGGACGTATAATTCCGGTTAACGAAGGGGATTTAGTAGCTAAATATATTATCGACGAACTAAAGCTTTGGCTTCCTGTACACGAACTTATGTGGAAGCTAGAAAAACTCAAATCTCAAAATGACAAAATTAATTCCGCCCTAGAAAAAATAACAGATGAAACACTGAGAAGTGAGGTTCAGGGAGTTCATTACCAAGTATTACTAATGCTAAATCAAATACAGGATAGTATTTTCAAAGAGAATGAATAAGGAATTACAAACATATCTCAAGTCTTATTCGTATGATCCGATCAAGGTCAATAAGCTTATCGTGTCCAATTTTTTGAATGCTAATTCAAAAGACAAGGTTAAAGGTAAATTACTATCATCTCTAAGAATCAAGAAAAACTCTCCAGATTTCAAATTGGTTGAAGAATTCTCTCGAATTCATACATTACGATCGATTGAAGATTTAATTGAAGCATTTGAATTTGTTATTTCACCTCAGGAGAAAATAGTTTCTGGGGCTGTTTACACACCTGAATCAATCAGGGATTATATTATCACAAGTACTTTATCCAATACGAATGACTTAACAGGTGTGAACCTATGCGATCCGGCATGCGGTTGTGCAGGTTTTCTATACACTGCTGCGAAATATTTAAAGCAGCAAACTGGGAGAACCTACAAACAGATTTATCGCGACAATATTTTTGGTTTGGATATACAGGAGTATTCAATTGAGAGGTCCAAAATATTACTTTCTTTAGCAGCCTTACTTGAAGGTGAAGATGTTGACTTCGATTTCAATTTATTCACAGGAAACGCTCTTTCGTTTAATTGGAATGAAGAAATAACGGGCTTTGAAGGATTCCATGTAATTGCCGGAAATCCACCTTATGTCTGTTCAAGAAATATTGATGATGAATCCAAAGACCTTTTGCAGAATTGGCAAGTGTGTTCTACAGGTCACCCTGATTTGTACATTCCTTTTTTTGAACTTGGAATGACTTACCTGAGACCTGGTGGTATTCTTGGGTATATCACTATGAATTCCTTTTTTAAAAGCATCAATGGGCGGGCAGTTCGTGAATATTTAGCTCAATTTGACAATACAATTATTGATTTCGGTGGATATCAAGTATTCAATTCAAAGTCTACCTATACATGCATCTGCTTCATTCAGAATCGCGCATCAGATACACTGAATTACGCGAAACTGAATTCTCTGGAGGCTCTAAATGAGAATATCCAATTTCAGACAATTAGTATTGAAGAATTGGATCATTTTAATGGTTGGAATCTTCAGGAAATAGAATTACTTAATCGAATCGAATCAGTTGGCACTCCACTTGGTGACAAATTCAAGACCAGAAACGGAATAGCAACATTAAAAAACAATATTTACATCTTCAAACCAATCGAAGAAGATGAAAATTTCTACTACTTGCAAAATGGTCATGTTTATCCTATTGAAAGAGGAATTTGCACAGACATTATAAACTCAAACAAATTCACTAAACAGTCGTCTGTTGATGCTATTCGAGAGAAAGCCATATTCCCATATCGCTACGTTGATAACAACGTTCAATTAATCGATGAACAAGAATTCCGTGATGCTTATCCAATGGCTTATCAATACTTGAGGGATAAACAAAAAATTCTAGCTGATCGCGATAAAGGAAAAGGAAAGTATGAGAAATGGTACGCATACGGACGAAACCAGTCACTAGAAAAAATGCCATTTAAGTTATTCTTCCCGCACATTTCATCTACAAGTCCAAACTTTGTAGAGAATGAGGAACAAAATCTTCTATTTTACAATGGGCTTGCTTTAGTTGCTAAAACGCGTGAAGAAATCCAGGTAATGAGAAAAGTACTTGGTTCAAGATTATTCTGGTTCTACGTAACAAAATCAAGTAAGCCTTACGGATCTGGTTATTTCTCATTAAGTCGGAATTACATTAAAGGATTCGGTATCTATCCTTTTGATAAAAAAGAAATTGCTTTCCTTATCAAAGAAAAAAATCAAAAAAAGATAAACGAATTCATTGAAGAAAGGTACAAAGTAGATCTTTCTGAAAACTAATCTTCTGTTGGAATCAATTAGGTTTTCAATCCATAATCCTTCTAAAATCACAGGGAAGGTAAATCGGTCTTCCTCCTGGTCTTCACAGCTTCATAAAACATAAAAACAAGGGTAATACAAGCTCCGTTGCTCTGCGCCCTTGTTTATAGCGTTCACTATAGCCAATAGTTCAGAATTCACTTTTGGCTGTTCACTTGTTTTCTTCGCCTGTTCGTCCTGCGTCGTCAGTCGCGGCTACTCTGCCACCCCAAGCCCCTGAAAAGGTGTTCCCGGAAGCTCGTCCCTCACTCTCGTCCACAATTAATTCATGGGGTGTCACCGCCGCTTAAGTAATGCTCGCCTGCTACATCGCTCGGGCTTCGGGTTTGTCACATTTTTTGTAGCCAGGCACAGCCACTTGCGCAAAACAAAAAAACCGCCAAACCCTCGTGCATTCTGCATAGGTCATTCCCACAGTTTCCAACTGTTCTCCATTTCCACCCTCGCTCAACTCGCGGGCGGCTCGCGTCGTTCCAGTCGTACCTTCTTCCACTTGCTTCACAGCTTCCGGAAACCTCCAGCTGTTCGCCTGCTGCCTTGCTCCACGCGGCAGCGCTCAGGGCTGTTTTACCTAGACTATAATAAAATTTATGTCATTTTGGCATTAAATGTTTTTGGGAACACTGTTTGATAGAGATAGATTTATAAATTAATCTAATCATGCTACTGAATAATAATCAATTAGGCGTCTTTGTCAAAAAGATAAAACTTCAGCCAGAAAATATGGCTAAGTACAGAGATCAACTCACAAATCTGAAAGAGAAACTAGAAAAAAAGATATCTGACGACACAAGTAATGGTTTGAAGGTTACCAAATATCTGATCGCTGGCTCATGGAAAAAACACACAATATTAAAACCAACTGGGGAAAACCCTATTGATATTGATTTGATTCTGTTTGTTTCAGGGGATAATAATGTTCAAAATGATCTGAAAAAGCTCTACGATTACATCATTGAGTACCTGAAAGCGATTTACCCTCAAAAAGATATTGACAGAGATGTCGATGCTGAAGGAAACACTAAATCGCTCACGATTACATTTACAGGTTCCGGATTACAGGTAGATATCGTTCCTGTAGTTTCATTGGCCTCTCCAGCTGAATATGTATGGCAACCAAGCAGACGGGGAGGAAAAAAGTACATTACAAGTATTTCAAAACAATTAGGGTTTTCAGCAAATCTCAGAAAGAATAATCCTTCTTACACGTCTATTGTTAGATCACTAAAATGGTGGAAGAACTATAAAGAACTATGTCCAACAGATTCAGAACCTGGATTATCATCTTTTACTATTGAACTTATCGTCGCGTATTTGGATGAAGAGTTTGGAGTGGAAACCAATATCGAAGAAGGAATTATTAGATTCTTCCAATTCATGAGCTCACCAAATTTCCCGATAATTAAGTTCAGTGATTCGATTAATTCTGTCCCTGCAACATTTGACTCACCAATATATGTAGCAGATAATACAAATAAGGAAAATAATGTCGTTAAACGACTTGATCGCACCAAATGGCAAGAAATATTTGACGAAGCCGAGGCAGCTTTTGACACATTGAATATTGCACAATCTAAAAATAACGAAGGAGATACCATCCAAGAATGGAAAAGTGTTTTTGGACCATCTTTTAATATTAAATAACTATGTACGGAACTACTACTAAAACCAGTACTTACACAGTACTTGACATCAGAAAAACATTTGAAGGCTGCGAAGCTGATATTAGAACAATTGCTAGAAGAACAGGAAAATGGTCTATGGAATACGTGGATAATATTTTCCATGACATACTAAAACTCGCTGAGGGAAATTACTTAAACTCAGTTGATATTATACTTCAAGAAAATGTATCGGATAAGGTTGTAAGAGCTTCTAAATTCCTCGTTAATTCACTTGGAAATGCAAGTGATAGTGACAGAGCCGGAAAAAATAATGATTGGACTGATATTCCTAACACACATCTTTCTGTCATTTTGTCATACACCCAGAAATGGAAAATGCTTACTGCTGAAGGTAAAAAAAATGTGACCGAAAACTTTAAAGTTTCCTGGGGACCGTCATCAATAGATAACAGTTTTCCTCATTTAGCGAAGAATGACGCTCAATTATACGCAAGTAAAGGGTATGAACTTCAAAAAACCAACTACAAATGATAGAATCAATATTTGATAACATCCTAGAATTGCCTAGTGCTTCAATTGCCGAAAGAACAAAAAATCTGATCGGTTTTGAAAGCAAATTTGAGCGAATCTTTTCAAATCTGAAATTGTTGCTTGATCAAGAAGGATTGATTGAGTGGAGTAAGAAATTTCACAAGGTTGAACTTCCAATTATTGGTCAGTTAAAAGATAAATACCCGCTAATTATCCTCGCTGGAGATGCTGGTACTGGAAAAACTGTTTCGGCTGAAGCTATAGCTGACAGGATGGTAAGGGAGCTGAAAAAGGAAGGTTTTTTCCTGAAATTAAATACAAGAGTTAGAGGAGAAGGTTTGCATGGTCAAATGGGAAATTTAGTAAATGATGCTTTTTCTGAATTAAAGAGACAAGCAGGAAAACGTAGAATTGCTTTTCTTTTGATTGATGAAGCTGATGCAATAGCATCAACGAGATCAACAATGCAAATGCACCAGGAAGAAAAAGCAGCAGTAAACACATTGATTCAAAAAATTGATGAAATACGTGAACTGAACGGCAGAGCAGTCTTATTTATGTCAACAAATCGTCTTCATTTTATTGACGAAGCAATTGTTAGACGTGCTGCAATTATTTTGGAATTCGAAAGACCTATTAAAGAAGAAAGGATTGAGTTATTTAAACAAAGTCTTGAAGGAATTGACTTTTCCACAAAGCAATTAGAACATTTAGCAGAAATTACGGGTCCGGAAAAAAATGATGGACTTGGTTTTTCATTTTCTGATATCAGACTTAGAATTCTTCCGGAAGCCATCGCTGCTTCATTTCCTGACAAAGAACTAACATATGAAATTCTAACGGAAACAATTTCTAAAATAAAACCTAGCCCTCAAATTATATGAAAAAACTCATACCATTTATAGTGGCAATAATCCTAATGATTATTGGCTTTATTGAAAATAAGCACTTTTGGGAAACGAAGTTTGGTCAAGCTGGCATTGTGACATGTATTACACTTCTTGTTACATTCATAACGGATAACTATGGAAAAATTAGATTTCATTTTATCACAAAATGGCTTCACGGAAAGAAAGACATACGTATATCCATTGCATATCTATACCGCATAAAATCTGGAAATTCTTATCTTTTAGTGAAAAGTAGAACGAGAAACTATTATCAGCCTGTTGGTGGCTGTTACAAAACACTTCCGGGTTCTGAACAGAAATTTGAAGATTTAGGAGTTAAGCCGGATCGGAAATTTGAAACAGAAAAAGGTATTGCTAAAAATGATTTGCGAGTATATGTTAAAGGAAAATATGTGATAGATTTTTTAAAATGGTTTGATTCAAAAAAGGATAGAGAAATTTCACCTTGGAGAGAGTTTTGCGAGGAGTTAATTGACACAAGTATACTCCCGTGGAAACAATTTCGATTCATTGATTACAAATTTAAAGATCAAGTAAGATCTCCAATTATTACAATGGATAATGGAGGAAAAGGAATGTTCATTTTTGATATTTTCGATCTTGTTGTAAATGATGAGCAAAAGCCAATCTTAGAGAAATTGCAAGAACAAACTGCCTCTGAATATATTTGGGCAACTGACGAATTAATTCAATCTTTGGGTCATGATATTGGTACAAAACAATATCATTATGAAATATCTCCCCATACAAAATACGCTCAAAACCTAAAATGGTCAAAGGAGAACAAATAACTTCTTCATTTAATTCATCGCCAAGTTAAAAAATAAAAAATGAACGCAAAGTTGGGGCTTGGCTAGCCTTACTGCAAGGTCAAGCCCTTCGGGTTTTACTCAAATAATCTCCACCCTTGGTTTTTCGTTCCTGGTATCGTTTTTCCTGGTAGTTCAAATCTACACTACCCAACCAATTCCCGTGATGAGGTCGGGTAGTATTTTTTGAGCAAAAAACCTTGCATCCAGTCAATCCAAGCCCCGGAAAAAGGGCTTTCTTTTTTCTTTTTTTTTCCGTTTTTTTTCTTCCTTCTTTTGAAATAATTGCGCGGAGCGAAGCGACAGAGCATAATTTTTAATCCATAATTATGTTTCAGTTTAAGCTAAAATGCCACCGCGTGAACGAAGAATACAAAGGTTTCCACTTCTTCATTCTCAACAAGGGTTTGAATAGTGGAAAACCGCTTAATGAGCCTTGCCCGAACTGCTTCGTTTGCATCTGCCAGTCCGAACAGGAAAAAGAATCCCTCTACTGGATCACTTTCGCGTTGTGGCAGGGAAACCGTTTCCGCGAATTCCTCTACGGTTCTGCAATCCCGTTCATCAGGATCAACGATCTGAAAAACTGCCTGAAATACGGAATTGAAGGCAGTAAAAGAAACAACAAGATCTTTTATTCAGGTATAGAACTGCTTCAGGAGATAACCACTAAAGATCTGCGTCATAGGGAGATTTTGAAAACCTTAAATAAATTGAAGTACGCCCTGATAAGAGACATTTTAAGGTAAAACTAAAAAAGGTCGCCCGAAACCCGGGCGACCTTCACGATCAATTTTATTTCAAAGAACGTTTTAACGTTTCATTTTCTTTACCAGCCACTTCAAAAACAACGATACGCCAAAACTTACAATGGCTCCGACAGTTGCCAGGATCGCGGTCTTGATATAATCCTGCGAACCAATGTTCGCGGCCACGGTGATCACCGTTCCGGTTGCCGTTCCCAGTGCGGTACTATGTTCATTTGGCTGAATCATAAAGTTGCTTTTAAACGGTTAATAATTATTCAGCTGCCGTCAAGGCAGCAACGGAGGCAGAACGTTGAATATGCACGCTCAGAAACAGGCTTTCCGTATCCTCGGTGGTTTCCTCGTCAACTTCAATTGCCACAAGGTTTACTTTGTCAGCCAGTTCAGTTCCTGCCTTGAAACGAGGTCGTTTTTTATCCTTGATAGTCACGACCAATTCACTTTTTACTTTTTTCTGTTCCATTTTTACTGGATTTTAGAGTTTATACACTTTCCCCACGATAGGGATTTACTTAATTTTCAAGAGCCTTTTCGAATACAGATGGAGTTTAAGTTCCATCACATTCGAATCGCGCTCTTCCGTTTCGTTTACCTCAACGGTGAGATTCACAGCACTGCTCAATTCAGCCCCGGCTTTAAACCGCGGACGCTTCCTGATCTTGACCTGGAGCACCAGGTCATCTTTTGGTACGCGGTTCTTTGAGAAAATTCCCATGTGTACTTTTTTAAGGGTTCAACTATTGTCTGTCTGCCACCACCGCTTGCGCCACCGCCGTCGCAACCGAACCCGCAACGACCAAATAACCGCCAACGGTTACGAGAGTGGCAGGAATGGCTACAGGAGCGGCGAGAAGCGCGCCACCCGCAGCTGTCACAATCAGACCAAAATTTCGAAGCTTCCTGAAGAACTTCGGGGTGGGTGACTTCATGCGTTTGATAATATTCATTGGTCCTTTCTTGTGGAAGAGATTCAGGCATCATGCCCGAACCTCCTTCCGGATGAATAAATAATTTACTGGAGTTTTACGCCACTTCCACAATGCACAGCGCATTGAAAGCGCCATTCTTCAGCGAGTATTGAACAGCATTTACTTCCTGGAAGAATTCAATCATCAGGAGAAAAACGCCTACACCCGCGCCAGCTGGTTCCGCAGCCGGAACCAGGTTGACGTTGCTTGGAGTGGCATCGATAGGAAGGTTTACAGCATCTGTAAACTCAATCGTTTGCTCATTCGTCACAAAGTCAATCTTAGCCCAGCCACCGCGCAAAGTCATGTGCGTAGCACCTCTCGGGAAAGCAACATCGTTCAACGGAACCAGGTCCGTGATGTTGATCTCGCCCGTACCGGTATCAACCTGGTAGGATTTGTACAGCACACTTCCCAAAACAGCCCTGTTGTTGAAATTGAATCCCTTCAGGCGCGCTTTGGCAGCAGGAAGCGCCATTGCCGTTCCAACCGTTCGTTCACCTCGCGCGCTCGTCGCATCGAGATTCTTGATCGATGTCATGAGCTTCGTCAAACGGGCGGTTACCCTTCCGTCACTCGCAGACATCATCAACGTCCGGACAGCATCGCGAACCAACTTTCCCGAAGTCGCGGAAGAACCAAACTCGGCTCCGTTTTCGCGAGTCCTGGCAAATGCCGGATCGTTTGCAATACGCGTTCCATCAACACCACCTTTTTCACGCACAAGATTCCCATCCCTTGACTGGTAAAATGAGAGGTCGCCAACTTTTCCTTTCAGCTTAATGATACCTTTTTGTCTTGCCATAATCGTATAGTTTTTGATTTAGCCGATTGCGACCTTCGCAACCCTTAAACATCATTCATATCGCGAATAGAATTTCAGTCCGTTACGTTAAAGTTATGTTGGTAAAACGACCCTTTTTTACGTGTAATAACGCTTGTGGTGCTTTGGTTTACTTTACTTTGAAACCATGGTTCACCCATCATAAAATTTGCCGTGATTCGGCTCATTTTGGTGCGACATAATGAATAGCGTAAGTATGTTTAAAGTATGGATAGTGTATGAAAACTATACCGAAAGAAAACAGCGGCGCATCGTGATCACCTTAGAAGCAAAAGGCTTCACGCTGAAAGCATATCACGAAGTGAACGGCTTACGACATACGAAAGCATATAAAGGCTTGCAGAATCTCCAAAAAAACGCACACAACGCACGAGAAAAAAATAAGATTTTACCTCATTAAATTTGGTCTGTTTTGTAGGCAGATACTAAGTAAAGTCGTATCTTTGTAGTGTAGGAAAAGTTCTTTGATTCAATACAAAACAATGCAATTTTCAAGAGACCCATTCGGGTCCCTGAATTAAGCGAGTTTTCACAAAATATAGTATTTACAAGGGTTTCCCCCGCATTTGGCTAGTCCCAGCCGAATCACAAACGATTCCAGCGGGATCACTAGAAAGCCTCCTTTAAGGAGGCTTTCTTCGTTAATACCTACCAAATTTCAAGCAGGTACAGCGTTTTCATGCTTTTATCTGTTCTCAACAAAAACAAATAATTTCAATTAAAAACAAAAAATCAGCTAGCTATTTAGCCAGCATATTTTCTGTTATATCTTGCTGGCTGAGAATTGCTACAAACCAATAGTATAGGATCAAGACCAAATTCTGGGGACTAAGCATAAATTTGCGTTAATCGGAATAAAAAATATTGGATATCCCTAACACCTCTAAATTGAGATCTAAATGCTTTTATTTTGGCATTAAATGCTTCAGCGGAAGCATTTGTACTTCGGTTATCAAAGTAATTGAGGATTGTTTTGTAATGATTTTGGATTGTTCTAGATATGGAGTTGAAAGATTTAAAACCAGCTTTAGTTACTTTTTCATGCCATTTGGCCAATTTGGTGTAAGCGTAAATTTTGTCTTTGGTTTGTTCAAAAATCCCTTTCAGTTGTTGTGCTAGTTGATAAGCTATTTGGATATCTGGATAAAGATAAAATAGGATTTCCGCTCGTTGTTTTTGATTGAAGGTCCATTTAGAAGGTTTTTTATAAAGTACGTATCTGCTTCTTGCTAATAATTGCCTGATGGTATCTCCGTTTTCAAGGATAACAGGATGGTATGCTTTCTTTTGATTCTTTGCTTTTTCAATGGCTTCATTTTCTGCATCGAGCGCTTCCCATCGATGCTTTACGCGAAGCTCCTGAACGGCTTCCAAAGCTAGTTTTTCGACATGGAAACGATCTGTAACAAGCACAGCATCTGGAAAGTTTCTTTTTGCAATCAAATTCATGCTTCCAGCCATATCCAGAGTTATTTCTACTACCTTTTTACGAAGCTTTAGTGGAATTTTTTGAAGTATTGTTGTAATGTATTCGGAGTTGGTTCCTGTTATAATTGCGACAATGGATCCTTGTTTTCCTTTGGCTGCTTTGTTGGTGATGATGGTGTAAAGCTCACCCTGAGATAGAGAGGTTTCATCCAGGGATAAATGAGTTCCAATATTATCGGTAAAAAGTAAATACTCTTTGGCATGAGCAAGCTGTTCCCAGTTCCTAAAATCACTTAACCAATCCTTATGCTGTCGTTGTAGTTTCTTACCCTTGACACCATAAAATGAACCAATAGTATGACAGCTGAACGGTTTAGAAGCGACTGATTTGTTTTAAAAAAGAGGCAAACTCATCGGTCATGCGAGTACCTTTAGCAACGATATTCCAATCTCTTTGAACAATCTCCTTGGTGTTCTTATCAGTCCATCTTCTGCGCTTTACATGCAGAAAAACATGTTTACCTCTGAGTGGAAAATCCTGAATCGTAATTTCATCATGGAATCCTTTAGAGATTAATTCTTTATGAAGATGCTCTGTTGGTGGTTTATTTAATTCTTCAAAGTAAAGATGCAACGTTTCATTTTGCTTTTCAACTTTCATGAAGTCAAAGAAATCAACCAATAACTCTGGAAGTACCAGTTTCAATAGTTCAATTTGTGGATCCAATCGCTTTTTTTTCCAAAGTTCTAAATTCTATTCAAATTCCTCCCCAACTTTTGTGATTGATCCGCTAAACAGTAATTTTTTAGCCAGCAAATATGAAGACAAATCTAAAGCTAAGTTTTTTGTTTTATCCAAAATAACATCAAGCAGTTCGGCAATGAAACCAACTCCATGGCAGAGATACTTTTGCATAGATATGATTTACATGTAAATCTTGGAATTGTAACCCATGGCACTACCAATTTGAATGCGAATGAGTTGGAGAAACTGTATGGTAATCGGGTTCGTTCACGGCTGCGGAGTATGTTTAATTTGATATTATTTCCGCTGTCATCTTTTGACAAGCGGAAATAAAGGTTGAGCCAATTGCGATTATTAAGTTGTTCATAACTCTCCTGTTTTTACCAACTATCCGTTGGTATTTTTTCCTAAATTCATCATCTCATTTTTATCACATGAACCGAATAAAAGATGTTCTTCAAGAAAAAGGTATTAAGCAAACCTGGTTAGCAGAAAAGCTAGGTAAAAGCTTCAATATGGTTAATGATTACTGCAACAATCGAAGACAACCAACAATTGAGGTTTTATATCAAATTGCTAAAATATTATCTGTTTCACCAAAAGAATTATTAAACGATCAATCGAATGAGCACTAAGTTTTTTACAAATACTGAGGATAAGACCGTTTTCCAAAAATTCAAAGGGATTCTTGAAAACATGAAAGACATTTATGCATTTCATGCAGTGGTTGGTTATTTCAGATCTTCAGGTTATTTTGCTTTGCAAGAATATTTAAAAGATATCAAAGACATAAAAATCCTTGTTGGAATCAATGTTGATGAAATGTTTGCAGAGTCACAACGAAAAGGATTGCTCTATTTTGGTGATGAAACTAAAACAAAACATGAATTTTTGAATTGGTTTATCCAAGACTTGAAAGATGCGAAGTACTCAGAAGAAGTTGAAAATGGAATTTTAAAATTCATTGAAGATTTGATTTCTGGTAGAATTGAAGTTCGTGCACACAACTCTAAAACTTTGCATGCTAAGTTCTATTTATTTCTTCCAGAAGTACATACAGAGCATTCCGATGGTTGGGTAATAATGGGGTCTTCAAATCTCACTGAAGCTGGGCTTGGAATCAAAAAATCTCCAAATTATGAATTGAACATTGCATTGAAAGATTATGATGATGTTGAGTTTACTAAAAAAGAATTCAATATCCTTTGGGAGCAATCTACTCCAATCCTTCCAGCAGATATTAAAGAATTCAAGAAGAAGACGCATATTGGACAAAATTATACTCCTTTCGAGATTTACCTGAAATTACTAATCGAGTATTTCGGTAAGAATATAGACTATGATCCTGATACCGTTGGAGATCTTCCCAAAACCTATAAAAAATTAAGTTACCAAATTGATGCAGTAAACCAAGGTTTCTCAATGTTAATGGAGCATAATGGGTTTTTCCTTTCGGACGTTGTCGGTTTAGGTAAAACAATAGTTGCTTCAATGATTGCTAAACGCTTTATGATAGCTAATGGCTCCATGAACACGAAAATATTGGTTGTTTATCCACCTGCATTAGAAAAAAATTGGAAAAGCACATTCCGAATGTTTGGTTTGGATAAACACACAAAATTTATAACCAATGGTAGTTTGGATAAGATTATCAAAGGTGATGATCTCAATTATTGGTTGAAAGAGGATTATGATTTGATTCTTGTTGATGAGGCACACAAATATAGAAATCACGCTTCAGCAACTTTTGCTCAATTGCAGCGGATTTGTAAGGCTCCAAGAAATGGTGATGGATTGGTAAAAGGAAAAAACAAAAAAGTAATGTTGATTTCTGCTACGCCATTAAATAACAGACCTCAAGATTTATACTACCAATTATTATTGTTCCAGGATGCAAGAAAGAGTACTTTACCTGTAACAAATCTCCAGTCTTTTTTCGGACCAATAGTTCGTGAGTATAGAGACATAATGAAGGAAGATAATCCGGAAATACAGCGAATTCGTGATATGTATAATCAAATTCGTGAGCGAGTGATTTCTCAAATTACCGTGCGTAGAACAAGACGCGATTTAAAGAACTATCCTAAATACATTGATGATTTGAAAGAACAAGGAATTGTTTTTCCTGAAATAGCTCCTTTAAAACCAGTTGTATACTCTTTGAATTCCAAATTAGGCAAGTTATTTTATCAAACCATTTTCTATTTAACCGATGAAGATAAAGTCAACTATTTCAGGTATCAAGCTATTCGCTTCTTGAATCAAGACGACAGAGATAAATATTATGAGCAAGCAGTTCTCGTTTCGAAGTCGCTTGCTGGAATCATGAAAACATTGATGGTGAAACGATTGGAAAGTAGTTTTCATTCGTTTAAAATCACCTTGAGAAATTTGATGGTCTCAACTGAACGAATGATTCAAATGTTTGAGAATGACAAAGTCCTAATTGCTCCTGATTTGAATATAAATGAGTTAGTTGAGAAAGGCTTTTCAATGGAAGAGATTGAAGAGTTAATTGAAAAAATAAGTGTTGAAAATCCTAGAAACAATGTATTTAAAGCTGAGGATTTTGATCCGGATTTTTTGGAAGGGCTAAAAAAAGACCATTCGTTATTAAAAGACTTGTACAAACAATGGTCCGAAATCAAAGAAGACCCCAAGTTGGATGAACTTCTAAAGACCTTTGAAAACGAATTGTTCAATAAAGAGATTAACCCAACTGGACAGTTAGTAATTTTTACAGAAAGCAATGATACAGCAGAGTATTTGTATGAAAAGCTGAAGGACTATGACGGCAAAGGTGTGTTGAAAATCTCTTCTGAAAACAGGAAAAAGGTTTTTGAAACGATTCAGAAAAATTTTGATGCAAATTACATTGGTGAGCGAAAAGACGATTACCATATTCTAATTACAACAGATGTTTTGGCTGAAGGTGTAAACCTACATCGTGCGAATGTATTAGTAAATTATGATACACCATGGAACGCAACCCGTTTAATGCAAAGAACGGGGCGTATTAATCGAATTGGAAGTATTGCAGGTGTTGTTTACAATTACAACTTCTATCCCTCGCAACAAGGTGATGAAGAAATTAAATTGTATAAAAATGCCCTAATTAAGCTTCAAGGATTTCACAGTGCCTTTGGTGAAGATGCTCAAGTCTTTACGCATGAAGAGTTAGTTGAACAGTTTGAATTATTCAAAGAAGGAATGCCTGACGAAGAAGATAAGCGCCTCAAATATTTGCGTTTCATCCGGGAGTTTAAAGATGCTAATCCTATTGAATTTAAGCGTATCAAAGCTTTTCCTATGAAAGCGCGAACAGCTCGTAAGAATTCAAATGCAAAAGATGATTCATTGAATAACGCAAGCTTGGTCTTTTTGAAATCACCATATAAAATGGAGTTCTATAGTGTTTCTGCTGAAAAGAAGGTAGTGCCTTTAACTTTCATTGAAGCTGCTGAGTATTTTGAATCAAATGCTTCCGAACTGTCTGGTGAATTGCCTACTTCTCATTTTGGTCAAGTGCAAGCTGCATTAGATGAATTTGATAAAGAATTTTTCAGTTCTACTGACGAAGGTGTTACAACGACGGATAAAGCTGATGCAATTAGTGCGCAAGCCAAAAAGTTCTTACGTGAACAAAAAGGGATTACACGTAGTGAAGAAACCAAAAATGCTTGCACTGAATTGATTGAATTGGTAGATAAAGGAACATTTACTCCTTTGCCAAATGAAATTCGAAAAATGAAACGTGAGTTGGATAAGCGTTCGATTACTCACGGTCAAGTAGATAATCTGATTATTCTACTTTCTAAAAAATACAGTCTTTCTTCCAGTGAAACAGATTCAAGTGATTCTCAGCAAGAAATTGATGTAAATATTACTCCTTCCATTGTGATCACTGAAACTTTTGTTCCATGAAAATAAATAGCCTCGTTCATCAAATTCAACTGATCGATTCTAATCTTTCAGTTCAAGCAAATAAAGCAGTAAATCAATTGCTTACAATGCGTAACTGGCTAATTGGTCATTACATTGTTGAGTTTGAACAAAAAGGTGAAGAAAGAGCAACTTATGGCGATAAATTGATTGAAACACTAGCTGAAAATCTAAAAATCGCTAATGTAAAAGGTTTGTCTTCTAGAAATTTAAACTTGTTTCGAGAGTTTTATTTCGCTTTTCCTGAGATTCTGCAGTCAGTGACTGCAGTATTGGATAACCCTTCAAATAAGATTTCGCAGTCACTGACTGCAGAATTGAAAAACGTAGAATTGGGAACTCTTCAGTCACTGACCGAAGAGTTGGAAAACAGGACCCAAAGCGTTGATAGCACACAAGATTCTCTCGCTACTAAAATGATTGAATCGCTATCATTCACACATATAACACTACTCATTCCAATTTCAGATCCATTAAAACGAACCTTCTATATCATTGAAGCGATTAAAGGTACATGGTCAGTCCGCGAACTAAAACGACAAATCAATGCCTTGTTGTTTGAACGCTCTGGAATTTCTAAAAAGCCAGAATTGTTAATACCCCTTGTTCAGACAGTTCCGGAACAACAAAAAGGTTTGGTAAAAGATGTGTATACGTTCGAATTTTTAGGACTACCGATCAAAGATGCTGTTGAAGAATCAGATTTAGAATCAGCACTCTTAGATCATTTACGTGAGTTCATATTAGAATTGGGTCATGGATTTTGTTTGGAAGCAAGACAAAAAAGAATCCTAATCGGCAACGAATACTACTTCATTGATTTAGTATTCTACCATCGTATATTGAAATGCCATATTCTCATTGAATTGAAAGTGGAAGAGTTCAATCATGCGAATGCTGGTCAACTAAACACATACCTGAACTACTACAAAAAAGAAATGAAGGAAATCGGTGACAATGAACCAATTGGAATATTGTTAGTAACTGATACAAACCAAGCATTGGTAGAATATGCAACTGCAGGAATGGATCAAAACCTTTTTGTCAGTAAATACCTCCTGCAGTTACCAAGTATTGAAAAATTGACCACATTCATTAACCAAGAATTGAAAAGCATTTAAACACCATGGATAAAGCACAATTACAAAAGATATTTTCAAATGCTTATAACCATGAGAATTGGCTTGAAGTATTAAAAACCGTATTTGGCGCACGCCAACTATTGGTGCAACCAAAACAAATATCGCTTCCTACAAACGATCTTGCTGACAGTGCATTTGAATTAGGAAATATAACAACAACAGACGATCGAATTATAGGTTTGTATAAAATTGAAGTAAAAGCGAACGTGTTTTTAGAACGCAATAAAGTTGGGTTACGGAAATTATTGCGGGAGGTTTATCAATACGATGTAGATGGAGCATTAGTTGTCTTTGTACAAGAGAATAAATGGAGGTTGTCATTTGTTTCTGAAGTAAAGGTTTTAAATAATGAAGGAGAAGTAATAACTGAAGCAACCGAACCTAAACGTTTTACATATCTTTTAGGAGAAGGGGAACAAGTGCAAACACCAACTATTTTCCTTAGTAAACTTTCAGGAAAAGTATTTTCTCTAGAGGATATCAGAAGATCATTTAGTGTAGATGTACTGAATGAAGAATTTTACAAGATTATTCAACAGAAATTCTATGAATTGGTGGGGGGTAAAATAGGATCCGTAAAAAAACAAACGGATTTTGGAGATGGGAAGTTAATTCTGCCAGATCTTACAAAGGATGCAAGACAGGTATATCAAGAATTTGCAGTCCGATTAATAGGTCGTTCTGTATTTTGTTGGTTCCTCAAAATGAAAAAAGAAAAGAATGAGGCTTCTCTTATAGCAGAGGAATTACTTTCCTCAAAAGCTGTTAATGCTAATAAAAATTATTACCATACAATTCTGGAGAGATTGTTCTTTCAAACATTGAATACACCTATGGACGAACGGTTGGATAATCTTCCATACGGCTGTGAAAAAGTTCCCTTTTTAAATGGAGGGCTTTTTGAGCCAGGTGTTGATGACTATTACAGACTTAATAAATTAACAGGTCTTTCCGAAAATATTGATACTCTAATCATATCTGATAAATGGTTTCAATCTTTTTTTGAAGAATTAGAAAAATACAATTTTACAATCGACGAAAACTCGGTTACCGATGTTGAAGTTAGTGTAGATCCAGAAATGTTAGGGCGGATTTTCGAAAACTTATTAGCAGAAATAGATCCGGATAGTGGCGAAACAGCGAGAAAAGCAACAGGGAGTTTTTATACTCCCCGCGAGATAGTTGATTATATGGCGACAGAATCGTTGGTGCAGTACATTCATAATAAAACAACTATTTCTCAGCATAAATTGCGTACTGTTTTTAAAATGTCAGAAAACGCTGAAATTGAATTCAATGAATCAGATAGAATTGGAATTCTGAAAGCCCTAGATACAGTGAAAATATTAGATCCTGCTTGCGGGTCAGGAGCATTTCCAATGGGGGTACTACAAAAAATCGTTTTAGCCCTACAAAAATTAGATAAAAATGCTGTGTGGTGGATAAAGCAACGTATCAATGAAAATAAAAATGCAACAGCGAGAAAAGCCGTAAAAGAAAAATTAGAAGGAAATTCACAGTATGCACGTAAAATAGGAATTATTCAGAACTCACTATATGGAGTAGATATTCAGCCGATAGCGGCTGAAATATCGAAACTACGTTGCTTCTTGACTTTAGTGGTCGATGAGCGCATTGATGATTCAAAACCCAACCGTGGAATTGATCCATTACCTAACCTTGAATTTAAGTTTGTAACTGCAAACACCTTGTTGAAACTTCCAGAACAACAGTCACGAGGTTTATTTGATCATTTCGAAGAACTAGAAGAACTAGAGCAGCTTAGAACAGATTATTTACAAAGTTCAGGAAATGAGAAATATAAGATTAAGGATCAATTTCCACAAGTTCAACGGAAAATCTTTAAAGAACAAATGAACTTGTTTGTTGATACTGAATCTAGAGCCTATAAATTAAGTACTTGGGAGCCATTTGGTCATAACAAAGCTGAGTGGTTTGATCCAGATTGGATGTTTGGAGTCAATCAATTTGATTTGGTGATCGGAAATCCACCTTATGTTCAATTACAAAAAGATGGTGGGAAATTAGCAAAACTATACCAACATTTAAATTATGAGACATTTGAAAAAACTGGTGACATATATTCGCTTTTCTACGAAAGAAGTATAGAATTACTTAATGATACAGGAATATTATGCTTCATTACTTCAAATAAATGGATGAGAGCAAAATATGGAATGAGTCTTCGCCATTTTTTCGCTAAAAAAACGACACCAATTCTTTTAGTAGATTTAGGAAATGTACAGGTTTTTAGAACGGCTACTGTAGATACCAATATATTATTTACGAAATCAAAATTATATTTGAAAAGTAGTGACTTCACAAACTTTGAAGTAATAAAATTAAATTCAGATTTTGATATAAAGCAACAAAGTATAAGTCACTATATTTTAAATAATAAGTATCCTTTAACAAATATAGATTCAAATGCCTGGGTTGTAGGCGATAAGGATATTTATGATATCAAAGATTTTATCGAAAATCAAGGGATACCATTAAAAAACTGGTTAATTAAAATCAATAGGGGTTTATTAACTGGATTCAATGAAGGTTTTATTATACATGAAGACGACAAAAACCTTTTAATTCAAGAAGATTCTAATTGTGAACACATAATTAAACCAATACTTAGTAGTTCTCGAAATATTGAAAAATGGTATCCTAACTTTGAAAATAAATTTTTGATTACTATCAAAAGCGGATGGACAAATCTTTACAGAAACGGCAAAGAACCAGAACAATTTTTCAAAGATTCATTCCCTTCAATATATAAATATCTTAAGTTCAAGGGTGACGCATATACAGGTAAAGATAAAGGATTATATAGACGTGATGATAAAGGTGACTATTGGTGGGAATTAAGAAAATGCGCATATTATGACGATTTTGAAAAAGATAAAATAATTTTTCTTGACATTACAAAGTATTTTCCATTCGTTTATGATGAAAATGACCACTTTTTGTGTACTGATCGGTTTTTCATTATGAGTGGTGAACATTTGAAATATCTTACTTGTATATTTAATTCAAAATTATTTTATCATTGCTTTGCCGATGATTTCCCTGAATTGCAAGGTGGCAGTAGGAAACTCCAAAAAATATTTTTTGAAAAAATTCCAGTAAAAAGAGTTTCTGAATCTGAAGAAATACCATTTATTAAAATAACTGACTATTTAGTCTCCCTTAAAAAGGAAAATTCTAAAGAATTCAATGACAATTTTATTTTAATATATTTCGAGCAAATTGCCAATGCTTTGGTATTTGAGTTGTACTTTAAAGAAGAGTTTAAAATTCGTAACCTTTACATTGCTAAATATATAAGTGATTTACCAGATTTAAATATTAGTGAAATAGCAGTTCATCAACTTCGGAAAATTTATGTTTTAATAAACCAAGAAAATCACCCATTAAAAGAAGCTATGTTTAATATGCTTGCTATTCCTCAAATTGAATTAATTATGAACAGTAGCAAAATATGAAACGGATATCCGAAATAGAATTCGTCAATTATAAAGCATTTTATAATAGAGGTGAAGAAAATAAAATAATTATACCAGAAGGAAAGAGTGTTTTGATTTATGGTGAAAATGGAAGTGGGAAATCAAGTGTTTATGAGGGTTTGAAACAATTTTTCAATAGTTCGGATAACACTGTAGAAGTAATTCCGTCAAGACACATCGCAGTTTCAAAAACAAGGATCAAAAATGAAGATACCGATATACAATCGGAAGTATTAAACGATGTGTCAGTAAAAATAACTTTTACAGATGTTCACGGATGTGAACAACGCGAATTTGGCGTGACAAATAACAATATCCAAGGAGCAAATTATATTGCACAAGCAAATTTATTGAATAGTTTTCTATCTTATCGTGAATTACTACAAACATATTTAATGGATGATTTACGGGATAGAACCGAGTTTCGAAGAAGGTTTGCGAATCTATTAATTGAAAATATCCTGGCTAAACAAAAAAATAGCGTAACTCAAAGATCTTATCTTCACTCATGGGAATCTCTTTTTGCTCCTAGAGCTTGGTATAAAGAAGAAAACTTAGCTTTATTTGCTCAAGGTTTGGATCTAGATATCCGAAGAATAAATTTAATCCTAAATGAAATTATTAAATTTTTCGAGCCACATCTTGAAGTTCAATTAGTGTTTATCGAGCCTTATATTGACTATATACATTCTTCTAAAAAAGAACGAACGGGAAAACATCCGATTTGTGAAATTGATTTATCAGTTAGTTTATTTGGTTTGGATACTGAAAATGATGAAGAAAATCATTTAACGGTACTCAATGAAGCTCGATTGTCCGCATTGGCAATTTCAATTTATTTTGCAGCTTTAATAAACACACCCCAGAATAATTTTGATTTTAAAATTCTTTATTTAGACGATATTTTTATAGGTCTAGACATGAGTAACCGACTACCTCTTTTAAATATTCTAAAAAACTTCAAAAAACCAATAATTGAACACTTTGTTGATGAAGAGAATGATAATAAAATAATTGAAAGAATAAAACGTAATGCAGATGTAATTCAAACAGAGCCAGAACCTTTCTTTACAAATTATCAAATTTTCATTTCAACTTATGATAGATTTTGGTTTCAAGTTGCTAAAAACTGGTTTGAAACAAAATCTAAAGGAAAATGGTGTTATTTAGAATTATATGCGAATCAAAAAGTAGGTTTAGCATTCAATACTCCTTTGTTTTTTAATTCATTAGATTATATCCAAAAAGCTGAATTTTATTATTCTAAACATGATTATCCTTCTTGTGCAAACCATCTTAGAAAAGCTTTAGAAAAGAGAATAAAAGAACTACTTCCAGCAAATAAGCATTACGGTGAGTATTTTGACCATGAAACTGGAATAACAGAAATCAAAAAACTAAAAACTTTAAATCAATATTTAGAAAAATTCATTGATTTTTGTCAAGACAATAGTATTAATGCTTCAGAATTGACTGATTTAAAAAACTTAAAAGATTGGTATTTTAACCCTTTTTCTCATGACAATATTGGAACACCAATTTTTAAACGAGAATTAGATCTTGCTTTTGATTTAGTTTCAAAACTTGAGCGCTTCACATTTAATATTTTACTTGATGCAGGTCAACATCTTTATTTTGATTTCGACAACGAATTAGGTCAAACACGTAGGTATATGATTGAATTGCAAGAGAATTTAAGGTGGATTGAATCTGAACAAGGTATTTTATTGACTAATCCTAAAATTAAATGTTTTGAGTGGGTAAAAAATGGAGAAACACAAACCCAAGATTGGGACGGTAAATTAATTACTTTTTACAATAACAAATGGAAAGCTTTGATAAAGGATCAATCATTACCTGATTATTCAATGGAACATGTATTGAATTCAATTAAATACTCAAATAATAAAAAATCATTAATAGAACTTATTGCATTGCTATGAGTAAAATGTACGCCGAAATAAAGCGCATTGTTGATGAAGATATCAGCCCTCGTATGACACAAATTGATGTCATTAACGAAGCTATAACTAACGCTATTCATGCAGATGCTACTGAAATAGTTTGTGAGTTAGGATCTACAGATAATCCTGTTGATGATGGCGAATCAATTGTTACAGCCAAAAAAGTAAAATGAATCTATTATCATTTATTTTAGTTATGTATCAAAAAAGGATTTTCAATTCAATACAATAAATGAACTATATGATAAAAAAAGCAAGAATTAACTTATAAGTGAATTATAATTTGTAACATTGAAATAAATGAATAGCTTTGCCGTTGAAGTGTGGGATGACGAGGGATCAAAATGTACATTGTATACAGTTAAACAACTGGATGCTTCATACAGTGAAACGGATAAATTCTTTTTAAAAAGCAGAAATAATGACACTCTAAAAAGAAATTTTCAAGAAATAGCAAAATTTTTAACAACTATAATTGGTGAGGTAGACGGAGCTCTTTCCATTTATTTTAGAGAAGAGCGAAGTGCAAATGGAATTCCACCCAAAGGTGAAATTGAAAAAGATACCATTACATTCTTTCATATAAATTACCCTTTGCGCTTATATTGCTTGAGAATTAGTAATGAAATAGTTGTATTATTCAATGGTGATGAAAAAACGAGTGATGCTGCTCAAGATGGAAAAACGAGCATGGTATTTTACGAGGCGCAACAATTTGCAGTTAAAATTCTTAAAGCATATAATTACGGTGAATTTCAGTTTGGTCAAACAGAAGAAATAATCATTGATTAGGAATACTTGAAACACCATTAAAATTTAGAAGTATGAGAAGTGAAATCTTACAAGAAATTCTAGACGAAACTCCGAAAGACGTGGAGATCTTTGTGCGTTGGTATGCAGATATCATCAAAAGAATCAATCAAATATTGACTGAAAAAGGCATGTCTCAAAAAGAATTGGCTGAAAGCTTGGATAAAAAACCTTCAGAAATTAGCAAATGGCTAAATGGTGAGCACAATTTCACATTAAGATCGCTTGCAAAACTACAGGCAGAATTAGGAGAAGAATTAATTCAGGTCCCTTCTGTGCATGTGGTTGATTCTTCCTTGCATAAGGAAGTAAGTTTTACTGTTTGGAGAAACAGAAGCTATCCTTCAAATAGCAAGTTTGAAAAGTTTAATGTTACAACCCATAAAAGCCCATCGAGTCGTGTCAGCTAAAGTGATCGCAGATAAAATCCATATAACTGGATTTCGCATTCTTCATGCGGAAATGAACAGTCCATTCGATTTTGACACGAATGCGATTAAATTATTTGATAACACTACAAAATTTGATTTGGCGTTTAATTTGGAAGAAAATTTGATTAAATCAGATTTTTTTATTGAAATTAAAACTGAAAGCAAAGAGAATACAAATTTGGAGGAAGCAACGGCAAAATTCCATTTTGCATACATTTTTAATGTCGAAAACTTCAAGGAATTAACGGTTGTAGTAGATGACACTAATTTGGATATAAACGGTGGTCTAGCAAATTCATTAGCATCTATTGTTTATTCAACCACGCGTGGCATACTTATGACTCGTTTTCAAGGAACTGCTTTGGCGGATTTCATCTTACCTGTAAGAGATCCGAACGAACTGATAAACTGATTCTTTCTACCTTCAAACCAAACTACTCTGAATGATTGGTAAACAAATTGGTGTCTTTTTTCTGCTAGCAGTTGGATTATCTGGCTGTAGTTCTGAAAACACGAAAGAAGACAAAACGAAAACGGATTCTGAAGTTGATGTACAAAAGAAAACCCATTCGGAAGATGAGGTCGCTTTATCCAAAGAATCGGATAGAGACCCGAATACCGAAAACGTGTTTCGACGTTACGATGCCGTAAAAAAAATCCTAAAAAAATGGAATCAGGCAATTAGTGAGCACCAGTTATCAGATCTTGAAAATCTGTATGCAGATGACGTGTTGTATTATGCTAAAAAGATGACCAAGCAAGCAATTCTTGCCCAAAAATCAGACTGGTTAAAAAAACATGCATCTTACAAACAAGAATTGGGGTATTCCGAAGTTTATTACAATGACAGAGATACACTGGGAGTAGAATTTGTAGCTCAATTCACTAAAATTTGCATCGAAAACAAGAAAAAAACTGATGTCGAATCGTATTTGTATTTCAGAAAATTCGGTAATGACTGGAAGATTGTTCGCGAAACGGATGCTATTACAGAAGTGAATGTGGTACGGAAGAAACCAGTGGTGAATCTTCCAGCAGGAGAATACGCATATTACGTCGGACAATGGTCAGATACGCGGGATATTCCTCAGTTTGCACATGATATGGTGCCTTATAATTCATCGTTGGATTTCACAATCGGAGATGAGGGAATTTCAGGTGTTTATAGTGAGTATAGCGGGACAGCTAGAAGTCGTACTTATTACTTGGTTAAAAGTGGCAAGGTAGATAATGGAATTCTTGAATTAAAGATGATTTATTCACAGTTTGCTGATCCAACACCGGAAGATTTTGACGCAAATGAAGAAACTGAAACATGGAGCTTCAAGATTCTTGAAAACAAAGAACTAGTTTGTCTTTCAAGCGAAAATTTGACGTTGTATTCAAAAACGCTGATTCAAGTTAAATGATAACTGATAACTGATTGATTTTTAGTACTTGTCTGATTTTTCATGTGAAAATGAGTTAAAAAGGCCTTTTTATAGCCTTGAATACCTAGATTTACGGCATTCTAACAACACGTATTTCGATACTATGAAAAAACATTTCTTATCTCTAATGGCTGTTTTCTTTTTGCTCAGCTGTAATCCAATCATGAAGAAAATGTATGGGATTAAAGACCCAGAACTTGAAAGTGAAAAAGGTATCAAGAAAAGTGCTTTGAAAAACGATATGGATACGAGCAATATTGTGACAGTATATAGTCGGGTTTATCCTAAAATGTTAAAAGGACGCTCCATTCCAGATGCTTCGATTTACGATAGTCGAGGGAATTACATCGAATACAGACAAAGCGATACTTCTTGCAACGCTGGTTTGTTTGAATTTATTCCCAATTTGAATGTGGATACGAAGTATAATCAGCCAGATAGTTCAAATCTATCGGTCGAATTATTCAAGTTTCGAGATCTCAAAGGAAATCCAATCAAAGAAGTTGAAAAAGCTGATTTCTACGTGTTGATTTACTGGGCGGTTTGGACTGGTAAATTGAACAAAAATCATGTCAAAGTTTGGGAAGATTTGGCAAAGAATAATAAAAACTGTAGAGTTAAGGTAATCAAAGTAAACCTGGATTTTCAGGAACATTGGGACATTGCGGATCAAGAAATAATTGTGGGATCAGCTAAAAAGAAGAAAATGAAATAACTCGTTATTAGATTTTTTCTACCTTCAAAAAACTACATTCAATGATTTGTAAATGAATCCTTGCTTTTATTCTGGTAGCTGGGGAGATTAACTAGCTTTAGTTCCGAAAAATCTGAAAGAAGCTAAAAAATGAAAACCATCTTTGGTGTTGAGAAGGTTAAAATACATTGCTTCATAAGATGAGGTTGTTTTTGAAATTTTCAGAGCAAGAAATGTGTCCAATGAATTTTCAATCTAAGAAAATCTGTTTGAATCTCAAATAGAGCTAATTGATTAAACAAAAATTATTTTATTCCATCTTTTAATCAGAACTTCTTTCTTCTTTGCTTAAAAAGTAGCATTTTTGGATACAAACTAGTTGTTTAATTAAATGAAACCTTTTATGGACACAAACGAAACCGAGAAATTGAACGAAACCGACGGAGCAATCCAAACTTATATTGTACAACCAGTTATGCTGCCGATTCTTCCGGCAAGTGGAAATTCGTTGGCAGAAACTTTCAATATCGATGCAGTATACATAGTTGCAAATGGACAATTAAATGTTATTATGTCATTTATGATTCCTGCAAATGTAAACCCAAGTCAAGTATCGATCAAACAATATTATTCGTCCACTGAGCCGAGTAGCTTATCTTTTTATGCGAGTTATGCATCAAACTTAACATCCGAAATTGTGCAAGTAAATTGTAAGTTTCGAGCAAGTACAACTGATGCAAGAGGTAGAGCAATCTCTTTGGGAAGTGTTTTAAGCATCTCCACTATGGTTGTTTGTACTGTTGGGCCAAAAACTTCTCGTGGAGTTATGACTTCAGTCAGAACTACAGAAGTATAAAGAATGTTTTATTTGAATACATTTGTTAATTGGATAAAAGCGCCATTAATTGTGGTGCTTTTTTTTATTTCTTTTCATTCATTTTCTCAACGGTCTGATAATAATAAATTCATTGATGAGAAAACACAAATATTGGCTAAAAAGTCTCCCGATCTAGAAAGGTTATCAAGGGTAGTTGTTTTTGCGCAGCATGAGAACTGGGACTCTGTTTTGGTGAATACACAACAATTAGTGCAAAAGGTAAAGGATCCAAAAATTCTCGATTTTATTCATTATTATCGTGCTGAAGCATTTCATAAAAAAGGAATTCTCAAATATGCCTTGAAAGAATTTTCTCTTGTTAGAAACGATTTTGAGTTTAAGACGATGGTCCGTTTCAATCGAGGTGGAATCTTCCTTTTACAGGAAAACTATAATGAAGCCTTGGATCTTTTCAAAAGTATTGATACGAATGATAAAAAAGGGGTTAATATGATTCGTATTGACGCTCTGCTACACAACATAGGAATTTGTTATTTGCATTTGCAAAGTTACGTCAAATCGGAAAATTATCTTTTGAGAGCAATACAGAAGATTGAAAAAAGAAAAGATTACGTTTCACTAATCCACTCATACATTGCATTGAGTACCCTTTACTACGAACAATATCAAGACGATAAAGCAATAACTTATTTTGAGAAAGCTTATATTCTATCAAGGAAATATGGATCAAAAGAATTGAAACTGAATACAGCGCTAAATATGGCGGTTGTAGAGGAAAATAGAAAAAGATTCGATATTGCGTTAGAATACCGAAAAGAATATGAAATTTGGAAGGATTCTCTCAATGATCAAAATAAAATATACGAAGTTGCTCAAATAGAAAAAAGGCTTGCAGTAGAGCAAAAACAGCAACGAGTTGAGCTTTTGGAAACGGAAAATAAATTAAAACAATCACGTTTAACTTCTTACCTCATTGTGGCAATATTACTTGCTTCAATCTTGGTTTTCGGAATTTACTTTTACCGTCAAAACGTTTTGCGTTCGCGCGTTATTTTACATCAAAAACAAGAACTCGATTTATTGAACGCTACAAAAGATCAACTATTTTCCATTGTTAGTCATGATCTTAGGTCTTCTGTTCATGCTTTGGGTGTCAGTAACAATCAACTCAAAGACAAAGTTGAAAAGCAAGAGTATTCCAGCTTGGAGAATCAATTGGAAGAAAGCAGCGTAATTGCTACGAACACCTACAATATGCTCGATAACTTGTTGAATTGGGCACTATTACAAACGAATGGCGGTTATTTCAAACAAGAAATGCATCGTTTGAGCATGTTGATCGATCAAGTAGCTTATAATTTTAAAGGTGTTTTGAATCAGAAAGACATTCAGTTTGAAAATACGATTCCAAAATCGGTAAAAGTATTTGTAGATGCTGAATCACTCAAGATTGTATTGCGCAATTTCATGGACAATAGCATCAAATTCTCAAATCCAGGCTCAAAAATTACCGTAAATCTAGAAAAAGAGGAGGAAGGGTCGGTTTGTTTCAATTGGGAAGATACTGGAAGAGGAATGTCGGAGGAAACACGTATAAAGTTGTTGAGCGATTCGCCTCAATTGACAAAGAAAGATCATGAAAAAGAAATTGGCTCAGGATTGGGTATGAATTTATGTAAGTCAATGCTAGCAAAAAACGGAGGGAAGTTGGATATTTGGAGTCGAAAAGAGGAGGGAACAACAATGAGTGTGACCTTAAAGAAATAGATTGATGGAAAAAATTAAAATACTGATTGTTGAAGATACAGTTGCTGAAAGTGATAGATTGATCGAAACATTAACTTCCAGTCAATTTGATGTAGTTGGTGTTGCCAGGTCTCATCAGGAAGCCTTGCAATTATTTTATGCAAATAAAGTAGATATTGTTGTCATAGATATTTTCCTAAATGGAATTCCTGAAGGAATCACCTTTGCTGAAACCCTCAATAACGTTCCACAATCTGCCAGGCCATTTGTGTTTTTAACAAGTTCTACAGATAGAAGTATTTTTGAGCGGGCCAAATTAACAAAGCCTTATAGTTTCTTATTGAAACCTTTCAATCCTTTGGAAGTGCTTTATGCGCTAGAAATGGCCATCGAAAAATTCTACAATCAACCAGATATTTTTCAAAGTGATGAGGAAGACACCGTAATAAGTTCCGATTTTTTGTTCATTAAGAAGAAAGATTCCTTGAAGAAAGTGGCCGTTTCTGATATCGTAAACATCGAGGTGGAAGAACGCTATTGTTCTATTTTTGTTGGGGAAGAGAAGTTTGTGATTCAAATTTCATTGGCCAAAATAACCACCCTCCTTGATTCAACAATGTTCCATCGCGTTCACCGAAATCACATTGTGAATGCGCATGAAATTGAAGAAATTCAACCTTCCGATGGATTATTAGTCATGAGCAATAAATCGATCATTCCTATCAGTGATCACTACAAAGATGTTCTCAATCAATTCAAGATTATTAAGTAAACATCCTTTATGGCCATATTACCCCAAGTTCTCATTGGAAGTTTAAAAGGTTTCTGGTAAGGTGATTTATGTACTTTTAAACCATCCACTATGCGAATTTTAGGTAATGGATTTTCAATAATAGTGACATTCAAACCTTTGTGTTCTTCTACCTTCGTGTCACGTCTTTCAGACTACACTCCGTCTTCACCAGCCAAAGCTGGCTCTTCTTTGCGGTTAAAATAAGGCTAGATTTATAATAATTTACCTGACTTAAATAGATAATTTCCTCTGCTAAGAATCTATTAAAATCAGTGTATCAGTTGTAACTATCAATGTGAGTTAATTGGATTACTCTAGTTTCATGTTGCATTTTCACTTTTTCATGACACCGATTCCTCCTTTCGTGACATTCAGAGGAAATCAAAAAGATAAGAGTTCTATACTTGTTCTAGTCATCGACGCAGTTCTATATTAATTGCCGACTAAAATGAATAAAATGGAAACAGATACAGCTTTAAGAATTTCACCCATTCCAGAATCTAAAATGGTTCTTACTGAAATTAGACTTTTGGGACGTTATTTCGAATTGTATTGGTGTTTTACACAAGGAGATAGTTTACCTTTTGATTTTCCTCAGGAACAGTTAAATGAATTTCCTGATCGATCTTATAAACAATTGCTGATGACTGCGATTGCTAATAAAATGAATACAATAAATACCTATCTAGCTATTCAAAATGAATACTTAAAGGATTATTATGTGTTGTATTTGCATTATGCGAATGGAATGGATATTCCTTCAGATTTTCCAGAATCTATTTTAGATCAATTTCCAACCAGAAGCTATATTCATCAGTTGAAAGGTGCAATTACAAATCTTCAAAAGGATATTAATACTGAGAAAGCTAACATGTAAGAATAAATATTGCTGATTACCTAAAAGATCAAAAAGATGCCTAATCGTCACTTTCACATAAAGCAGAGGTAGTAGCGGCCTCTGCTTTTTAACTACTTAAGAAGTTTTAAGAGAATATGAATATAGTTTGCTTCCTCTTGCGTAAAAAATACATCCTTGAAAGCAAAATTCATATTATTACAAAGGATGTATAAAATAAAGAATCCTCTGCCGACTCCAGTCAGCAGAGGATTTTCTCTTACCCAATAAGTTGAAGAGCACTTATTGGGCTGTTTTTTTAGTTCTTTACTAATCGGATGGTTTCAAGACCATTTTCGTGAATTACTTTCAACTGATGCCTAAATAAAAGGAATAAAAATCCTCTACTAGCAAAGCCAATAGAGGATTCCCCTTACGCAATAAGTGTAGTAGCATTCGGGTTATCGAGTTGTTTCAGTTTAGTTTTTAGGAATGAAATTCAGATTTTAGCCTGATTCATTCAATGTTCAAAATCGTAAATTAATCAGACAAATATCTGTCTTTTGGATGTTTTAGAATACAAGGGGAAACCCTCGTTTTTAGAGAAAATACTCACCGATTCGTTTCAAACAGGTATTTTTAACAGGAAATGTCTTATTGAATGAATAATCGATTCGCAAACTTTCTGGGAATTACGCTAGTGCTTTTATTGAATTCTTGCTCTGAAACAGATACTCGTGTGATTTATCATAAGGAAACAAGTGTGGATGTAGATAAGACATGTACTTGGCTTTCTAAAAGGGCTTATTTTCACGATGCTGATTATTATTCAGTTTTTAGAAATTACTACGAAAAGCAATTAAAAAATACCCGTTTTGATAAAGCAGCGATTGCACTGTCTGAGCTGACCGAACAAGAAATGTATTTTTCCTTTTTTCAGAAGAGCACACTCGATACAGTTCGTTCCTTTCAAAAGATGATTGAACCGAAACTTTCTTGGGACAGTACATTATTTGTGGAATCATATATTGGTAACTATTACATCAATCAATCGAAATACCGCCAAGCAATTCCTTATTTTCGAAAAATAACAGTAAACAAACCATTTAATTACAATACCTGTGTGGAAGTTGCACATGGATATGGGGATATGGCTTTTTGCTATTTCGCTATGGGGCAACAAGGAAAAGCACTTCGATACAATTCGAAAGCGCTCGCATTATTCAATCAAACCACTAATTATACAGGACGTGGTGGTATTTATGACAACATGGCATTGGTGAATTTGTATTCTAAAAATTACCCAGAGGCAGAAGTGTGTTTTGATAAAGCAATGGCTGATTACAAGCGCGTAAATGATATGGGGAATGTATTTATCTCCTTGCACAATAAAATCATTTTATATCAGGAAATGGAAGATCCAAGACTGTATGAGTTGATTGATTCGACCTATCATTTATTTAAGAAAAGTAAAATTGCGGACGAATCATTGGAAGTAGCACTTTCTTCATTTTATGTAGATATGTTATTGCATGAGGGGCGAAACTCAGAAGCAAAGGCAGTTCTCTTCGATATGAAGAAGAATGTGGATAAACTGAATTCTGTTGCTTCAGATGCTGATTACATTATTGCTTTAGCAAACTATCAGATAAAAGCTGGAGAAGGAATAAAGGATATCAAATTGATAGAAAAAGCATTGAAAGCTGTTGAAGAACAGGATGATTATCAAAATCAGATAGCTTTTGGACATGTACTGAAAGATAATGCGGTATTGACCAAAAATTATGAGAAAGCTTATCTCATTTCAGAGAAACTAAAGGATGCTGAGAATATGATCAACAATCAAAAGATGATCACAAAAACCTTGGAGTTGAATAAGTTGTATGAAACTAAACGCAAAGAAAGACAAATTAACAATCAAAAGGAAGTGATTGCAAGTGGTAGAATAACGATTGCTCTACTTGTTTCTGCTTTAATGGGATTCTTTTTGATTATAGTGGTAGTCTCCTTTCGTCAAAAGCAAAAGAAAAACAGATCGGAAAATAGAAGAGCATTAAGATATACCAAGCAACTTTTATTAAAGACAGAGGAGGAACGCAAACGTATCGCAAGTGATTTACACGATAGCGTAAGTCATGATTTGTTGAATTTGAAAAATTCTATTGGAGGAAATGCGAGTCCTGCGGGCGAAAAAATTGACACAATTATCAATGATATTCGCAGTATCAGTAGAAATTTGCACCCTGTGATGTTTGAGAAGGTGGGATTGAGTGCAAGTGTTGAACAATTGGTTGATCGGGCACAATCTGTAAATCGTTTAATGGTAACTTCAGACATTGTGTATCACGGATCTTTGTCTGTTTCCAATGAATTACAAGTATATCGTATCATTCAAGAAGCTCTTTCAAATATTATCAAGTATGCAGAAGCTGTTGCAGCAAAGATTATTATTCGAGAAGAAACAAATCATTTGCAGATTCAAATCAAAGACAATGGCTTAGGATTTAATGTATTGGAAACTTTGTCTCGAAAAGATGCATTTGGTTTGCATAATATTATTGAGCGAAGCAAAGCTATTGGTGGTGTAGCCAAAATTCAATCCGATAAAAACGGAACCATTATTACTATTGACCTAAAGAAAACCCCATGAATATTGTTATTGCTGACGATCACCCATTTACCCTTCAAGGAACACAAAGTTTCGTGGAATCTTACGGTTATAGCGTTATTGGAACTTGTGCCAATGGTGTTTCTGCTTTGAATGTTATTCAATTGCGCTTGCCAGATATTGCTATTTTGGATATCAATATGCCAGCTTTGGATGGATTAGACGTTGCAAAAAAAATCCACGACCTGAAACTGAAGACAAAAGTGATTCTGTTGACAATGCACAATGAAATGACTTTGTACAATAAAGCCAAAGAATACGGCGTTTATGGCTACATTCTCAAAGAACACGCGCAGGTCGAATTGAAAAATTGTCTAGCGGAAGTAGCAAAAGGAAATCAATATGTGAGTGATTCTTTGCTGAATGATTTGGTGAGTGTGCGTGAAACAGGGACGAGTGAATTGGATAAATTGACATTTTCAGAGCGCAAGATTATCGAATTAATTGGGCAACAAAAAACGAGTAAACAAATTGCTGAAATGTTGTTTTTGTCTGAGAAAACGATTGAGGGACACCGTTCGAATATTATTGAAAAGCTGGGTTTGCCAAAAGAAAAGAATGTGCTCCTTAAATGGGCCATGAAAAATGGATTGGAATAATTCCTTTTCAAAATGAAAAAAACAGGTTTCAATTTGAACAATTTTCCCTGTCGACTCCAAACAAAATTCTAATCATTTATCTGTCGAATTATTAAATGTTTTTAAGCGCTAAAAGTTAGTAAAAACAGCTGTTTTAGGTGTTTTTTGAATAAATAATTTGAGCTTTTTAAATCGATTTAGTCCGTGTCATTAATCCTTTAAATGTAACTTTTTTTGCTTGGTATAGTTGTTGTCTATACGCAATCACCAAGACTGAAACAGTTCATAATAATTAAAGAGTATGGGACGTTTTTTTTCAATCAGTTTATTCGCAGCATTAATTAGCAATGCTTTTGTTTTTGCTCAAAAACAGACTCCAAACCCAATTCGGTTATTGGTGCAAGAAACTCGTGTGATTGCTCCGTTTATTAGTAACGAACTTCCTACCACAAGCGAATCCGGTTCATCTGCCCCCGTAACAATGCATGTTTACAACAACATGTCTTCAAATTACTTAACACTAGAGGTCTTAGGAGCTTCAAAAGTGATGGAATTTCAATTAATTAATGAAGATGGACAAGAAATGTATTCAGGAACAATCCGTGGTACTCAGCTTGTTGAAATAGAATCTTGGCCTACAGGTACATACTATTTTTTGTGTGGTTCAAAGCGCGAAAAGATAGACCTAACGAAATAAGTGATTATTCATAAAAACAAAAAAGCCGATTTGAACATTCAAATCGGCTTTTTCAATAAATTCTATTTTTTATTGAACGCTTATTGCACGTTGAGAAGTTCCATTTTCAGAACTCAAACGAACAAAGTAAATTCCAGGTTCAACAGTAAGATTCATTCCAATCATTGTTTCTCCTTGAGAAACTAATTGGTTTGCAACTTGTTTTCCTTGCGCATCTACAATCGTAATTTGTGATTCAACAGTCAATGCATCAAAAGTTATTTGGAAAGTTCCGTTATTTGGAACAGGGTAAATCTGCATAGATGCTTCAGCTAATTCATTGATTCCAGCTGTACATGCTTCAATCGTAACGTTTACAGTATCTGTAATCGTACAGTTTGCATTGTCAACAACCGATAATACAACTTCACCTGAATTTTGTACTGCATAAGAATTGAAATTGTTGTTTACACCATTCCAAGTATACGAATTGTAACCAAAACCTCCAGGAATAATGTACAATCCATCTTCTGAACATACGGTTGTATCTACTCCTAAATCAACTGTGTTGAATGTAAAAGTGATTTTATTCGGGCAGGCATAATTTAAAGATGTTGCAGCTAATCGTGAAGCAGTATCCGAAATTTGGAAGTAGAATAAAGTCTCCTCGTCACCTCCAAAAGTAGATGTACCACCTTCATAATGTCCATAAAAACGATTGTTCAATGGGTGAGCGATAAAGCTAGCCATATCTGAAAAATCTGTAATTGGCATGATACTCGTAGCGGAGTCAGCAGTGAAATTAAAATCTACGATAGAATCATTATCATCTCTAAAATAAGCATGACGATCAGTACCATCAAATCCTGACATACCCCAATCTGCCCAGTTTTCTGATCCATATACATTTAGTTCATGCTGTCCCATTGGTGTTACCAAGCCGTTTAAAATAGAAATGTGGTAAAAATCATAATTTCCATAAGCAGTTCCAAGAATCAATTCATTGTGTCCGGTAAGAATCACGCCTTGATCACCATCTGTAGCAATTGTTACAGGTTGAGTCAAGAGGATAATTTCAGAACCGTATGATAAATCTTCGTTCAATGAACGTAAAGCATTTACTGTAAACCCTTCATCATCTAGATCGTCATTTGGTGTATGCGGAGCTACAGTGTTGTAAAGCGTATACAATTTCAATTGTGCTAAGTCTGTAAAGATTCCATCACGTCTTGGCAATTCGACCCCATTTTGCAAATCCAAATCATATCGAGCAGTAGCCTCATCCCCAACAACGTAAACATAGTTTGCTGTAACTGCAATTCCTCCGCGATCATCATCACTAAGAACTTCATGATCAACAATCTGATGATTGCTTGTGTCCAGGGAATTTATTTGATAATAAAAAGGACCTGATACTTTTGCAGAAAAAACTTCTGTTGGACTAGTAGTAATTGGATTTAAAGTAACATCCGTTCCAATTCCAATCGCATTCGATAAATTTAAATTTGTAGCATAAACGGTAGAAATATTACCCGTATTTAGCACTGGAGATGTATTCTCACAAGTCAGTATAGATTGATCTGCTGGACTTTCAATTACTATGAATTTGCTACTATCTTGGGTGTAACATCCGTTAGCTTCTGTAAATGTGTATGTAACATTATATTCACCAGTAGTTAAGTTTGATAAATTAAGTACATTGTTTGTAATCCCATTACCAGAGAAATTTCCTCCAGCAGGAGATCCTACTAGATTGAATGGACCTTCCGACTCACAAAAATAGTTGTCAGTAAATGAGAAACTTGCCTCTTGAGCTGGAACTCCAGTTGTACAATAGTTGTACTGAAGTTTAGCACGGATTCGGTTGTAATTACAATAAGGATACACATTTCCTTGTTTTACAAACTTGTAAACTACACTTCCGCCATACGTATTAATAGTTGCGAAGGGTACTGTAATACTCGTTGTGAAATTAGTACAGTCGTATGTGGATGGAGAAGTGAAATTACCTACCAATACCAATCCAGGACCATAAATATTGTAGGAGCCACCTGGTTGAAAATAAGCGGATCCATCCATTATCAAGGTTGCATCTTCATAAGCTCCATTCATTAACGAATTGAAAGTATAATACATGGTATCGTTGGAGTTATTTACAGGATTGTAGTTATCGTTGGTAGGTGTGCTTCCGTAACTAGAATAGGTTTGCGAATAACCGTTCAATGCTACAAGCATTGATGTGAGCAAGCTCAAGATGAAGTAATTTTTTTTCATATATAGATTTTGAGCAAAGCTAGGTTATTGAGGGGTGCAAAATCTATAAACGGGGAAATCAGGGGGTAACCCTTGCAGTGGAAAAAGAGAGGCTAAAAGCGAAATAGAATCAATTGGTACCATCTACCGAATTTTTGAAAATCTTCCATCGGTGATTCGGTTTAATGCGTAAATTTAGAGTGTCTTTTTTAGAAGAAAAATTCGAACAAAAAGGCGACTAATCTGTTTAAGGTTTATGGAACAACAAACCATTATCAAGGTTCAGAATTTATCTAAGAAATTTGGTTCCTTCGAAGCAGTGAAAAATGTTTCGTTTACGGTGAATAAAGGAGATGTTTTTGGGTTTTTAGGGCCAAATGGAGCAGGGAAGAGCACCACGATTCGATGTTTACTCTCGCTAATTAGTCCAGATAGTGGAAGCATTGAATTATTTGATAAATCACTGAGTAAAAACCGCTCTGAGATTTTGGCAAACATCGGTAGCATTATCGAAAAACCAGATTTCTACAAATATTTATCTGCACAAAAGAATTTGGAAATTTTTGCACGAATTTCTGGTGCAAATGTGTCGAAAAAAGAGATTGCAGAAATGCTAGATTTCGTTGGTTTAGGCGATCGGGCAAAACATAAAGTGAAAGGATTTTCTCATGGAATGAAACAACGCTTGGGAATCGCACAAACCTTGTTACACAAACCCGAATTAATCATCTTGGACGAACCAACAACTGGTTTGGATCCACAAGGAATTATTGAAATCCGAAATTTAATTCTTCGCTTGAAGAACGAACAAAATAAAACGATTTTACTGTCATCTCATCAATTATCTGAAATTGAATTAATAGCCAATCGAATGGTGATTATCAACCAAGGGAAATCGATTGTGGAAGGTTCTGTAGAAGAATTGTTGAATAGTGAAGAAACCCTTGTTCGAATAGAAGTAGATCAAGTAGATTCGGCCATTGAATTGATTCGCATGAAATTTAATCCGCAAGAAATCAGTCGAACTTCAGCGAACGAATTGGAAGTATTCATTTCGAAAAAGCTTGTTCCGGAAATTACCAAAGAATTGGTATTGGCAGGGTTTGCACTTCATTCCATCGAACCGAAGCGCAAACTAGAAGATTATTTCATTAAAACCATTCAGTCCTGATGCTTTTCAAGAACACATATAACGAATTGATCAAGATTCTTTCGAAACCCAGAAGCTATTTGGGATTGGGAGCTTTGACAATTTTAATAGGAATCATCATTTTTGCTATGAAAGCAGATGGTGAGTCTATGGTTTCTTTCGTAACAGCTAGTTTCGAGCAAACGCTTTCATTCAATGGAAAATTGGTCAATGGAAACTTAATTGCATTTATTATTTTGCAAATGTTGGTGGTACATATTCCGCTTTTAATTGCTTTGGTAACTGGGGATTTGATTTCAGGTGAGGCAGCTATGGGAACCATTCGCATGTTGGCCAGTAAACCTATTTCCAGAACACAAATTGTGCTTTCAAAATTTATAGCTGGCGCAATTTATACCCTTGTCATTACTCTTTGGTTAGGAATTTTATCACTATTGGTTTCGCACCTTGTTTTTGGAGCTGGAGATTTGATGGTTCTAAATAGCGATGGGTTGGTTATTTTGCCTGAAGCAGATATTTTATGGAGATTTGGACTTGCTTTTGGCGTGGCTTATTTGTCCTTGCTCACCGTTGCAACACTTTCCATTTGTTTATCGGCTTTTGCTGAAAATTCTATCGGACCAATCGTTGCAACAATGGCCATTATCATTGTTTTTACAATCATCGGAAGTTTGGACGTAAGTGTGTTTGATTCCATCAAACCGTATTTGTTTACTACCCACATGGCTTCTTGGCGAAGTTTCTTCGAAGAGCCTGTTCCTTTCGATCAGATTCTGAATTCTGTCGTTATTTTACTCATTCACATTGTGTTATTGGTAGGCATTACGATTTTCAAGTTTAACAAAAAAGACATTACATCCTGATGAAAAAAGCAATTCTGTTCGGTCTGTTGTCTCTGACATTTCTGTCATTTGGACAAACGCCGGAAGATATTATTGAAAAAATCAATGCGAAGTTAGCAACAGTTAAAGATTATACTGTGAACGCGCATATTGATGCAAATATTCCAATGATTCAAATCATGCCTTCTAAAGCAAAGATTTATTTCAAGCAAAAGGATAAATTCAAAATTGAATCGAAAGGAATTACCATTTTGCCGAAGCAAGGATTTACTGAACTCAATACGTTTTTGTCTGATAAGTCAAAGTATACTGCTGTTTTTGGAGATTCGTTAGAGATTCGAGGCGTTGATACTAGATTGATTAATATTATTCCCAATTCGAGTTCGGGAGAAATCATTTTGGCAAAGATTTGGGTGGATCAAAAGAATTCGGTCATTATGCGTTCTCAAGTGACCACTCAGAGTAATGGAACAGTCAAAACGGATTACAAATACGGGGCTCAGTTGAGTTTTGGTTTGCCAAGTGAGTTGAAATTTGAAATTGATGTAAAGAAGTTTAAAATGCCCAAAAGTGTTGCTGCGGATATCAACAAAACTTCCACTGATAAGAAAAAGACCAAGTCAAAACCAAAATCCAAGGGGATAATTACGATTACTTTGACAGATTATGTGGTCAATGCAGGTTTAAATGACAGTTTTTTCAAAGAAAAAAAGTCTAAATAAGAACGTCGCAGTGATTCATTGTTATAAAATCGGTAGCGGCGTGCAATAATTTGAGTTACAGCAAAAAAAGTTCAATCGAAAGGTTGAACTTTTTTTTATGAAAATGAATTTTTACACGATTATTAATCGTAATATTGCAATATAGTTATTTTACGATATATGGGTGCGACTAAAACAGACCACTTTACGGATGAACAAAACAGATTAGCCAGTATGATGAAAGCCATGGGGCATCCAGCACGTATTGCCATAATGGAATACCTCATAGAAGTGGATACTTGCATTTGTGGAGATATTGTGAATGTAGTGTCTTTGGCTCAGCCAACAGTTTCACAGCATTTAAAAGAGCTCAAAACTGCTGGATTAATCAAAGGGAGCATCGAAGGAACTTCCATTTGCTATTGTGTAGATAAAGAAGCAATTGCTGAATTACAAAGCTACTTAGCGAATGCAACTCTTCAATTAGAAAATAAAGAAAAACCCTGTTGTTAAATTAAATTTCAAACCATGAAACTTTCAGAAATAAAAGCCATTTTACCAACGCTTGATAACGTATCATTTCAGACTCCAGACGGGAAATTCGTACCCGAACATTTTCATGTTACGGAAGTGGGCAGCATTCAAAAACACTTCATTGATTGTGGTGGGACTATTCGAAAAGAACAGGTAGTCAATTTCCAATTGTGGAATGCAGACGATTTTGATCACCGCTTGAAACCAACAAAACTGTTGAATATTATTCAACTTTCAGAAGAGAAACTAGGGATTGAAGATGATGAAATTGAAGTAGAGTACCAAAGTGATACCATTGGAAAATATGATTTAGGTTTTAACGGTTCGCATTTTATCTTAATCCCGAAAACAACAGCTTGCTTGGCATCCGATGCTTGTGGAATTCCACAAACGAAACAAAAAGTGAATTTGGTTCAATTAGGTGGTGAAAATGGCGCTAGTTGTTCGCCTGAAAGTGGTTGTTGTTCGTAAAAAAATGTCAATGTATTCTAAAGTAAGGAACTATCTAGATGATTTGAAGAATCAATTTGATTCGATCTCAGTTGAAAGAAAGGAAATTTTGACAAAAATAGCCAACTATATCCGCTCAAAAAAGGAGCTAGGAAAATCAACTGATTTAGTTTACATCTGCACTCATAACTCACGCAGAAGCCATTTTGGACAAGTATGGGCAAAAGCAGCATCCGATTATTATAGGATCGAAGATGTAAATACATTTTCAGGAGGAACAGAAGTGACTTCGTTCAATCGAAATGCAATTGATGCTTTGCTACGAGTAGGTTTTGAAATGAAGCAAATGAGTGATTCAGAAAATCCAGTTTATCATGTTTTTCACGATGATGGTGAGCCTAGCATTTGCTTTTCAAAAGTTTATGATAATCCTAAAAATCCAAGTTCTGAATTTGCAGCAATCATGACCTGCAGCGATGCAGAGGAAAATTGCCCGTTTATTCCAGGAGTTGAACTTAGAATAGGAACAACTTATGACGATCCCAAAGAGTTTGATAATACTCCTTTTCAAGATCAAAAATACGATGAGCGTTGTAAGCAAATAGCTTTAGAAACGCTTTATGCTTTTTCATTAGCCAATTAAATGAGTATGTCAGCAAATAATTGTGCTCCTGCAGCTGAGCGACAAAAATTGAGTTTTCTCGATCGATTTTTAACTCTTTGGATTTTTCTAGCTATGGGAATTGGAATTTCAATAGGGTATTTTATTCCTTCTACTGGAAAGTTTATCAACTCGTTTTCAAGTGGTACAACGAATGTTCCTTTGGCAATAGGTTTGATTTTGATGATGATTCCACCATTGACGAAAGTACAATTCTCTAAAATTCCAAAAGTAATGGGCAAACCCAAATTACTAATGGTGTCATTTTTTATCACTTGGATTGTAGGGCCGTTTTTAATGTTTAGTTTGGCGGTTTTGTTCTTGAAAGATTATCCTGAATACATGACAGGCCTCATCATTATTGGCTTGGCACCATGTATCGCAATGGTAATTGTGTGGAACGAATTGGCTGAAGGTAATAGGGAATTAGTTGCTGGATTGGTCGGAATCAACAGTTTGTTACAGGTGTTTTTCTTTAGCTTATACGCTTATTTTTACTTGGAAATTGTCTTGCCATTGTTTGGAGTAAATGCCTTGAAAATCGATATTACCATCGTTGAAATTGCTAAAACGGTAGGTGTTTACCTCGGAATTCCGTTTGCAATAGCTGTTATTAGTCGCTTTGCCTTGATTCGTTTGAAAGGCGAAGAATGGTTCAAAAACAAGTACTTGCCGTTCATTTCACCCATCACCTTAATCGCTTTATTATTTACCATTGTGGTGATGTTCAGTTTGAAAGGAGAAATGATTGTTCGTATACCTATGGATGTCGTTCGTGTGGCCATTCCATTGATCATTTTCTTTGCGATTATGTTCTTTTTAATGTTTTTGGTGGGAAAATGGGCTGGAGCGAATTATTCTGACAATGCGGCGTTATCATTTACTGCTTCAGGTAACAATTTCGAATTGGCAATTGCAGTCGCAATCGGTGTTTTTGGGATTAATTCTGGTGAAGCCTTTGCTGGCGTCATTGGTCCTCTAGTAGAAGTTCCTGCCTTGATCATCATGGTGCGGATTGCATTTTGGTTGAAAAAGAAATTATACAGCAAAGCATAATTGATGCAAGCAATTAGCTATAATATTTGTGTAAATATCTGCCCTCTGAAGTAGAGATTACTCCGTTGCGATCTTCAAAAGCGCCTCTTTCAAATCAATCCGATTCGTATCGTAGAAAATGACTCCAAGATCTGAATATTTTTTTTCAAGTGCTTTTGTGGTCTTTTTTTTTAAAGGTTCTCCCAAGTAAACGAAACAAATTCCAATTTCATTTGCTTTTAATTGGTTGATGATTGCCAGTGTTTCTTCTTTGAGCTGAAATTCACCATCAGTTAGAAGCAAGACAGAATTTACACCTTTTTGAAGTTTAGAGGAAGATAAAAGCGTTTTTACCGTTTCAAATCCGCTTTGAATATTTGTTTGACCAAAAGCATGAATATGATCAATCTTTTCAAGAATATGTTTTTTTTGATCACATGGAATTGCTTGCATTAACACTTGTGATTTCCCAGAGAAGGTGACAATAGAAATTTGGTCTATTGCTCGCTGTATTTGCACCAAATATGAAGCGTTTTCTTTCAAATGAGTCAATTTTCCGGATTCATTCATGGAAGATGAAGCATCTAGTAAATACACTAAGTGATGAGGTTGGGCTTTGCTAATCAAAAGTGCATCTGGATGCACCTCAGATGGAATAGAGTCTTTTTCTTCTTGTTTTTTCTCTTCATACTCAAATTTGTAGGGTAATCGAGGTGCCATCAGCAATACGTTCTGATTCGTGTCTATTTCAGATCGAGACAGGCAACAAGAAGCCGTTTCCCAATATGTCAAAGCATCTGAAATAGCAATGTAGTCGTTGTAATCATCTGTCACTGAATTGTAACTTCGAACAAAGTCGTTGTAATACTTCTGAGACGGTTTGATATAAGGTTCGGGAGTTCCTTTGGAAGAAGCGTACCAATAAATAGTACTGCGCATGGAAGTGTAAAAAGTACGGTACCTGGTATGCAACCAAAATCCACTTGATAAATATCCATATCCTTTTGTTTTGTAGAGATAAAGTGAATCTTTTTTCAATCCACTTTCATTCAATGATCGCAATACTGTATCGTGTTTGGCATTATTTGAAGAATTTTCTAGGTACAATTCATTTTCCCACTCAGTTAAGAGCTTCATTGTTAAATTCAGTTCTTGCAGTCCTTGTTGTAATTCACCATGTGTTTTCAAAGGAGAATAATACTCATTGGTATAATCCACCAAAGCTTTGTCGAGCTGCTTAAACAGGAGGTAACATTGTTCGAACCAATTGTCGTGTGCTATGAGAATATCTCGTGCATGCCTGAATTCATTGTCCGAACGGAATATTTTTTCAGTAATATAGTTGTTCAGAGCTTCATGCGTTTTAAATAAACTGTCAGTAGCTGCTACATAGCTTATTAAAATGGGAGCGATGGGTTCAAATAGTTTTTTGTTTTTCGCCATTGACTTGAAAACAGTTTCCTTCGCTTCCAGCCAGGGAATGTAATCTGCTTGATAAGCAGGAATCATTTTTTCTGCATTCGGAGTGATTTCTGGGAAACGAAACTTTTCTTCTAATCCAGTATAAGAAATCCAGCCTTTGTGCATGGTTTTATCGCAATAAAAATAATTTTCATTCAACTTTTTTGAACTAGTATAAACTGCTCCTTGGAGTTTAGTTGCATCAAAATACCAGGTTTGATTGCAAAAACTGAATGCGTTCATGAGTTCTATAACGTAGTTCAGTTCCCTCATTTTTTGATTTCTGTCTTGTGAAAACAATAGGTGAGTATGAAGTAGTATGCTAATAAAAAATAGAACTTTCATTGGTGAAAAATAGTATGCTAAGATACGACTTATTGCTTCTGAAAATTTAACAATCCGACAATTGTTTTACCACATTTACGGTATTGATTGAGCAATTTCCTGTTCGTACATTTGTTTTAGTTGATAATCATATTTCACAAATCAAGATGAAGGAAAAACAAAAAGCTCAATTGGGAACTATCCGCTTGACAGATCGTTTGTTAGAAGAACGTCTGAAAAATTTGCCCCATTTGGATTCTTCGTCAATTGCATTGAATGAACTCATTAGTTTGGTAAAAGAAGGAGTAACGGAATTCCCAAAAGAACTGATTCAGCAAGTAGCAATCCAAGATTTGTTGAATGCGCTCAAGAAATCTCATGGAATCTATTTGAATATCAAGCTTCCTGAAATTGAGCAATCGATTTACAACTTATACAGCAAACAAACCAATTCCGACAATGTTTTACTGATGCTTTGTGGCTTTTTCATTTCTTATCAGAAGAAGTTGGTGGCACACATTCAGTACGAAGAAGTCTTTTTATTTCCTTATATTCAATCCTTGCTTGAGTTTCAAAAATCAGGAACAGCAATTGATCGCGAACGATTTGGGAACTTTACCTTGAAGCAGTTTTTTGACAATCATTCGAACTTGGAAGAAGACTTGAACGATGTTCGGAGTAAAATCACAGAGAATATTGACGGATTAAAAACTCCGTTGGCATTCCGCATTTTCATGATACAGTTGGAGCATTTTGAAAAAGATTTGGCCATTCATGCTGTTTTGGAAGATGATGTGCTTCTACCGAGATTAGTGGAGATGGAAATTCATTTGCTTGGCTAAAAGAGGAGAGACGTAAGACAAAAGACCAGATTAGTCTGAAGTCTCTAATCTTTCATCTTAAGTCTTTTTTGACTTTTCAATTTTACACATTCAATTTGTTTGGCTTAATATTTGTCTTTTCGTAACTTCAACAAAAAATAATTAGAATGAAACTAACATTCCTTGCATTTGTAGCTTTGTTAAGCTCAACCTCATTTGGTCAAATAACCTTCGAACACGGAACACTAGAAGAAGCATTGGCCAAAGCGAAAACTGCCAAAAAACCACTTTTTGTAGATGTTTATGCAACTTGGTGTGGACCCTGTAAACAAATGGCTGCAACAGCATTTGTGGATCCAGAGGTAACTGCTTTTTACAATAAAAGTTTCATTTCTTTGAAATTAGACGGTGAAAAGAATGATGGGCCAAGCGTGATGCAGAAGTATGGCATCTCAGCGTATCCTACTTTATTGTATTTCAATGCGAATGGAGAATTAGCAGGGAAAGTTGTTGGAGCTTTGCAGGCGAAACAATTGCTTTCTAAAGGGCAAGAGATTGTTAATCCAGAAGGAAATCCGGTGTTTGCAGCAACAAAAGTTTACAACAAATCCAAAAAGAAACAGACTGATTTAAAAACGTATGTTCAAGTATTAAGCGTCAATGAACACGATTCTTTGCCAAAATATGCTGAGGAATACTACAAAAAGTATCCAAATTTGAATTTAAAAGATTCGGTTGAATTGAAAGTGTTTTTGGCTGCAGTGCACGATTATAAATCCCCTTTGAGCAAACAATTCTTGAATGATGAGCAGAATGTGAAAAATCAAGAAGCTTATTTAGGGAAAATCAATGATTATTTCATGACGACTTATCAAGCTGCTAAAACGGCTAATAGCTTCGAAATGATGGAAAATATGGTTGTCGAAATTTTTCCGTACCTGCAAAAATGTAACATTCCAGATTTACCTTCACAAGCAGACTATTTGGTGTATGTAAAAGAGCAATTTGGAAAGTAAAATAATTAGTTATACTTAAGTTCTCAATAGAGCCAACTCATTATTAACGAGTTGGCTCTATTTTTTTGATCTAGATGAACTGTAAGTGAGATTTGTGTAACAATCGCGTATTAATCTGTAATGAATGATGGGTTGTTGTTGGTCACCTTTGTTGACAAGAAAGAGTATTCATCTTAAAACAAACATCATGTCAACAGAAAAAAACACAAATCCAAGTTCAGAGAACAAAACAGGGTCATTTAAAATTTCAGGTGATTGGGCAAAACAATCTACTCAATTGAAAGAAAAATTCACTCAATTAACAGATTCAGATTTGAAATTTGAACCAGGTAAAGAAAATGAATTACTTACTCGTGTTGAAACGAGATTGAACAAAAAACGCGATGAGGTAATTAACATCATTAACAAATGTGAAGTTTAATCTTCATTTTTGATTAGATCAGAAGTTTAGTAGTATTTGCTAATAGAGTTCTGTTTTAGTGTACAGAAAAAGCGTAACCAAGGCATAAGGTTGCGCTTTTTTGCTTTGTATCATCTTCAAATCTATTGAACGTTTTTAGCTTTTGAACTCTTTTAACTTGAATTACAACTAGTGTGATATATGTAACAATTAAAGCAACTTGTGTAATACATTGAAATAACAAGAAGTTCATCTTTGTAGCGTGAAAATGAATTCACTATTAATACTCAGTAAGTCATGAAAAAATCAATTTTATCCATTATTACTTTTACAGTTTTTAGTTTTCTAATAACTAGTTGTACGTCTCGTCCAGACTCAGGAAAAGTTGAAAATGCAGCAGAAGATGTTCAAGATGCAAAAGATGATTTGGATAAAGCAAATAGCGAATATGCAGAAGAAGTGATGAATTATCGTGCAGAAGTGCAACAGAGTATAGATGAGAACAAGCAGTTAGTTGCTGAATTGAAGAACGAAAAAGCATTAGCGAAGAAAGAGGAAGCACTTGCTAGAAATGAGAAAATTGCTGCAATCGAAAAACGAAACAGAGAATTAGAATTGCGTATGACCGATTATAAAGGTGATAGCAAAGAAAACTGGAAAGAGTTTAAAAGAGAATTCAACAATGACATGAATGAATTAGGAAAATCGTTCAAAGATCTTGGAAAAGATAATGTAAAATAAATGTGAAAAACAGTTTTCAGAATGAAGATTTTCTATTGCTCAAATCAATAGTAGAATAATTGTTCTGAGAATTGGAGAGTGGAGGAAGGAGTAATGTAAGAGTTACTCCTTTTTTAGTAATAAAAATTTTAATGCTAACAGAAAAATTGAGATTTAGAACCAACAAGTGATCAGATAAAGGATAACTAAAAAAAAAAAGATGGGAAATTCAATCAGTAAAAGTGAATTAAATTGGTTTCAGTTATTTTTGAATCGACTCAAAATAATGTCTAGAAGCAAGCGTAAAAGAGCAGAAGTTCATCAGCAAGAAACGATGAAAATCATGGATCGAATTTCAGAAATTAAAAACAAACATCCAGAATTGATTAAGTACTTAAATGAAATGCCACAATTTCCTACAAGTGCCAATGATTCTGAAATTCGATTGAAAGATTTGATGCAGTATCACAATTCTTTGTTGGAGCTATTGGAGAAGTATGAATTGGAATCGAGCACTCATTCTGAATAAATCGAATCACGAGTAAAAGAAGGCTTAAAACAGTGATTCATGTAACAAATCGAATCTATTGTGTAATGCTTTCAAGAGGAAATGAGTGCAACTTTGTTGAGTGAAAATTCTTTCACAAATAAATTCATTTAAATGAATAAAATACTATTTTTTGCAGCAATATTCGGTGGAATTTCAGCTAATGTTTCTGCACAAGAAGATTCAAAATGGGATCGTCGCGAGAAGTTTACAATTGGTGTGAAAGCAGGTGCAAATTTATCAAACGTGTGGGATTCAGAAGGTGAAGATTTTGATGCGGATGCAAAATTAGGATTCGCAGGAGGTGTTTTTGTGGGGATTCCAATTGGGAAATTTATTGGAGTGCAACCTGAGATTCTCTTTTCTCAAAAAGGATTTAGAGCATCAGGAACATTACTTGGAACCTCTTATTCTTATACAAAAACAACCAGTTACTTGGATGTGCCGTTGCTATTTCAAGTAAAACCATTGAGCTTCCTAACGATGCTTGTTGGCCCTCAGTTTGCTTTTCAGGTAAGTGAAAGAAACGTATACACGTTTGGAAGTAATAGCTCTGCACAGCAAGAAGAGTTTGAAAACGATAATATTCGTAAAAACACATTGGGTATTAATGTGGGATTTGATATTAACATTTCTCATGTAGTTGTTTCTGGAAGAGCCTGTTGGGATCTTCAAAATAACAGAGGTGATGGAACTTCGACAACTCCTCGCTATAGAAATCAATTTGTGCAACTTACAATTGGATTTAAGCTTTAATAGCCCTTTTAACCCTGAGTAAAGGTGAAAGGTATACTAAGCACATTGGCCATTCTTATAGTTATTGGTTGGGCAATTGGGTATTTCCGATATCATGTGGAAGGTTTCTTCTTTCACCTCACGTTAGTGGTTGCATTGGTGTCACTTTTTTTACAATTTCTTCCAACCAAAATTACTGGCAAATGATTGCGCTTTCAGAAGCTTTTGATGAGGTTGGAAGTTGTTTAGTAGCCACTTAAAATTTTCAGTAATACATTCAATTCGTGTTTAGTTATTCAGGAAGAATCATTCTGAAATCTGTGATTTATGTAACTTATTACGGTCAATCTGTAATACTTGCGATGTAAAATAATTACAACTTTAAATTTAGAATATTAAATCAGAGTAGCATGAGTGGTATATTAAACATACTGATAGTTGTATTGGTAGTGGGATGGTTGATCGGATTCTTTGCATTCCAAGTTGGTGGATTGCTTCATTTGCTTTTAGGGCTTGCATTAATTGCACTTGTTTTACGTCTTCTTCCAGTTAATCGAAAGTAATACAAGGTAACTCCTCCTTTCAAATTAGGACTTCATCTTTTTAATTTTAGTCATAAAAAAAATAGATAAAATGGTTGAAAAAGACAAAAATAACCAGAAAAAGACGGGTTCAAGCGCTACTGGAAAAGTAGTGGGAGCTTTGGTTGCGGGAGCGGCTGTTGGAGTGGCTGTTGGAATTTTGACTGCGCCCAAAAAGGGAAGTAAAACCAGAGCTAAGATTTTGGATGATGCGAAGGATTTGGCAAGCACGCTAAAGACAAAAGCAGCAGAATTTAAGGAAAAAGGGAACAAGGAATAACCTTTTCCAGGAGTTAAAACGTTAAGACATAGACCATTCAACAATACGTATTGTTGAATGGTTTTGCTTTTGGTTTACTTTTCAATGTGATTGGATTTAATTTATTGAAAATCAATTCAAAACAATCAGTAAAATAGCTAGGAACGGCGGTAAATTGTCGTAACTTCACACGTATTCAATAAGAACCAATTTGAAAATTTATATAAAGTATATGGTCAGTATCCGCTGCAAAAAATTGGTGGGTACAGAACTGAAAAAGTTGGGGGTAGTGATGCCTAAAATTAATCAGGGCATGGTTGAATTTCAAGAAGAATTATCCACAGAACAGAAATCGCAATTTAAGGAACGCATTTTGAAATTTGGATTTGAAGTTTTGGACCCTGCCAATAGTCAGTTGTTGGATCGGATTTCAGCAATGATTGTGGAGTTGATCTATAAGCATACGGAAATGCCAAGAGGGGATTATCCAGTCTATTTGATTGATAAATTGAAATTCGATTATTCGGAGATCACTAATTTGTTTTCTGAAGTTCACGGGATTAATTTACCTCAATACATTACGATACAGCAAGTGGAGCGTATCAAGGAAATGCTTTTGTATGAAGATTTGAAAGTAAAGGAGATTGCTGTATTGCTTCATTATCGGAATGGGGCACAGTTAACAAGAACATTTAAAAAGATTACAGGCTTGACTCCCTTTTATTTCAAAAAACTAAAGGAAAAACGGTTGGAAGTTCGGACAGAAAATAAATCTGAATGAAAAACGTGCTGGTGTATTTTCATCAGTTACTTTAAAGATAAATCATTATGAAAAGCACTACAGACGGTAAAGAATTAGAAAAAGCAAAATCTCATATTATCGTCGAAATTATTCACTATGTACCCAATGCTGTTTTGAGTAAAACCATTCTTAAAAAGACTACAGGGAATGTGACTGTTTCTTCATTTGATGCAGGTGAAGAGTTGGAAGAAAAGCATTCACCATTCGATACCTATGTGCAAATAATTGATGGTTCTGCTGAACTTATTATTGATGACAGTCCATTCACATTGAAACTAGGGGAGGGAATTATTATTCCAGCTCACACAAGACACAAATTCAATGCCAACGAACAGTTCAAAATGATCAGTACCACTATAAAAAGCGGTTATGAAAATGAAAACTGAGACTGACTTTTGCATATTTCTTGATTACTAATTATTGATTGTTATTAAATCCCTTATGATTTGAAATTGTACATCAAATACATGGTAAGTCTTCGCTGTAAAATGGTGGTGAAGGATGAATTGGCTATGTTGGGACTGCATACTATCGCTGTGGATCTGGGAATGGTTGAAATCGTGGAAGAAATTTCAATAGAAGATCGTGAGGCCTTGAGAGTGAGTTTGTTGAGGTCTGGATTGGAGCTTCTGGAAGATAAAAGGAGTATTTTAATCGAGCAGATAAAAGGGGTTATTGTTGAAATGATCCATTACTCCGATAAAACTCCGAAAGTGAATTACTCGGAATATATCAGTGAGAAGCTAAAGTACGATTACACGTATCTTTCCAACGTATTTTCAGAAGTGAAAGGGATTACAATCCAACAATTCATCATTATCAATAAGATCGAACGGGTCAAGGAACTTTTGCTCTATGATGAATTAAATCTGACTGAAATATCCTACAAACTCAATTACAGCAGTGTTGCACATTTATCCAATCAATTCAAGAAAATCACAGGACTTTCTCCTTCATTTTACAAACAAATGAAACAGAAAAGAAACAGTAATTTAGAGAATATCTAATTAGATGAGTTTGGAATAAGAATTCTTGTTTCGAACTCACATTAACTTAAGAATTTAGATGTGATTCAATTTCTTCCTGTGAAAGCAAGTAGAAAATTTCTTCCTCTAAGGCTGATTTTTTAATCTGATTTTCGATTGTTAGCCGAGCATTAAATAACTCATAGTCGATTCAGCACCTTGATTGAGATTCACATTCTCACGCTCTAGGCCATCGTAACATCCACCAGTGCAAGGATTTTGGATAATTCCGTTGCAACAGCTTCGCTATTTTTTGCGGTTAATCCAATACTGATTTTCATTTCGTCGTTATTGACTTCCATTTTCTTGTTTTTTTAACGATTTACAATAGTTGAAAATTACAGATCTTTTAACCGCTGATTGTTATACAATTAATCGGGTTTATTACACTTTTCACAGATTTATAAAAAGATTTAAAATGCTTTTTTATAGGTATTTGACTTCTTTTTTTTAGTTGAAACCTGTAATTTATGTAATAATTCCTCGAATTTTTGTAAAACATTTTTAATTCTTGAAGCACATCTTTGTTAGAGTGGAAATGAATTCACACCTTAAAAAATAGAAATCATGAAAAAGAAAATAATTTACCGAATCCTTTTTTCGCTATTAGTTGTTATTGTAGCGAGTTGTACGGAATCTGAATCAGACACAGATAAGATTGACAAGGCCGTTGAAGATGTGCATGAAGCAAAGCAGGACTTGGACCGAAAAACAGCTGAATTAGCAGTTGAAGTAGAAGCTTATCGAGAATCTATGCAAAGAAATCTTGAAAAAAACAGAATGGAAATTGCTAGATTGAAAGATGAGAAGATTCAATCAGCACAAGCCAATGTAATCCGAGTTAGAAATGAGAAAATTGCTCAATTGGAGCAACGCAATGATGAATTGGAAGCTCGTATGAAAGAATTCAATAGTGATTCTAAAGAAAATTGGGAAGCATTTAAAAGAGAATTCAAAAATGATATGGATGAGCTTGGTGATGCGTTCCGAGATATCGGAAAAGACAATGTAAAGTAATCCAAAGAACTGAATAATGGGATGTTTTTTCCAAGTTGTTGGGGAATAAATTAACAGGGATATCCCTAGGATGGATAGGAGAGGAGGATTGAATTGGTTTCTCCTCTTTCATCCAATTCGATATCTGTTTGCAAAGAGCATCAGATTATAAGTTACACTAAAACAAACAATCATGAGAGCGATATTAAGCACGATAGCAATTATAGTTATTATAGGATGGGCAATTGGATATTTTGGATACCATACAGGAGGTCTTTTCCATTTGATTCTAGTAATCGCATTGATAGCAATTGTTATTCAGTTAATTCCAGGTAGGAGAAGCTAGCTAGAATCAAAGTTATTAATTGATGAATCCCATTCAATAAGCGGTCTTATTGAATGGGATTTTTTTGTTATTTGAAGGATATTCTGAAAATGTCAATCTATGTTAAATAACACCTTCATTTGTTTAATGAGCGCGATTTATTTGTAATTTATTGAAGAATCCGCACTGAAAACTTAAACTTTTAAGATTTAACGATAGCCGAATAGGTAACAAGATGTCGCATTAAAAATTAGAAGTTATGAAACTATTTATCAAATACATGGTCAGTCAACGTTGCAAGATATTTGTAAAAGAAGAACTTGTAAAGTTAGGTTTACGAACAACTAAAATCGATTTAGGAGTGGTTGAAATCAGAGAGAGTCTTTCTGATGAAACTAGAGAAACATTGCGAGTTAATTTATTGAATTCGGGTCTAGAGCTTCTGGAGGATAAAACAAGTATTCTAATCGAACGCATCAAAAATGTGGTGATTGAAATGGTTCATTACCTCGAGGAAATTCCTGGAATGAATTATTCCGAATACATCAGTGATAAGCTTCAATCTAATTACACCTATTTGTCCAATACGTTTTCCAAAGAACAGGGTATTACATTACAAGATTATATTATTCGAAACAAAATTGAGCGTGCAAAGGAACTGATGCTTTATGATGAATTGAATTTGACAGAAATCTCTTATAAACTAAACTATAGTAGCGTGGCTCACTTTTCCAATCAATTCAAAAAAATAACAGGCTTTACACCGTCTAGTTACAAGCAGTTGGAATACAAAAGAAGCGCTTTGGAAAGTATTTAGCGAATTCCCATGAGTCGCTTTATCCAGTTCAATTTCCCTTCAGAATAAGGAGAATACTTTAATTTTGTTTCAAACCAATTTCCCTTTTCTAAAATGCTTTTGTAGTGCGAAAAAGTCTTAAATCCCGCTTCTCCATGATAAGAACCTGTTCCACTATTTCCAACGCCACCAAATGGCAAGCGACTATTCGCAATGTGCATGATGGCTTCATTGACAGCACCGCCACCAAAGGAGAGTTCGTTTAAAAGCTTGTTTTTGAGTTGTGAATCATTGGTGAAAATATAGCATGAAAGTGGTTTTTCACGCTTCTTTACTTCCAAAATAGCTTCGTTTAAGGAATCATAAGTCAAAACGGGTAGAATAGGGCCGAAAATTTCTTCTTGCATAATTGCATCATCAAATGAAACGTTGTGCATCAAAGTGGGCTCGATAAAGCGGGTTGTTTCATCGACTTTTCCTCCTGAATAAATTTTTTCGGGATCGATTAAACGCGATAAACGTTCCACATTTCGGGAATTGATGATTTGCACATAGTTTCCATTTTCGACCGAATACTTTGCTTGTTCAATTTCAGCTTTAGCCAAACGCAAAAATTCGTCTTTGAGTGATTTTGGAAGTAAAATATAATCGGGAGCAATACACGTTTGACCAGCATTGAGAAACTTTGCCCAAATCAATCGTTTTATTCCCATTTTCAGGTTTGCACCTTCAGTAAAAATGGCTGGACTTTTACCCCCTAATTCTAAGGTTACAGGAGTCAGATGTTTCGCAGCAGCTTGGTAAACAACTCTTCCAACGGTTGGACTTCCTGTAAAGAAAATTTTATCAAAACGTTGTTCTAGTAAAGCGGTAGTTTCATCTATTCCGCCTTCTACAACGTGAAAAAAAGCTGCATCAAAGTGAGTATTGATCAATTCTGCCATCAATTTACTCGTGTTTGAAGGCAATTCACTGGGTTTGAGAATGACGGTGTTTCCAGCGGCAATGGCAGCAATAGCAGGAGCAAATGACAATTGGTAGGGATAATTCCATGCGCCAATAATCAAAGAAACTCCCAATGGTTCAGGGATAATGTAGCTTTTAGCAGGGAAATTCACCCAATTCGTCCCCACACGCTTGCGTTTGGACCAAGATTTCAGTTTTTTGCAAGCTTCATCAATATCTAGATAAACCAATCCAAATTCATTCGTGAAAGTCTCAAAAGGAGATTTCTTAAAATCAGCGTAAATAGCCTTGTCTAAAAGATTTTGATTGGAAATAAGAAGTGTTTTGAGCTTCTGTAGCTGCTCAATCCGAAAAGAGATGCTTTTCGTTTGATTGGAATTGAAAAAGTGTCGTTGTTTTTCCAGAATTTCTTTCATGAGAGTAAGATAGTAGAAAAAGCAGACAATCAAATTAAATATCTCTCAATAATACTCAATAAATCGTTCTACAATGTAGTATTTCTCATTACTGTTAATCGTTTTTCGAATCCAATTTCCAGTTTTATCAAATTCATAGGTGCACAGCTCTAAAACAGCGATTACTCCATCAGAATCTACTTCAACGGTTTTAACAATGTTTCCATTTTCAAATGTGTCGTCAATAGATCCATCTGGTTTTCCATCTTCGTAATCAATCCAGCGCTCTAGGATTTTCGCTTTGTTTTTGTAGTTAAAAGTGGTGACTTCGGCAATGCCTTCTTTGTTGTCTTTCCATTCTTCCTTGATCAATTGTTGATTTTCGTTGTATTTGTATTGATGAGTTTCGGTATAATCTCCCTTTGTAAATTCACTTAAAATCAGGTTTTTTAAAGTGTCGTATTGAAATGTTTCGATACTGACTCCTGATAGATCTCCAAAGGATTCTGTTTTAATCAATAAATTCAGTGAATCATAGTAGTAAATGTAGTTCGTAGTCGCTTCTGTTTTTGAATCGGATTTCGAATTGTTTCCAACAGGGCGATTTTCTTTTTGAGAGGAAGCAATTCTATTGAGTGAATCGTAGTTAAAATGATGCGTGAAAAGAAACCGATTTACACAAATAATCCTGTTTAAACTGTCGTATTTGATCGAATAAACAGCTTCTTTTTTAGATGCTTCAACTTTATTCTCCAAAATTAGATTTCCTAAGGTATCAAAGAAAGATTCAGAATCATTTTCGAATTCGTATTGCCAGCCTTTAGTTGATTTTGTAATTCCTGTTGTTCCTTTTTTGGCATTGTAAGAAATTTCCTGCACGGTTTTTACTTTCCCCAAAAGCCCCAAAGTATTCAGATTCTCTGCTTCGATAATAGATTGCTGAGAATAGACTTCGTTGAAGGGAATACCCAAAAGAAGTATGAGAAGTAATTTGTGTATCACGTTATTGTTCAAGGAATGAATTTAAGGTTTAAATATGTGATTACTTTGCTTTTCACGATACTTTGAAAGGAAGAACGTAGGTTTCTTTGTGTTATTGGAACTAATCTTAAAATTTCCATTTAAAGTGAGAACAGAGCCTTTTAAGATAAACCCATAAGGCATTGCTACTTTACCTGTCATTCCTAAGATGAAAAGACTGTCTTTTTTTACCTTCCAGAAACCAATCTCGCGACTTTTTGTTGAATTTGAATCGATTTCCATGGTAGCGCAAACATTCGATTTTTTGAAATGAAATGCTTGAATGATGGTGTCTTTTGGTACGCGTTGAGTAACGAGATTATCTTCTGCAACAGAATCAATTTTCCACATTCCGGTCACTAATTTTTCCAATTCCTTTTTGGTTTTGGTCTCATTTTCTGAGATTTGATTTTTGTTCGATGGGTTACACGCAGAGATGATGATGCTCAAAGCGAGTAAAATGAGACTTTTAGTAAGTTGAGTTTTCATAATTTAGAATTGTTAATGAATAGTAAACCATTTTTCTTTAATCTCTTTTATTTCGTCTACGACTATTGTTCCATAGATAAAAAAATCACCATCAAGTAAGAATTTGGAAGGTTTGAATGATTCAATACTATTCCAAAAATCGATTGAGTTTAATTTTATTGCTGGATTAGCTAGCAAATTCTCTGGATTTAAGGAAAATCCCTGATGATTTACAAAGGTATCCATATCATTGACTTCAGTCGGTTTGTCAAAAAGTAACCATTGATCGTAATTGTCATAAATTGGGACTTCTAATTCTTGATGATTTACTTTATCAAAGTAAGCGACATCATTTTTGAAATACCAACCCCTTTGTATTTCTTCATCTGTTCGTACAAATGGTCCACTATCAAAGCAAATAATTGCTAAATGCTTGTCCACTATAAACTGGGAAAAATCCTGAATAAAATGGTTGATTGTTTTGTCTCCAGATAAAACTTCAATCCAATGATAATCATTCTGAGATCCTGTGGTAAATGTCATAAATTTGGGTTTTCGGTATGTTTTTTCCAATCTTCGAGCGATTGATGCTGTGTGATTGGATATTGTGCTAAAGCAATTGTTACTTCCATTCTTTTGTCCAAAATAGGAGTTCTTTTTCTGTTTCTTCTCTTTCGTTTCTGTCTAACCAAGACATTTTGCAGCTAAAATCTTGTTTTGTGTATCCGCGTTTGATCCAAAAAGCATCGTTTGGTCGATAATCCACGGGTCTTAAGGGATGATTTTCCGAACGAATAACGGAGCAAAAAGCAGTTGTTTTAAATCCGTTTTCCAATGCGTGTTTTTCGCGGACATCGAAGAATAAATGACCCAAACCACGACTTCTGTATTCCGCTAAGAGAATACTTTCTCCGAAATAGAATATTTCATCTAGGTTTAATCCTCGGTCAATAAATGGCTGTTGAATTTCTGTTGATTCTGCTGTTAATGGTATTCCGGTTGTAGCTCCAACTGGTTTTTCACCGTCAAAAACTCCAAAAGCAATACTTCGCGAATTCTTACTGTAGATTTGTAAATAGGCTTGTTCGTATTCCAAAGAACCTTCGTACAAATAAGGAAAATCATAGAAAACGGAAATCCGCAATTGACCCAAGGAGGGAATCAATGGGAGAATGTCTTTACCAGTTGCTAATTGATAGGTTAACTGATCCACGGCTTATTTTGAAACCAATTCAATCCACAACTCCAAGTTGTAGTAAGTGGTTACTCTTGTTATTTTTCCGTTTTTGACATCTAAAAACGCAGCTGCAGGAAGAACGTAGTTTTGACCGTTAGCTGGAGGTAATCCTGGCTCTGCTTGTTTGTACGTTCCGTGAACGACAAATTCTGCAGCTATTCGACCTTCAGTAGTTGATGAGAAAAGAACGATGTCTTTCAGCGTTTCTGCATAACTTGCATCCATGTGTTGCATGAAATCGGTAAACAACGCTTTACCAATACGTGTTTTCCCTTGATTGGGCTCATGCGTAATATTTTCGTCGACAAGCGCTAACATTTCGGACCAATTACGAGCGTTAAATGCGTCGTAGTAATTTTTCACTGTTTCTAGAGAAGTCATTTTTTTAATTTAAAATGAAGGAATTATCAATTATCAAGCCTTATTCACGAATCAATTCTTGATAATTAAACCATTCTTAATTAATCATTTACTGAGGGCATTCTCCCTTTACAAATTTTGTAATTCCATGACACTGTGCGGTGCATGCATTGGAATACGTTTTTTGATTGCAGCCGCAAACTGGATCATATTCCATGGTGCAGATACAATCATCTTTTACTTTTTCTGTGCAATCTTCTTTGTTACATCCATTTGATGAGCTAACGGCTAAAATTGAAGCGAATATCAATAGTTTCATAATCGATGAATTTAAGCTAAGATACTTAAAAATATTCCGTCAATAACTTGTGCCATCTTGGAAATGTTTAGAGTTCCCATCTCATCTGTTTTTTGATGGTAATTCTTGTTTCTGTAAAATGCAGTATCTGTTACCATACAAGCGCTAAATCCCATTTTCCAATAGTTCAGATGGTCTGAGAAATCGATTCCAGTTAGTGATTTTGGTCCGTTGAATTTTTTGACTGGAAGTTGTGTGAAATAATCCATCTTTTTAGTGAATTTTCGGGATCCCTTTCCTTTACCAAATTTATTGACAACGGTGATGTAGTTTCCACGTGAACCGTAAAAAAGCTTCAAAAATCCAATTGGATAATCCTGTGTGCGTTTGGCTTCGTTGAAATAACCAATCATTTCCAAACAAACCATTCCAACTAGTTCGGTATTCGAGTCTTTGAGTGATTTGGCATGAACAAAACTTCCCATATATTCCGTTCTAAAATAAGGAGGTTCTTCTAAGGTGTAAGCAACAAGTTCAATACATTTATTTACCGATTTTCCTTTTAGAAGTCGTGCCAATTCTAATAATCCAACAATTCCAGAAGCATTGTCGTCCGCACCTTCCTGATTGCCACAAACATCGTAATGAGCTCCGATGACGAGCTTTTTAGCCTCTTTTTGATTGAAGCGCGCAATGACGTTTTTATAAGTCAAACCGCGAACTTGGTAGCTTTGATAGAAAACGGTATCTGCATATTCTTGGAAATCATTGAAAATGAAATCCGCACACAAATTCAACTGATCGATATTTTGATAATTCCGTGGTTTTGGAGTTTTTGTAAGAACGGTTAGAAGTTCTTTGATACGGATTGTATCGGCCTGACTATAGCTAATACTACTCAATAGAAATATGCTAAGTAAAGTAAAGAATTTCATAGTTTCTCGGATGAGATGGATAGTACAATTGGAAATATAAAAAGTTTAAATCTTCCTAATCCAGAAATAACCTGAAGTTCGGGTTTTGTTGATTGAATGGTAATTTTTCATGACTAATTTTCATTCTCGGGCGTAATATTGCGGAATTACGTCTGAATTACTGTTTTCATTTTAGAATTCCAAAATCCACATGATAATGATCATCGTGTAAGCTGTCAATTAGTTCACTCAAGTTAGCAGCAAAATAAATACCACTAGCCTTTAGTTTTTTGCGGTATTCGCTTGCAAACAAATCATCCTTCAACGCAATTTTTAAAATGACTTTTTCAATTTTTAGTCCATTCTTTTTTGCTTGAGTATTCAATTCTAAAAGGTGTTGAGCCATCAAATTGAAATCAATGGAGTAAGAAGTGTCTTCTTTTCCAATTTTTAACATACTTCGAGATTTCAGGATGATATTTTTGCATAATTCAGCCAAAAAGAATAGTTTAGCCATTATTCACTGAATTATTACACTATGAAAAACATTTATTTATCTCTCTGTGCTCTATTTGGGTTCAGTTTTTTAGGCTTATCTCAAAACCTAGACAGTGTGTCTTATCCCAATGGAGACGGAACATTAAGTTGATGGTACATTCAAAAAGATGTTATTCTTTTTCAATGCCAAAACGGTTCAGAATACTCTGGTTATCTTGATACATTTGTTGTTGACGATATGAACTATTATTACAATGAAGCCGCTAAAATGAACGAGTTACTATTGAATAGCAATGCCACATACACTGATTTATTAGCCTTAAAAGATTCAATTATTGCATCTGGTCAATTACGAATGTTTGCGCCTGTTTTGACAAAATACCCTTACAATGCAAATGTGCAACAAAGGTATTACCGCACAGATGATCAATTATTGATTACTTTTCATGATCCTCTTATAGATTCAGCAACTATAGCAAGTTTTGCCAATGAGTATCAATTGAAACTAGTGCATAAACCATCTACTTTGCTAAATAATTCCGTAAGTTGGGGGTATATTTTTAAGTTAGATGCAAAACCAGATACTATTTTGAATACGATTATCATGGCAAATGTCATTGCAACCTATGAATCAGCATTGGTGAAATACGTAACTCCCAATATTATTGGAGGTGACTTCTTAGACTGTGGGGTTGTATCAGAAATGAATACTTCTACAGGAGGAATTAGTGGTACATGGCATATCCGCAACGAAGGACAAGTTATTTGGAACGGACAATCTGGTGTCAATGATGCCGATGCCGATATTTGTGAATGCTGGGGAGCTGGGTTTACTGGTGATGGAGTTAAAATTGGGGTGATCGATGAAGGAGGGTTTGAATCAAGCCATCCAGATATAAAACCTTTTGGGGCAGGGTTTAATGCCACTTTACCTCTAAATACATATCCTCCTTCTGGTACTGATTTTTACAGTGATTATTCAGGACATGGGATGGCAGTTTCTGGAGTCATTGGAGCTACACCAAACAACACCTCCTTGGGTGAACGTTGGGCTGCTGGTGTGGCTTATGATGCCACGTTGCATCCATACCTTGTTAATCTTTCCGCAACGCAGGTTTTGGAAGCGCTTCAAGCCGCGAACGAAATGGGAATGGATGTGGTAAACATGAGTTTTCGAATTCCATTTGATGCAAATATAAATAATCATATTACAAATTCATTGACCACTACTCGATTTGTTAATGGTCAATACAGAGGTGTTATTTTTGTCGCTGCAACTGGTAATGACAATTTGCAAGCGAGTAATTTTCCTGCAAATCATCCGGGTGTTATTGGTGTGGGGATGACTAACCCCGAAGATTATCGTTCGAATTACGATCTAGTAAATACTTGGACAACTAATCCAAATAAGGGTTCAACCTATGGACCTCCTAGTTTTAATTACGATGTGGTTGCTCCAGGAGAAATTATTATGACCTTAGATTTAAAAGGGGCTAATGGATTTGATGCAGGAGATTATATTGTTCCGCTTGCTGGAACCTCCTTTTCAACACCCATTGTTTCTGGGATAGCAAGTATTCTTCTTCAAAAGAATCCAAATTTAACGTACGCTGAAGTGAAAAACTTGATTCGAAATGGGGCTGATAAAGTGAGACCATCGACGTATAATTATTCCATGTATCCTGGAACTCCTGGATATAATAATGAAATGTTTTATGGACGTGTTAGTTGTATTAATTCTCTCAATCAGGTGCTGGGAATTAATGAGAACAGCCTTCAAAAATTAACAGTACAAAGTTTCACAAATTATAACTACGTATTGGTTTTACCAGAGTTTAAGGAGAATCAACGGGTAACCATTGTAAATGCCTTGGGACAAACTGTCTGGGAAGAAAGTGTTGTAGAGAGTAAATATGGTGTTGAATTTTCGATGGAAAAATTTTCAAGTGGGTTGTATCTCTTGAATCTGTATGAAAATGAGGTGCTTCTAGGAAATTTTAAGTTAATTAAATAGAGAATGCGTTTTTGGATGATGTTTGTTTTGTGTGTTGCGCCATTGATTTCAATGGCGCAACAGGCATTTTTCAAAGAATACTGGAGAGATGAATTTAATGCTCAAAAAAGTATCAAATGCTATACTGCAAGTGAAGTGGCAGATGGTTTTCTCATAGCTGGGGTAAAATACGATGTGTCTTATTTGGATTCATACACCTTTATAGCAAAATTGGACAATCAAGGAGATTTAATGTCTCTAACCTTAGATAGCACCTACTATATTGGACAGTATGTATCGAGTATTATCAAGGATAATTCCATGTATATAGTTGGTATAAAGGAGGATATAGCACCAGTAAAGCAAAGACAAAAATTTCTTGCAAAATTCACCTTATCTGGTGATATACTTTGGATTAAACCATTTGGTGATACCTCCAAATATCTATTTGATAATTCTGTCCGTAAAATTCAGTCTACCGATTCAGGCCTCATTGTTTTTGGTAGCTCTACAGGAACGAATGGTACTACCGATGCAGAAGTTACATTTTTAACTGACGAAGGAGACGTGCAGTACCGAAAATTGTTCACAACCGAAGAATCGTTACAATTGGCTGATATAATTCATGGTATAGCTAATCAACATGATGGCTATGTTTTATTACTAAAATCTCCTTCGCCCAGTTTGCAAAACAATCACTATACACTCATCAAGATTGATTTTGAAGGGAATGAGTTGTGGCGGAAAACAATCACCAACATGTCTTTTCCGGAACACAACATGGCAGGGCTCATCAATGAAACAAAAGGCATTACCCAAAATAAAGACAATGGAACAGTTGTGGTTTTTTCCACAGAAAATAATCCAGGGGGTCAATCAAGTCAAATTATTTTGGCCGTATTTGATGATTATGGAAATTTAGTGAATTCAAAAGTGAGTTTGAATGATGCTCATCAATATGTTGTTTATTTTGTGGAGTCCAATGCAGATTCTGAAGTGTTTTTAGCGGGTTCAAAAACGGGTTCTACTACTGAATCCTATGATCTTTTTACTGCAAAATTCGATTCAGATCTCAATCTGCTGAGTAACAAGAATTGGTGGTATGAAGGAAATGAATTGTCTAATGATGGTACTTTTTTAATGACAAGTGATGGAGGTGTTTTACTTGGGGGCAGTAAATATCGCTTTGAACTGAATGGATTTAATTTTGTACTTGCCAAAACAGATTGCATGGGCAATGTAGAATGGGATAATCACGCATGTATTTCCCCCAGTGAAGAAGAAGTAGTGGTGATGGGAAATCCAATGATCAATGATTTACTGATCCAGTTTCCGCAACTAGGTTCAGATAATCAGTTAGAGTTTGAATTAATCAATGCAATTGGTCAGGTGGTGAGAAAACGCCAGTATTCGGGGGGGATCATTACTGAAAATGTGGAAGATCTAAGTCATGGAATATACATCTATACAGTAAAAACAAGTCAAGGAAATGTCTTTACGGGAAAATTGCTGAAAGAGTAGTTCTTTTTGGAAATCTTTAATTGTTCTAAACTCTCGTCTTCTAATTCCCCTTAACTTTAAAAGAAAATTTCATACCACACAAAAAAATCCCGACTCTCGAAGAACGAGGTCGGGATCGATATATTGAGATAAATCTTCGGCTTATGAGTGAGAGTAGCTTCTTTTTTCCTTGATACGTGCTGCTTTACCAGTAAGACCACGGAAGTAGAAGATACGTGCACGACGTACAGCTCCACGTTTGTTTACTGTAATTGTATCAATGAAAGGAGAAGAAATAGGGAAGATACGCTCAACTCCTACGTTTCCTGACATTTTACGAACCGTAAAGGTTTCAGTTGTACCTTGTCCACGACGTTGTAAAACAACACCTTGAAAAAGCTGAACGCGCTCTTTGTTTCCTTCTTTAATTTTGTATGATACTGTAACTGTATCTCCAGCGCCAAATGCTGGGAATTCTTTCAATTCTACTAGTTCTTTTTGAAGCTCTCTGATAAAATCCATGACTCTAATTTTCTTTCACTATCCCATAATTGGGGGTGCAATATTAGGAATAATTTTTCAATTTATATAGTATCCCGTTAACTTTTTTTTATTTAAAGTCATTTTTCTGTTCGGAATTGCTTTTTTTCTAATTTCGAAGCTCGAATAAGAATGACTTAGGTGCAAAGATAGCGAGAAAGATGGAAGTAAAACAAAAGAAAATAATTGGTCGTAAGGATATCATTTCCTTTCCAAGTTTTGAATTGGAACATGTTCCAGTTAAAATCGATTCAGGAGCATATTCGAGTTCCATGCATTGTCAGTCGATAGAAATTATCGAATTTGGCAATAAAGCTCAACTCCGTGTAGTGTTTTTGGACAAGGAAATCAAAGGTTATACAGGCAAAGAGGTGGTGTTTGATGAATTTAAGACGAAAACTGTCAAAAGCTCCAATGGAATTGCTCAAGAACGATTTTTTGTTAAAGGTACCGCTAGTTTGTTTGGAGAGTCATTTGAAACCGTATTTTCGCTCACGGAACGAACTGGTTTAAGGAATCCCATCTTATTAGGACGACGTTTATTGAATAAGCGCTTCTTAATTGACACTGCTAAGACTAATTGTTCCTACAAATACGAAAATAAATAACTTATTGATCGAAGGAAAGGGATGAGCCTTTCACTTATACAGAATGAAAATTGCAATTTTATCACGCAATCCTCAATTATACTCCACGCGTCGTTTGGTTGAAGCAGCAGAAAAACATGGCCACGAAGCTCATGTGATAAATCACTTACTTTGTAATATCGAGATTGAGCAAAAAGGACCTTCTTTGTTTTATGGGGCTGATTATTTGGAAGGTTTTGATGCCGTTATTCCACGAGTAGGAGCTTCTGTTACTTTTTACGGTACAGCCGTGGTTCGACAGTTTGAAATGATGAACGTTTTTTCGGTAAATAGCTCCAGAGGAATCGTTCACTCACGTGATAAACTGCGTTGTTTGCAGGTTCTTTCGAAGGAGGGGATCGGACTTCCGAAGACTGTTTTTACCAATTATTCTCGAAACGTAGAACATGTTGTTTCATCAGCTGGTGGAGCGCCTGTGGTTTTGAAATTATTAGAAGGAACTCAGGGGTTGGGAGTTGTTTTGGCTGAAAACCAAAATGCTGCTCAATCTGTTTTGGAAGCTTTCAACGGATTAAAAGCACGTGTAATCGTTCAGGAGTTTATTAAAGAAGCTGGTGGTGCTGATATTCGTGCATTTGTTGTGGATGGAGAAGTGGTCGGTGCTATGAAACGCCAAGGAAAAGAAGGTGAATTTCGTTCTAATTTACACCGAGGTGGAACAGCAACTATTTTACAATTGACAGAAGAAGAAAAGCGAACAGCAATCAAAGCTGCTGAAGCAGTAGGATTGGGAGTTGCTGGAGTTGATTTACTTCAATCATCTCGCGGACCGCTTGTTTTAGAAGTGAATTCCTCTCCAGGATTGGAAGGTATTGAACGGGCTACAGGTGTTGATATTGCTGGAAAAATAATTGCTTTTATTGAGAAGAGTGTAACAAGATAGAAATGGCTAAAAAATTCTACATACTTGGAAAAGAAATTCTACCTGGACAAAGTGTTGAATTAAGTATGGATGTTGCCAAGTTGCATACACATACGCCTGTTCAGGTTCCTGTTTTCGTGGAGAGATCATTAAAAGATGGGCCAATTGTGCTTTTGATGGCTGGTCTACATGGAGATGAAATCAATGGAATGGAAATTATTCGACGAGTTATTCGGAAAAAATGGAATAAGCCAAATGCTGGAACAATCATCTGTTTGCCTGTTTTTAATATTTTTGGATATCTGAATTTAAAACGTGAATTACCCGATGGACGAGATTTGAACCGCAGTTTTCCTGGTTCAAAAAATGGCTCATTGGCGAGTCAGTTTGCTTATCAATTCATGAGTCAAATTGCTCCAAATGTGGATATTGTCATCGATTTTCACACGGGTTCTGCTCAGCGATCCAATATCGCTCAGGTTCGTTGTTTGATTTCAGATCCAATAAGTATGGAGTTGGCTCAGGTATTCAATCCGCCATTTATTGTTCATTCCAGATATATTCCAAAATCGGTGCGTGAAGCGTTGAACAAAATGGGGAAGAAAATTCTGCTCTTTGAAGGAGGAAAAACGAATTCCATCGATGAAACAATCGTTGAAGAAGGCTTGCTGGGAATACAGCGTATTTTGAATCATTTTCACATGAAAAGCTTTAAGTTGGAATCTATTGAAAATGAAACAATTATTATCAAATCATCCAAATGGTTAAGAGCGCCAGTATCTGGTGTTTTTCATTCGTTGGTTAAAAACGGGCAACACGTTGAGCATGGAGAAGTGCTTGGTTTGGTTAGTGATCCTTATGGTTCTATCGAGAAGAAAATTAAATCGAATTCAAAAGGATATATTATTTGTACCAATGAGGCTCCATTAGTCAATAAAGGAGATGCGATTTTTCATATAGGAAGTGCTCAAAATCAAGGGGAAATAGCAAAAGATTCTGTATGAAAACTTCCAATATTCAAGGGTACTGCGCAATCGGTATCTATAACGGTAAAACCGATCACAATATAGGAACGCTTTGGAGGTCAGCTTATATATTGGGTGCCGCTTATATTTTTACAGTTGGAAAACGCTATAAGAAACAAACATCTGATGTTACAAGAACCTGGGCTCGGATTCCTTACTTTCATTACGATACTTTGGAAGATTTATGCAATAACATTCCGTATGATTGTTGTTTAACAGCGATTGAATTGACAGAAGGTGCGGAATTTCTGCATGATTTTGAACATCCAAAAAGAGCGATTTACTTGTTGGGGTCTGAAGATCAAGGACTTCCTGATTCTGTTTTAGAAAAGTGTCGAAAAGTAATCAAATTACCTGGAAACTCTTCGCTTAATGTTGCTGTAACTGGTAGTATTGTACTGCACGATAGGGCGGCCAAATTAAAGTTGGAATTGCCTCCGAATCACCGTTAATCACTTTTTTAACTATGTATTTAGTTTTAGTTGATTTTGAGCTTTTGGATTGGGTTGAAATTCGTAACTAACTGATTTTTATTTTTGGAAAACTGCTTTCGCTGTGTGAATGGTTTGTTTCATTTTTTTAATTTTAGTAAAAAAGTGTTAGGGAAAAGTTATCTTTGTGCCTTCTAAACAGAGGTGCTTATATTATGTTCAGATTTCTACAACTTTCTCTACTTGCTTTATGTCTTACTACTGCTGTTAGTTCTTATGCTCAAAGAGATACTGTTTTTTGGTTTGCTGCTCCTGATGTTTCAGCGGGTGTAGGGCAATCTCCAATTATGTTGCGTTTTCAAACTTACGCACAACCAGCAATAATTACGGTCTCACAACCAGCAAACGGTGCATTCGTTCCATTGGTGTTGACAATGTCCACTTACTCAAGTGATAGCATTAATTTGAGTATGTTTTTTGCTCAGATTGAAAGTCCAGCAGGAAATGTGGTGTCAAATAATGGATTGAAGATCACTTCGACAGGTTTAATCAATGCTGTTTATGAAATCAATGCTCCAAATAACAAGGAACAATTTAGTTTAAAAGGATCTAAGGCCTTAGGAACAAATTTCTATACGCCTTTTCAAAAGCATTGGAATAACTCAGTAACAGCTCCTGCTACTTATTCTGGGATTGAAATTGTTGCAATTCAAAACAATACCACAGTTTTAATAACGCCAAGAACAGCAATTACAGGGCATACAGCCAATTCCACTTTTTCAGTTGTTTTGAATGCTGGTCAAACCTATAGTGCTCGTGATATGGATGTTTCTGCGCTTACTTCTTTAGCAGGATCTATCGTTTCATCCAATAAACCCATTGCATTGACACTTTTTGACGGTCAGTTGGTTGAATCTACTTGCTCGGATATGATAGGAGATCAATTGATTGCAACTCCATCAATCGGTACGGATTATGCCATTTATAAAGGAACATCAACAAACGATCGGATTTATGTATTGGCAACTCAAAATGGTTCTACTGTTGAGGTTACTGGAGCAGCAACTACATCTACTTTAATCAATTCAAGTGAAACACTGGAGATACCAATGGTTGATGAATTGCTTTATATCAAATCAAGTAAGCCAATTTATGTCTACCATGTTTCTGGTTTTGGTTGTGAATTGAGTGCTGCAGTTGTTCCGAGTATCAATTGTAAAGGAAATAACAATATGGCCTTTTCAAGATCGAGTGCAGATAGCTTAGGTGTTGTTTTAGTTACTCGAACAGGCTTTGAAGGTAACTTTTTCTTGAATGGTTCGTCAGGTTTGATTACTCCAGGAATGTTTACAGATGTACCTGGAACAATGGGACAATATAAGGCAGCTCGAATTTTCTTCAATACAGCCACAATTCCTATCAATAGTCATAACATGATTGTGAATTTGTCTGATATCTTCACCATGGCCACAATTACTGGTGGTGGAGCTAATTCGGGAGCTACTTATGCTTACAATACAGATTTCTTTGCTACTGCATATTCTCAAGCTGGAGCTAATGATACGGTTTGCGCAAATGTAAGTTATACTTTATACGGGAGTGTAGGTGGAGGTGCGATTTCGGGATCATGGTCAAGTAATGGATATGGTTCTTTTCAAAACGGTCTCAATTCTGTTCCCAACATTTACGTTCCAAGTCCATTAGACACTTTAATAAGTCCAATTCGTATTATTTTATCGACAACTGGTTTTTGTCCCATAGCGAGAGATACCATGTTTTTGGAAGTTACTCCAGCTCCAATAGTGAATGCAAATGCAGATCAATCTATATGCGTGAACAATGCACTTGTTCAGTTGAATGGAATCATTAGTGGAGGAGCTATTTCGGGAGTATGGTCAACCGTTGGAACAGGAACTTTTCAGCCAAATGCAAATACACTGAACGCAGAATATATTCCTTCGGCAGCAGATCTTTCACTAGGGACTCTGCAATTTGTGTTAACTTCTACAAATTCAATTTCATGCGCCACGGTAACAGATACGATGAGTTTGGTGTTTACTCCTGCTGCTGTTGTGCAGGCTGGACCAGATACGTTGGTTGTTTGTGCGAATAATTCAACAGTTGTTTTATCTGGAACTGTTTCTGGACCTACAACTACCGGTAAATGGTTATCAAGTGGTACAGGTGTATTTACTCCAAATAATAGTTCCTTGAATTGTTCTTACGTACCAAGTGTAGCTGATACTGCTGCTGGGTTTGTATGGCTGTATTTAGAATCGACATCCAATGGAAATTGTCTTCCAGAACAAGATACTATTTATGTTTCAATTCAAGATGCTCCAAAGGTAGATGCAGGGCCAAATCAATTGAAATGTGCCAATAGTACATTGGTTCAATTAAATGCGGTTGTTCCAGGAGGAATTTTTGGTGGAACATGGAGTGGTGGTGGTGGAACATTTAGTCCTTCAGCTACTGCTTTAAATGCAACCTATCAACCAACACCAACGGAGGTGTCAAACGGAAGTGTTGTTTTGACATTGACCTCAACGAATAATGGTACTTGTACGGTTGTTAATGATGCGATTCAAATAAATTTTGTTTCTCCCCCATTTGCGAATTTTAGTGGAACAAGTGTTTGTGAAGGAATTCAAAATGTATTTACAGATTTTTCATTACCAGGCTCTGGAGTGATTACATCTTGGTCATGGTTATTTGGAACAGGCCAAACTTCTACGAATCAAAATCCGACTCATTTATTTGCTACAGCTGGTTCTTACCCAGTTGAACTCATTGTGACGAATTCAAACGGATGTAAGGATACGACACTCATTAATGTGGCTGTTTTTGATAAGCCAGTAGCCAATTTTTCAACGACTAGTTCTTGTCCAAATAATCAAGTCACAGTTAGTTTTGTGGATGAATCAACAAGTTCAGATGTTATTAATTTTTGGTTTTATGATTTCGGAGGACAAGGTTCTGCGGCATTAGCAAATGTGAGCCAACAGTTTACAAGTGGTGGAACATATACCGTAACTCATATCATTTCTACAGCTAGTGGTTGTTCAGATACAATTATTATTCCTGTAGTAATTGATCCTCTTCCAGATGCTGGTTTCTATTTTAATTCAACTGGAGGAGCCAACATTGGAGCGCCTTATAATTTTATTGACACATCAGATTATGCGTTAAATTATTCTTGGAATTTTGGTGATGGATCTACTTCAAGTTCGGTGAATCCAAGTCATATTTATTATGCAAATGGTAATTACTATGTTGTTCTGCAAATAACAAACGCTTTAGGGTGTATGGATAGTGCGATTCAATTTATTGCAATAAATACCGTAACGAATGAAATAAGCACTTTGATTCCTACTATTATTTCACCAAATGGAGATAGTTCGAATGATGTATGGAAGCTGGAATTCTTGAAATATGGCTATTCTAACGCACACATCGAAATTTACAATGAATGGGGACAGACAGTTTTTACTTCAGATGGATATGAAAATCCTTGGGATGGAACTTATAAGGGCGAACCTGTTCCTGATGGAAATTACATGTATGTGATTCAATTGAATGCAGATGCAAGTCCAGACATCTACAAAGGAGTATTAATGGTCTTAAGAAAACGAGATTAATATGTGTAAGAAACTACTTATAACTTGCTTATTTGCTGCTTTTGGCCTTGTTTCATACGGACAACAGCAAAGTCTTTTTACAAATGTATTTGCAAATCCCTTGCATTACTCTCCTGCTTATGCTGGAAGTACAAATTATCATGAAGTGAGTTTTTTCAATAGAAATCAATGGGTTGGATTTAAGAATGCCCCCAAAAATTTCTATTTGAATTTTCAAGGCTCGTATAAAAACAAAGCGAAACATGGGTATGCCGTTCAAGTGTTAACCGAACAGATAGGTTTGTTAGGTAAAACAGGAATTTATTTGAATTATGCCTATCAAATTAAAATGAACAAAAAATGGAAAATCGGATTAGGTGTTCGCCCTGGTTTCGTTCAGTACAGAGTTCGTTTATATGATGCAGTTATCGCTGATGCAGGTGATCCAATATTAACTGGAAATAGTTATTCGGGAAATGCATTCGATGTAAATGCAGGTTTTAGACTTTACAGCGATAAATTAGAGGTTAGTGGAACAATTGATCATTTGATAGGCAAAGGATTTAATATGCCAACATACAATCAAAATTTACAGTTTCATTATACCTTAATGTCTTCTTACAAGTTTGTATTTAAAAAACATTGGGAATTTAGACCAGGTATTTTATTCCGTTATACGAAGCCTGTTCCTGCTCAATTTTCAATTCTCGCTCAATTATCCTATAAAGACAAATTTTTTGGAGGATTGAATTTTAGAACAAATGATGCCGCAGGAATTTTTCTTGGAATTAGAATCAAGAACCGGTTGAGTATTACTTATGGTTATGACTACAGTTATACGAAATTGAGAAAATACAGTGCAGGTTCTCATGAAATTGGAATTTCTTTCATAATAACGAAGAACAGACCATCATTGGAAGAAGAAGATGATAAATTGAATAATAGTATTCTTGAGGATATCCAAAAGGAAATCGACAAGAATAAATAGTAGGATGAATTTAGAGCTTATGAAATTACGTCAAATAATAGGACTGCTAGTTTTGATTTTTACGATCGGATCATTCGAAAGTAAAGGTCAAATCGATTCGGTTTTTTGGTTCGCAGCCCCATGGGTTACACCAAGTCACTCTGGGAATACGCCAATAGTGTTGAGAATTTCAACATTCAATGCGCCAACAACAGTAAGGGTTTACCAACCTGCAGGTACTTATGATTCAACTTTTGTTGTACCCGCTAACTCATTAAACTCACACTTTTTAACTTCGATAGTCAACACTTTGGAGTCAAAACCTGCGGATAATGTACTCAATTATGGAATCAAGATTGAAGCGGATACATTGGTGACTATTGTCTATGAAGTTGTAACAACCGGTAATAATCCAGAAACCTATTCCCTGAAAGGTCAAAATGCAGTAGGAACAGAATTTGTTTGTCCTTTTCAGACTACTTGGGCGAATGGAAGTTATGCGCCAATTCAACCGAAGTCAATGATTTGTATTGTTGCAACGGAAGATAATACAACTGTTTGGATTACACCTAAAGCTACTGTAGTTGGCCATCCTGCTGGGGTTACCTATTCAATTGTACTCAATAGAGGTCAAGTTTATACGGTTGAAAACACCTCACAAGCTACAAATACTCCAGGAAATAATTTAGGAGGAACTATTGTTGTTGCAGACAAACCAATTGCAGTAACTGTTTCTGATGATTCTGTTACGAATTCTGGAGGTGGTTGCCGGGATTTAATGGGAGATCAAATTGTTCCTGTTGATGTAGTTGGTACAAACTACATTGTAAACAGAGGAAACATGTTTGCAAACTCTCAGGAAGGAATCTTTATAGTTGCAACGCAAAACTTTACTTCCGTAACTGTTACGACTACTTTGGGAACCTTTTCACAGCTATTAAATCAAGGAGATACTTGGAAATATGTATTAACTGCCACAGAGGGACTTGCTTATGTTGATGCAGATAAGAACGTATATGTACTTCAAGCTAGTGGTTTTGGTTGTGAAGTAGGTGAAGCATTACTTCCACCAATCAACTGTGCTGGTTCAAGTCAAGTGAGTTTTACACGTACGAATGCACAAACATTTATTCTAAATATCCTTTGTCCAACATCAGCGATCAATAACTTCTTGTTAAATGGAAGTAATACACTTGTTCCTGGATCGGCTTTTCTACCTGTTCCTGGAACAGCAGGTTTTTGGAGTGGCGCTCAAATTGATTTTCCAGTTGGAAGTATTCCTGTTGGAACTTCTAATTTGTTAACCAATTCGAGTGATTTCTTCGGAATGGGAGTAATTAATGGGGGAGCAGGAACTGGATGTTATTACCATTATATGTCAGCCTTCAACAGAAAGGTTTATACGAAAGCAGGAAATGATACAACGCTTTGTAATGGAGATCCTTCTGTATTATTAAATGGTTCAGTTGAGGGTGGATCTACAACAGGTGAATGGACGGTAATCAATGGAGCAGGTTCCTTTGTAAATGCTACGGATTTAACAACTTCATATGTTCCTTCTACCTCAGATTACACGCAAGGAACTTTGACTTTTGTATTAGCTTCTACAGGGAATTGTGACCCGGTAAGAGATACCATGATTGTAAACTTCATTCAATCACCAGAAGCAAATGCAGGAACAGATGATTCCTATTGTAAAAACAATGTTGGAGCAGTTCCAATTACAGGAGCATTTTCTTATTCCGCAGCAGCTACTTGGAGTGGCGGGGATGGCGGAGCATTTGGGAATATCGGATCACCTACTACAACATACACACCATCACCAGCTGATTTAGCAGCTGATAGTGTGGTTCTTTTCTATACCACTGCAGGAAGTTTTTTCTCTTGTCCAAATAAACAAGATACGGTTGTTATTTTCTTTACAGATGCGCCAACAATTGATGCGGGACCAGATCAACTGGTTTGTTCAAATACTACGGATGTTGCATTGAACGCAGTTATTTCAACAGGAAGTGGAACTTGGACATCGAGTGGAACTGGAGGCTTTTCTCCTTCTCAAACAACCCTGAATGGAAGTTACGTATTAGCTACTAGTGATATCTCGAATGGATTGGTGATGCTCTATTTAGTTTCTGATAACAATGGAAATTGTGCTGCTGTATTTGATAGTTTAGAAATTCAAATTATAAACTTCCCTGTTGTAACTAATACAACAACGGATTCTATTTGTTCCAATAATGGAACTTTGAATTTAACAGGAACAGTTACTAGTGGGTTCTCAACACAATGGACAACCTCCGGATTTGGAACAATAGCGAATCCATCTAATTTATCTACCATTTACTCAATCTCACCTGTTGATGTAACCAATGGATTTATTGATGTCGTTTTATCTACAACAGGAATTTGTCCAATAGCCAATGACTCGATACGAGTGATTTTTGTTTCTCCTCCTCAAGTAAATGCAGGAACTGACCAGGCTTACTGTCAAAATGCTTTGGTTCAATTAAATGGACAAATTACAGGAGCTGATACAACAGGAACGTGGTCAACTTTAGGAACAGGAACTTTTCTTCCTGGTCCCAATTTTTTAAACGGGGTATATGATCCTTCTATAGGTGATGTGTCTGGTGGACCAATTAGTTTGATTTTAACTTCAACTTCTAATTTTGGATGTCCTCCAGATAGAGATACTATTGTGATTACGTTTAACAGAATACCAACTGCGGATTTTACATATGCAAATGTTTGTCAAGCTAGTAACATGAATTTTGTCGATGCTTCAGTGGCAAATACGGGTAGTTTATCTACTTGGAGTTGGGCTTTTGGTGATAATACAAATTCAATAGCCCAAAATCCACAACATGCTTATACAACACCTGGTAATTTCAATGTGATGATGATAGTTACTTCGTCTAATGGTTGTACAGATACTGTTGTAAAACCGGTTACTGTTTATCCATTGCCTTTGCCTTCATTCAATGCTTCCATTGCTTGTGAAGCTTATCCAACTAATTTTACAAATACTTCTTTCATTCCTTCAGGATCAATTGTTTCTTATTTGTATGATTTTAATGGAATTGGTACAAGTTCGCAATCAAATCCATCTTTCGTTTTTCCAACAAGTGGGACTTACAATGTAACATTGACGGCTGTTTCTAACTTTGGATGTACGAATTCAGTCATACAACAAATTGTAGTTCATGCTATTCCAAATGCATCGTTTACTGCAACTCCTAATCCAGCATTGGTGAATCAAAATATTACTTATACAGACGTAACTGCAGGTAATATTATTTCTTGGCAATGGAATTTTGGTGATGGACAAGGGGATAATATCCAAATCACGAATCACAGTTACAATGCCGGTGGAGTATACACTGTAACATTAACAATTACAGATGATATTGGTTGTATGGATACGATATCTAAGGATATTTCTGTTGCTCTTTTGCCAGTCGTTCCTTCTGGATTTACTCCAAATGGAGACGGGGAAAATGATGTGTTTATTATTCGGGGTGGACCATTTAGAAACGTTGATTTTAAAGTGTATAATAATTGGGGACAATTGATTTTCGAGTCCAATGATTCTTCAATAGGATGGGACGGTACCTATAAAGGGGAACCTGCCCCGCTTGGTGTTTATACTTGGACATTTGTTGTTGATATGGGAAGTGATTTTATTGTCAAAGAATCAGGTGACGTAACTTTAATTCGATAAGCCATGAAAATTAGAATTTGTTTGTTTGCCATTTTCTTGAGTGGTTTGTCTTATAGTCAGGATGCGCATTTATCTATGTATGATGCAGCTCCTTTGTTTTTAAACCCTGCATTGACAGGAGTTGTAGATGGTGATTTCCGCGTTCATGGTCAATACCGTACTCAGTGGAAATCGGTTAATTTCAAACCGTATACATCGGCATTGATTAGCTTTGATATGCCTATAAAAAAATGGGGATTTGGAGTTCAGATTAATAATTTCAGAGCTGGTGCAGGAAATTTCAATGTATTACAAGGTTTATTGTCAGCCGCTTATTATATTCCTTTGAACAAGAATAAAACGCATATTTTAAACTTTGGACTTCAGGGCGGAGTGACTCAAAAATCATTGGAGTATCAGTTGTTGTCATTCAATAATCAATATACGTTGAATAATGGAGGTCAATTTGATCAAACAATTGTATCGAATGAAAATTTTGGAGCACAGTCGAAGTTCATTCCCATGTTGAATGCGAGCGCTTTATACTATTATTCAAAAGCTCAATCGCGATTAAATCCGTTTATTGGAGTTTCCGTTTTCAATTTAACGCAACCCAATGAGTCTTTCTTTGGAAGAGAATCGAAGCTTCCATTGCGAATGTATACACACATTGGAACTCGAATTAACATTACAGAATTGTTTTATGTGATTCCAAAGGTGTTAATTATGAATCAAAAGAAGTTTCATGAACAAACGTATGCTATTGAAGCTGGATATTTCTTAAAAGGTAGTGGCGCATATGTTTTAGCGGGTGTTATTGTTAGAGCTAAAGATGCTATGATTGCAACACTTGGAGTTCGAAAAGATCAATTCATTGTTAAATTAGCTTATGACTTCAATATTTCTTCTTTGACAGCAACTTCAAAAAGTAAAGGTGGATTTGAACTTTCATTTACGTATGTTCACAAGAAGAAAAAACCAATTGATTACAAAGTCTGTCCACGATTATAACTCACATTCCAAACATGAAATCTAAAATCGCTTGTTTGTTGTTTTTAGTGATATCTTCGATGTCACTTGCACAATCAAAAAGAATATATATATACAAAGGCAATGAGTATTTCAATAAATTGGATTATGCAAATGCTGTTGAACAATATAAGTTGGCATTATCGGATTCTGTTGCTTTGGCAACGATGATTTATCCATATGAAACTCAAACGACCAATCAAAAGCTTTCAAAAACGAAAGTTGTTGTAGATAGTACTCTTCGGGTTACTATGGAGCAATATTTACACCATCATGTAGCTTGGTGTTATTATCGACTGCATGATTATCCGAATGCCGAAAAACATTTAAAAAACACAGTTGCGGAGAAAGCATATCCTGATGATAGCTATTATTTAGCTCAGAGCTATATGAATAATAATAAGTATGATGAGGCTATCACTCAATTTGAGGATTATATTCGTTCTTCTGGAGCTGATGATGAATTATTACACGCCGCTCAAGTAGCTATGACTGGGTGTTATTTAGCGAAAGAAGAAATTGGAAAAACTAGAGAAATCAGTGTTCGCTTAGCAGATACAAGCGTTTTTAATAAGGGAACTGCAAGTTTTGCTACGATGTATTTTGATAAAGATCAAAAGTTATTGTTTACATCAGCAAGAGAAGGCGGTGTAATTCTAAACGAAAAGCAGCAATCTGAGTATTTATGTGATTTGTATTGGGTTTCTTTGAATGAAGATAGCACATGGTCGGCACCAACAAACTTTGGTCGCCCATTGAATAGTGCTCAAAATGATGGAGCTGCATCTTTCAATAATAATAACGTGATTTTTTATACACGATGGAGTGAGGAGAAGCGAAAAGAACAAAATATTTATTTGGCCCGCATGGTAAATATGAAATTCTTCGAAGCTTATAAATTAGATTCTGTGGTTAATTATCCTGGATATCGAAGTATTCAACCTTACGTTTCTATGGATGGAAGAACGTTGTATTTTTCTTCGAATCGCCCAGGAGGCTTGGGAGGAATGGATATTTGGAAAATTGCCATTGATTCTGCTGGAAATACAATCGGTCAAGCTGAAAATTTAGGTGCCTTGATTAATTCAGACCAAGATGAAGTAACACCTTTCTTTCACGAAGTTTCTTCCACACTTTTCTTTTCATCTAATGGACATGGGAGTATGGGAGGATTGGATATCTTTAAAGCTTTGTACGACAGAGAAACTAGTGCTTTTAGTGTTCCGATGAATTTAGGAATGCCCATCAATTCGAATAGAGATGATGCCTATATGATGTGGGATTCGCGCTTGTCAAAAGGATTTTTCTCCAGTGATAGAGAACCTTGTAAAGGAGGAAGTTGTTACGACATCTATGAAGTGGTGAATGAGCCAATTCATATTTACTTAAGCGGTTATTCATACAACAAGGAAACAGAAGAGATTCTTCCAAATGTGAAGCTAAGCTTCAAAGATATTCGCGGTGCTTTTCCATCGTATACCATTGTAACTGATTCTAATGGATTTTATGAGAAAGAATTGACTTATGGAGTAGAACTTTTTATCAAAGGTCAAAAAATTAATTATTTCGCAGATGCAACGAGTGTCAATACGAATTCAATTACACAGACGACAAGTATTACTAGAGATTTTTACTTGAGACCGATTCCACAAGATGAAATTGAAATTGAAGGAATTGAATACGATTTTAACTCAGATAAATTAAGACCAGCTTCAGAAGCAGTATTGGATAAATTATTGGAATTCTTGGAATTGAATAACAACATTGTTGTAGAGATTAATTCTCATACAGATGCCCGTGGTAAAGATATTTACAATTTGGATTTATCACAAAGAAGGGCGAAATCGTGTGTTGATTACTTGGTTTCAAAAGGAATTACACCTGAACGCTTGATAGCAAAAGGTTATGGAGAAACCCAACCAAATCAATTGTATGGTCCCGATAAAAAACCTGTTTTGGATGCGGAAGGAAAACCCGTATTGTTGACCGAAGCGTATATCGATACTTTTAAAGTGAAAGCTGAACGCGAGGTTTTACATCAAAAGAACAGAAGAACTTCGTTTAAGGTAATTAACCAATAATTGAAAATTGATAAGGAGATCAGCTAAGATCTTTTCAATTATCCATTTTCGATTAGTTTGAATTCTCACGGGCATTGGTAATTTACCCAGGAGATTCCGTTTTTAAAGATCGTAGTGTGTTCCTTTTCAGCATTCATATAAGAAGTTGCTTGTTGTGCGCTTTTTCCGGTTTCACATATGAAAATAACGGTATCGTATTTTAATAATTCAGATTTGTGTTTTTCCAGTTCGGGTAGGGGAATATTTACACCTATGCAAGCATGTCCTTGTCTCCAAATACTTTCAGTGCGTACATCAACCACAAGTGTTTTTCCATTGGTAGTTTTCTGATTACAAGCGAATAGAGTAGAAAAGAGTATCAAGAATATTGAGTGTTTCATAAAAGACAATTGAAGTGGGGAATTATCACTTATCAATGACAAAATTATCAAGGAAATCCTAAGAAAGAAGATGATTCCCTTGATAATTAATAATTACGTCATTTCTAATTTTAGAAAATCACATTCCCTGAATCAAGAAATCAGTTCTACGATTCTTCGCTTTATTTTCTGGTGTATCATTTTCAACTTTCGGTTTCGTTTCACCATAACCTTTCGCTTCTAATCGATCCGATTCAATGCCTTGAGATTGCAAATAAGCTTTTACACCTTTCGCACGACGATCAGAAAGATCTAAATTTTTCGCATCGTCACCATCGCTATCCGTATGTCCTTGAACCATTATTTTCACTGTAGGATTGGATTTTAAGAAACGAGCGAACTCACGAAGAATGAATTTTGATTTAGTAGAAAGAAAATCAGAGTTGTAGTCATACAAAATGTCATTGATTGTATAAGCTTCTCCAACTTTGAGTTCTTTCACCTCTAAATTATTATTCACACGATTCTCTTTTTTGACAATTTCCTCTTTCGTAATTAATTTAGAATCGAAAGCTGCTCCATCTTTTTTCACAGAAACCATGATGTCTTGAGGTTTTTCGGTCTTCACAACCACTGCATATTTTCCATCATTTCCGTTTACTCGAACTTGTTCTACTTTATCTGAACTCTCGTAAGCAACTTCAATGATAGCATTTTCAATAGGTTTACCCGTTGGATCTTTTAGATCTCCTTTGATGATTGTTACCGCTTTTGGACGAGCTTCTTCGTACAAATCAAACCCGTAAATATCCCAGTTTCCTTGCTGTTGGGATGAATAATAAGCCAATTTACCATCTGTAGAAACAAAAATTCCAATTTCGTCTTCTGCTGTATTGATTGGGTAACCAATATTTTTCGGTTTACTCCAAACTCCATTTTCCTCACGCATGTAGAAAATATCCAAACCACCAGCACCTTTTCGATCATCTGATACGGTTGAAACAAAATACAAGGTTTCACTATCTTGATGTAAAAAGGGGCTCTTGTCTTTTCCAGCAGTGTTTATCTCATCAAATGGTCTGGGCGAACCCCAAGTTCCATCTGGATTTCTCTTTACGACAAAAACATCGTTATCTTTTGTTGTTCTGCGATTGGCTGTATAGAATAAGGTATTTCCATCCGCTGACATAGAAGGCTGAGCTTCCCAACCGTCTGGTGTATTAATTTTTGGACCTAAATTGACTAATTCAGACCATTGATAATCAGAAGGATTGGGACCTGTTTTTTGATAAGTTGTTGAGTATAAATCACAATTCATGTATGCCTGGCCATTTACTTCAGCTCTTTTGCAGGCACAAATAATCATTTCTTTGTTATCGACAGACATCGTTGCGCCACCGTAACTTTGAAAAGATCCATTATTGAATGGTTTTGGAAATGCTTTTCCTCCATCAAATGAAATACCTTCGTCCATGTGATTGGAATAGGTGTAAACCTCTTGCACATTCGAAACAAGGTCACCCAAATTTTTCACATCCTGCTTGCGTGTATAGAACATCAGTAAGTTGTCGGGAGAAATCATTGGGAAGTATTCATCATTTCCTGTCGAAACATTTTGAACTTTCTTCGGGTTGAAAGGAACTTGTTTGCTAGCCATTTCAGAATCTTCTTTCTGATTGACCAATAATTTTTTTACGTCCGTAAGTTGTTTGGCATAGTTTGTTCCATAACGTGAATTATCGGTGTTTTTGAAATCCACAAATTTCTGAAACCACTTATTTGCTTCCTCTTTTTGATCTTGGGTATAATTGATTACTCCTAAATAATAGAAAATATCAGAATGGTAATCTGGGCACAATTCAGCTGCTTTTACTAGTAATTGTTCTGCTTTTACCCAACTTCTGTCACCTTGTGCGGGGTTTGCAACCGTTTCATAGGCTTTTTTACCAGATTCGTACGCATACATTCCGAATTCGAAATAAGCACCCGCATTATCAGGAGCCTCTTCAATAGCTTTGGCAAAATTCTCAGCGGCAGTTTTTGGATCACCAGCATTTTGTCCTGCGAAGATATATTTTTGGGCTTTTTTAGATGGTGCTAAACAAGATGGATCTTCCTCTTGTGCGTAAAATGATTGGATGGAAATAAGAGATATTCCAGTAATTAACAAGTAGTTTTTCCACATAAGCTTTTAAAATACACAGTTCAATGGGCAATAATTATGCCCAACTATCTATATCGTAATTTGACCGAAAAGGTTACTGTTTTTATGAAGAAAGTTCAAAAGATTCAGAGATTCAACCTACAAAACTAACCACTAAAAACGAATCATTGAACTTTGGCACAATTTTCTCTTACAAATGTATCTTAAGATTTATATTTGAATGGATTCAAAAGCATTTGATTAATTTAAGAGCATAAAATATAACCAATGACAACAAAAATTCTAGTTTACAGTTTATCGTTTTTATTTACAAGCATTTTGTTTTCTTCCGAACTAAATGCTCAAACCAATTGTAATGAGGAAAAAGTAGGGAAGTCGTATTTTTCCATTTGTTCAAAGAATATTGTTACTGAAAAAAAGAAATTGTTTTTGACAACGAAAGCAATTCCAAAACGGATTGAAGCCAAAAACACCTTTAAAATTGTTCATTATTATGTTGCAGACAGAAAAAAAGTTGAAACAGATGAAGTTTTCTTAGAATACAGTAAGTTTTTAAATAATTTGGAAACGCATACTTTTTTTCTGAATGGAAAGGAATTTACAGGAGTCTTAAAAATTGCTCTTCCATTTAAAAATGAAGGAAAAGAAGTGAGGTATGATGGATACGACTTGTTGACTTATGAATTTAAAGAAGGAAAATTTGTTTCTAAAAACAAAGCAATTGATGTAGAATTAGAGAAAGAAAAACCAGTTGTTCGTCCCACTTAAAATGGAGTAATTAGGAAAAAAGGATTCATTTTTTTCTAGCAATCATCACCCCATCTCGTATTGGAAGCAAGATGTTCTCCACACGGGAATCATTTTGAATCAAATCGTTAAAATCTTTCAATAACTGAGTGTCTTTGTCAATTTTTCCTTCTGTTTGAATGACTTTCCCCGACCACAATACATTGTCTGACAAGATGTATCCGCCTGATTTTACTTTGTTGAAAACCAAATTGTAGTAATTGATGTAGTTCATTTTGTCCGCATCAATAAATACCAAATCAAATTGCTCTTCTAGGTGTGGAATTTCCTCCATGGCGTTACAAATGCGGTAATCTATTTTAGATGCGTAATCACTTTCTTCGATGTAAGAACGAACAAAGTCTTCCAATTGCGCATTGATATCTAGTGTAATTATTTTTCCGTTTTCTGTCAAGCCTTCTGCCATGCACAATGCGGAATAACCGGTGTAAGTTCCAATCTCCAAAATGCGTTCCGGACGAATCATTTTAGACAATAAACTCAACAAACGACCTTGAAAATGACCGCTCAACATACGAGGTTGCAGTACATTCACATGTGTATCTCTATTCAGTTTTGCCAATAATTCAGATTCTGCTGACGTATGTACACAACAGTAATCATCCAATGCTTGATCAATGAATTCCATAATCTAAACGCCAAATTGTTGTAAGTGATGATCTAAATGTTTGTACATTCCCAATCCCCATTGTTCTTTCGTAATTTTCCCGAAAAATGAGTGAGGTGCATCTGTACATTTATCCATTCCAGCTTCTTGGAACGCTACTAAATGATCTATTAACTCTTTTTTTGCTTTTTCAAAGTCAGAAGTAGTCGTTATGATAAAATCCTTATGTGTCGGACCATTTTTAGGAATCGGTTTGTCGTTGTAGAAAGATTCTTTCATCATACTTCCTAAGATATAACTCAGAAAAATGCGTTTCAATTCCTTTTCTCCACGAGCTACTTTCATGGTTTCACTACAATGATCCAGCATTTGAGAGACATTCATTTTTCCCCAAAGTGGAGTTTTATCTGCTTGTAGTTGATTGATTCGATCGATACTTATTTGCAAAGCTTGTTTCGAAAAGAGCGTTTTTCTGATCATAAATTAACCTTTAATGTATTCCCAATCTTTAATTTCATTAAACTTTGAGTAATCCGCTTTTGTTTTCGGATGCCACAAAGTTGATTCTGGCGAAACTGTTGGAACTTCGTCTAAAAGTAAATCTTTTCTGATATATATTTGATTCATTCCCAAATCATTTGCACCAATTAAACGATATCCCTTCTTTTCAGCGAGATTATTCATAGCAATAACACTTGCTCCGTGGTAAATTGGATGTTTTCCTGGATACATGTAGTTCGAATCGTAGGGAACAACAATGTTTTCTAATCCAAATTCGGTATGTGTTTCAATCACGACTACTTTTGGCTGAACGACCGTTAAAGCATCCCAAACCCAATAATCGTTTCCGTCAATGTCGATAGAAAGAAGTTCAATTTCGCCCGATAAACCTGCGTTTTCAATTAATTGATTAATGTTCTCGCTCTTAATAATTGCTTGAACATATTTCGGTTTTGGATGATAAGGCGTTGGAGTTTTTGAATAGAATTTCTCTCCGCGCCGAATCAATTTGAGATCTCCTTCAAAAAACAATCCAGACCAACCGAAGTGAATGGCTAAATTGCTGCAATTGCTGTTTATTCCATCGTTCGAACCGATTTCAATGAAGGTTTTTCTTCCTTCGCCCATCAATGAAAAGAGGAAAAGCAACAAACCATCTTCCTCAAATTGTGAGAAAACTTTAAATCCAGTTGTGTTGAAAGCGGGAACTTGCTTGTTCGCCTGAGCAACCTGATAATGCAGCATCAACGCACGCTGCTGAATTCCAACTGAAGGATGCAATTTATCGCGGTGTATGCGTTTGCTGAAATAATATTTAATGAGGTTTTTTAACCAAGACATAGTGCGAATTTAGTAAATTGGATTTTAAGACCTCAAGATTTTAAGATATTAGGACTTTAAATCTTGTCCTAACATCCTAATGTCCTAAATTAATACATCAACTGCTTCTTACTACTATTTCTCCAGCCTGCTTGACTTTCGTATTCCACGAAGAAAATTTTCAAATCCGCTTGGCTTTCATAATCGACGAAGAAAATGGTCTTTTTTGCTTGACTTTCATAATCTACAAAAAACCATTTTCCATCATTTTCTCCAGCTTGAGAAGAGTATTTTACTTTGTAAACTTTTAAATCTGCTTGAGATTCGTATTGAACTACGAAGACTCTTACATCCGCTTGAGATGAATAGTTTACAGAGTAAACTTGTTGCGAATAAAGGGTATTTGAGGTTAAAAAGAGAACGAGTACTATAAATAGGTTTTTCATTGTTTTCATTTTAGTTCGGATTTACACAAATCTAATACCATTTTTTTGATTCCTAATTATTCCTTCCGTTTGCGTTTCTTCAAATCGTAAATGTCTGTTCTACGATCTTTCAGGTTTCGTACCGAACCGTATTGATTGAGCTCACGCAACAAGGTAATGTCTACATCTGCAATCAAAATCATTTCTGCATTTGGAGTTGCTTCGGCCTTAATTCCGTTTGAAGGAAAGGCAAAATCACAGGGTGTAAAAACCATGGATTGTGCATATTGAATATCCATGTTGTGTACATTCGGTAAGTTTCCAACACTTCCAGCAATGGCAACATAACACTCATTTTCAATTGCCCGTGCCTGTGCACAATGACGAACACGAGAGTATCCGTTTTGAGTATCTGTTAGGAAAGGAACAAACAAAATATCCATTCCTTCAGTAGCTAATAAACGACTTAGTTCTGGGAATTCGACATCGTAACAGATTAAAATACCAATCTTTCCACAATCGGTATCGAAGACTTGGAGGTTATTTCCGCCTTCCATTCCCCAGATTTTGGCTTCATCTGGGGTGACATGAATTTTCTCGAAACGTTCTATTCTTCCATCACGGTGACATAAATATCCCACATTGAAAAGTCGGTCGTTTTGAATTTCGGGCATACTTCCCGTAATGATATTGATGTTGTAACTGATTGCTAGCTTGGAAAATTGTTGTACAATTTCTTGCGTATATTGAGCTAATTCGCGAATAGCTTGGGGTTCCGATAAATGGTTATTTTCAGCCATCAATGGAGCATTGAAAAATTCCGGAAATAATGCAAAGTCGGAACGATACCCCGAAACTGCATCGACGAAATATTCTGCTTGTTGCATCAATTCTTCTAAGTTGGAGTAGGGTCGCATTTGCCATTGAATTAAACCTAAACGAACGACAGTTTTTATGGCACTTGGAGCTTCGTTTTTTACCTCATAGTATAAGTTATCCCATTCCAATAGGACGGCGTAATCTTTGGAGTCGGGATCACCTTCCAGGTAATTTTTTAAAATTTTAGAAGGGTGAAAATCGTTCGACATTTGAAAATCGAGCACTGGATCGTGAACCTCTTTGCGTTTTACTTTTTCAATGTATTCTTTTGGGGACATTTCCTCCGCGTAACGATGATAGTTGGGTATTCGCCCGCCAAAAGCAATGCCCTTGAGATTCAATTTTTCGCACAATTCTTTGCGGTAATCGTATAAACGTCTGCCTAGGCGCAAACCACGGAATTCTTTTTTGATAAATACATCAATTCCGTAAAGCACATTTCCATCTGGTCTATGCGTTTTGAAGGTGTAATCACCAGTGATTTGGCGGTAAGTGTGCAAATGCTCATATTTGGAGGAATCCACAATAATACAAAGTGCTACTCCAGCAATTTGACCGTTTACTTTAATGGCAACTTGTCCGTCTGGAAACTGATTTATAAGGGTTTCGATCTGATTTCTGTTCCAAAAAGGATTGGATAAACCCGTGTAGGATTCCACCATGGCCTCTTTCAATGCTTCGTAGTCTGATATACTTAAATAGGTGAGTTCAATATTGTCAACAATGTCCATTAATTTGTGTTTTTTATGAAGATACCAAAAATCAAAGATAGTGGATGGATGTTGGGTGAAATATCAATTTTTAAAGGGACTTTAAAATGAACTGTAAACTCACTAATAAATTTTAGTTTGATTGAGATCATCTAATTTTGATTCTAAAAGTGAGTTTATACTATTTACGCAACTTCAAATTCGTAACAAATATTTAAGTGCAATAATATCAGGACTCCGTCTGATTATCTATATCAACTAGACCTTTGATAAGTTCATCTTTAAAACCTGAAAGATTCATAGTAGGTAATGTAATAGTATCGAATCCTGACAAAGCTGTTACGGAGGAAATAAATGATCTCACATATGGAAAAACAATTGCAGGTCCATTTAGAGAAAGAAAACTTAAAAGATGGTCTTCACTTTCTGTTTCAAAATGAAATATGCCAATACAAAACATTTTCAATTTGAAGTCGTTCTCATTATCAATCAATTCAATATCCATATTAATATGAAATTGATTTTTAGATCTACTAATCACAGCCTTTGGCTTAATCTTTACTGGATTGTCAGATTTTTCATAGTGCCCCTTCTCGAATAGGAATCTAGGCACGATAAAATCTATAAAATTTAATTCTGACTTCATTTGTCAAATGTAATAATTAATTGTAACGATAATGATTTATAGAAAAGAAAAAGGACCCTCTTGGAGGGTCCTTTTATTAGTATCAATAGTCGGTCTAACCGACTTTCTTTCAATTTCATCGAAAAACTCGAAATGGGTAAACCACGTCGAATCAAAATCTAAACATTGATGATCAACTAACAAATGACTTAAAATTGAAAATGATTCTACTTCATAGTGATCAAACTCACTCATGAGAGCATCAAGTTCATTATAATCAACCTTGTTCAAGAATTCATCATTCTTTTTTAAAGATTCTATCATTTCAGAAGTGTACATAACTCTAATTTAATGTATAATTTCCTTTTTTGCAAATTTCATGCTACTTTTCTCAATAATGCATAAAATCCAAAGTGGTGACAAATATGTGAAATATTTTTCTCCAGATGCAAATATAATCTTTTCTTTTATTTTAGAATTCTTTTCATCATCTGGATAGTTTTCATCAGCTCTCAAGTAATTAAAAGGGAAATATACATTATCCTTATTTTTCATTTCTTTAAAAAATTCAATCCATACAGAAATTGACCATTTTTTTGATTCTGGACGTTTTTCAATATACATCTCTCTAAGTTCATTGAAAAACGCTAAATCTCGTCTGTTTCCAAAATCTAACAGAATGTTTTTAGGTATTTCTAAATCTTTAAACTGAATAATATTATACTTCCCATTACAATGTCTACTTCCCCAATCGTGTGCTGCAGTGATATTCTCTTCCCAAAAATAATATCCTTCACCTAAAAATGGAATAATAAACCCTTTACCATTTGTTCTTTTGCGTTTATTTGATTTAAATGGTGCATTGAATTCAACATATGCTTTTTGAGCGAATCTACATGTATGTTGATAATCAAATACTAACATTTTTTGTTTTGAATAATTAGATGGATGCGAATCTAACAAAGATTATTAACTTAACAATAAAATGTATATAATATGAGCTAAAATTGAGGGATAGCCCTGCATATACAGTTATTTAATAATAATCTGGCGAGATTTTTTTTGACATTCTTCGCATTGAAATACAAAATCACTACCTGAAAATTTCTTAAAACATGTTATACATGTTTTGTCTTTTTTTGAAAAGACATGAGTAAATGAATTGGTTATAAATGTGTCATTATTAATAATTGCTATATCATTCAAAACACTTTTATTGGAAGCAATTAAATGATCAATACTAGATCCAAGTTCTTTTTTTAATTTTTTGTCAATTTCAAGAGTTTCTATTTTTGATTTTAGGTCATCTATTATTTGTTCACGTTCCTTGAGTTCTTCCTCAAATTTTCGTTCCTTATTTTGGAGTTCTGATTGTAAGAATTTAATGTAGGTACCCATTTCATCAGCATTGCCAGCTAATCTATTGAACATTAATAAGTATTCTTTTAAAATAGGATTTTCTAGATCATATGGATATCGAATAGTGTGGTCTATTTCACTCCAAGCCTCTTCAAAGATTGTTCTAATTTGTAATTCGGCTACAAATGACTGTTTTGTAGGACTTGATTCTAAGATATAATGAACCGAACGATATCCATATTTGTGTTCCTTTATTTCATATTTTTTGTCTTGATAAATTTTTATTAGTTCCTCAGAATCACCATTTCTTACATTCGCAGTGGGCGTTTCCTTTGTCTTCCATGTGCTAATTATGTATGAATCGATATAATTCCAATCATCTTTAAATAGATGAAGAGCCCTTACACCAATTATATCACTTATTTCAGATACATAATTTTCAATAGTGAAAACACGTTTTTTGTCTTCTAATTTCTTCCGAATAATTTTTTCTATTAAATGTTCGGATTCTTTTATTCTATATCTTACAGAGTGAACACTTTTTACCTTTAATAATCTTTCTGCAATGTCCCTTGCTGTTGGTTCAAAGTCATGACGAATACTATCAAAATGGTTATAAATAGCTTCCAATTCGGGCCAAATAGCTCCAGACTTTTTAAATTCAGAATCTGATATATTATATTTTTCAAGAAATTCTTTTTTTGCAATCATCCAGTGAATTTAATAGGGTTCTATTAGTACAAAAATGTTTAATTATTCTAGATTACTAAACTACTGTTTTTTCAGTTCCAAAATTCTCTCGTAATTCATAATTATTGAATAATTGTTTACCTTTTCACTTTCCCAACATTCAATTGAAAATACCTCCATGATTGGATCCGTAAATATGCAACAAGAATTAAAACAACTCTATCGGAAATGGCCAGATATTCGACGTTATCTGAAGACTTTGGGCTGCGATTCAGTGAGTGGGGAAGATATTTTTCAGGAAGCCTTGCTTATTTATGTTCGAAAACGTGAATCTTCGGAATTTGAATTGACTGTTGAACCGTTTTTTTATGTGCGAAATACCTGTAAATTATTGTGGTACAATCAAGCGCGGAAGGAGCAAAAGCACATTTCTACCGAATTGCCCGAAAATATAGAAGCCGCTGAAGATGGATGGTTCGAGAAAGAATTGAAAATCCGTGAAGTGGAATCAACGCTTATGAAATTAGGAGCTCAGTGCCAGGAATTATTACAGTTGTTTTACGGATTGGGATGGAACATGGTAGATATTGCCAAAAAGATTGGCTTGCGGAACGATAAGGTTGCAAAAGCTCAGAAATACCGATGCTTACAGAAAGCAAAGGAATTAATACAGGAACAAGAATTACACGTTGAACCAATGAAAGCATAAGACATGGAAACAAATTGGAATCAACTCATAGAACGCTACTTGCAAAATGAACTTTCGGAAGAAGGAAGAATTGCTTTTGAACAAGAATTACAAGTAAATCCAGAACTCAGAGAAGAATTGGAAATGCACGAACTTATTCAATCTGCCGCTAAACGTGCTTCACAGCGTGTATTGGTAAATCAAGTTGGGAAAAGCTATCTGCGGAATTTAAGAATCAAACAAGTTGCAATCGGAGTACTTGTAACAGCTGCTGTGGCTACAGGAATTATTTATGCGCTTCAAAATAAGAAATCGCCTTCAAATGAACCAACGAAAACACTAGCTGTAGTAGAAATGGAAGAAGCTTCGGAAGAAATTGTTTTTCCGAAAGATACATTCGTAGAAAATCAACCAAACCAAACTGGAGACAAAAGTTCTCTTATTCAATCTTCTGATTGGCACGTGGTAGATAAAACGAATAAAAGAAGCACGATTTCAGTGACTTCTGTAAAAAGAAAGAGCGAACCGAGTGCTTTGAAACAGGAATCTAAAAATAGCTCGGTTACTCGTCGCGCGGACTCAGTTCCCCATAAAGTAGATTATTCAAAACAGGTTTCGAAAGAAAATTCGTTTGCTCAAGTGATCGAAAAAGAACCAATTTCTATTCCAGTAGATAAAAGTGCTTCGTGGGTTGATCAGTACGATTCCGTTGGTCGCTTCAATGAGTTGTATTGTGGATACGCGTTGGTTATGAACGATGCGAAAATTGGATTTGTAGATCGAAAAGGAAAGCTTTTCATCCCGCTAATTTATGATCAAATTGTTGTAACAGTCAATATTCAATCGTCTAAAAACAAGAATAAACGGAATAAGAAAAAGGTTCTCTATATTCCGAAACGTTCAGGAAGTGAAGTGAAGTATTGTGATGAAGATATTCATCCGATATTTAAAACAGAATCGAGTGATAACTAAAGTAGGAATGAATAACTATTTTTTAGCTCTATGACATTCAATCACAATCGTTTTTTGATCTCCAGCTTTCGTTTGTTGTTCCATTTTTGGACTTAAAACAGGAATTCCCAAATTCACTCCGCGAAGAATAACGAGTAATCCAATTAAGGAGAGGATGTAGGGAAATGCAACCGTTAATTTGTTTCGGAATGTTTGGGTAATGCGTTGCGCAAAGAATCCAACACCGAGAAGAGCTGGAAGTGTTCCAAATCCAAAAGCAGCCATGGAAACGGCGCTCCCAAGTGGATTTTTAGCCAATAATGCATTCGCAAGTGCTAGAAAAATCATTCCGCACGGTAACAAACCGTTTAAAAGCCCAATTCCAAATAGCTTGGAAGCGCCTTTTTGCTGGAGTAGAAGTGCCATTTTTTTAGAAATCCACTGTTGTAGATTGGACGAACGAAATTCAATTTGTTTTAGCCAATGTTTTCTCCATGCAATTGCAATTAACCCAATCCCGAAAAGAATACTGAGTAACTGAAAAATGCGAAAGAGTTGGAGTGAAAACCCAATTGATCCAACGATAAATCCAAGGAAGATGTAGGTAATGATTCTCCCTAGATTTGCTGCCAATAATCCGATTAGAATACTGCTTTTCGAGCTCCTGTTTAGAGGTAAGGCAAGCGCAATTGGTCCGCACATTCCGATGCAGTGAAATGAACCAGCGAGCCCCAATAAAAACGAGCCAATTAGAAAAACCATTATTGAATAACTACTTGTTGAGACATTTCGTAAGGTTTTCCTTTAATTTGCCCATTGATAGTGCATGTAAAAACGCCTTTTGGAAAAGATTTTGTAGGTATAATCACTTTTTTCAAAGGAATGGTAGATAGTGTAAAATCACTTTTTTGGTCATTCGGACGTTGTAGTTCAATAGAAACAGTATTTGTTTGAAATTCCGCTGGAAAGTGAATCAATAAACTGTCTTCTTTGCTCTGAAACTCAATTTTCCCACGCACAGAAGCATAGTTTTTCTGCGCTTTTAACTGATCTTCATAATTGATTTCCCTTTTGTAGTAATCTTCATGAACCAAATCAATCTTTTGACGCATCATAATTGTTACCATCGTTACGATAAATCCGATGAAGAGCGCCATTCCGATAATTATTCCTTTTCCCCAATTCATATCTTTAATTAATTACGAATGCCGAATTACGAATTCCAAAATGAAGATTTGTTCGTTCTATTCAGATTCCTTATTCTTTTAACTTTTTTTTAAAAACTCGGTCCAATAAGTTTAATTTTCACCCGATCGATTTCTTTTCCATTTCCAAGTATGATAACATCCATTTTCTGCGTTCCTTTTTCAATAACCGAATACGGAAAACGTGCTAAAAATCGTTCTCGAATGTGTTTTTCTCCAGGTAATTCGAGTGTTTTATTTGCTAGTTCCAATTGAACACGAGGATCTGTGGAAATTAGTTTTACTTCAAAATGCTCTTTTGTTTTATTGGTCAAATCGACTTCGAAAATGTTACTAATGTCATTGTTTTGAGTGATTTGAAAGGTAGATCCTCTTTGGCGTAAAATAGTTGTTGAGAAATCTTCTCTCATTACGAGCATCGTAATCCAAACGCCAATTAGAACTGCCAAAAGAACGGTATAAGAAACAACTCTTCGGGTCCACTGAAAACGCGTTCTATTTTTGATTCCGTTTTCGGATACAAATCGAATCAATCCTTTTTCCAATCCTACGCCATCCATCATCGTATCGCAAGCGTCAATACAAGCAGTGCAATTCACACATTCTAGTTGAGTTCCATTGCGAATGTCTATTCCAGTAGGACACACATGAACGCATTGTGCACAATCAATACAATCTCCTTTTTTTACTGCTTCTCGATCTTCTCCTTTACGGAATTTCCCACGATCTTCTCCACGCACATAATCGTAAGCCACAACCATGGAGTTTTGATCGAGTAGTACACCTTGTAAACGCCCGTAAGGACAAATGGTGGTGCAAACTTGCTCTCTCAATCGTGCAAAAACAAAATAGAAAATAGTGGTAAAAATTCCCATAGAGAACAGTCCTCCAATGTGTAATTGAACAGGTTCTGTAATGATTTTGAGTAAAGTTGTACTTCCAATGATGTAAGCCAGGAAAACATTCGCAATGATAAAAGAGATAATCCAAAAAATACTGTGCTTCAGAATCCGTTTTCCCCATTTTTGTGCATTCCAAGGCGCTTTATCCAATGCTTTTTGCTGAGTCCAGTCACCATCAATCCAATATTCGATTTGTCGGAAAACGAATTCCATGAAAATCGTTTGTGGACAGAACCATCCGCAGAATAACCGCCCGTAAATTATGGTGAATAGAATTACGAAGACTATAAAAATAATCAACATGATGGCGAATAAATACAAATCCTGTGGCCAAAATGTAGCTCCGAACAGTGAGAATTTTCGTTCAATAATATTGATCTCAATGAGCTGGTCTCCATTGATTTTGATAAAGGGAGCAGTTAGTAAGAAAAGGAGTAGGGAGTAACTCAACCATTTCCGACGATTGGTGAATTTTCCCTTCGGTTTTTTAGGGTAAACCCAAACGCGTTTTCCAGCTTCGTTGACAGTTGCAATGCGATCTCTAAATTCTTCTTCCATGATTTTTGTTCTAAAGAAAATGCCTGCCCAAAGGCAGACATTTCTTCGTTATTTTTTCAGATATTCTGTTCCTTGAGGCTCTTTGCCTGGTTTGTATTTCAGACTTAAGACATAAGACGCAACTTCTTGCAGCTGAACTGGATTTAATTTAGAAGCATGTTCAGGCATTCCGTTCGTAGTTCCATTTTTAATCGTTCCAAAAACTGTTTTTATATCGTTTCCATAAAGCCAGAAGTTATCTGTTAAGTTCGGGCCAATATCTCCACTACCATCTTTGTGACAAACAGTACAATTGGCTTCAAATAGTTGTTTTCCAGAATTTAAAGCCGCTTGTTCGGTAAGAAGCGTTACGTTGCTTTCATCTACATTCATGGCAGCATCTTTCAAATAAGCATCTATTTCTACTTTTGCTTTCGCCATTGTACGATTGTATTCTGTTGTTTGAGAATCGCCATTGAAAACGTGGTAATACGTGAAATAAGCGAATGCGAATATGATCGTCATGTAGAATCCCCAAACCCACCACGGAGGTAAGTTGTTGTCCAATTCACGAATTCCATCGTATTCATGATCCATTAGAATGGAGCTTTCTTCTTCAATTGGAACCACATCAACCAAAATTTTGGTAACACGACTTTGTTTTGGTTTTACGGCTTTCACTTTACGTGGATAAACCATGTAAAAGAAGTTGTTGAACAAACCTCTCAAGTAAAGAACAACAAGTAAAAGCACGAAGTTGATGCTGAAAAGGATGAATAAATCTACCTTTTCTACTAACAACCACGGGTATTCCATTTCCGCTAAATTTGTCTTGTCAGGAGTTCTCATCCCATAAGAGATACTTGGAGTTAACAGAGCACCAACTGTGATTAGAAGAACCAGTATTTTGGTTAGATTCTCCTGTTCTTTCAATTTTCGTTTGAAAACATCTGATTTCACAAAAGTGAGAATGGAAGTACTCATCAAAATGATTGCAAAGAGTAGAATAATCATTAAAACAAGTAAAGCGTAGAAAATCGTAAGATTTCCTTTGTAATCAGGAAGCAACTCTGGACTATCTTGTTTCGACGGATCTGCAATGTTAGGAGGTGTTTCCACTTTTACATATCCGTCAATATACTCTAATATTTGATCAATTTCTTCATTACTTGCTTGTTGTGGTGCCATTTCAGATCCCGAAAAATCTTTAATTGCTAAAGCCATTTTACTTTTTCCACTCGCAATTAGGTTTTTAGAATTTTTCACCCAATCGTATAGCATTTCAGACTCTCCAGCATCTGCCCATTTTGCTTTTACACCTTTAAGAAGTGGACCAGTAGAGTTTTTATCTACCGCATGACATGTATTACATTTGGCTTTAAATAAGGCCTCACCTTGACTGTAAACTGTTGATCCAACAAACAGCGCAGCTATCAGTATTAGTTGACTGATTTTCATGGTACTTCATTTTGAATGGTTGATACTTCGTTATTCAAAGGAATGTTGCTCAATTCATCGATAGTCGATTTTTTCATTCGCGCGATTCGGATGAGCACAATTAAGAAAACGAGGGTGAAAACCAACAAGGAAAAAATTCCGTAAAATTCTACACCTGCTTCTGTTGCTAAATGATGTTTAATAAATCGTAACATAATCGTCCTTAATTAACTTTTTTGACTTTAATATCAGTTCCTAATCGCTGTAAGTAGGCAACTAACGCGATGATTTCTTTCTTTTGTAATTCGGCTATTTTGGCATCTTTAGATTGGCCATTTAAAGCAATTTTAGGGGTGTTTTCTACAATGTCCGTAGCAATTACTTTTGCCTGTTTTGTTAAATCATTCATGGCTTTCGAAGCATATCCTTTTGGATAAGGAACTCCCAATGTTTGCATTGCCTCGATTTTCTTCGGAAGTAGACTCGTATTTAAATCATCTTCACGCAGCCAAGTGTATGCTGGCATTATGGAACCTGGAGAAAGCGCTTTTGGATCAATCATGTGTTTGTAATGCCATAAATTACCGCGCAATCCGCCTTCTCGAGCCAAATCTGGACCTGTGCGTTTGGAACCCCATAAATGTGGATGGTCGTAAACGTGTTCTCCTGCTTTTGTGTAGCTACCACTTTCAGCACTTGGGGCATAACGTGCTGTTTCAAAACGCAATGGACGAATCATTTGCGAATGACAGTTGTTGCAACCTTCGCGAATATAAATGTCTCTTCCTTCTAATTCCAGCGGAGTATAAGGTTTGATACTGCTAATAGTTGGAACATTTGATTTTACAGCTATTGTCGGAATGATTTCAGCCAAACCACCAATCGCAACTACAATGATGCTCAACACCATGAATCGAATTGGTTTTCCTTCAATACTTCGGTGCCAGTATTCTTTCTTTTTAGTTGTGTGTGCTTTTTCTACAGATATTTCAACGGATTCATCTGGAAGGAAAGAGCCTTTTCGAACCGTTTTAAAGATATTGTAAACCATTATCAATGCTCCTGTAATGTATAAGAATCCACCTATTGATCTTAGAATGTAATACGGTTTCATATCGATTACAATTTCTAAGAAATCTTTGTAAACAAGTGTTCCGTCTGGTTTGAATTGCTGCCAACTCAATCCTTGCATGAATCCGGCAATGTACATTGGAACGGCGTATAGAATGATTCCTAAGGTTGCAATCCAGAAATGTTGGTTGGCCAATTTTTTGGAGTATAATTCTGTTTTATACATTTTTGGAATCAACCAATAAATCATCCCAAAAGTCATCATTCCGTTCCAACCTAAACCTCCTACATGCACGTGGGCAACCGTCCAATCTGTGAAGTGTGAGATCATATTGACAGATTTCAGGGAAAGTAGCGGACCTTCGAAAGTGGCCATTCCGTAACATGTTAAGGCAACAACCATGAATTTCAGCATCGCATTATCACGAACACGATCCCATGCTCCTCGCATCGTCAATAATCCATTGAGCATTCCTCCCCAAGATGGTGCAATGAGCATCACAGAGAATACAACACCTAAACTCTGTGCCCAATCGGGAAGCGAAGTATATAATAAGTGATGAGGTCCTGCCCAAATATAGAGGAAGATTAATGCCCAAAAGTGAATGATGGATAATCGATAAGAATAAACAGGTCTGTTCGCTGCTTTTGGAACGAAATAGTACATCAATCCTAAATAAGGTGTCGTAAGGAAAAACGCCACTGCATTGTGTCCGTACCACCATTGCACCAACGCATCTTGAACTCCAGCGTACCAAGAGTAGCTCTTAAAAAAGGAAATTGGTAACTCAAAGGAGTTGAAGATGTGTAGGATGGCAACTGTTACAAACGTTGCGATGTAGAACCAAATTGCTACGTATAAATGTTTCACTCTTCGGTTTAGAATGGTTGCAAACATATTCCAGCCGAAAACGACCCAAATAAGTGCAATCAGAATATCAATCCACCATTCTAACTCTGCATATTCTTTGCTGGAAGTGATTCCAAAAGGTAAGGTGAGAACTGCACAAACAATGATAAATTGCCACCCCCAAAAATTGAGATAACTTAGTTTATCACTCCACATTCTAGTTTTGAGTAATCGTTGGAGGGAATAATAAACTCCCATGAAAATTCCGTTTCCAACAAAGGCAAAAATCACCGCATTCGTATGCAAAGGTCTTATTCTACCAAACGAAATGTATCTGAAACCGAGGTGGTCGTTGAAAAATTCAGGGAATGCTAATTGCAGAGCTGCAATTAAACCTACAAGCATTCCTATGACCGCCCAAAGAATTGTGGCGAATGTGAAGTATTTGACAATTTTATTGTCGTACTTAACTGTTTGTATTTCCATCGTTGTTTTTATTTGCGTCATTAGTAGTTAATTCATCTTCGAAGAGGATTCTCACACTTGGCGAATAATCATCATCATACTGTCCAGTCTTTGTTGCCCATAGAAAAATGACCAAGAAAAACACTGCTAAACAGAGACTTACAATTAACATTATATAAATCATTCCCATGGAACAAAGAAAGTGAAGTAATTTTTGTTAAAACATGACTTAGATGTGGAAAAAAACTGACTTATATCATGTTTTTCTGATAGGATAATTTTCTTAGAATCACAAAAATGAATCTGTGTCTTTTTCATGAGTGAAATAATAATTTAAATTAAATATATTTTTTTTATTTTAACAATTACTCAGAGCTATATAATTTAGTTTGATTCTAAATAAGTGTTTGATAAACCGCTTTTTAATTTCGAATTTCGAATTTTAAATTCAACCGGGTAAATGCAAATCAAAGAACTCTTCATTGAAAGCATTACCTTTGAAGCATGAAAACAGAATTATCTATCAATCCAAAGCTTATAAGTAGGTTAGCAGAACTCGGCTTTTCTGAGCCAACTCCTATCCAAGAACACGCTTGGAAGTATTTGATAGAAAAGCATCAGGATTATGTTGGGCAGGCTCATACGGGGTCAGGAAAAACAATTGCTTATGGAGTTCCATTACTGCAACGTATTGATGCAAAGGACAAAGATGTCCAAGCTGTTATTTTAGTTCCAACGCGTGAATTAGTTGTTCAAACGACTAAAGCTTTATACAAACTTTCAAAGAATTTGGATAAATTTTTCATTCAATCCATCGTGAAAGGCGATGATATTGAGGAGCAAAAGAGAAATTTACAGCGTCCAACTCACGTTTTAGTTGCAACACCCGGAAGATTGTTGGAATTGATACGCTTGAAAGCTGTTTCGCTTAGACGTATGAAAACCATCGTTTTGGATGAAGCAGATGAGTTGTATGCGAAAGGTTTCATGAAAGAAATTGATAAGATTTTAGCTGAAACCAATGATTTTCATAAAAAATGGCTCTTTTCGGCAACAATTCATGGAGAATTGACCAAATGGATTAAAAATACTTTACATCGCGATGCTCCTCAAGCAATTATTGCGACGAAAAAAGTCATGAATCCGAAGATTGAACACCAGTATGTGGAATGTCAGAAGGAAGATAAAACCATGTTGCTATTAGATTTTCTAACGACGATGAAAAAAGGACGAGGAATCGTTTTTTGTAGAACAAAAGGAGATGTAGAGCATGTGGCGCGCTTTCTGAGAACTCATGAGAAAAAGGTGACAGAGATTTATGGTGAAATGTTTCCAAAAGAACGCGAAAAAGCCATGCGTATGTTTTCTCAAGAACACACACAATACTTGATTGCAACAGATATTACTGCTCGTGGAATGGACTTTCCCGATTTAGCTTTTGTTGTTCATTATCAATTACCAGATGATCCCGATTATTACACACATCGAAGTGGTCGTACAGCTAGAGCAGGAAAACGTGGTATTTCTTTGAGTCTAGTGGAGGCTGTTGAACGCAAAAAACTGCGCTACATTCAAGAATTATTGGACGTAGATTTCATTCAGCTTTAGACGTCATTAAATTTTCTTCGGATAGTTAGAAATGTCGCCAGAGAAACAACGGTAATTGAACTTAAGGGCATTAGGATGGTTGCAACAAATGGAGTTAATTGGCCAGTTACTGCAAATCCAATTCCAGTAAGGTTGTAACAAAGTGAAAAGGCGAAACAAATCCGCAAGAATCTTTTTCCATCGCGAATGAATTGAAAATACGCAGCGAGTTTGTTTAAGTTTTCTGCTTTTAAAATGGCATCTGAAGCAGGAGTAAAGCGTACTAAATTTTCTGAAAGTGCAATTCCTACAAATGCTTCGTTGAGTGCTCCAGCATCATTTAATCCATCGCCAATCATGAGTGTATAATTGCCTTTTGCTTGCAGATCTTGGATAAATTCCTTTTTCTGAAGTGGTTGTTGTTCAAAATGAAAGCTTGTTCCTACTGGGAAGAGTTGCTTCAATAATTCTAAATCTTTGGGTTTATCACCAGAAATAACGGCTAATTGGTAAGTTGAACCTAAATTTTGGACAAGTTCTTTGAGTTGGTTGCGCAATTTGGAATGAAATAGAAAAGTTCCCAAGAGTTTTCCTTCTGCAGCGAAGTAAACTACTGATTCATTTGGATATTGCTCCTCCAATCCAAGAAAAGAAGCGGATCCAAGTTGAAAGAAACCAAATGAGATTCCTCTTCCAGGGATTTCAATCGGCGAAATTGTTGCGTCAGATTGTTGAATAGTGAGAGAAAAATAGTCGTGTATTGCTCTAGCATAGGGATGAATTGCATGCTTGGTCATTTCATGAAGCGCCAATTTTTCAAATTCTGAAAGTGTTCTTCCGGTGTATTCGATTTGCTTGTGATCTTGTTCTGTTAATGTTCCTGTTTTGTCGAAAACAAGGTAGTTGCATTGCTGAATGCGTTCAATAATGGCTGTATTTCGAAGATAAAAACCGTTTTTGCCTAATACGCGCAACATATTTCCGTATACAAATGGAACGGATAATGCCAAAGCACAAGGACAAGCCACAATTAGAATGGCTGTAACAACTTCTGGAATTTGACGAGGATCAATCCAAATCCAAACTATGGAGGAAACAATCGCAAGAATAAGAACTGCAGCAATGAAGTATTTTGAAATGCGGTCTTGTCGGGTTTGAAAAGATAATTCTGTTCGTTTGGTATGCCTGTCGTTCCAAAGTTGGGTCAAAGTACTTCGCTCGGTGGTTTTAGATACAACCAATTGAATAGTTTCTCCAAAATTCTTTCCTCCAGCATAAAGCAAATCTCCCTTTTTCTTTTCAATCCAATCAGCTTCACCACTAACGAAACTGTAATCAACTGTTGCTTTTTCGGTTAATAAAATGCAATCACAAGGTATGATTTCTTCGTTTCGAATGGAAATTTCATCTCCAACTTGCAGTTTATCAATAGGACAAAGTACGGAGTCTGAACTTGTTTTTTTGATCACAGCAACGGGGAAGTAAGCTCTAAAATCGCGTTCAAATGACAGCCATTGATAGGTTTTTCCCTGAAACCATTTTCCGATGAGTAAGAAAAAGATAAAAGCAGCAAAGGAATCCATGTATCCTGGCCCTTCTTGACTGAAAATGGCCACACAACTACGAATGTAAAGCGCTAAAATTCCGATTGCTATTGGAATATCGAGGTTTAAATTACGCAATCTCATTCCCGCAATTGCAGATTTGAAATAATCTCGTGCTGAAAAGAGCAAAACAGGAATGGAAACCGCAAAAGAGAGATAAGAGCTAAATTCCCGAATCCCAGAGTAGGTTTGGTCAATTCCCAAATACTCGGGAAAACTCCAAAGCATGATACTCCCAAAAGCAAATCCTGCAACACCCAATTGGAGCAACAAGCGTTTGTCAAAAGTGGATGCTGATTTGTCGATGGCTTTAAAGTTTGGCTCGTATCCAATTTTTGTAAGTAAACGTGCTAATTCAGATAGTTTTATGAGTTCTGTAGTGACGGTAATCGTTGCTGTTTTTTTTGGGAAATGAACGGAAGAACTTAAGATTCCTTCGTTTAATTTATGTAGGTGTTCTAAAAGATAAATACAACTCGCACAGTGGATTTGAGGTAAATGCAAGGTGAGTTTAACGGTGCTTCCTTCTTGAAAATCAATATACTTTTTACGAATTTCTAAATCATCTAGAACAGCAAAAGTTTCTTCTGCAGTTTTATTTGGACGAATGCCTGCATTTGCATCTTGTTCGTAATAAGCTCCGAGTGAATGTGAAGAAAGTAATTGATATACTTGCTTGCAACCGTTGCAGCAAAAGGAATGGTCATCGGCATAAAAAATAGTTGGAGATAAACTATCGTGGCAATGATAACAGGTATTGTTTTCCGTTTGATTTTCCATGCTCATTTTTAGATTGTCATGCTGAATTGTTTCACTGGATTTTGATCTTTCAAATAGGCATCGAATGCCATGCAGCAATTTCTGATAAAGGGAATTCCTTTGGGAAGAATGCGAACGGTATTTTGATTCATTTCAACAAGGTCATCAGTAATGAGTTCGTGTAATTGCAGTTCTAATTCCAATTTACTAATAACAGAATTTTCTGGAATTAGGGTTTCAAAACGACACATCAAATTTAATATATGTTGTCGAATTTCCATATCTCCTTTACTCATTTCGTGTCCGCGAGTGATAGGCATTTTTCCTTTTTCAATCAATTCAAGGTAGTTAGAAACGGATTTTTCATTTTGAGCAAAACCAAATTCACATTCTGAAATTGCCGACATTCCAAGTCCAATTAGTAAATTGGAAGTTTGAGTCGTATATCCCATAAAATTTCGATGTAATTTTTTTTCAGAAGCTGCAATTGCTAGTGAGTCAGAAGGAAGTGCGAAATGATCCATACCAATTTCTATATATCCTTCAGTTACAAAAGCTTGCTTTGCTAATTCGTATAATTGCCGTTTTAAAGATGCATCGGGAAGATCTTCTTCGTTGTATCCGCGTTGTCCAGTTCCTTTTATCCAAGGTACATGTGCGTAAGAATACAAGGCAATTCGCTGCGGTTTGAAATTCAAAGTTTGTTGAATAGTTTTCTGAAATCCACCTAGGTTTTGTTTTGGTAAACCATAAACGAGATCGTGAGAAATTCCAGTAAATCCAGTCTCTTGAGCATTTTTATGGCAATTAGCAACTTGATCTACAGTTTGGATTCGGTGAATGGCTTGTTGCACGATTGAATCGTAATCTTGTATTCCAAAACTAACTCTGCGAAATCCTTGTTGGTGAAGTGTTTGCAAATGTTCCAAACTAGTAGAATTAGGATGCGCTTCAAAACTCAATTCCGAATTTGGAGTGAAAGGGAAAATGTACTTAATTCCTTCAATCAATCTGCTCAATTCTGATGCAGCAAAAAAAGTGGGGGTTCCACCACCCAAATGAAGTTCATTGATTTGGGTGTTTTTATCCAAAGATATTGCAAGAAGCTGCCATTCTTTTAAAACCGCATCGATGTATCTTTTTTCTACTTGGTGATTCTTGGTGATGTGTTTGTGACAACCGCAGAAGGTACAAAGTGAATCACAATAGGGTAGATGGATATAGAGCGAAAGGTTTTTTGATGCATTCTTCTGCTGAGACATTTGAATCAATTTCAACCATTTTTCTGATTCCCATTGTTGCACATTCCAATAGGGAACAGTAGGATAAGAGGTATATCTCGGACCTGGAACATTATACTTTGCAATCAGACTTGAATCGATCATGATTTTTTTCACAAAACTAGGAGCTAATATCCGTGTAAAAAATGATGTGGATCAGGTTTTTTGAATGGAGTATTTTGGCTACCTTTGTTAAAATTTTTTGTTCTAAAAACAAGTCTATGGTAGAAAAATCGCATAAACATGTGAGCTGTGAAGCTTGTGCCGTTAGAACAAATAGTTTGTTTGGTCAGTTTACTGCAGATGAAGTACATGATTTGAACCACCATAAATCGTGTCAGTTTTATAAAAAGAATCAAACTATTTTTGTCCAAGGAAGTTTTCCAAGAGGCGTTTTCTGTATCAATCACGGAAAAGTGAAGGTTTATGCTTTGGGTGATGAAGGAAAGGAACAGATTGTGCATATTGCAAAAGCAGGTGAAGTCATTGGGTTTAGAGCCATGCTGAGCGGAGAGCAATATAAATTATCAGCTACAACACTTGAAGATTCCAACGTTTGTTTTGTATCTAAGGATGATTTTTTGAATATGATGGATACAAATGTTAGTTTACGGAATTCACTCATTCAGGAATTATCCAAAGAATTGGGCGAGCGCGCAATTTTTATAACGAACCTTGCTCAGAAAACAGTTCGCGAACGCTTAGCTTATTCCTTGATGATTCTAGCAGATATTTATGGAGAAGATCCCATTAATTTATCTCGTGAAGATTTGGCCAATTTCGTTGGAACTGCAACTGAAACATTGATTCGTTTACTCAAAGAAATGAAAGAAGACGGGTATATCGATACCCAAACCCGCAAAATTTTTATTCTCAAAAAAGAAGAGTTGATTCAACTTGCTGGTGGACATCGGTAAGTTCTAATTATCGATAGTATTGCAGTTTATTTTTCATCCGCTTCAAATTACGAAGTGTCCAGCTCAAATTTTCGTTGTTTAGTGGATTGTCACACAAAGTATCCAGTTTTTGTTTCAAGGCATTTAAGACCTTTCTCTGCAGATTTGTTTGTTCGTAAGGTCCATCGACTTCATATTCCATTTTTTGATCAAGATACATGTCGCATAAAGCACTGAGCTTTTCAGCATCTGTTTTTGTGCACATCTTTTGGTTGTCAATTGATTGGATTAATTCAAGAGCATTTTTTGCATACTGATCCCGTAGTTGTTTCACTTTCGTTTGATCTACTTTGCTTAATGCTAGGAAATAAACTTCCAGAAACTTGTAATCATTTTTAGCAATTCGTTCCTTCAGGTTCAATTGTTTGCTAAATTCCTCAAAGGTTTTATGAGATGGATCTTGCAGTGTTAAATCGTTGAAAAAATAGTCCAGTAATCTCGAACCAGTGATATTTCGTATCAGATCTTTATCTGACTGGAAATTCACCCTGTTCGCACGGATTGCTTTTTCCAAATAACTGAACGATTGATCGTCCCAGGTAGAATTACTGGTTACGGCTGTCAATTCGTAGATCATATTTCTTTTTGCAAAAAAATTCATCAACGGTGAATCATAGAACATAGAAGGAGTTGAAGAGTAGAATACACGCTCCGGATTGCAGTGAATAAAATCCAATAAACACAAATCAACGGCCGGCATAAATCCATTTTTCACCGAAAGCTCCTGCTTTACTCCCTGAATTGAAAGACTCAACATGTTTGCACCTTGCGGCATATCTTCATACCCTAAAAGTTCTTTTGGAGCGATTTGTCGTGGCTTTTTACTCGCCTTCAGCTGTTTTATCCATTCCGAATAGGGAAGAACCGGTTCGTTTTTAGGATTTAGAATCAAAGCTGTTCGGCAATAGAATTGGTATTCTTCCTTGGACAAAGAAGTTTTCACCGAAGTTGTACCTTTTATTAAATCGAAATACCAGGCAGTTTGAAGCAGTGAATAATTGATCACCGTGACATCTTTTCGAAAACCAAGTACTTCCTGAACATACCAAAGTGGAAATGTATCCGAATCGCCTGCTGTGATTAGAACGCCATTTTTGGCACAATCAATTAATAATTCTTTGGCGTATGCAATGGCTTCTTCACCATACTTGGCTTGTTTTAGAAAAACCGCTGCACGTTCATTTTCCCGAACGGATAACATCGTATGGTAATAGTTAAGAATATCGTGATTGATCTTTAGATTCAAATCGTCGAAAACCAAGGGTTTGAATGTTGGATCTTTTTGCTGAATTTTTCGGTAACAGTCCAGACTTTTTTCGCTGAGTTCCATAAAGGAAGTGATTCTGTTCTTTGGGAGTTTCTGATAACCTAATTCAGGAAGGTCTTTTGTTTTCAGGATATCGCTTCCCATCTGATTCGGATGAATATAATCGCATGCTTCATCGGAATAAGCTCTTGCCAGCATTTCCAATTCAGGGGAAGTAAGATCTTCCTGATCTTTCAGTAGTTCGATTAGTTCATGGGTAGAATTCGGGTAACCAAATAAATAGTTCATATCGTAAGACGTTTCAAAGCTTTTGGAAGCTATTAATCCCTGATCGTAAACTTGACCGCTGTATGCTTGTTTATCTATGTATGGAGATAAATCCGGTTTTAGATATTTTTTTGTTTCAGCATCCCAAACTTTCAGGAATGTAGGATCTTTTAATTTGTTTTCTTGCCATGAAACGATCTTCAGGTAATATCCATCTGCTTTTTTAGCTAAATTGAATTGACAATTATTTCCCGGTGCGGTAATCAGTTTATTTACTTGTGTATAAACCTCTTCAAATGCAGGAAACGGATTTTCCCGTAGAGCAGATAACGAGTTTGATGAAGCACTTTGGCAGCTGGTGATTATTAGAAATAAAGCAAGGCCGGATAGTAATTTAAGTGTCGCTTTCATGAAGTAATTTTTGCTAAAAATAAGAAGAGGATTGGAAATAACCGGAATTAAGTGAGAATTTAAAGTTCTTCTTTTCTAAATAATAGGTTTCCAATGATGTAGATGACCATGAACTTAATTTAACTTTTTGATTCGTTTTTTATGCGATTTGATTGCTAAATTTGCGCCAATGACAATTCTCTGACAATCTTCTGATATTTTTTATATAATAAAAATTTGAAGTTTTTTGTGAATAGTCAATTTAGACATGAATTATCTTAAATAGTAATACAAATGGCAGCAGAACACAACGCAGCAGCAACAAAACCAATTGAGCCGAAAGTAAATGAACTTATTGGATCACGTAAATCAATCATTCTTGCAACAGTAGATGCGGAAGGAAATCCTACTTCTAGTTATGCACCGTTTGCACGATCAGGGAATAAATTCTATATTCTTGTTTCGTTTATGGCTCGTCATACGAAGAATTTAAAAGAAGTTGGTAAAGTTTCAGCCATGTTTGTTGAAGATGAATCAGAAACCAATCAGATTTATGCGCGTCACCGATTGACATTGGATGTTTCTACAAAAGAAATCGCAAGGGATACACCAGAGTGGGAAGAAGGAGTTTCAAAATTACAAGCTGCTCATGGAAAGATTTTAGATATTTTAGTTGGAATGCAGGATTTTATTATGATTGAATTAACTACAATCAAAGGGGCTTATGTAAATGGCTTTGGAAGTGCATACTTTGTAGATGAGAACTTGGAAATTCTTCAGCATAGAAATGATATTAATCACCAACCGGTGGAGAAGTCTTCGAATTAATCATTCGTTTTTTTGAATAAAATGGTCCTCGAATATAACTCTTTTGGTTGTTTCGGGGATTTTTTATGTTCAGCTGTGAAGGAACTCAGTATGTTTGGGCTTCGCTTTTCTGAAAACTTCTACCTTTATGAAAAAAAATAGTACATCTATGAAAAACTCTCCATATTCAGTAGAAGAACGTTTTGTGCGCTATGTACAAATTGATACTACTGCAGATCCTAATTCACCTTCTTTTCCTTCCAGTGAGAAACAAAAAGATCTTTCTCATTTATTAGTGAAAGAATTGAAGGCATTGGGAATAGAAGATGCTGAATCGGATCAGTGGGGGTATGTGTATGCAACGATTCCTGCTACATCGGCAAAAGAGAATATTCCGACGATTTGTTTTTGTTCGCACATGGATACTGCTCCAGATTGTTCAGGAACAAACGTAAAACCAATTATTCACCGCAATTATACAGGTGCGCCGATTACACTTCCAGATGATCCGACTCAAATTATTACAACTGAAAAACACGCGTATTTAAAAGAGAAAATCGGTGATGACTTAATTACTGCTTCTGGCTTGACTTTACTTGGAGCAGATGACAAAGCAGGAGTGGCAATTATCATGGATTTGGCGGAACAATTGATGAAGAAGAAGGATATTCCTCATGGGAAAATTCGTATTCTGTTTACTCCAGATGAAGAAGTTGGAAGAGGGGTAGAACAATTGGACATGGAAAAGCTGTGTGCTGATTTTGGTTATACCTTGGATTCTGGAGAATTGGGAGCTATTGAAGACGAATCTTTTTCTGCAGATGCTATGACTTTTGTAATTACAGGAGTGAGTGCACATCCTGGTTACGCAAAAGGAAAAATGGTTCATGCCATGAAAGTTGCAAGTGCATTTGTAGATGCATTGCCAAAAGATGAATGGTCGCCCGAAAGTACAAGAGATAGAGAAGGTTTTGTTCATCCAACAGCTATTACCGGTGGATTGGAAGAAGTAACGGTAAGTTTTATTATTCGAGATCACATTACAGCCAAGCTTTCAGAGTATGAAACACGTTTGGAAGGGATTTTGAAAGAAACTATCACCAAATTCCCTGGAGCAACTTATACTTCAAAAGTGACGGAGCAATACCGTAATATGAAAGAGATCATTCAAGATGTTCCTTTCGTTACCAATTATGCCATCGAAGCAATGGAAAATGCTGGAATCACTCCAAAACCAACAATTATTCGAGGAGGAACAGATGGTTCGCGTATGTCTTTCATGGGCTTACCATGTCCGAATATTTTCACTGGAGAAATGGCCATTCACAGCCGACACGAGTATGTGAGTATTCAGGATATGCAGAAGGCGGTGGATACTTTAGTAGAATTGGTACAGATTTGGGAGAAACACTGACAGGTTCAAAAGTTCCAATGTTCAAAAGGTTTAAAATTGATAAAATGGAAAGTTTTTATTTGAACTATTGAACTATTGAACTATTGAACTATTGAACTATTGAACTATTGAACTATTGAACTATTGAACACGATTTATTTAGCAATGGAAGAATCAGAAAACATCTTGTACAACAATCTGAAAGAAGCGTTTATGCTTCGTGAAGACATTACCTTTTTTAATTTTGGTTCTTTTGGTGCTTGTCCAAAGCCGATTTTTGAAGAGTATCAGCGTTTTCAGCGTGAATTGGAGTACGAACCTGTTCAGTTTATTGTAAACAAAGGTCCTGAATATATGAAAGAGAGTCGGGTTCGATTGGCAGAATACTTGACTTGCGATTCGGATGACTTGGTATATGTTCCGAATCCAACGTATGCAGTGAATATTGTTGCTCGTTCTCTGGATTTGAAAGCTGGAGATGAGGTGTTGAGTACAAATATTGAATACGGTGCTTGCGATAGAACTTGGGATTTTTATTGCGCAGAGAAAGGTGCGAAATACATCAAACAAACCATTTCATTGCCTTTGACTTCGAAAGAGGCGTTTTTAAGCGATTTCTGGAAGGGTTTTAGCGATAAAACGAGATTGGTATTTCTTTCACAAATAACATCGGCTACGGGGTTAATTTTACCTGTAAAAGAGATTTGCGAGGAAGCGAAGCGAAGAGGAGTATTGGTTTTTATTGACGGGGCTCATGTTCCAGGACATATTCCGCTAAATCTCACAGAGCTAAATGCTGATTTTTATACAGGTGCTTGCCATAAATGGATGTTAACTCCTAAAGGTTCAAGCTTTTTACATGTGAAATCGGAACATCAAAAACAATTAGATCCGTTGGTTGTGAGTTGGGGTTATAAATCTGATTTTCCAAGTCAATCACAGTTTTTGGACTATCATCAATTCAATGGAACGCGCGATTTTTCTGCTTATCTGACGATTCCGAAGGCCATTGCATTTATGAAATGGAATAATTGGTTAGGAGAAGCTGAAGATTGTAGGATTCTCGTTCAAAAGTGGCTTCCAAGATTGTGTGAGTTGGTTGGTTCTAAACCTTTGGCTCCAGTAACGGATGAATTTATTGGTCAAATGGGAAGTATTCCTGTAGAATGCGACAATCCAATTGACTTGAAGAACATTCTCTACAACGAATTCAAAATTGAAATTCCAGTGATGGTGCAGAACGGACAAGCGTATATTCGTTTTTCGATCAATGTGTTTAATACGGAAGAGGATTTGGTGAGATTGGAAAATGCACTGAAAGATTTAAAGGAACGCAAATTAATTTTTTAACCGCAAAGAATGGAAGAACGCAAAGATGGGAAGCAACATATCTTCCTAATCGGTTTCATGGGAAGCGGTAAATCTACCGTTGGTGAATTACTTGCTGAAAGATTGAGCTTGCCCTTTATTGATTCAGATAGAGAAATTGAAAAGTCGGAAGGGAAGTCGATTGACGAAATTTTTTCAAGAGAAGGAGAGAAAGCTTTTCGAGATATGGAGCTTAATTTTTTAGTTGAATTAAAGGGGTTAAAACCATCTGTTGTTTCTCTAGGAGGAGGGCTTCCTGCAATTAATGGAGCTCTTGAATTAATGCATCAATTTGGATTAGTTATTTATTTGAATACGAGTTTATTGACATTGATTCAGCGATTAAAAAATGAGAAAGACTTACGACCTTTGTTAAAAGATTTAAGCGATGCTGAATTTCACCCATTTGTGGAAGATTTATTGAGTCAGCGGGTACATTTTTACAAGCAAGCAAAACTCATTATGCCAAATGAACGAAATTCACCTATTGAATTAGTTGATAAATTAACAAAAGAATTAAATAAACTTAATTATTAGTTATTAATCTTCTTCCTCAATCCCAAAGAAATTAGTGCTATCTCCGTTTGCTTCTCGGTTTAAGAAATAGTAATGAAGACTCGAGTGACCGATGAATAAAAAGAATGCAATCTTATCGAAAGTTGTTGTGTCATTGTACCAATAAGAAAAGCCGAGCAAGAACCACATTGAAAGTAAATAAACACCTCCAGAAATCCATATAAAGTATATGAAATAGGTTCTTTTTCGCCACTGAAGAGCTAATCCAATAAATATTCCAGTCCAAGTAATTAGCGCAATGTTGTAAAATGTAATGAGGCTGCTTTGAAAATCTGTTCCAATAAAACCCAAGGCTTGGCCTCGACTTTCAATCAAAGAATGCACATCCAAGCCTTTTTCTTGCTCAATCCACTCGGTATTTGTCAGAACCACATATCCAAGGATTATCCAAATCAAAAAAATCAGCCAAATAACGATTCCGAGATAGAAACTTACTTGTGTATAAGCATCAGGTGTTTCTTTTCCAAAGATTAAGTTACGTAATCGACTTAAAATAGGAATTGGGCTTTCTAAATGAGCCTCAAAATTTTCCCGAAAGGAGTTTTTTTTATCTGAATCCGTCACTCAACGAATTTAACTAATTTCGTAGAATGAATGAGTATCTATCCAAGGAAAAATGGAATGAATATTTGGTTGAAACGGAGCAAATGAACTTTTCTAGCCCAGAAGTTCAAGCCTTCATACAAACGATTCCGCGTTTTCCGGATTCAGTTTCACAGGCAGTAGCGATTTATGAAACTGTCCGCGATTCATTTTTATATGATCCATATCACTTGGATTTGCGACCAGAATTCTTGAAAGCGAGTATTGTAGCTAATAAAAACAGAGCTTGGTGTGTTGAAAAATCACTTTTGGCGGCTGCTTGTTTTCGTTTTTTTGGTTACCCAGCCAGATTGGGTTTTGGTATTGTGAAAAATCATATTGGAGTAGAAAAACTAAAATCCTATTTGAAAAGGGATGAAATTGTTTTTCATGGCTATGTGGGAATTTGGCTTGAAGGAAAATGGAGTAAATGTACGCCTGCTTTCGATCCTCGGATTTGTAAGTTAAGCGGAGTTCCTTTGTTAGAGTGGGATGGAAGGAGTGATTCTCTTTTTCAGGCATATGTTGAAAATACTCAGTTTATGGAGTACATCCATTTTTATGGTGAATTTGAGGATGTTCCTTTTAAGCTGATGCATGCCGAAATGCAAAAGTATTATCCTGATTTGTTTGAAAATCCAATTGCTTCTAAAGCATTCTCATTTCATTTTGATCCAAAATTTGTATCAATCTAATCGAATTTGAAAATTTCCAAATTCCCGAATTCGCAAATTCTCGTGTTCACAAAGATATGAACAGATTTATATTTAAGTTATTGATAATCATTATATTGATGTTTCAATGTGATTTAGTAATTTTCTTAAACCTCTACTTTCCCATTCGAAATAGGTAGTTCTAATTTCGAGTTTCTCACTTTTACGAATTTGGGTTCCAAAATTAAAAATGTGCAGTCATCCGTTTGTTCGCCTTCTCCCTTCCAGAAAGCAAACTGATTCATGAGTCGGTTGTATAAAACACTGCTGGATTGGTTGTTCAATGAACGAGATAAGATATAGCGCAGTTGCTTCTTTCCAAATTTCTTATTGGATTCCATTCCAAATTGATCCACGATTCCATCGGTGAAAACAACTAATTTGTCGTCTTCTTCAAGTGTCAGGTATTGCGATTTAAATTCCAAATGATTCATATAGGTAAATCCTATTGGAACGCGTTCACCATTCAATTCAATTACTTCAGAATTTCGAACAATCCATAAAGGCATCTGTGCACCTGCGAAATGTAATTCCCGACTGCGTTTATCGAAACAAAAAATAGCGATATCCATTCCGTCCATCCGTTGTTCTTCGCTAGAACTGATTCTTCGAAGAATTGTTTTTCGCAAGGAATCAAGAAGTTCATTGGGTTTTCGAATTCCATCAGCGAATAATTCATCCAAAGTATTCATTCCTAGTACGCTCAACAATGCTCCAGGAACACCATGTCCAGTGCAATCGGCCAGTGCAAATAAAATTTTATCGCTTCCATTTTCTCGGAAATTTTTCATCCAATAAAAATCACCCCCCACTAAATTTTTGGGAGTATAATGGATATGAGCTTGTTCGAAATGTTGGGCTAATTGTTTTCTGGAAACCAGAAGTGATTCTTGCAATTTTTGAGCGTAGCGCAAGCTATCCATCATTTCAGTATGTTGTTTTTCCAATTGCACATTTTTCTCATGCAATGCAATGGTTCTTCGCATCACTCGGTCTTCCAATAAATGCAGATCCCATTTGATTTTACGAGCCATTTTCAGGAAATGAATACTTATTTGACCAATTTCATTCTTCGGTAATTGGTGCGTAATAGTTTCATCCGATTGGTAATTGGAAGCAATAAAGTCGTTCATACTTTTTTGTAATCTACTGACTTGGACACTAATGTTTCTAATGATGTAGATACTACCAATAATTAAAGCTAAAAAAGCAATTCCAGAGATGATGTATTGAATTTTAAGTGAATCATTGGATAAATCGTACGACTCTTGAATAATTCGACCTCTCAATTGACGTAAATTGGATTGAACGGTAGTCATATTTGCAGTCCAAGTAGAATAGTGATTGTTTTTTTGGATTGCAAACAAGAGTTGCATGCGACTTCGAACCGAATCAAAATACTGTAAATACTGATTCAATTGAGCAGGATAATCCTTTCTTAGTTTCCACAGTTCGATTTCGGCATGGAGCGATTTGGCATAATTCTCATCATTACGCATGATGTAATCCTTTTCATGTCTGCGTAAACTCAATATTTGTTGGTCAAACTGAGGGAATTCTTCTTCTAAATTGTGGATGACCTCTCTCATTTTACCGATGTATCCATATTCTTTGAATCCTATTTTTGCTACATCGTTTAAAATACGGTCTTCAATGAGTTGAATATTATTGAGACTTTGACCTATAAGTACTTGATTTTGATTACTTTCAGAGAAAATATCGTTTAACTTTAGTCGAATATTTTCATGAGTAAAGCTGTTTTTACGTCGATATTCTTGCTCATTCTTAGCAACAGAATCGTACCAAAATCGTTGATTGGTAATTTCTTCCATCCAATCTTTATGTTCCTGAATTTGTGAGGAAAGATTATCAAGTTTAATTAAAAGACTTTGTTTTTCATGAATTCTCTGGTTGAAATACCATGAGAAAGAAGCAAATACCAACAACACGAATCCAAATCCACCAAGGACTACCACCAACGATTTTTTCATACTGCAAAAGTCAGGTCTTCAGTTTGTACTACTGTAAACTGAAAATCAAATTCCTGTTAACTCACGTTAGATAATGATGAATTAAAACTTGAAAAAACTATCTTTATTCTCAAATTGAAGAACAATGAAGTCAGTATTACTTTTATTATCACTCGGAATAGTCGGAATTCTTAACGCACAAAAAATTCATTACAATTTAGGAATGTCAAAGCCTCAGAACCATTATTTTGAGGTTGAAATGGAAATTTCGGAATTCAAAGCGACCGAATTAACGGTTAAAATGCCAGTCTGGGCACCTGGTTCTTACTTGGTTCGTGAGTTTTCTAAAAATGTGAATCTCGTTCGTGCATTTGATGAAAAGGGAGCAGAATTAAAAGTTGGAAAGACTTCTAAAAATGCATGGAAAATTACAACTGGAAAAGCGAAAAAAGTGAATGTTCAATACGAAGTATATGCCTTTGAATTGTCTGTTCGAACAAGCTTTTTGGATTTGACTCACGGATTTGTATCTAGTTCAGGTGTGTTTTGTTATTTAGATGGATACAAAGATAAACCAGGAACAATAACTGTACAGCCTTATAAAGATTTTAAAGTAATAACGACTCCTTTGGAAAAAGCGGAGGTGCAAAAAGATGGAGAAGGGGCACAAACATTTCAGTTCCCGAATTACGATATTCTAGTTGACTCTCCTTTTGAAATTGGAAATCAAGAAGTTTTTTCCTTTAAAGTAGGCGAAACGAATCACCGTGTGGCTTTATATGGTGGGGGAAATTACGATATTGATGAGTTGAAAGTAGGTATGTCTCGTATTATCACCGCTGAAAATGATGTTTTTGCTGGGAAAAACCCGAATAAAAATTATACATTCATCGTTCACAATGTGGTGAATGGACAAGGAGGATTAGAGCATTTGAATTCGTGTGTTTTGAGTGTAAACCGCTGGACTTATGGAAATGGGTACAAGGATTTTCTTTCATTAGTTGCACATGAATATTTTCACTTATGGAATGTAAAACGGATTCGTCCAATTCAATTAGGACCATTTAATTACGACGAAGAAAATTATACCTCCTTGTTATGGGTAATGGAAGGTTTCACGTCGTATTACGATGAATTATTGCTTGTGAGAGCTGGATATTATACCAAAGAAGAATATTTGAGAAAACTACAAGGTACTTTGAATTATGTGGAGGGCTCTGTTGGATCAAGGGTTCAGCCTGTTGCACATTCTAGTTATGACGCTTGGATTAAAGGGTATCGTCCGAATGAAAACAGTGCAAATACAACTATGACTTATTATTCAAGAGGTGGAATTTTAGCTGCATATTTGGATGCGACAATTATCGATAAATTCAATGGTTCGAAGTGCTTGGATCATTTTATGCAGTATTTATACGAGGAATTTTACATCAAAAAGAATCGTGGATTTACGGAGCAAGAATTTCAAGATGCATTGGAGAAATTCCTGGGTCAAGACATGGATTATTTCTTCGATAAGTATGTAAATGGTACAGAGATTCCTAACTACCAGGAGGTTTTTGCTAAAATTGGTTTGGATGTAACATACACAGGGAAATCGGTAACATCATTTGGAGCATCACTTTCGCAGGAAGGAGGAAATTGCATCGTGAAATCTATTCGTGCTGGAAGTTCAGCTGAATCTGCTGGGTTAAGCGTTGGAGATGAAGTTCTAGCTGCCGATAATCAACGTGTTGACAATGCAGCATTGGAAAGTTATATTGCTGGTATTGGCGAAGGAGAAACGTGTAAATTACTAATCGCACGTGATGAATTAGTGATGGAATTGACAATGACAATGAGTTTATACGAAAGACCATCATTCAAACTAACTCCAATTGGAACAGCAAATGCCAAATTCGATTATTGGTTGCGGGCGATTTAAGGAATAATTGAAAAATAATTGAACGAGGCATTCGAAAGTTTGCCTCTTTTTCGTTGAAACTATTTTGTAATAGATTTGTTCGCTTTCAATTTGTATTTTTAGAACGATAGCACACAACCCAAAAAAAGAAATAGACAACTTAATCTATGTTGTGATTCGCTTTCAATTTGTATTTTTAGAACGATAGCACACAACTAGCCTCTAGGTAGGCATCTGATTGATACTGTTGTGATTCGCTTTCAATTTGTATTTTTAGAACGATAGCACACAACATAAACAATCGGTCAACTGGTCCGTTAGGTGTTGTGATTCGCTTTCAATTTGTATTTTTAGAACGATAGCACACAACTACCAATAAAGAGGCTGTTTTATCAGACACGTTGTGATTCGCTTTCAATTTGTATTTTTAGAACGATAGCACACAACTCCAGTAAAAATTGCAGCACATACCACAGGTTGTGATTCGCTTTCAATTTGTATTTTTAGAACGATAGCACACAACGACGTTCGCTTCGCTATGATGACTTTACTTGTTGTGATTCGCTTTCAATTTGTATTTTTAGAACGATAGCACACAACCCTCAAATTATAGAACTTTGTATTACTTGTGTTGTGATTCGCTTTCAATTTGTATTTTTAGAACGATAGCACACAACACAAAAACAAAAGAACAGTACTCGGAACTAGTTGTGATTCGCTTTCAATTTGTATTTTTAGAACGATAGCACACAACAACAACAGAACATACATACTACTCATGTCCGTTGTGATTCGCTTTCAATTTGTATTTTTAGAACGATAGCACACAACCAATTATAGTTAAGGATTTACATAATATACGTTGTGATTCGCTTTCAATTTGTATTTTTAGAACGATAGCACACAACAATTTAACTCTCATTGGTTTCTGTGTTTGTGTTGTGATTCGCTTTCAATTTGTATTTTTAGAACGATAGCACACAACTGAAGAACAAGTCAATTCGTTGCTTTACGGTTGTGATTCGCTTTCAATTTGTATTTTTAGAACGATAGCACACAACTTTCTTAATGCTTTTGATTTAGACCAGCAAGTTGTGATTCGCTTTCAATTTGTATTTTTAGAACGATAGCACACAACTGCTTCACAATTTTCTATCTACCGCTAATTGTTGTGATTCGCTTTCAATTTGTATTTTTAGAACGATAGCACACAACGACGTTCGCTTCGCTATAATGACTTCACTTGTTGTGATTCGCTTTCAATTTGTATTTTTAGAACGATAGCACACAACTTAAGAACGTGGATTGCTACAGGTACAGCAGTTGTGATTCGCTTTCAATTTGTATTTTTAGAACGATAGCACACAACGTGGATAAGTTTAATGAGAATAGAAATCAAGTTGTGATTCGCTTTCAATTTGTATTTTTAGAACGATAGCACACAACAAAAATCAGCATAAACAGAGTGCTAAACAAGTTGTGATTCGCTTTCAATTTGTATTTTTAGAACGATAGCACACAACGAACTGAATTGGTTTCGACGAACCGCTTTCGTTGTGATTCGCTTTCAATTTGTATTTTTAGAACGATAGCACACAACAAAATCTCATTTACATCATCGACATCTTATGTTGTGATTCGCTTTCAATTTGTATTTTTAGAACGATAGCACACAACGACAGCAACCAGCATCTTTACCGACCTACAGTTGTGATTCGCTTTCAATTTGTATTTTTAGAACGATAGCACACAACCTAAAAACAACGATAAACAATCTTGATAACGTTGTGATTCGCTTTCAATTTGTATTTTTAGAACGATAGCACACAACAAAATCAAATCAAGAAATCACCGTGATTTCGTTGTGATTCGCTTTCAATTTGTATTTTTAGAACGATAGCACACAACATCAAACATCAACATCAGCATCAAAAACACGTTGTGATTCGCTTTCAATTTGTATTTTTAGAACGATAGCACACAACACCTCTTAAACATTGGCGCACAAAATCTTCTGTTGTGATTCGCTTTCAATTTGTATTTTTAGAACGATAGCACACAACCAAGGATCATTGATTTGCTGTATTGTTGGCGTTGTGATTCGCTTTCAATTTGTATTTTTAGAACGATAGCACACAACTTTCACTTTTCGAATCTGAAGATCCTTCAGGTTGTGATTCGCTTTCAATTTGTATTTTTAGAACGATAGCACACAACTCCTGTAGAGTTATTTCATTTGATGTAGCTGTTGTGATTCGCTTTCAATTTGTATTTTTAGAACGATAGCACACAACTTTTTTGACTGTTTGGCTGTAGAGGTTTCCGTTGTGATTCGCTTTCAATTTGTATTTTTAGAACGATAGCACACAACTTCAGTTATGTGTGGAGTGGGTCCTATAATGTTGTGATTCGCTTTCAATTTGTATTTTTAGAACGATAGCACACAACGAAACGATAAACAGTTAGGTGAGCATTACGGTTGTGATTCGCTTTCAATTTGTATTTTTAGAACGATAGCACACAACAGTACTCTTTTTAAAGCCTACTTCGAAATTGTTGTGATTCGCTTTCAATTTGTATTTTTAGAACGATAGCACACAACTGTTGGATCTGTTCCGTGGTGACTGTACGTGTTGTGATTCGCTTTCAATTTGTATTTTTAGAACGATAGCACACAACATGTGGAACATACGCGATGCAGATTCTTTGTTGTGATTCGCTTTCAATTTGTATTTTTAGAACGATAGCACACAACGATAGGCAGGGACAGCCGAAAAATGTCATAGTTGTGATTCGCTTTCAATTTGTATTTTTAGAACGATAGCACACAACAGATCAAATCGGTATGTATAGCTATCTTGTGTTGTGATTCGCTTTCAATTTGTATTTTTAGAACGATAGCACACAACAGATTTGCAGATACATCACAATCAGCCCACGTTGTGATTCGCTTTCAATTTGTATTTTTAGAACGATAGCACACAACACATACATAAAACAACCAACCGACATCTCAGTTGTGATTCGCTTTCAATTTGTATTTTTAGAACGATAGCACACAACCTAGCTATGGAGATATTCGAGACCTCGACGTTGTGATTCGCTTTCAATTTGTATTTTTAGAACGATAGCACACAACGACGAACTTGTTGATAAGTTAGAGCAAATTGTTGTGATTCGCTTTCAATTTGTATTTTTAGAACGATAGCACACAACTTTTAGGAAAGAGATATGAGTAATCAGACGTTGTGATTCGCTTTCAATTTGTATTTTTAGAACGATAGCACACAACCCACAGTTGGGCGAAAACGTTAAGCGCATTGTTGTGATTCGCTTTCAATTTGTATTTTTAGAACGATAGCACACAACAGCGCGTAAAAAAAGAGACGAACTAAAGGCGTTGTGATTCGCTTTCAATTTGTATTTTTAGAACGATAGCACACAACAAGCAGATTTGAAGACAGCTCAGTCAGCTGGTTGTGATTCGCTTTCAATTTGTATTTTTAGAACGATAGCACACAACAAGATGAAAATTGAAAGATCTCATGTCCAAGTTGTGATTCGCTTTCAATTTGTATTTTTAGAACGATAGCACACAACAATAATGCAAATGGAAGTTTTAGAATAAGTGTTGTGATTCGCTTTCAATTTGTATTTTTAGAACGATAGCACACAACTTGTAAAGGGCGGTCAAGGCGAAGTCTTTGGTTGTGATTCGCTTTCAATTTGTATTTTTAGAACGATAGCACACAACTTAGTGAATCTATGTTTAAAAGATTCTTCAGTTGTGATTCGCTTTCAATTTGTATTTTTAGAACGATAGCACACAACTTTTAAATCATTCGGTTGGTATGCGTTACAGTTGTGATTCGCTTTCAATTTGTATTTTTAGAACGATAGCACACAACAAATAGAAAGAATCGACTACACTTTGTAAGGTTGTGATTCGCTTTCAATTTGTATTTTTAGAACGATAGCACACAACGAATATATGTTTCTGACGATGACAAAAACAGTTGTGATTCGCTTTCAATTTGTATTTTTAGAACGATAGCACACAACTACTTCCTGTCGAACCGTAGGTTTGATCACGTTGTGATTCGCTTTCAATTTGTATTTTTAGAACGATAGCACACAACTCAATCAACACAACTTTCTATCATTTACAGTTGTGATTCGCTTTCAATTTGTATTTTTAGAACGATAGCACACAACGAACTAATAACATATCTTGAATCAATCGGAGTTGTGATTCGCTTTCAATTTGTATTTTTAGAACGATAGCACACAACCACACCATCTAATGATATCCCAAAGAATTAGTTGTGATTCGCTTTCAATTTGTATTTTTAGAACGATAGCACACAACAAACAACCAACATCAATCAAACCAACAACAGTTGTGATTCGCTTTCAATTTGTATTTTTAGAACGATAGCACACAACAACCAAAGATAGTTATTTTATAATGTTACAGTTGTGATTCGCTTTCAATTTGTATTTTTAGAACGATAGCACACAACATAACATAAAACAATTCAAACAATAAACAGTTGTGATTCGCTTTCAATTTGTATTTTTAGAACGATAGCACACAACTAGAGGCACAAACCGCAAAAGCGTAATGGGGTTGTGATTCGCTTTCAATTTGTATTTTTAGAACGATAGCACACAACTTTAACTGGGGTTGTTTATTGTAATGGGAAGTTGTGATTCGCTTTCAATTTGTATTTTTAGAACGATAGCACACAACTTCGGAAGGGAAACGCAAAAGGGGATAGAAGTTGTGATTCGCTTTCAATTTGTATTTTTAGAACGATAGCACACAACAGAATTTAACCGCAGGACAAAGTGCTGGTCGTTGTGATTCGCTTTCAATTTGTATTTTTAGAACGATAGCACACAACTTCGGAAGGGAAACGCAAAAGGGAATAGAAGTTGTGATTCGCTTTCAATTTGTATTTTTAGAACGATAGCACACAACGCATTTCGGAATTGTTATTTCTGGACAATTGTTGTGATTCGCTTTCAATTTGTATTTTTAGAACGATAGCACACAACTAAACTCACACAAACACAGCAGTTGATTCTGTTGTGATTCGCTTTCAATTTGTATTTTTAGAACGATAGCACACAACAGAGCCTACATCAATAATAGATGTAGGCTCGTTGTGATTCGCTTTCAATTTGTATTTTTAGAACGATAGCACACAACTGAGATGTGCGGACATGATGCTGAAAAAGCGTTGTGATTCGCTTTCAATTTGTATTTTTAGAACGATAGCACACAACATTGGAAAGAATGGTATGCCTGAAGAGATTGTTGTGATTCGCTTTCAATTTGTATTTTTAGAACGATAGCACACAACTTCTTTTGGTGGCGGAATGTTCGCTAACTAGTTGTGATTCGCTTTCAATTTGTATTTTTAGAACGATAGCACACAACGTTTTCATCTTTTTCGTTTTTGATTACCTTGTTGTGATTCGCTTTCAATTTGTATTTTTAGAACGATAGCACACAACTAGGTGGGCTATCTTCTAAGTACAGTAGGGGTTTAGAGTGTTTTTTAGAATTAAAAAACCAAACCAGTTTTCAACAATTTCTTTTGAAGCGTTCCTTTTTTTTTATTCTGAAGAAATGGTTTATCTGAAATTCAGAGTCATTTTTTGGATCAATTTGAAGAGAATAGGCTTCTTTTTTTTCAACAGTTTCAATAAGTTATCCACAGCTAAAAGAGTTCTAATTGTTGAGGTAGTTCTCGTTCTGGAGCTTTTTTTGCTCCATGGAAAATTTCCATTTTACCGAACTGTTTATCGGTAATGGCAAAAATCCCTACTTTGCCTTTTTCAGGAAGCGCATTTTTTGCACGTTTCGTATGTACTTCTGCATTTTCAACACTTTGACAAAAGCGCATGTAAATGGAAAATTGAAACATGATGAATCCATCATCAATCAGTTTTTTGCGGAAAAGAGCAGCATCACGACGTTCCTTCTTGGTTTCCGTCGGTAAATCAAATAAAACCATTACCCACATATTTCGATATGCATTAAAACGAGAAGAGTACATAGATCTTCAAAATTGGTTAAAACTCAGGATAGGAAATCTTACGCTGTGTTCCTTCAAAACACTTGTATAGGCTTGCAGTGGTCATACTTACTGCATGGAAAAGAGGACGCTTTATTTCTCCGATATATACATCGATTTGAGGTAACTTGAGCAATTCAATTTTATGTTCTTTTGTTAATCCTTCCGTGGCTTCATCGAGTCCTGGAAGATTGAGAACTAACCAATCAACATAAGGGCGATAAGGTTCCATGATATCATCTGCCAAGCAAAATGCATTGTATTTGTTTCGGTGATGAATTCCAATCGATGGCAACATACCTGAAGCTGTTAGTGCTCGAGCTACAACAGATCTTAAAATAGCATAGCCATAATTTAACTGCGCATTGGGTGTTTCTGGGTCACGTGAACGCACAAAGTTTCCGCCATAAATCTTTCCCCAATAATGAGATGCTGCTTGAGCCTCACAATTCGTCGTGTCCCCACTCAAAACATCGTTTTGTAAATGCAATAGACGTTGATTGGGAACTCCGAAACGCTCTAGAACCATTGCTTGATTCATGATTTTAGAACGAACTGTTTGCTGCCACAATTGTTTTTTTAGCGGAAGACTGGATTCCAGTTGGGTGCGAATACGTTCTGTTTGCTCACTATTTCCTTCTAAGGGTAAAAACATTCCAGAAGGCATGAATCGGCTATTGCACGTAATAACAGCCACTTGTTGATCCATGAGTAATTCGAGTACGTTCGAAGTGAGGGTGATTTGGGGATGTTCTAAAATAATAACTCCCAAATCTTCAATGGGAATTGTTTTGGTGGTTCGAGCTTCATCTTTGAGTTCTACAACCAATTGTTGGTTCCGAGTACTGAGATGTGCCGGATTACCGAAATGAATAGTGCGCTTTACCATCTAAAAAAGGAGTTTATGGTTAACAAGCTCCTTTTACTGATTTGTTCTCAGAAGGTTACAGTTTGATTGTTATTGATTTTTGATGAGTTGGACAATTAGCTTGACCATTAACTCTTTTTCTGTAGGATTACTTTGAGCAACTAAAAGCGCAAGAGCAACCAATGCATTATCGTTGATTTTGAGTTCGCCACTTTGTTTGAATCGGTGTTTATTCTTCTCTAAGAACCAAATAAATAAGAAAGCTCCAATACGTTTATTACCATCACTAAATGGATGATTCTTAATGATGAAGTAGAGGAGGTGTGCAGCTTGTTCTTCAATGGATGAATAAACATATTGTCCATCGAAACTCTGAATAATATTTCCTAAAATCCCTTTAAAACTTTGATCTTTTTCATTGCCGAATAATTGAGTAGCTTCTTTCTTTTCAATAAGTATCTGTTTCAATTCATGAATAGCAGCTCGCGCTTCCAGATAATTGACTTCGTAGGTAATCTCTTCGTTTAAATTGACTGAAATGAGTGAATCACTGTCAAATTGATTCAACAAGATAAAACTTTGAGTGTATTGCTGAATGATTTGAAGCAGCCCTTTTGCTTCTGATAGATTTGTCTCTTGACTGATAGATTTTTGAACGAGCTTTATTGTTTGTTGTAATTCGTCCAGACGTTTTTGGTTGATGGAATAGCCTTTAACAAGATGTTCTTTTAGACGTTGGGTAGCCCATTGACGAAATAAAACACCTCTTTTTGTATTTACTCTATAACCAACCGAGATAATCATATCTAAGTTGTAATGTTCAAGTTCTCTGGAAACTAGTCTGCTTCCTTCTTTTCGAACTGTTCGGAATTTCCGAACAGTTGAATCTCCGTCTAATTCACCTGATTTAAAAATAGTTGAAATATGCTCGCTAATATTGGCTTTACTTGAAGAAAATAGGTCTACCATCTGATTTTGTGTTAACCAAATAGTATCGCCATCGAAGGTTACTTCGATTTGTGTTTGATTGCTTTCGTTCTGATATAGAATTATTTCGCTCATTTCATTTTACTGGTGTTGGTCAAAAGTCTCCAACAATCTTTGATTAACTACATCAATATCAAATCCAAATTCATCTTCATAACTTTTATCCGAAGACAATCCGAGCCATCCAATTAGTTCTTTCTTTTCTTTCGATTTCCCTTGATTATTTAGTATGTCTAGTAAGTGGTAAAATCCTGGGATTCCCCCACAATCTTCTACAGGAGCTGCATTTTCTCCTTTGATACATTGAGGAAACAAAACTTCTTCGGTTGGTTTTTTCAATAGTCTAATCTCATGAATCCAGTCGTCACCGAAATCATAGATATAGTTTATTTTCTTTTTTTGTCTGTTGAAATAATCAGCAATAAAGGTGTCTGTAGCATCATATTCTTCAAACTGAGAACCAAAATCAAAAAAATCTTCTTCCTCTTCATCAATTATTTTAATGGAATCACTCGCATAAGGAGCGCCTGTGTTGAACTGATAGAGGTGTGCGTTTTCCCAATTCATAATCAGTTGTATTACAACATGTAATTCATGGAAGGTAAATTGCTCTGGAACTAGGACTGTTCTGGAAATTTTTGGTTCAGTGTGTTTTAGCTCTATTATTAATTTGTGTGCCATTTTGTTTATGCTTTTGAAATGTTGCCTAATCGATCTATTTTGAGTTTAATACATATTTCTTTAACCATGAGGTTGTCTATTGATTTTTCCATTTTATTTAGAGAAGAATATTCCATTTTATTTACTACTGAGGTTGCAACCTCGCTTTTCACGAAAAAACATTGACTACCTGATGAACTAACCATTTTATATAATCTATTTATCTGTTCTTTTTTTAGTTTACTAAAGTCAATTGATGCTGAACGTTCTAACTCATCATTGCTAGGTACATAAACCAAATCATTTGGAGAAAGACTGAAAATAAATGTTCCTTTTAACTTGTTAACAGGAACCAGAGGTATCTTTTCTTGTTCTTCTTTCGGTAAACTTGCACGCCATTTTTGGTGTTCTATTACTTCATTTAATGGAATCGTTTCATAACTACGGTTTTTGTTTTCATCTTGATAAATAGCAAAAAACAAGTTAGTTCCCTTTGCTGCTTCTACAAATTTATCTCTTCGGTTTCCAGTTTGGCCTACATTAAACTTGCTGCCAAGTTCATAAATTCGTGCTTTATTAATTGGATGATGAAATTTACCATTGTTGTACTTTTCAATCTCATTATTCATTTCTTCTAGGCCTTCTGGCGAGAAAGCTAATTCCGGACTTTCCTTACTCAAAAGATAATTTTTAAGTATTTTCTGAATTCCTGTATCAGTAATTGAATTTTCGATTGTTTTTAAGTCGAAAGATGTGTCCAGATTTTTTCGAGTAGCAGTCAATATTTTTCCATTCGGGAGTTTAATTCGTGATAAATTGATCTGTCCAGAAACAGTGTCTTTGTGCAATGGCTTTCTAATGGCCCAATTCAAACCTTTTTGTTTGATTAGCCCCTTTTCAGGTTTTCCATCTTTACCAATACGCAAATTGCCATCTTCGTCTTTATAACTTTCGTATGAATTTGTTGCTTTATTTATCACTCTCAGGTTTTGTTTGAAACTGATAATTATTTTTTCTAAAGCATTTTTAGAATCTTCAGTGAATGTTCCCCAAGGTTTTATAAAATCTTTGAATGCTTCTTTCTGTTTGTTCTCTTTCTGATTAAAATAGGGCTCTTTTTTTCTAAGTTTATTTTGCAAATCATATCTTTTCAATTCTGATTTGGCAGATTGATTGTTCATCAGATTTAAATGATCTCTTGTAGCGCAAGCAATTACCAAGGCGTCCATTGCATGATGACGATGATCTATTCTTTTTTTCTGAAATCCTTTGCTGTATTCAAAAGGAACGGTAGGTAAGTGTTTTTGATATTTATCGTTGTAAGTTGTGAATAAATCACTATTTGTAATAGTGTTCATTCTTTCAAAACGAGGCAAAATTAAATCGTTCCAAACATCATTTAATCCCCAATCTCTTTTTAGTTCAGTAGTTATTTTTCCGTTACCCGGAAGGATATTTTTGGAATTTAAGCCATCATCATCCTTCTCACTTCGAACAATGTTTGATAAAATTGAGCTAACGAATTTACTGATATAACGCGTGTCATTTAATTGGCGTTCTATCATTTTTTCTGGAATTTCTTCGAGTAGTAATTTATTGTGTTTACTTCTGTTTTTGCTGTAATGTTCTTTGACAAAATCGAGGTATTGTTCTTCAGTAAAAACTTGAACGACTTTTCCAAAACCAAGTTCTACCTTTTCACCAGAATGATTTTTTATGAACTGTAATCCAAGTTGGTTGTCTTTTCGCTTATTGACAGCGGATTCACAAATGACTTTATTGCTAAAACTATCATCAAAGAAACGACTTTGGGGCACAACGTGTTCTATTTCATATTCAGACGTGAATAGTTTGTTTAGTGGAATAACTTGTCCAGTATATGGTGACCGGTATTTCTGTTCTAACCACAATTTATAGCGCTGCAACTCAGATTTGGTAGGTTCTGCTTTTTTACTAATTTTTACTATTTCATCGTCCAGTTCTATATTTGAATTAAGCGCACCGTCTTCATAGATTTTTAGAATTTCTTGTTGTGAAGGTGAATAAGGTCGAACATTCTCAACGTCATTATCATTCATCATTTCCATTAGGAGAGCCTTTATTCGTAGATTGGTATTCTCGTTTTCCGTAATGGTATTTGTTAATCGTTTACGATCTTCTGAGTTGTTTTTCATTTCACGACCCAATTCAACATGTATTTCATCAAAGAAATTTTCAGTTCCTTTCCCGTGTTTGATCCAAATATCCTTCACTACACGTAAAGTTTCAGTAATAACTTGCTCGACAATTGGATTACGCAAAGAATGTTGTTTAAATTCTTTCAAGTACGTTTCTAAATCTGATACAGATGTCCATTTTCCTAAATCATTTCCTTCTGAATGACGATCATAAACTATATACTTCGCTAACCATTCTTGCAGACCTTGAAAATTATTTTCAGATGTTAAATGAACAGCTTTTTCACGTACTCTATTCTTGATATTTTCATCATACTCACCAGATAATATTTTGCTGATTCGATCTTTCGATATAGAATCTATTGCTTCCCAATTCCAGTATTTCCCTAATCGAATAAGAGGTAACAATTTCTTAATGGCTTTTTCAGAATATGCTCCATAAGTACTTTCAAATGGAGGGATTTTCTTGAAATGTTCAAAAAACGAATCAACATCCAAGTTGTTTTTTCGAGCAAATGTTTTCAAGGCTTGTTCATATTCTATTTTATCAGTTACAGAATAGATGATATGCCATAATTGATGTTCTATTTCTTTCGTTAAAAAATCAGGTGAGATATTCTTTACTTTTGAAAGACGAGTGTGTAATAATGAACCTGTTTCATTGCAGGGATATTTTTTGTCTGCAACAAAATTCCATCGAAACTTTTCTAATTCGTTGGTCAATAGTTTTCCTTTAAATCCTTGATTCTCTAATAAATATTTCAGCAAGTGTTTTTGCTCAATTTCTTTTCTATTATTTAGAAATTCAAACAGGTTTTCATAGTCTTCAATACTATTTAAAAAAGTTGATGTGACATTTGTTTCCGTTGGTTCAATGCAATAAAGACTAAGATTAGAAATCCATTGCCATAATCTGAACTCTTGGTAAATCGGGTTTGATTTTGAAATTACTTTTATGCCTTCTGTAATTTCTATGCCCTCTTTTTTGTATGTTCGTTTTTCTAATGGACAATTACTAATTTGAGATTTTTTACTACGTAAAGGTCGTTGATAAAATAAAATGTCATTGATAAATAAATGCTCAAATCCTTTATTACTCAAAAGAGAACGATGAGCTTCATTATTTTTGTAGAGTTCTTCAATACAAGCATTATATAGCTTTTCATCTTTTAGCTCTTTATGAAAGAAGAGTTGGGTTTTTAGGATTGTTTTTAATTCTTCTTTATAAAATTTTCGTTCAATTGTACTGATTAATTTTCCTCTAATCTTTTGATTTGGTTTTTGTAATATAGATTCATAAATAAATGCTCCAACTTCATTACCTGATTTGCTAAGTTCGAATTCTGTTTTCTTTTTTTGCAAAGTCCAATCTTCTGGTTTTGGCGCTCTAAAACTTCTTTTTTCAGTACCTTCTTTATCTGTTTTTACTGTTCCATCATTGTTTATTTCTGTTGTTACAATAAATTCTCTTATTTTATCTTTCCAATCAAACAGAGGTGTTTTGCTCGCTCTTCGATAAACCCAACCATTTTCTAAAACGAGCGAATACCAAATTTCAGGTTTGCCTTTTTGTGGTTCATCTGCGTTTACTTCAACAATTTTTAAAGAATGAAATTCAACCAATTTATTCGGAGTTTCTTCTTCTTCTTCTCCTCTTAATTGATAATACCCTCTTTTTTGGTTGAAATTCAGAAGAATCCAAGCTAATTCTTCCTTTTCAATTTTTTTACTTAACGCTTTTTTACGTAAATAATAGATTGTCCAATCATGGGGGATTTTCTTTCCATTTGAAACCAATTGAGGCTGATGAATTTTAAAATCAACCAACATTTCTTGGTAAGATTTTTCAAAGAGAAAAACATCATTTCCATCGAAACTTATTTTTGGTTCAGATTCTGGTTTAAACTTTCCAAAACGTTTTTCAAAATCTATTTGATTTGCGTAATGTTCAGGCAAAAAACCTATAATATTCAAAACACGGTGTAAACGTTCCCTTCTTAATAGGGTTCGATGAATAAGTCTTCTTACTCCTCGTAAACGTGTTCTTTCTGCAGTTTGAGAAATTGAATTACCTTTTCCAAATTCATCTTTAATATCTTGTGTCATCGGGATAATTCGACTTCCCATTCCAAGAATTTCACCTTTTTTGTTATCAAAATCTTGATTAATCAACGCCCAACCAATCGAGTTCGTCCCTAAATCCAGTCCTAGAATTGTTTTTGTCATTGTAAATAGCAATTAAGTTGTACTAAAATTAGCAAAAAATGCCAATAAGCCTAGCTTGGTTTTTTTGTGATCATTTTTTGCCCTTGAAAGATAGAAACTGAACATCGTAAGGTTTTTACGTACAAGAAATTTAGTTGGAAATATCTTTTTTTCTTTGGATTTGTGATTTGAAGTAGTTATTTTGGCATCACAAATTGAAGCGAATCACAATAAGGATTATTCCGTTGTGAAAACATTTACTACGGGGCATCGAAAGACTGCCTCGTTTTTATTTGTTCAAAATTCTAATTGAGTATAATTGTTTTTTCAAGCTGGGCTTGAAACTATCGCAGGCGATGCTTGCTCTTGTCCAAGATCAGGAGCGTTTTTTATGTCTATTTGTTCCGATTATTTTCACCTCCTACCGCGAGAAGTTGACTTTTTCCCTCTAGAACTGGCTGATTTACCGCCAGTTCCTGGTTTACTTCCAAAGGAGCGGGGTTTTTGAGTTCCTGTTTTTTTAGCTGCAACAATTGGTTTTTTCTTCGGTGGAGTGGGTTTACTTTTCGGCTTTTGTCCCACCGCTGAAGCTTTTTGCGACACGCGGTCAGTCTCACTTTTGGAATCCTTCAGCATGTCGTTCAGGATGCGCATTTCTGATTCTGTCAATTCACGCCACTCGCCCAAAGGAATGCCTTTTAGCTCAATGTTCATGATGCGTGTTCGCTCCAGTTTGGTCACATTGTACTGGAAATACTCACACATTCTACGAATTTGGCGGTTTAATCCTTGAATGAGGACTATTTTGAAGACATTTGAGGAAATTTGCTCAACGATACATTTTTTAGTAACCACTCCCAAAATAGGAACTCCAGTTGCCATTTTCGCAATAAAATCAGGGGTAATTGGTTTGTCTACTGTTACGAGATACTCTTTTTGGTGTTCGTTTCCAGCGCGCAAAATTTTATTGACAATGTCTCCGTTACTGGTGAGAAAAATCAATCCTTGAGAATCCTTGTCTAAACGACCGATTGGGAAGATTCGTTGTGGATGACCTACATAATCTACAATGTTATCGACGACTCCTTTTTCCGTTGTACTTGTAACGCCAGGAGGTTTGTTAAGTGCAATGTATATTTCTTCTTCTTGACTTTTTTGTTGAAGCGTGTGGCCATTTACAACCACTTTGTCTCTTCTAGTAACTTGTGTACCTATTTTTGCACGAACACCGTTAATGAATACAGATCCTTGTTCAATATACTTATCGGCTTCTCTGCGCGAACAGTAGCCACTATCGCTGATGAATTTATTTAACCGGATTGATTCGTGCATGATTTTTTATTAAAAACAAGATGAAGGAGTGCGAAGTTACACTAATTCGTTTTGTTTTGAAAGAGATGCAATTGTGAAAGGAGTTATTGAATTCTTACAATTGTAGTGAAATGCTGTATTCTCCATTTTTTGCACAGGTATTGATGTCCTTATTGACAGTGTGTTGCATGCAATTATGAACACATTTCATAATCGAATCTAGTTCAGCTTCTGCTAATTCTTTTTTAGAATTGATTTGATAGACTTCATCTTGTGATTCTGGTTGAAGTTTCATTACAAGTACTGAAAGCGTTTCGACAGACGTTTTTTTCGTGTAAGTGGCAAATCCATCAACAGTAAATGCAATAACAACTTCCTTCTGGTCTGTAGCAAACTCGAAGCTTAAATCGGAACCCAATTTTTTCTCAAATAAAAGCTTGCCTTTTGTATCGTGAATAGTCATATTTCCGTTTTTGGAATTGTCTTTCATTTTGCCTACGAGCTTATTCACATTTCCCCCTAAATGTGCAATTTCAATGGCGTAATTCAAGGGTTTTTGATACTGATCTAACGAAAACCAATATTCGTATGTCTTATCTTCGTTGATTGTTTGGTGAACAATTTGCCCATGAATCAATCGGCTTGTAGTCACTAGAAGAAGGATAAGAAGTGTTTTCATGTTCGTTCAAAGTTTGTAAGTCTCACTATAAAAGTAGTCTCATTTTTGAATTGGGCAAAAAAAAGACCGATCATTCGCAGTTGACGAACAAATCGGTCTTTCCGTGTTAAATTTCAGTTTTTTATTTAATTGCTCCAGCACATAATTTCATACGAAGTACGCGTTTTGCTGCAGCATCAACAATGGACTTAAACGCAGCATCTGAACGGTATTTTGCTAAAATTTCTCCATGCGATTTCATACAATCCAAAGGCATTAACAAAATATCAACTCCAGCTTCAATAGCTTTCACGCTGTTTCCTTTTACGGCAGTAACTCCGCCCATATTCATTGCATCTGTAACAACTAATCCTTTGAAGCCAAGTTCTTTGCGTAATAAATCAGTAATAATCACTTTCGAGCAAGTAGCTGGAAGTCCATTTGTGTTGTATTTTGGATTATTGACAACAGCCAAATGTCCAATCATAATACTTAAAACGCCTTTTTCAATTAAACCTGGATAAGTCTTTACTTCTTTCAATTCCCCATCAATTGCTTGAAGAGATTTGTGTGTATCACCAGAAACCAAACCATGACCTGGGAAATGTTTTGCTGTAGCAATAATTCCTTGCTCTTGCATACGAGCGATGAAAGCATTCGACCAAGGAACATTATTTGCTTCCACTTTCGCGAAACCGCGGTAGCCGACAGTTCCGTTTTTAGCTAAATCAACAACAGGTGCGAAGTTGTAATTGATTCCAATAGCTTTCAAAGTAGCAGCAATGGTATCAGCACATTGATTTACTTCTGCAAGAGACATAATTTCGTTTGCTTTTTTAACGATTGAAGAACCTCCAATTTTGCGATTAAACAAACTCGGCTCAGCATCAGCGCTGTATAAAAATCCTGGATTTCCATTAGCGACATTCAATTTATTGAATTCTGTAATCCAAGAAGTAAATTCTGTTTTTGTACCATTTAACATCAAAACACCACCAATTACACGTCTTCCAATCAACGAATTGATAGATGTTTGGGTATTTCCCAATCTTCCCACTGCAGGCATAATCAATTGGGCTACAATTGCCGTATCATCCAAAGTTTGGAATAATGCATCGACATCTTTCTCTAAATCAGAATTATCAGTTAAATAATCTGTCAACTTGAAAGTATGCTTAATTGCTGGTAATTCAGGAATTTTACGTTCTTCTTTTTGAGGTTCGGTTTTCGCTCCTTCTGTATTTTGACCGCAAGCTTGAAGCAATAAAGCCGAACAAGCGCAAATTGTAATCCAATGTTTCATTTCTACTTTTATCATAGTTCGTACAAATGTAAGTCGAAAGTTTATTCTGATTGCTTTTTGCTTTTTCAGTTATAAACAATTCAGCTGTGAATGGTATCTTTTTGGTCGATTAAATTTATTTAAAATAATTTTCTAAAACAAAAAATCGCTAATCCGACATGCAGATTAGCGATTCTAAACTTCATTGTCTTTATTGTTTTATAACGCGTAATAATTTTGAATCCCCTGAAAGAGTAATCACATGAATCAAATAAACACCATTCGCTAAATCGTTCATCTGAAGTGAATTTTCATTCAAAGAAAGAGCCTGTTTTTTGCCAAATAGATCCATTACTTCAATAGAACGTATTGCTTCATCCGTTGTAATTTGTAATACATCTTTTACCGGATTTGGAGAACAAGAGATACTTGATTTGTGATCTTCTTCAATACCCAACGTAGAGATCACGATACAGGAAGAGGTATCAGTACAATTATTCACAGTAATGGATACAGCATAAGCTCCATTCACAGTTGGAATGAATGTTTGAGAAGTTGCTCCAGGTACAATCGCATACCCATTTCCACAGTTTAACCATTGGTATTGAGCGCCATTTGTAACTGCACTAAATTGATTTCCAGATAGACTGATATTACTATTAATAGCTGTCACCGTTAGAACTGTTGTAACAATACTGTCGCATCCCGAAAATGAAGGCAATGGGTCATTGTATGTTCCAGAAGTTGTATGGGTAAACGATCCAACTGTAAAACTTTCACCAGCACAAATAGCAGCAGTTTGATTACTTCCAATGGCAGCAGGTTGCGTAAGGATTTGAGTTAATTGTTTAGAGCAGCCTGTTGCATCAGTAATGGTACAAGTATATGTTCCTGCACCTCTATTATTTAAGTTTTGAGAAGTTACAACTGGAGTTGTATTCCATGAATACGTAATTGGTGTTAATCCTGAGGGAGTTAATTGAATAAACCCGTCTGTTTCTCCAAAGCAATTCAAATCTTGGAAATCTAAAATACTTGTTGCATTTACAGTTGCAGCTCCAGATACTGCAAATATTGCAGTTTTAATAGTTGGGAAAGACGTTGTATTAATAATCATTACTCGTTGAACCAATTTTGCTTGATCGGCACAAGATAAATTTACATTAATTCGATACAGATATGGTGCAAAAGTACTTAAATCTGGAGTGTCTCCCGTTCTTCCTGTTCGGTCAAAACCACTCAAAACAGCATTACTACCATCAAACCAATCTGGTAAATTATTATTGTTTACAACCATTGCTGAGCCATCAGTAAATTTGATGACGAATAGTACAGTTCCAGGCCCTTCAGATGAAAATCCTAAGAAACTTAAAGAAGAGTAAGAACTAGGTGTTGTGAATTCCAATGAATCTGTTTGCCCAGTTGATAGGAAAATAACATTGTCAGATGTATACGGAGCGAGCTGATAAGTGCTATTTCCAGATGTAATCAGACCAGTATTTGGTAGGCCTGATCCCGTTGAAAGCTGTGTACCGTAGTTTTGACTGTATAAAACATAATCGCTTCCGTCGATTGAAGTGTTTGTCGTCGACATCGCTGGGGTTGCTTCTGCGATTACATCATAATTAAATCCCGTTACAGCAATGGGAGAATAATTTTGAGTAAAGGCAAATGAAGCTAGAAATAAAGTTGAAAGAGTTAAGGATATTTTCATAGCATATTAATTTGAATGAATTATTGTACTAAAAGTATACTAAATCGATTAATTCACGCAAATAACTGATAGTCAAATTGTCTGAAATAAAGATAAATCACACTTAATATGAATTTAATGAGGAATTCAAACAGTTGAATCTATTTTCCGAAGACTTTCTGCATGTAAATACCAAATTGGATTTTGCTGAAATCTTTGGATCTGTAAGAAAACACCGAACCAGCTTTTTGACCTTTTGTTGTGAAACCATATCCCATAAGCGGATTTCTGCTTTCACCATTAGTGATGGTTGTGATTGTTCCAAATCGCAAATCGTAGATAAATAAGCTATCCAAATGCTTATCAATTGTGTAAAACCCATTGGTGATGTGTTCAATTTGCGGAATTCGAGATTCTCCATTCCATTTTAAGGCCTTTAAAAGGTGATGATTTTTTGGAATAATCTCAATTTCTTTCGGATTAAAATCGGCAAAAAGAGATTTGTATCCGATGTAGTAATTGGAATCGTCTTCAGCTATAATATCCCAGTAGAAAGAAGTTAAAGGCATTGGAGTAACCATTGTTCTCGTAGGTTTTATATTCGCTTGAGCAAAGTAGCTGTCTGTATTACTGTAAATACAACATTTCACAATGACTCCCCAAAGCAAATAAAGAGAAGAGTAAATGATTCCTGTCCAATTCCAGATTTTCCTTCTTTTTGATTCTCGTTTCATCAAAAGAGCTCCAATCAGCAAAACCATAAACGGAATGGTGTATAAAGGATCAATAACAAATACGGTATTGAAAGTAAGTCGCCAAGAGAATGGCCAGAAGAATTGAGTTCCGTAGTTTGTGAAGATATCCAACATGGGATGAGTAACGATGGAAAGAAACCACAATAAGAACCACATCTTAAAGCTGTACGTTTTTTTGCTTAACAGGTGAGATAAATAAGCTAAAGAGGGGCCAGCAAGTAATGCAAAGAGTAATGAATGTGAAAAACCTCGGTGGACTAAAGCTGCGTCTAATGGATCGTAAAAGAAGCGTAAAAAGACATCTAAATCAGGAATTGTTCCACCAATTGCTCCTAAAAGTGCCCCTTTTGCTCCGATTTTTCTTCCAGCAACAGCTTCGCCAACTGCTGCTCCAAGTACAATTTGTGTCAAAGAATCCATAGAGCAAATGTACAGGTTAAAAAGAAATGAAAAGCTTAAAAAATGTGATTGAATCATAGTGTTAAAGCTGAACTTTTTTCTTAAATTAAATAAGAAATGAGTAAATATGATACAAAAACAACTCTCAATTCGGAATTGGGCAGAGGATGATCGCCCAAGAGAAAAAATGATTTTAAAAGGGAAAAGTGTTCTTTCTGATGCAGAATTAATCGCTATTCTAATCGGTACAGGAAGTGGCGATAAATCAGCGGTAGATTTAGGTAGAGAACTTTTATCACTGAGTGATGGCTGTTTGTATGAATTTGGAAAATTGCGTCTTTCGCAGTTGTGTGAAGTAAAGGGAATTGGTCGGTCGAAAGCAATAAGTATTTTGGCAGCATTGGAGTTGGGAAGAAGGCGAAAGGAATTACGAGCTGATAAAAAGCCTAAAATTGACAGTGTTCAGAAAGCTTATGAAGAATTGAAAGGTTATTTTACCGATTTAACGCATGAAGAATTTTACATTCTTTATCTCAATAATTCGAACGAAATACTACAAGTAAAACAACTTTCAATTGGAGGAATAACAGGAACATTTGTAGATCCTAAAATCATTTTTAAACATGGAATCGATTTATCTGCCTGCGGAATAATTTTGGCACACAATCATCCAAGTGGAATATTGATACCAAGTGATCAAGATAAAAGATTAACCAAAAGAATCCAGCAATTTGGTATGCTCATTGAAATGAATGTCATAGACCATTTGATTATCACAGATAATGGCTACTTTAGCTTTGCAGATCAAAATTTACTTTAAATCATGCTGATTTACGTTGATGAAATTTCAATTCGATTGATATACACCTTGGATTTTGTGTTCAAGGAACATGGATTGGAATATCAACTAACCAACGATAAAAAGAGGTTTGTAGTATTCGAAGGGATAAAGTTATCTTATTCCAATTTTGACTTTGAAAAGATTCCCTTTTTAGCTCCTGCGACTTTGCTTTTTGAAGAGCGGCCGCGTGTTTTGAAAAAACTAGATAAAGGAAATTGGAATGGAGTTGATTGCTTGACAATTGATTCAATAACAGATCCTTTAGCTGCTGTTTTTTATGTCTTATCTCGTTACGAAGAGTATTTTGTCAAATTCCCGGATGAACATGGTCGTTTTACTGCCAAAGAGAGTATTCAAAGTAAGTTTGACTGGCTACATATTCAAATTGTAGAACGTTGGATAGAATCATTTTTCCAGGTTTATGCGCCAAATTACTTAGAAATTCTTCAGTCAAAAAAAACGTTTCAACCAATTCCAACTTTCGATATTGATAATACGTTTGCTCACAAATGGAAAGAAGGTTGGAGAACTTGGCTTTCTGCTGGAAAAGACTTTTTGAAGAGAAACAAAGAACGAATAGAGGAGCGCAAGCAGGTTCAAAGTGGTCAGAAAAAAGATCCGTTTGATTCTTTTGATGATATTCGAGAAGTTTATCGGAACTTTCCACAAACACGTATTTTTTGGCACGTGGGAGATTATGCAAAATACGATACCAACATATCTTGGAATGATTCACGACATCAAGGACTAATTCAAGAATTGAATGAATTGGGATATATTGGTTTACATCCTAGTTATGCAAGCAATACATCGGATGATAAACTGACCAAGGAAATAGATCGAATCAAGAAAATTACTTCCAAATCTGCTCATGAATCTCGCCAGCATTTTTTGAAACTTAATTTACCCAAAACCTATCACCGAATGATGGAACAGGGATTTGAGAAGGATTACACAATGGGATACGCGGATGATTACGGTTTCCGTGCTGGAACAGCTCATGAACATGCATTTTTCGATTTACTAACGAATCAAGCTTTTCCAGATTACCGAATTGTACCCTTTGCTTACATGGATGGAACTTTGTTGGAATACAAGAAATTAAGTATTGCTCAAAGCCAAGTAGTTGTGAAACAATTGGTTCAAGAAGTGAAAGATTATGGAGGTGTTTTCTGCTTTATTTGGCACAATGAAACGCTTGCGGAAGCAGGAAAGTGGAAGGGCTGGAAACAAGTGTTTGATTATACATTAGAGCAATTAAAATGAGTATTTCAACAGCGAGCTTAATTCCGAAAAATTTTCCAAAAATTCAACACGGTGATTCGATTGTACAACTAGGTTCGTGTTTTTCCACGAATATGAGTCTGTGGTTCCGCAGGGCTGGATTTCAAGTGTTGGATAATCCTTTGGGAGTTGTTTTTCATCCGATTCCATTGGCTAAACAGATTTTAATGGCATTGAGTAAAGTGGAAAGAAGCTCTTTCGTCCAAAAAGAAGATGTTTTTTTGAGTTATGATGCGAGTAGCGCCATTTATTCGATGGATTCTAAAGGATTGGATGAATTACTCAATCAGCAATTAAGAACATTAAAGAATTCTTTAGAGAAAGCAAGAATTTTGGTTATTACACTCGGTTCTGCTCATGGATATCGCTTGAAAGAATCTGGAAGTATCGTTGCAAATTGTCACCAACAGCCACAAATAACGTTCGATAAGGAATTGATTCGCGCAGAGGAAATGTTCTCTGAGTGGAAATCTGCTCTAAGTGTATTGAAAGAACTGAATCCAACAATCCAAGTTGTTTTTACGATAAGCCCTGTACGCTATGTCCGAGATGGTTTACTAGAAAATTCTCAATCGAAGGCTGAATTAGTTCGATTAGTTTCATTACTCCAGCAAGAATCTGTTCATTATTTTCCATCCTACGAATTGGTTAATGATGTATTGCGGGATTACTGCTATTTCGAAGTGGATGGAGTACATCCCAATGAGCAAGCAACGGAGTTTGTGTGGGATTTCTTGAAACCAACGCTTTTTTCAGAGAAAACAAATGAACTTATCGAGGAAATCATCAAACTTCGAAAAATGGAAGAGCATCGATTGCTTTATCCGGAATCTAAAAAGGCAGAAGACTACCGAAATCAGCTAAAACAAAAAAGGGAAAGTTTCCTTTCCCAATATCCAGTAGTAGTCTGGTAAAATATGTTTAATTATTGACTAAAATGGTTCCTTTGTATTCTTTTGGTTCTCCAGGTAATGGATTTTTAATAATTACCTTCCAAAGATGTACTGAACTAGCTTGCACGAGTGAACCAGTGTTCATGTCCGTACCATCCCAACCATTCGAAGTATCATTTGTTTTATAGATAACACGACCCGTTTTTGCATCGTAAATGTATAATTCAAATGCGATATTCCGTTCAATCAAAGCATATGGCATGAAACGATTGTTACGTGAGTCACCAGAATTAATGTTGATTGCATTTACAGCCTGTAAATTGTATTCTTCTTTAATAGAGATTGTTTTAGTTTCAGTTACTGTGCAGCCATTTAAATCTTTGCTTGTTGCTTTTACAGTAATGTCCTTTCCAGTATAAGGATGAACGATGAAGTTTCCATTTTGAACTTCCCCATGATATTTTTCAACAGTCCAGTGAATGGTTGATTCTGCTCCAGAACCTGTAAATTCTACGGATGGAATACCATTGTTATAAATCACCGTTGGATCAGCGCTGATGTATAATTTATCACTTGGTCTATTGACTGCAATTGTTTGTGTGTTTTTTCCTGAAACAACCTCAATTGTTCCTTCAACATTCGCTGTAACAACTCTTTTTCCACCTGGTTTGATGAGTTGAGTTCTGTTATTTTGAATCACTGAAATCGATAAGGCATCATTTGGATTTGTGATTTCGATTTCATCACCGATACACAAATTTGTTTGAGCTAATTGTACTGGTAAGTAGTTCTTTTGCTCATTACTAGGATTCCCAGAATCATTTTTAGTTGAGATAATTGGCTCAATATAGAATCCACTTAATGGAGTTACTTCTAAAATTTGATTAGGAGTAACATGAGGTTTAGCGCTTTGTTGAGTTTTATCAACTGAATTTGTAGCGACTTGTTGTTCGTTTGGTGTGTTAGTTTGAGGATTGGTATGTGTATCAAAACGATTATCAGCTTGATTATTCGTTGGAGTTGTGGTATTCGTTTTTGTTGCCACAGGAGCATTTGCATCTGCAGTTTTTGAAGAATCAGTTTGATTGTTTAATCCGAAAAATAAGGATGATCCAACTAGTACTGTACCAATTGAAGCTGCAACCCACCATTTTCGGTAGAATGGAGAAGGAGTCGTCCCGTCCAAACGTTTAGACATAGCTTCCCATGCAGCCCCATCATAAGGCATTTCATGGTTCTCAAGCGAGTCTTTTATGATCTGTTCAATGTTCTTCATTGAGCGATTTTTATAAATTTTTGTTTCAAATAATTTTGTAGGTTCATTTTGGCTTTTGCTAAATTTGATTTCGACGTTCCCTCCGAGATTTCAAGTATTTGCGCAATTTCTTTGTGCGTAAATTCTTCCATCACATACAAGTTGAAAACTGCTTTGTAAGCTGGTGAAAGCTTGTTTATTGCTTCCAATGCAACTTCTGCTTTTAACGTGGTAATTTCCCAATCTTCTCCGAATTCGTCTTCTTCGGGTATGTATTTGAAATCATTGTCGTTATCGCTCAGCACCCAATCTTTCTTCGATTTTCGAATCGAATCAATTGCGCAATTCACAATAATCCGTCTCATCCAACCTTCAAAAGATCCTTTCTTGTCGTAACCTTTAATATGTTCAAAGACCTTAATGAAACCTTCTTGTAAAACTTCTTGGGCTGAATCTTTATCGCGAATATATCGTTGACAAACAACCAACATTTTCCCGTAAAACTTCTTGAATAATTGCTCTTGTGCCCTCCTGTCGGACGACTTACAACCTTCAATTATATCTTCTAATTCCCAATTCTGTTTCACTGTCTCTTTTCAATAACGAACGATTGTCAATAGGGTTGCCTCATTAAATAAGTTCAAAAAGTTTAAAAGTTCAAAAAAATCCAATATTTTAACCCTTTGAACTTTTTGAACCCTGTTTAAACTTGGTTTTAATAACCAGTTTACAAATAACGTTATTTCTCTATAAAATTTACAGTAGGAGCTAAGTTTTATTCTTAAATTCGTTGCGATTTATAGAAATTTAAGTATCATTTTAATTAGATAACAATGAAAATAACGGTAGTAGGAGCAGGGGCTGTAGGAGCAAGCTGTGCGGAGTATATCGCAATGAAAAACTTCTGTTCAGAAGTAGTATTGGTAGATATTAAAGAAGGATTTGCTGAAGGTAAGGCAATGGATTTAATGCAAACAGCATCTCTTAACGGATTCGATACAAAAATTACTGGAACAACAGGAGATTATAGCAAAACAGCTGGTTCTCATGTAGCAGTAATCACTTCAGGGATTCCTAGAAAACCAGGAATGACACGTGAAGAATTGATTGGAATAAATGCTGGTATTGTGAAAGATGTTACAGCAAACTTGGTGAAAAATTCTCCGGAAGTAATCATTATTGTTGTTTCCAATCCAATGGATACAATGGCGTATTTAGTTCACAAAACTTCAGGTCTTCCGAAACACAAGATTATTGGAATGGGTGGTGCTTTGGATTCTGCACGTTTCAAATATAGATTAGCAGAAGCTTTAGGAAGCCCAATTTCTGATGTGGACGGTATGGTAATCGCAGCACACAGTGATACAGGAATGCTTCCATTAATGAGCAAAGCAACAAGAAATGGTGTTCCTGTAACGGAATTCTTAAATGCAGAGCAACAAAATTATGTTACTGAAGAAACGAAAGTAGGTGGTGCAACTCTTACTAAATTATTAGGAACTTCAGCTTGGTATGCTCCAGGTGCAGCTGTTTCTGTAATGGTTCAATCAATCGTTTGTGATCAGAAGAAAATGATTCCTTGTTCTTTGATGCTGGAAGGTGAATATGGACAAAATGATATCTGTTTGGGTGTTCCAGCCATTATCGGGAAAAACGGAGTTGAAAAGATTGTGGACATTACACTTACTGCAGAAGAGCAAGCGAAGTTTGTTGAAGCAGCGAATGCTGTAAGAGAAATAAACGGAGATTTGAAATACTAATCAGGTAAATTAAGACAGGTTATAAAGAAAAAGTCGGGGTGGAAACTCCGACTTTTTTAATGATTTAAAATTCGTAAAATATTGATTTTCAATTTTTTAATTGTAAATCTGTTCACGAATTCTCGAAGATTCAAACCAACCGAATCTTACGGGATGTCGTAAACCCCAATGTCAGGAGGTGAATTTCTTCCTTGTCCACTTATATCTTGGGCAGTTGAATAGGTTTGATTTGCATTGTTACTCAAACTGGAAGCACTGGATGTGAATTTGAAATTATTGCTATTTGGATTCGTAAACAATGGATTTCCATTCGAGCAATAAGTAAACATCCCATTGCTCAAATCTGTTTTTAAAACTACTGAATTTCGGAAATGGAAGTTGAGTGTCAATCCTCCAGTTTGTATTGTGTCAATTGCCAAGTGTTCACCTGTGCTTCCGTAAATGACACAGTTATTGAAATTTGCATTTGGAATTTGAGCTACCATGGTTGTTCCTTGTGAATTGGTGTAGTGATTGGAGATTCCAACAGCAGGAGTACTTCCTTCGCCTGAACCATAACCTAAGAAATTACACTGATTGAAAGTGAAATCAGCACCTTGAATCACTAATAATGAGTGAACTCCCGTACTATGAACCAATACGTTTTCGCCATATACTTTTGGACCATTAAATAAGAATAGGCCATAACTGGCAGCATTGAAAATTTCGGTATTGGAGATGGTGAGTGTATTTTGATTAAAGGCTGCGTCACGTGAATCGACATGAATTCCTGCAATGGAATTTTTGATCACTGCGTTATTAATGATAGAAGGTCTCGCTTCCTGCAGATAAATTCCATAATACTGACCTGGAACATCCTGGTAGGAACCTTCCAATCGATCTCCTTGAATGATTACTTTATTGTTGTATGCACCATCAATATTTAAAGTTCCTTTGTAATTCCAAAGAATTGCGCCTTTGTGCAGATGAATTTTTGTTCCCTCTATAATATTGAGTGTTTTGGCAGAATCTACAAATGCTCTATTGAAAATTACGTGCGGTTTGTCATTCGGCCAAGTGCCTTCATTGAGGTTTAGACCAAGGCCATTGGGAATCGAAAAATCGGAATAATGGTAGTACATATCTTGTCCCCAAACGGCTAATTTCACATATTGGTCTTCTCCATTGGTTCTAAATCGAACTGAATCTTCCACAATTAAAGGTAAGTTTTGGCCGTTTACAGATAATTTTACTTCCACAAAACAAAATAAACTGTCTCCTTTTTCAATTTCTAAATCAGAAAAACTAGTTCCTTGTAAGCCATCTAGATTCAATTTGAACGGAGAATTGGAACCACCCATTAACTGAACATCGGTAATTTTTAAAGCTTTATTTTGTGGATTATAAATCTTAAAATACTTTGTGGTAGAGCCGATTGTAGTGAAAACGGTATCAAAAATCAAGGTGTCTGTTGAAAAATTCAAATTACCATCTCCAAATAAGTTCTTCTTCTTACAAGCAGAGTTACTGAATAAAAGAGAAGCTAAAATTGCGACTCCCAAAAATAGATTTACTAATTTCATCATGACAAAAGTAACGAAAGAGTAGTAGGTTTTATTTTTTTTGTTGTGAATTAAAATAGTTTCATTATCTTTGCACACCAATTTTCGAATAAGAACAAAATTAAGTATAACAATAATATGAAAGCAGGTATTCACCCAGAAGATTATAGATTAGTAGTTTTTAAAGACATGACAAATGAATATTCATTTGTATGCCATTCTTCTGCTAATACTTCAGAAACTATTACGTGGGAGGACGGAAATGAGTATCCATTAGTTAAATTGGATATCTCTCACAAGTCTCACCCATTCTTTACAGGTATTACACAATTCGTCGATACGGCAGGTCGTATTGATAAATTTAATACTCGTTACTCGAAGTACAAAAAGTAATTTCATTCTCGAAATAGTTAACCCTGACGGTAATCGTCGGGGTTTTTTTTTGACTTTTTTTATACCTTTTCAATGACTTTTTCCTTCCCTTTTATGAGTAGTTGGTTATATTTGCAGTATGAGATTACTTCAATTTAATTTTTTAGTTCTATTCACTCTTTGTGTTTTTCAAAATGCCAAAGCAGGCTCTATTGATGACGGATTTAAAGCTTTAGATCAATTCAATTATTTTGAAGCCAAAAAACAATTTGAAAAATCAATCAAATCGAATGAATCTGCAGCTAATTACGGACTTGCAGTTATTTATTTCCGCAAAGACAATCCTTTTCATCAGCTAGATTCGGCATATAATCGCATTGTACGATCCGAAAAAACCTATGGGTTGATGAAAGATAAGCAAAAGGAATTTCTGAAGAAATATAACTTTGATTATGCTGCAATTGCGCTGTTGCGAAAAGAAATCTCTACTGGGCTATATCTTTTAGTTTTAAAACATCCCACAGAAGAAGCATACGATAGTTATCAGAAAAAAAACGATTGGGCAGACGAGAAGTTTAAGGCAATCTATTCCCGTGATTCAATTGGATATCAAAAAGCAAAAACAGCAAATAGCTCTGCGGGGTTTGATTTGTTCTTAAAAAAATATCCAGAGTCTACTTTTCAGAAAGAAGCATTGAACAATTATTACCGTTTACAATACATTGAGAATACCGATGGTAAAACTGTTTCGTCTTATTTAGGTTTTGAAAAGCAATTCCCATCCAATCCTTACGTAGCAGATGCGCAAGATCAAGTGTATCACATGAGTACAAAAGGAAGCCGTGTTCAAGATTTCAAAGTGTTCATTAAAACGTATCCTAAAAATAGAAATGTAGAAAATGCTTGGCGGAAGTTGTATCAGCTTTACATGTCTGATTATTCCTTGGAGCGTTTGGATAAATTTCAGAAAGAATTCCCAGATTATCCGTACACCTCAGAATTGAAAAAAGACCGTGAATTGGGCATGCAGGAGATTATTCCCTTTAAGAAAGAAGGCCAATTTGGATGGATGGATTTAAATGGAAAAATTAGTATTCCTGCGCAGTATTCTACGGTAGGTTTCTTTAAAGAAGGGTTGGCTTGGGCTGAAAAGAGTGGGAAATATGGATTTGTGAATAAGGCAAACGAAGTCGTTATTCCCTTCAAATTTTCAAGTTGTAATGATTTTGATAAAGGAAGAGCGATTGTTGAATTAGATACTTTATTTGGAATTATTGATCGGTCAGGAGCGTATATTATTGAGCCCCAGTACAAGGATATTGGACAATTTTCTGAAGGATTGATTTATGCCGTAAAAGATTCCATGTATGGTTATTTCGATGGATTGGGTTTTCCAAGGATTCCGGAACAATATGAAGAAGCATTTTCGTTTTCTGGCGGAATGGCAAAGGTTACTTACAAAGGCTTGGAAGGTTACATTGATGAATTTGGATCTTTCAAAGTAAAACCATTGTATGAGTCTATTAACTTGTTTGGAGATTCTGCTATTGTAATTGAAGGAGATGAAAGTGTTAAAATAGCCAATTTTCAAGGAGATGAATTGAAGACCATTCCCATTGAAGATATTGGAAGTTTGGTGTCTGATAGAGCATTGGTGATCTCGGAAGATAAGATAGGGTATGTCAGTAAAAACGGACAAACAGCAATTCCCGCAACGTTTGATTATTTCACCAACGCGAAAAGTGAAGGTGAATTTGTAGGGAATTACGCTAAAGTTTCCAAAGCAAATAAGTTTGGTATTATTGATCGTTTTGGAAAGACAATTGTTCCATTTACCTATTCCAAGTTAGGAGGTGTTTCTTCCTTAATTTCTTTTGAGAAAGCAGGTAAATGGGGATTCATTGATTTGCAAAACAAACTGCTGATTGCTCCAACTTATGAGGCAGCAGAAAGCTTTAAATCAGGATTGGGAGTCGTTCAATTGCTTACTTTGAAAGGTGGAATTAACGCAAAAGGAGAAATCATTATTCCAATCGAACATACAACCGTAAAGCCTTTGGATGATTCTCATTTTATCGTTTCACTAGGAGCTTTTTATGGTATTTACACGAATAAAGGAAAACTGGTCGTTCCACTAGAATATTCAAATATTCGAAAAGTGCAGGACAATTTTTATATTCTAACAAGAGGAACGGAGCTTCATTATTTCTATGTTCCAGAAAATAAGTTGATCAAACCTATTTTCGAATAAGATGTCGACTCTGAAGAATTTTATTCGTTCAATAATTCCTGATAAATTGCTTCATGCTTATCGGGAGAATAAGAAAAATAAGCAACGAAAATCCATTCAGGAACAAGCTGACAAAGGAGAAGGTCTAATATTGGATCAGCTGATCAAAGAATTGCGCACTTGTGGAATAAAGGAAGGTGATTCTGTTTTAGTGCATACCAGTTTTTCAAAGATTGGTTTTGTGGAAGGAGGACCAAAAACAGTTGTAGACGGTTTGTTAAGTGTCATTGGTGTATCAGGAAATTTATTGATGCCAAGCTCTCCAAATGCAGGTTATCAATTGAATTACATCCAAAAAATTCGGGAGTTTGATGTCCGAAATGAACCTTCAAAAATGGGCGCAATCACCGAATATTTTCGAAAAATTCCAGGTGTAAAACGTTCTGAAAGTCCCACTGAACCCGTTTGTTGTTTTGGACCTAAGGCCGATTGGTTTACTAGCGGGCATTTAGGTGAGCTTACTCCCTACACTGAAAATAGTCCGTTTGCGCGTCTTGCAGAAGCGAATGGGAAAATCCTTTACATTGGTGTTACTTTAGACAATGCGGGAACTTCTTTACATATTTTAGAAGATACAGTTTCTGATTTTAAATATCCTGTTTACTATCCAGAAGTGTTTCATGTTCTAGTCAAGCAACTCGATGAAACCCTTGTTCCTGTTCAAGTCAAAGTTCATAATCCAGAACAATCCTCAAAGCGAAAATGTGATGAATTACTTCCTTTGTTTGAATCCAAAGGAGTCATGAAGCGCTCAACAATCGGAAAAGCAAAAACATTGATCTTTGATGCTTCTAAAATGTTGGAGGTGATGATTGATGAATATCACTCAAATGGAGTTACGATGTACACACCTCAAGGTGATATTTAAAGCACTGAAAGTCTTTTAGAAGTAGAGTTTGCATCTTTAATAAAATTTAATCTAAAAATCCTTTGCGATCTTTGCTTCTTAGCGTTTAGAATATAGCAAGACTTTTAACTGTATAAAAAACAAGAATGTAAAGATGGGATTTAGAAAAGCATCAATTATAATCTAATAGAATATGCTATTTTATGCAAGCATTGCTATTTTTGTAGAATCTAAAAAAACAGAAAATGTCAAATAGAAACTGGACATCCATTAAGTCCTATACAGATATCAAATTCGAATTCTTTGAAGGAATTGGAAAAATTACGATTAACAGACCCAAGGTATACAACGCTTTCCGTCCAGAGACGAACATGGAAATGTTGGATGCATTGGAGATTTGTCGTGAAAGACAAGATATTGGTGTGGTAGTTTTGACGGGAGAAGGAGACAAAGCATTTTGTTCTGGAGGTGATCAAAACGTGAAAGGTGTTGGTGGATATATTTCTGAAAACGGTGTTCCACGCTTGAATGTATTGGATGTTCATAAAGCAATACGGGCATTACCTAAACCAGTTATTGCAATGGTAAATGGATATGCAATTGGTGGTGGACACGTGCTTCATGTGGTTTGTGATATTACAATTGCTTCAGATAATGCGCGTTTTGGACAAACCGGACCAAAAGTAGGGAGTTTTGATGCTGGTTTTGGATCATCTTTTTTAGCTAGTCATGTTGGACAGAAAAAAGCACGTGAGATTTGGTTCTTGTGTGAACAATATACTGCAGATGAAGCAGAGAAAATGGGAATGGTGAACAAGGTTGTTGCTTTGAAGGATTTGGAAGATACAACGGTTCAGTGGTGTCAAACGATGATGAAACGCTCTCCATTAGCACTTCGAATGATTAAAAGAGGTTTGAATGCAGAATTAGACGGGCAAAGAGGTCTGATGGAATTCGCAGGAGATGCTACTTTGATGTATTATTTGATGGAAGAAGCACAAGAAGGGAAACGCGCATTTTTAGAAAAAAGAGAACCAAACTTCCAGCAATTTCCTAAATTTCCGTAGATGATTTGGTCATTATTGATAGCGGTTGCTGATACGCTAAAAGATACAGTTGAAAACAAAACTACTGTTATTGATACAATAGATCATGGTTTTAAGAAAATCATGGGCTTTACTGCTGATGATGCGAAACAATGGTTGGTAAAATCAGGTACAAATTTGCTTGTTGCCGCAATCATATTTTTTGTTGGATTTTGGTTGGCGAAATGGGTTGGACGCTTAGTTGTCAAAATTTTGACCCAAGGAAAAGTAGATCTTGGTCTGATTACTTTTTTATCCAGTTTAGCAACAATTATCCTTAAAATACTCGTTGTCGTAACGGCAATTACACAACTTGGAATTGAGATGACTTCTTTCGTTGCGATTCTTGGAGCTGCAGGTTTGGCTATCGGTATGGCATTCTCTGGAACACTTTCCAATTTTGCTGGCGGAGTAATGGTTTTGTTGTTTAAGCCGTTCAAAGTTGGTGATACCATTCTAACGCAAGGTTTACAGGGAACAGTTAAGGAAATTCAGATTTTTTATACCTATCTGCATACTTCAGATAACAAGGTAATTGTGATTCCGAATGGACCGATTGCAAATGGACCGCTTACAAACTTTACCAAAGCAAATACACGAAGAGTGGATTGGAGTATACCAATTTCTTACGGAGATGATTTTGTAAAAGCTCATCAACTAATTTTGAAATATTTGTCTGAAGACAAACATGTGAAAAAAGATCCAGCGCCTTTTGTAGCACTGGGAGAATTGGGAGCTTCTGTCATGATTACTGTTCGCGCATGGGCAAAAACAGATGATTACTGGTCAGTTTATTATGAGTTGAATAGAAGAATTTATGAAGAATTCGAAAAAGAAGGTTTGAATTTAACTTCTCCTCAAGAGCACCTTGTACAAATGCAGGAATCAAAATAATGATAGATTTAAAACAACATCCCATTATTAAGCAATACATCATCTGGAATCGTTTTGGTGATTTGCTCGGAATGGATTTCGAAGTCGAGTCAAAAGGACATGTGTTGTATAAAATGACTGTGACTAACAATCATTTGGCAACACCTTTTGCTGCACACGGCGGTTCTGTTGCTGCTTTGATTGATGCAGCTTTGGGAGTTGCTTGTTTAACAGAGGTTTGTGAGGACTTGAAAGTAGTTTCAACTGTAAATTTGACTATTTCCTATTTAATTCCAGCTTTGAAAGATGATGTTTTATTGGCAGATGCTCAGGTAATTAAGTCTGGAAAGCGTATTCTTTTCGTAGAAGGAAAAATAACCAATCAAAAAGGAGAGTTGGTCGCTACGGCTTCTGCAACAATGAATGCGTACCCGGTTTCGAAAATCAGCGAGAAAGTTTTTTAATTAGGATTCCAACAATAAATCACTCCCTTCGTTATATAACGAAATCATGATAATATGATATCAGAACAAGATGATTTCTTGATATTATTCGGGGGATGGTATTCCTTTTATCTTTGACCACAGTTTCACCGTCTCAACTGCTTCTTTCACATCATGTACCCGAAGAATGTTTGCTCCTTTTTCCAAAGCAAGTGTATTCAAAACAGTTGTTCCGTTTAGCGAATCAAAAGAATCAATTCCCAATGTTTTAGAGATCAACGATTTTCGAGAAATTCCAATTAAGATTGGAGAGTCAAATAGCTGGAAAGCTTCTAGTCTAGAAAACAATTCTAAATTTTGTTCGCTATTCTTTGCAAACCCAAATCCTGGGTCAATGATTATATCCTTTATTCCAGCTTTACGGGCTTTTTCAACTTGAATTCCTAACTCAATCAGTATTTCTTGAAGCATGTTCTCGTATGAGTTGAGTTGTGTCATATTTTGAGGAGTTCCCCGCATGTGCATCAATACATAAGGAACTTCATGGCTTGCTATAATTGAAAATAGTTCTTCGTTGATTAGTCCGCCACTGATGTCATTAATGAGATGAACACCCTGTTCTAGCACATAATTTGCTACTTCAGATTGAAAAGTATCAACACTTATTTTAACGGTTGAATACTTCTCTAAAGCATAAGAAACAGCTTGTTTGATGCGTTCAATTTCATCGGTTTCAGAAATGTGTTCGGCTCCTGGTCGGGTAGAGTAACCACCTATATCTAACCAAGTTGCGCCATTTTCAACGTGTAAATCAATCAAACTCTTTTGAGAATCAATCGAAGACTTTCTGCTAGACGCATAGAACGAATCAGGTGTGCAATTCACTATTCCCATCACCTGTGGAGTGGAAATAGTGAATAACTTACCACGGATGTTTAACGCCCATTCTCGCGAAAAATTTGTATTTTCAGACCTTAAAAATTCCATACTTACATAGATGATACAAACATCGGAACAATATCAACACATCGTACAGGGTTGTAGAGAAATTTTCCTAAAAAAGACAAAAGATTACGGAACATCTTGGCGAATAGCTCGAGCAAGTAGTTTAACGGATCAAATTTTCATCAAAGCAAATCGCATTCGAACATTGCAAGAAACTACGGAGAATAAAGTGGGAGAAAGCATTGAGGGCGAATTTGGAGCAATGGTGAATTACTGTATCATGGCAATCATTCAATCCAGAGCACCACAAGATTTGGGTCTGGAACTCAATGAAGAACAAGCACTCGCTTTTTACAATCAAGTGGCTCAAGAAGCTTTTGAATTGATGGAAAAGAAGAATCACGATTATGGTGAGGCTTGGAGAGACATGCGCGTAAGTTCATTAACAGATATGATCTTGATGAAGTTGTTACGAATCAAACAAATTGAAGATAATGGGGGGCAAACAATTGCTTCAGAAGGAATTGAATCCAATTATTTTGATATTTTGAACTATTCTATTTTTGCTTTAATACACCTTACCCTTTAATAAAACGCCCTTATGAAAGCTACTCATACCATTTCAGGACATTCATTTCTACTCAATGCCTTGTTTGTTATTTTGAATTTGGGAGGACTAACTCTTACCACGATTGGATTTCACGAACATTTTGAAGCCCATAAATTATTGTTTGTTTGCATTGGAATTGGACTGATGTTGTTCTCTGCTGTAGCGCTCATTTTTTTCAAAGGAAGGTTAATGATTGCAACAGTATCACGCGTAATTGTTGGTAGTTTATTCATTGTTTCTGGATTGATAAAAGCCAATGATCCCGTAGGGTTTTCTTATAAATTGGAAGAATATTTTGAAGATGGTGCATTGGCTTATCGTATCAAGGAATTTTTTGGATCTCCCGGATTTTCATTGGAATACTTCATTCAACATGCACTGTTACTTTCGGTCCTTATTTGCATCGCCGAAATAGTATTGGGAGTACTGGTGATTATTGGTGGGAAAGTTAAATTGGTAAGCTGGTCTTTAGTAATCATGATGTTGTTTTTTACGTTCTTGACTTGGCACACTTCTACCTGTGATGGGAAAAAGAAATTTGTTGATAGAGATACCTATTCGCTTGAAATACCAAAAGAAGCGCAACTTTCTGATACAAAAATAGACGAGGCTAAAACGAATAAAGACATTAAAATCATCTCTAAAAATTCGAAAGAAGTAGTTGTTGAAGAGCTAAAATCACCTCAGTGTGTTACTGATTGTGGTTGTTTTGGTGATGCTATGAAGGGTTCTGTGGGAAGATCATTAACACCTAAAGAGTCACTTTGGAAGGATATCGTTTTGCTGTACTTGGTCATTTGGATTTTTGCAGCTCAAGGATTAGTAAAAGCAAATAATGTTCGCCAAAATTGGATTTATATACCAATTTCGATTCTATTAATTTCAGGACTTTCATGGGTTTTTAATTGGTATTTCCCAATCCTGTTTTCTATAATAGCCTTATTAGCTTCGCTATGGATTTATCGCATTCGAAATAAATTTATTGGAAATCATTACGGTTCTGCGTTGATCGTGACTTTATTGTGTAGCATTTTCATTTGGTTTGTATTGAAATATGATCCGTTGAGAGATTACAGAGCTTATGCAACAGGAAATTATTTACCAGAATTGACGAAAAATGGAAATCCAGGTAAATTTCAAAGTTTATTGGTTTACAAGAACTTGAAAACAGGAGCTACAAAAGAATACGACGGTTCCAGTAAGGAATTTATGGACTCCAAAATTTGGGAAAAAACCAAAGAATGGAAATACGAAACGATGATCAATAAGGAAATCATTCCGATGATTCTTCCGTCGATTGATACTGCTCAATTTAATCCCGTAAGAGAAATCAATCAATTATCGGCAGATGAATTAAGCATGGAAGTAGTTAAAAAACAGTTGAAGAACAGAAAGATTACAGGACTTCTCTTAGAAGATATTCTAACGAAGGAGAAGATTGAAATTTCTGAGATTGAATACAATGTAGAGTCTTATCCGATAGATACTTATGCTGTTTTAGACACGATTGAAGTGGAGAATCCAGACTTGACTGAAGTGAGTATTCGCAACTTTTTATTTACCGCTCCAAAGGTATTGGTACTGGTTTCTAAAAGCTTGAAAGAATTTGATTTAGATCATTTGGCAGAAATAAAAACACTTGTTTCAAAAGCTAAAAAGGCAAATGTTCCGATTGTTTTCATCGTTGGGTCAAGCAGTGATGAGATTGAAAGTTTTAAAAAGAAACACAATCTTCATGTTCCTATGTTTATGAATGATGGAACCGAATTGAAAGTCATTTCTCGCGCTAATCCTGCATTGATGGTATTGAAACACGGCCGAGTGAAGGGAAAATATACAGGCAACTCGTTGCCTACATTTAATTGGATTCAAACTAATTTATTGAAATAAAAACATGCGCTCTAAAATTGTAGCTGGAAATTGGAAAATGAATTTGTCTCAAAATCAGGCAAAGGAATTGTGTAAGGAAGTGAACCAACTAACAATTGGATCAAGTATTGAGGTGTATATTTTTCCTCCAATGTTATATGTAAGTGATTGCAATGCGAATTCAACACAAGTGAAAGTTGGTGCTCAAAATGCCTATTCGAAAGATTCCGGTGCTTACACAGGTGAGGTGAGTATGTTGCAATTGAAAGAATCTGGAATTGGAGCGGTTTTGATAGGTCATTCTGAAAGAAGAGAGTACTTCAATGAAACAAATGAGCAGTTAAAAGAAAAATTGGACGCAGCGATTCATCATGGAATTAAACCCTTTTTCTGCTGCGGAGAGCCTTTGGATATCCGTGAAAATAATACCTTTTTGACATTCGTGAAGAATCAATTAGAAGAAAGTGTCTTTCATCTTTCAGCAACTGATTTTTCAAAAGTTGTACTTGCTTATGAGCCTATTTGGGCAATTGGAACAGGAAAAACAGCGAGTACCGAACAAGCCGAAGAAATGCATGCCGCCATTCGTTCGTGGGTGGAAGAGAAGTATGGAAAAGAAATTGCGACAAATACTTCCATTTTATATGGAGGAAGTTGTAACCCAAGTAATGCACAAGCGTTATTCGCTTGCGAAAATGTAGATGGAGGATTGATTGGAGGTGCTTCTTTAAAAGCTGCAGATTTTTCCGTTTTAGTAGCTGAAGAAACATGGACTATTTTGAATTAACAATTGCTATCGAACCAAGAGATCCTTGGTCTGATATTTTAGTAGCGGAATTGGCCGAATTGGGCTTTGAAAGCTTTGTAGAAACAGAATCTGGAATTCAAGCATATGCTCCGGTTCAAATTGGTGATGTTTCATCCATTTTGAAAGAAACGTGTATTCACGAAAACGAATCCATTCAAGTGGAGTGGAAGGTTGAAGAAATTCCGCATCAAAACTGGAACGCAACTTGGGAAGAATCTTTTGATCCTGTTTTGATCGACTCACGCTTAGCAATCATTGCACCTTTTCACAACCCAGCAGATTTTCAAGACCGCGAATTGATTGTGATTCAACCACAAATGTCTTTTGGAACAGGACATCATCAAACGACTTATCTGATGTCGCAATATTTGATGGATTTAGAATCTGTTCCTCAAAAAGTGCTTGATATGGGAACCGGAACTGGTGTTTTGGCTATCCTTGCAGAGAAAAAAGGCGCAACCCATATTTTGGCTGTTGATATTGAATCGTGGTCTGTTGAAAACACACTTGAAAATGCGGCTAGAAATCAGTGCTCAAAAATAACAGGTCTTCTGGGAGATATTGATGCTATTCAAGATGTAGATTTCGGCGTGATACTTGCTAACATCAACAAAAATGTTTTGAAAAGACACATGCCAGACTATGCAAAGTTATGCGCTAGAGATGGATTACTTTATCTGAGTGGATTTTTTACTTCAGATGTAAAGGAATTGGAAGAAGTAGCAAACCAAGCTGGATTTGAATTAATTGAAACAAGAGATAAAGAAACATGGGCTTCCATGAAACTTAAAAAAGTAGAACTATGAAAAATTGGGGATTATTCATTATAACCATTCTGAGTACAACATTTTCCTTTTCGCAAACCTATCCAGAAGATCGTGAGAAGTTTGTAAAAGCATTTAGCGCAGCTACGAATGACTATTTGGAAAAAGATCAAAAAGATTTTATCAAAGATGAACTTGCTGTTGCTCTTTTGAAATCAACTGATTTTCCAGATCAGTATTTCAAACAAATGGTGTCGACTTGTAATTTAATGGAGTCTAAGCGTTTAAAACCTTATCCTGAGATTTATAATTACGTTTTCTCGGTTTATTCTTTTGTGAAAAACAAACAACCAGCTAACTCTTTTTCAGCTTGGCACAGTTCGGTTGATAAATTATTAGACGCAAAAAATATCAATAAATTCAAAGATTTCATTGAACTTTCATCTGGTTTCTTTTCCAAAGGTATGTTGGCTAGTTCACCTAATGAAGAGTGGTATTTTTATGGTTCTTATGTCTTTGAATATTCAGACAAACCCATTATTAAATTTACTGATGGTCGCTTAGTGTGCGGATTTCCGAATAAAAGTGCCAAAAAAGGTGAGCCTCGATTCGTCGATTCATTAGTAGTTTATAAAACAAATGGAACTTACGATCCAGTCCTTAAAAAATGGATTGGAAAAGGAGGTACGGTGAATTGGGCGAAAGTTGGATTGAAAGATTCTGAAACTTTTGCAGAACTTGGTTATTACGATGCTTCTATGAAATCAAATGTTCTAAAAGCTGATACTGTTCAATTGACAAGTCCTTTTTTTCCTAGTAAAAAAGTGAAAGGTACTTTGAATGAAAGAGCATTCCGAATCATCCGAGAAGCAGATAAAAATTATCCGCAGTTTATATCATTTGAACGAAAATTAGCAATCAATAACGTATTTCCAGATATGGATTATGTTGGTGGATTTTCTTTAGAAGGCGCAAGTGTAGTTGGATTAGGGAATGCAACGGAACCAGCTCAATTGACCATAAAAAGAAGTGGTAAGAAATTTTTGGTTGCAAAAACGCAATATATTGCAATCAGTCCATTCAAGATTGTTTCTAATGTGACACAAACCACATTTTATGTTGGTGAGAAAGATTCAGTAACTCACCCAGGTGTTGGACTTATTTATACCAAAGATTCAAATGTAGTGGAATTATCGAGAGGTAAATCAGGTGTTTTACAATCACCATTTACTGATTCATATCATCAATTAGAGTGGTATGTGCAGAAAGTGATTTGGAAAAGAACAAGTGCTGATTTGTTATTCTCTTATGAATATGGAACAAGTCAGGAACAACGAGTTGCACGATTCGAATCTATGAATTTTTATGATGGAAGATTATACGATCGTTTACAAGGAATGGATCAAACACATCCATTGGCGGCACTTTACAATTACTGTTACAAATTTGATGAGTTTACTCTAACTGAAGGTAAAGCAGCAACTGCTTTAGGAAAAACAGTTGAACAAGTAAAGACTCAATTATTAGATCTAGCTTCTTATGGGTTTATTAGTTATGATATTGAAAATAAGATTGTTAAAGTGAATCAAAAAACAAAAGTGTTTATTGAGGCGAGAAGCGGTAAACGCGACTATGACAACTTAATTTTCGTTTCAGATATGCGTCCGAAACCAAAATATTCACCAGAACAACTGAAAGATAATGCGGCACTTCAAAAAATTGCAGCTCAAGATTCCTTAATGAATATTAAACGAAGAACAATGCCTAATTATGGTATGATGAGTCTTACTTCGTTAGATATTGCGCTTGAAGCTGTGGATAGAGTAACTATTTCGGATGCTCAAGCTTCATTTGTTTTACCTGACAAAGCACAAGTTAAAGTCACTAAAAATAGAGATTTTAAGTTTTCAGGTTGGGCTTCAGCAGGTAAATTCGAAACACATACCTTGGATGCTAGTTATACTTACGAATCCAATAAAATTAATTTATTAAAAACGGATAGAAGTTATTTTCGTGCAAAACCGCTTTCTCAAGCAGATGGAAATAAGTCAATTGCTCTAGGTTCCGCATTGAATGGAATAATTGGAGAAATTATCATTGATGATCCAATGAATCGTTCAGGTATGAAAAAGGAAATTACCAAGTTTCCAATTTTAAAATCCACGAAACCATCAAAAGTGTATTACAATCAATACAATTTGTTTAAAGGAGCTTACGATTCTGCTCGTTTTTATTACACATGTATTCCTTTTGAAATGGATAGTTTAGATAATTTTTCTGAAAAATCATTCCGTTTGAAAGGAGAACTGGTTTCTGCAGGAATTTTCCCAGTAATCAAAGAGGATTTGAAGATTATGGCTGATTATTCTTTAGGGTTTAGCACTTTGGCTCCACCAGAAGGTCATGTTTTTTATGGAACGAAAGCCATGTATAAAAACAAAATTGTTTTGTCGAACAATGGATTACAGGGAGCTGGAGTTATTAATTTTATTCAATCGATTTCAGATTCCAAGGCATTTACCTTCTTGCCCGATTCAACTTTGGGATACGCTAAGTTTGAAAATAAACCAGTTGAGGCAGGAGTTCAATTTCCAGATGTAAAATCTCCAGATGCTTACATCACTTATATTCCAAGACAAAATGTATTGAAAGCAGCATCTACTTTGGAGAATGAATTAACGTTCTTTGCTGGAGAAGCGACGATGAAAGGAACAGCAATTATCCAACCAACAGGTATGACTGGTTATGGAATTATGACGATGCAAAAAGCGAGTTTAGGTTCGGACGCATTTAGTTTTAAACGACATGATATTTATTCAGATACCTCTGTATTTAATCTCAAGAATCCATATCCCGAAGAAGGAGAAAGCCCACTTGCATTTTCTTCTTACAATGTAAATGCTCATATTTCTTTCAAGGATAGAAAAGGAGATTTCAAATCCAATGATGGGGAAGAATTGAAAATATTCCCTGTCATTAAATATGCTGCCAAAGTGGATATTTTCACATGGTTAATGGATCAAGATGAAATGGAATTATCTAAAAAAGGCGGTGGAGGTGGTTCTGGTGACATCAACATCAATACTGATTTGAATTTAGCACAGCCAAATATGTTCTCTATCCATCCAGATCAGGATTCCTTGCAGTTTGCTGCTCCGAAGGTGAAATTCTCTATGAAGAACAAAGTTCTGTATTGCAGTAAGACTGAATTTATAGATGTAGCAGATGCACGTATTTATCCAGATAGTGCGAAAGTAACTATTCATAAAAATGCATTGATGGATCCACTTGTTAATTCGAAAGTGGTTGCCAATTATGTCACAAAATACCATACGTTCTTGAATGCGAAAACATCCATTTTGGCTAGAAGAAAATACATCTCAGAAGGGGATTATCCTTATTATGATGCCGATTCTACCAAAACGTTGATTCACATGGATAAAATTGGTGTGGATTCAACCTACCAAACAATTGCAAACGGTACAGTTAAAAGTGAATCAGGATTTAAGTTGAATAAATACTTTGATTACTACGGAACAATGAATGTGAAGGCTGCAAATCCATTAATTAGTTTTACTGGTGCAACGCGAATCAATCACAATTGCGAGAAATTCGCGAAAAGTTGGATGTCATTTACGGCAGAAATTGACCCGAAAAATATTCAAATTCCAGTTAATTCAAACATGAAAACACTGGATGGTCAACCAATTGCAGCTGGAATTGTTTGGAGAGATTCAAGACAAAAAGATTCGATTCGATTATATCCGACGTTCTTGTCTTCTTTGGAGGATCCAACAGATCCAATTTTTATTACAGCAACTGGAGTTTTACAATATGATTTCTCTTCAAAAGAATTCCAAATTGGACCTAAAGAGAAACTATTGAATCGCAATGAAGCAGGTAATTTCCTTTCTTTACATACCGAAAGCTGTTCGATGAATGGTGAAGGAAAGATTAATATGGGTATGGATTATGGTGATATCACTGTTGACGCAGTAGGAACTGTTTCTTACAATCAGCAAAATGGACAAACGGATGTGAATGCAACTCTGAAGCTCAATTTGCCAATGGATAAAGGGATTTTTGAAAGTGCTGGTCAGCGAATTGTTGATTATGAAGGATCAAAACCGTTGTCTTTTGAAACAACTAATTTAGAGCAAGCTTTATTGATGTGGAGCGATCGCAAAACAGCAGATAAGATTAAGTCAGATTACACTCTTTCTGAAGATAAGAAAGTAAAACGATTACCAGAAGAAATGGAAAAATCGATTGTAATTACAGGAGTACATTTGAAAAATATTCCAATTTCAAAAGATATTCGTGGATTGATGTCGAATTTGGATGGAGCTGCAATTGTGAATTTCTATGGTAAGCCAGTCATGAGACAAGTTGTTTTCCGTTCAACGTTTGAGCAGATTTACTCATCCAATGGAGATAATTTTACTTTGATGATGCAAGTTCCTGGTGGAGTTGATTACTTACTTTCATATTCGATGGTGAAGAAAGATGGAACGATGAATATCATAACGAGCGATTCGGATCTTTCAAGTGCTATAAATGCATTGAAAGAAGAGAAACGTAAACATAAAAATTTCTTATACCAAATTTCAACAAATAGCGTGTATTTAGGCAAACTAAATGCTATTTTTGAATAATGAACTGGACTGATTTTTTATGGGCTATACCTGCATATTTTTTAGGATCAATACCAACTGCGGTTTGGGTTGGTCGTGCAAAATATGATTTAGATGTTCGAGAACATGGAAGTAAAAATGCGGGAGCAACAAATACGTTTCGTGTACTTGGAAAAAAAGCAGGTAGAGTCGTTCTTACAATAGATATTTTGAAAGGAATGCTGGCAGTACTGATTCCGTATTTTGTACTGCCAGTTCCTTTTTCTTCCCCTCATTTAACACACATTCAATTAGTTGCTTCTTTCATGGCTGTTTTGGGACACGTTTTTCCCGTTTTTGCGGGTTTCAAAGGAGGGAAGGGGGTTGCAACATCACTTGGAGTAATCGTCGGACTTCAGCCTTTAGCAGCAGGAATTTGTCTCATTGTCTTTTTAATTGTCTTTATAACAACTCATTATGTTTCCTTAGGATCCATTTGTGCGGCAATTGTTTTTTCAGGTTGTTTGTGGTTATTCCCAATAAATACGTACGCTTTACCTATCTTTGGGTCCTTATTAGCGTTCATTGTGATTTTTGCCCATCGTAAAAATATCAAACGATTAGTCGATGGAACAGAAGGTAAAATGAACCTTTTTAAGAAATAAGCGTATTGCCTCTAAAACAAGATGTTGAGCTTGAAGTCATTTAAAAGAATAAATGCTTGGTTACTGCTATTTCTGTTTATCCAAACGGCTCAACTTTCTTTTGCGCAAGAATCTGAAACCGAATTAAAAGAAAATGCTGCAAAACTCTTCGATTCTGAGAAATTTGTAGAAGCAACATCTCTTTATCTTCGCTTAATAGCACTGAATCCAAGATCAACAGAATACAATTACCGATATGGAACTTGCCTGTTATTCAATTCAAATAGAAAACAAGATGCGTTTAAGTATTTGAATTATTCGGTTACAGATCCAACCATTGCTCCTGCGGCCTATTTTTATTTAGGAAAAGCATATCACTTGAACTTTCAGTTTAATGAAGCAATTAAAAACTATAACATCTATATTCAAAAAAGTGGGGGTAATCCAAATCCCAATTTTGAAACAAGTCACCAAATAGAAATGTGTCAGAATGGAAAAAAATTACTGACAACAATTTCGGATTTGGTGGTGCTAGAGAAAAAAGAAATTGAATATGCTTCTTTCTTTCGCTTGTATAACCTTTCAAACATCGGTGGAGTAAACTTAATCACGGCTGATTACCAATCTAAAATTGATAAAAAGAAAAATCATATTCCACTCATTCATTTTCCAGATAAAGCCCAAACGATTTACTATTCTTCCTACGGAGATTCAGATAAGGGAAGCAAGGATATTTATTGTAGAAGAAGACTTCCAGACGGAAAATGGGGACTTCCTTCCTTGGTTACTGGAAATGTAAACACGAAATACGATGAGGATTTTCCGTATTTAAGTCCAAATGGTCAATATCTGTATTTTTGCTCCAAAGGCCACAATTCGATGGGTGGATTTGATATATATAGATCTAAGTTCGATTTCGAAACCAACTCATTTGGCGATCCTGAAAATATGGATTTCGCTATTTCCTCACCCGACAATGATCTCTTTTATGTAGTTGATTCCTTGGAGAAAAATGCCTATTTCGCTTCTACTAGACAAAGTGAAAATGGAAAAATTCATGTTTACAAAGTGCGAGTTGATCGGGTTCCTTTGCAATTGGCAATTATAAAAGGTGATTTTATTTCCACGATAAATCCGGAAAATAAAAAAGTAACTATCAAAGTGGTCGATTTCAATTCGGGTGACGAAATTGGAGTTTTCAAATCGAATGACAAAGGAAAATACCTCATTACACTTCCAAAAGCAGGAAAGTATACCTACGAAATGACTGTTGATGGAAGTACAAGCGTTCATAAATCGCAAGTTACTATTCCAATTCTAAAGGAGTTTAAACCTTTGAAACAGAAAATTCAAGAAGAATTATTGAACAAAGAAGATGTTGTTCGAGTGGTTGATCAGTTCAACGAGGAAGTAGAAGATGCTCAAGGGATTCTGGCTGAAGTCATCAGGGCACGTGCTGAATTGAACGTTAATGCAGGGAATTTTGATATCCTTGCTTTGGATTCAGAGAAAGAGAATAAAAAAGTACTGGCTGATATTGGTTTAGAAGGGGCTTCGAATCAGGAAATTATTTCGAAATTTGAGGGGATTCAACAAAAACAAGGACAAAAGCTGGATGGATTAAGGCGTTTGGAAACAGGTTCCTTGGTTGCAATAGTCGATAAGGCGATTGAAGCAGAAAATCTACAGGCAGAAGTCAAAAAAGATGTAGCGCGGGCAAATGCGGCATCAACGAATACTGAAAAAAACGAGATTTTATTAGCAGCTAACGACAAAGTAGAAAAGATTTTGGAGCTGAAGGAAGAAATTCAGCGGATTGATCAATTTGTTGATAGTATTTCGAAATTGATCCCAAAAGAACAGGAAAAATTGCAATCAATTACTGCATTGAAAGAAACGGTTAGTAAATCGGTAATTGATGAAAAGTTCGACCAGCTCAAAGATGCGGTAGTTGCGAAAGCCGATTTGGTGAAAAGTATTGAAAGCGAAAAAGAAACACATCCTGTAGATAACCTCTTGGCTCAAAACGAAACCTTGGGAAAACAATCCGAACAGCTCAAGAAACAATTGAAATCGTACAAAGAGAACGACCAAAACTTGGTACAAGAGCTGAAGGCTTTGAAAACAGAATTGGGAGAAGCTAAATCAAAAGATCAGTCTGCAATTCAGTCGAAAATTGATGCAAAGGAAGCAGAACAAAAGTTAGTTGCTGAAGAAGTAAAACGCTTAACGGATAAAGTAGCAGAGATACACAAAGTCGAGGTGTTAAATACAAAGGAAATTACGTTCATCAATAATCTTCAGCATACGAATGATAACCGGACTGTCACGAAAGCAGAGGCTGATGCGAAAGTGGATGAAATCAATGCAAACAATGTTCGTTCACTAGAAGCGTATGTGAAACAACAAGTTAAAAGTATCGATACTACTGAGATTACTGCTAGAAGTAACGATGTGTTGGTGCAAGAATCGAAAGAACGTATCGAAGAATTTGAAGCTGATTATTCGTTAGCTCAAACTGCAGTCGATAAGCAATCGGATTTGACACATGAAGAAAAAGTGGCTTTGAAGATTCAAAATAATGAGCAATTGGATAAAAAATTGACTCAGGAATTATCCAAAATTGATGAAGGATTAGCGAAAAACCCAACAGACTCAGAACTAAAGAAACAGAAGGAAAAAGTGTTGGCTCTGAAAACGGAGAATCTTTCTAACAAAGAAACAATCCTTACTGAAGCTCAACTTCCTATAAATGTTTCTACAACCCCTGAAAAAGAATTAACAGCTTTGGTTCCTAACTATGAAACTCTTCTTAAAAATGCAGGAAATGAATCGGATGTAGAAGCAAAGTTGAAGGCTGAAAATCAAGTGGATGAAATGCTCTTAGATCAAGTGGATCAAGAAATGGAACGCGTTTATGAATCCTTGACAAAAGATCCGTTGAATCAAAAATTACAAGATAAAAAAGAAGCTTTAATTAGCTTGAAAAAACAAAAAGAAGGAGTCGTTAAGGAACGCCAAGATAAATTGGATGAATTACAAACTGCTAAAAATGATCAAGTTGCTGCAGTAAGTATTGAGAAGGAGTTGAATCAAGTTGCTCCGAATTACGAAGAAGAGAAAAAAGTAATTGGAACCAAGAACGGTTTGGAAGAATTGAAGGCTTTGAATCAATTGGAAACGAAAGTCAATGAATCTATAAATAAAGAATTGACGATTTTAAATCTGAAAACAGATCCTGTTAGTACCAAACGAAAAGAGGTTCTTGGAGAATTGAGAAAGCAATTTGAAGAGAATATTTCCTCTCGAAATGAAACGATAAAAGAGTTGACAACCACTGCATCTAAAGATCCAATCAACCCAACGGACAATAATGCGTTTAAAGAAATTCTTCCTTCTTACAACGAAAATATCGCTACTATTGAAGCAGGAACTTCTACCGGATTAGAAAAGAGTCAGTTAATTATTGAGGAAGAATCCAAATTATTAACGGCAATTAATCAAGAACAAGATAAACTAAAGAAAATCATTGGGAAAAATCCAACAGATTCTCTTTCAATCAATACATTACTTGATTTGAATGAATTGGAAACGCTTCATGAATCGAAATTGGATGAATTAAAGCAAACTGCTATTTCTCAGGCAAAAGCGAAATTGAAGGATGAACAAGTGCGTCAGGAAATTTTGCCAACTTATCAAATGTTGAGTCAGGATGAAATTCAACGCCTGAATCCAGATCAAGCTAAAGAGAATCTTCTCCAAGAAAAGGAACTTCAAACAGCCCTAGAAAAACAAATTCAAGCGAATAAGAAGAGTTTGGACACCAAATTTTCAGCTGAAAAAACTGCAGAGAATCAAGTTTTGACTGATTTGTTGCAACAATCAAAAGAAACGGAAGAAGAATTAAAAGCTGTAGCAAGTAAAACTCCAATTGCTACTACAACTACAAAAGAAATTGCTAGTTTGAATGTTGTTTTAGGAAAAGATTACGAGTTTGCAATGACTCAAAAGCCAGCAAATAAAGAAGAGGCGTCCAAACAATTGCAAATTTTGAATGAATTGTCAGAAAGTATCGAGTTGAAATTGGATGAAGAGAAGCGTTCTGAAACAAGGAATGAATCACATATTCAGATTTTTGAAAATCAATTGGCATCAATCAAAGCTCGAAAAGAAACGGTTAATTCTGAATTTGTACAGATTGTTGAAGTTAAAACTCCAAAAACTGAAAACCCGGAATCTGATTTGGCTCAGTTGAAAAGTGATGAGAAACAATTGAAAACTGAATTAACGAATGCAACTCCGAAAGGAAAAACTGAGATAGAGAAGAAATTGGCGGAAAATCATGCCAATCAGCAAAAAATAGAGCTTGCGATTCAAGAGAAGCAAGTAACAGAATTGAAGGCGAAATCCGACGAAAAGAAAGTTGGTTTAGAAGAAATTGAAACAACGAATCCACTGAAGGAAGTTGTATTAAGTCGTACAGCTGAAAAACTAGTTTCTGAGGATAAAATATTTGAGAAAACGAGTCAAATTACCTTAATTGAAGCTTCAACCGATTTTTTGCTGAGTCAGAAAGCATTTGAAGAGACAAATCAAATTGTGCAAACTGAAACTGCATTAAAGGAACAGCGTCGTCGCTTTTCAATAGAAATTGGCGAGTTGGAATCTGAAATGGAGCAATCAAAATCGGATTCAAAACGCACAGAAGAACTTAAATTACAACGGAAAGCATTACAAGATGCCATCGCTAAAATTGATCAACAACTCGTCCTTTTAGATAAAGAAAAGAGTTATGATTTAATCAATGATCCAGCGCTTTCTAAATCAGTTTCGGTCGAAGAGGAGCAAAAAATCGCTTCCAGTAAAGAGTACCCAGAGTTGAGAGAACAGCAACAAGCGATTAATCGATTGAAGGAATCTGCAAATCAGACACAAAACAGCATTGTTGAAAAGCGAAAAGAGTATGTTTTAGCTACCAATTCAACTGAAAAAGAACGTATTCAAACTCAAATTCAACAGTTAGGCAATGAGTTGGCTGCGCAAAATAAAGAGATTGTTTCCAAAGAAACTGTTTTAAATACAGCATTAAATAACGTTGATGGGGATAAAGAAGCTTGGAAAAATGTATTAACACGCGAAGTACAACCAAAAACAGCTGTATCAACAAGTATTTCAGAAGTATTAGCCCCAGAAGTTGGTTCTGGATTTGAGATTAAGAAAGAGAATGGAACTGAACCTCGAACAATCAAAAAAGTGATTCCATTAGGAATTAAGGCACCAACAGGCTTGGTTTATCGTGTTCAGGTTGGAGCTTTTGCAAAACCAATTCCCGAAGATTTGTTCAAGGAGTTTACGCCAGTTACTGGGGAAAAGTTGGATAATGGAATTACCCGTTATTTGGCAGGATATTTTGGAAACCGTCAGAAGGTATTGGATGCGCAACAAGCTATCCGCGGGATAGGATATAAAGATGCATTCGTGGTTGCTTATTGTGATGGAAAACGAATCAGTTTGGCCGAAGCACGCCAGTTAGAAGAACAAGGATTGTGCAAACCAATGCGTCAGGATTCGATCGTTATGGAGGTGATTCAAAACACGATTGCTCAACTTCCATTAGATACCATTGCTAAATATAAAACGGAACCAAAAGTAAGTGATTACAACAAGGCTCCTGGAGCTGTTTCCGCTATTGCAATTGAAGAAATTAAAGGATTATTTTTCACTGTTCAGGTTGGGGTTTACAACAGGCCTGCGACCAAAGAGCAGTTGCGGGATATCAATCCGTTGGTGACTCGACGTTTGGAAAATGGACAAATTCGCTATTCAACAGGAACTTTCCGTTCAGTGGATGCGGCACGTCCGAAGAAAGCTGAAGCAGTGGAGAAAGGCGTTTTAGATGCATTCATTACCGCTTATTACGATGGTGAGCGGATTTCATTACAAGAAGCGAAGAAATTGTTAGCAGATCAAGGAGAAGCGGTTTTATTCAAGGAACAGGAATTGCCAAAAGTGGAAGAAACACCCGTCAGTGACCAAGTGGTGAAAGACTATGCGAAAGCGAATCCATTGATTGAGAAGCCAGTTTTCAATCAATATGCCTTGGTTTCACAAGAAAGCTATTCGGAATATCCGCGAAAAATCATGAATCAATTGCGTATTCAAGGAGATTTTTACTTCGATCAGACCGATTTACGGATCAAAACTCAGTTAGAAGAAGCTCTTCCAAAGTTAGTGAATAGTACTATTTTGTTTGATACAATTGTTCAAAAACCACTGATTTCTGCTGACATCAATGAACCAAATCGAACTTTAGTTGTAGGAATATGGGATTTTAAGGAAATTTCTGGTTCATGGGCAAATTGGTTACTTCGTTTAACCCTTCCTTATGAAGTAAAGACAAGTTCATCGATTATTGAAATATCCATGAATGTGAGTGGGGAAGAGGAGCGTAAGAAAGTGGAAGCACTTTTTACAGCGCAAGGTGGAAGATTAAAAACAGAATAATTACTTAGAAAAGTACTAACTTTGTAAAAGAATTAGAAGAAAAATGCAGACGCTAGAACAGAACGAAACAGAAGTCTTAGAATTGCTTACAGAGCAGAAAGATTTGGTGATTTTTAATGACGATTACAACACATTTGATCATGTCATTGAATCCTTGATTAAAGTGTGCAAGCATGAAGTTGAACAAGCAGAGCAATGTACTTGGATTATTCATTACAATGGAAAATGCCAGGTAAAACGTGGGGAATATGAAAAATTAGAGCCCATGTGTACTGCGCTGTTAGAAAGAGGAATAAGTGCTGAAATACAGTAGTAATTCAGAAAACTCATAAAAAAAGCACAAAGATTACTTGCAAAATAAAAAAAAGCACGTATCTTTGCACCCGTCTAACGACAAGGCTTCGTAGCTCAACTGAATAGAGCACTACATTACGGCTGTAGAGGTTTTAGGTTTGAATCCTAACGAGGTCACTAAGGAAAGTCCAACACGAGTGTTGGACTTTTTTTTATCAAAAAGAAACGCATAACTCTAAGGTTCGGGATTGGCCAACTGAAATGTAAAGTTCACTATATTTGTTAGACTGCCTTTGCCTATTTGCCAATCATTTTTAAAGTATTAATATTGTAATTAAAAGATTAACTACTTGATGGACAAAGAATCAAATCACACCATGGTCAAAATCTTACATTCGGGTAAAGTAATGAGAGCTACTTCTTCAAATGCATTTGGGTGTTTCCTAGTTATGGCCTTTTTAGCGGTTGTTTGGACTGTTGTATTATCTGTTAAATCCTTTGTGAATAAAACTCCATTTTCTACGATTGAACAAACTACAATTTATCTATCAATTGTTATCGTTGTTATTTTCGTCGTAATCACTATTCGTTTAAGGTTAAGATCAGAATTTGCTTTAACCGTTGGAAAATCAGATGATGGAAAAATAGTTATTACAGTTAATGATCCTAAGAAACCTATAACCATTGAAGGACCTTTTCAAATCGATTGCTTCTATTTCAAAAAAATTGCACACACCAAGCCCATAAAGATAATGACTCATTTAAGGCTTGTAGTCAAGAAAAAAGATAAGTGTTACATAGTTATGCATGAGACATATGAAGACTTCAAAAGTTCTCCGATTGGATGGCAAGAGATTGACTTCAATGAACAATTTGAACGGTGTGGAGATGTCGAAGATCGATATGTTGATTATGTCGTTACTGAAGAGGATAAAAGAATATGCGAAGGATTGATTGATATTTTTACATTGGAGGTTGATGAAATTGAAGCACTTTATTTAGAATAAACCGTCATGCTGCATAAAAGAAGATCATTTTTTTCTACTAGTGTCATGTCTGATGCTTGAATTGCTTAAACCTTTATGCCTCTTTTCGTTTAAATTCCCAATTCATCAATGGTTTCAAGTTGCAATATCCGCTCCAAATCCTCCATTAAAAAGTTAGAAGTTTCCCCGCTCAAGGTCACGAAAACTAAATGCCCCACCTTTGGTGGGGCATTTAGTTTTTTATTAGGTTGCAATTAGCCTAAAAACATTAAAAAAGTTACTTACCCCAGCAATAACAGAGCAAGTAACTTTTTTTAAACGAACATATTATTTCGGCTCAGCTAACCAACTGCTACTAGTCAATTCATAGTCATTCAACGTTTTCAAAAAATCGATGATTCTACTTTTTTCTGCACCCGTTAAAGCAATTCCGCTTTGCAGAGAAGGGTCTAGTGTTGCCGATTGGTGAACTCCACTGCTATAATGATCGAGTACGGCACTTAGGGTATAAAACCGACCATCGTGCATATACGGATAGGTCATAACTACATTTCTTAAACTAGGGACTTTGAACTTGCCTTTGTCTTCTTCATTCTGAGTAATCAGAAATCGGCCTTCATCATTGAATGCATTGATCTCTAGTCCATTGTTTCTGAACGAATGATCTGTAAACAGAGGTTCAGTATGACACTGACTGCATTTTTGCTGAAAAAGTTCGTACCCTTCTTGTTCGTAGGCTGTAAAACTATCTTCACCTCTTCTTACTCGATCATACTTTGAATTATCCGAGATAATCATCATCATAAACTGTGTAAGTGCTTTCAAAATCTTTTGTTCTGTTATATCTTCATTTCCATAAGCATCCATAAACAACTTTTTGTATTTATCAGAAGTCTGTAATTTCGAAATGATACTTGAAAAAGTTTCATTCATTTCAACAGGATTTGTTAGAGGAGCGACAGGCATAATTTCAATGTGATTGATGCCACCATCCCACATAAAAGAAGTTGACCATGCTAAGTTGGCTATTGAGGGTGAATTCCGTGTTCCGAGTAATCCGCTTACTCCCGCACTTAAAGCTGTATTGTGTCCAGCAAAACCATGTGTGTTCGCATGACATGTAGCACATGAAATTGTTTGATCGGAAGACAGCATCGTTTCGTAAAATAAGGCTCTTCCCAAAACAAATTTCTGATACGTTTGTTTGTTGTTTTCGAACGTGTAAGTAGGGGTAGGAAAGTAACTTGGAGAATTAAATCCCCAAGGCTTATACGGCTCAACCTTTGCTTTTTTACACGAAACGATTAAGCTGCCGATTGACAATGCAATCAGCAGCTTAAATACCAATGAACTATTCATGGATATACTCAAACTCGAAAGAGTTATAGAAATCGTCAGCCATTGTTTTTGCGTCTGCACCTGGCATGTGAATCATTGAAAGATTACTCACACTACCGATTGTTTGCCATAAGGTTTGAGGTGAGGCCGTTAAATGAATTTGGCAGTGCCCATTTCCAGTTACAGAGAGGTTATTTCCAACAAAGTTGTGCGTTTTCTTTGTCACAATGTTGTTCGCTCCTGAAAATCCACCTAAATGAAACGCAAACGAACCCATTCCCGAATTTGGTGATGTTCCTTCAGCCTTTACCATAATATATCCTGAATTCCATGTCCAGAACATCCCTAAATCTGTTGATAGAGCGCCATCCTGTGCTCCCGATACATTTCTGGTACTGTCTACTCCCAAAACGTATTCAACATCTGTGTATTCACCGTAAGGAACACCAGTCAATTGAATGGAAGGAGTTGTCCCGTTTACTAAATCAAGTAGAAAATAGCTGTTAGGCTGAGTCCACCAACTACCGTCTGCTTTCTTCAAACGTATATTTGAAACGTAATATTTGAAGTTTGCAAAATTCAAGGTATCGCCAGTTAGAGGATTTACTAAATCAGTGTTCAACTCAAATTCAAGACTATCTTGCCAATTGTGTTCTATTTTAAGAACAACATTGTCGGTTCCTTCAACTGGTGTTGGTTCAATTTTTTCTTTTTTACAACTTACTGCAATAGATAATACAAGGGCAGAAACACCCAAAGTGATAATGTTTTTCATATTGTTTTTCTAATAAAAATTAATCGACTTGGTTAAGTGGTTAATGTGGAATTAGAAAAACGATTGGGTGGGTGAAAACACGAACTTAAATACAATTGATTTGTTGACTCTTTATAGATTCCACCTTTAGTCGTTTGCTTCTTGAAACGCTGGATTTCTAATGGATTGGAAATAAAGTTTTCGACGAAAAGTACTAACTCTGTTGCTTTAAGATTCTTAGGATTAAAGGGGGCTTTTGACTGTTCGTAATCAGACTCGATTTTCTTTAACTGAACGGATAAATAACATTTACCATTACAATGCATCATTGGATTATTTTTATTGACACAGTATAACTCTGTAATCCTAGCTTGATTGATTTTCCAATCAATAAAAACGATAGTCTTAATTGACGCCTGCATCAAAAATGTACAAATAATCAAAAAAAGCGCTATTCTTTTCACAGCGCGAAAGTAATTATTTTTTAAGCTCTTTGGTAACACAAGTTGTTTTCAATTCCATCACTCAATAAATTCCAACCTTTCAAGTTGCAATACTCGCTCCAAATCCTCCATCAAAAAGTTAGAAGTTTCCCCGCTCAGGGTCACTCTGATAAAATGCTCACACTTTGGGGGGACATTTTAAAATGTGTCAATTGCTAAGTTTCATCTAAATTTTTAATGTTTGGTAAATTACTAGAAATGAAATACTTTTAAACCTTTAACAAAGGGCTTACATACTTTTAGTGAGTATCCATTATAAATGATTGAAACCTATATGAAATTCAACCTATACTTTACACAAATCGGTTTCTGTTTTTTAGTTGTTTCTGTATCAACAGTTGCGCAAACAAGCAATTCAAAAAATGTATTATTCCTTGGGAATAGTTATACTTCAGCAAATAATTTACCTCAAATGATTGCTGATGCTGCTGCTTCAGTGGGAGATACCTTAAACTATGAAAGTGAAACTCCTGGTGGCGCGTTTTTAGCCAATCTAATAAATTTTCCTTCTTATTATAATGGAGTAAGTAAAATAATGAATGGTGGATGGGATCATGTAGTGATGCAAGATCAAAGCTTGGCATATTCTAATTATGTTCCATTGCATGTTAATGCGGCCCATCAACTTGATTCATGTCCAACCTTTCATGTCTTTTGCAAGAAAGGTATCTAAGCTGTTACGAAGAAGTTGAGTAGCTGCAGTGTTTTTTGAATTTGTATTGTCCATTTTTTAAATTTTTACGGTTATTTCTTCATTGATTTAACACTGCAAAATTGCAATAGCAGCATTTCTTGCAACGATGAGAAATGATAAAAAAAAGCGTTGATATTTATCAACGCTTTAGAAAAAACAATGGGGTGTATATTGACAATTATTTTAGGTTTTCTTCCTGATCCTACTTAAAGTTTCTTTTGTAATTCCTAAATAGGAGGCTATTATATGTTGTGGAAATCGTTGCAAAAATTGAGGGTGATGCTCTGCAAATTCTTCGTAGCGTTTTTCTGCTGTATTGCTAATCGTTGAACTTAATCTTCGCTGTGAAGCAATTGCATTTCTTTCGTCCATTTTTTGAATCATTCTTACTAATGAAGGAATTTTCTCCATTAAGCTGAGCATTTCTGCACGGGTAATCGTTAGCATTTCTGTATCTTCCCAAGCATCAATATTGTATATCGAGGGTGTAAGCATAATTGAACTCTCACGGTCACCCGCCCAATAGTTTTCAATGTAAAGATGCACAATATGCTCAATACCTTTTTCATCTACACTGTATTGTCTCATAGCACCTTTAACAATAAAACCAACGTATTTACACACTTCACCCTCTTGCAAAAAGTATTGCTTTTTTCGCATTTTTTTTGGCTGAAATGCATTTTCAATCAATGTTTCCTCTTCTTTAGTAAGTATTGAAGTTGTATGTTGGTTGATATAAGTAAAAAGATTTTTGTGCATAATTTCCTATTGATTTAAATAAAACCCGATATAAAGGTATAAAGAATGTTGTGCCATGTTCATGAATTGAATCACTCATCGGCTTAACTAAATTCTAGAGAATATTTAAGCTGCTCAATAATCTAGCTCGTCTTCCTTTTTGTTAGCAATTTTCCTTCTTATTTTGCTCAAAAATTCGTGGCTGATACCCAAATAGGCGGCTATTTGAAGATTGGTTAATCTTTGGAAAAGTTGAGGGTATTTTTCAATAAAATCAATATAACGCTGATCAGCGGTTTTACTCAAATTATCAATCATTCTTCTTTGAAGAGCAACATGTGTTTTTTGGGTCATTACCCTGAACAATTTCTCTATTTTTGGAAGCTGAGTATAAGCAAATTCCTTTTCTCTTTTTGAAATCAAAAGCACTTCACTATCTTCCAACGCTTCGATGAAAAGCTGTGATGGTTTTTCATTGGTGAAACTATCAATATCGGTAATCCACCAATTTTCTAGTGCAAAATAGAGTATTTGTTCAAAACCTTTATTGTCGATGTGATATACCCGAAAAAGCCCTTTCACAACAAAACCTTCAAACTTGCAAACTTCCCCTTCTCTCAACAAAAACTGTTTTTTCTCTATTCGCTTTGGTTGGAACAAATTACAAAATGCTTCTGTTTCAGATTCTGAAAGGTCAATGTGCTTGGTTATATTCAGTTTTAGAAGTTCTCTCATACTAAAGTTTCTTTGAAAACATTGCGATAGAGCTTAATCAAGCAAGAAAGGAGATCGAAGCAATACTATGCTAAAATACCAAAGTTTTGTAAGAATATGTAATCCCTCCTTTCATGTAGCTCATTCTAGCCAAACCTTCTGCTATGCTTTTTTCTTTTCAGGGATGAGTGTGAGTTTTGAGCACGGAACTGTGCTTGAAGTCTAAACCGAGTTACATTATTTTAATTCCACATTGGCAAATTTGGTTTGTTTTCAAATCGTACAATGCCCACAGGAAACCTCAAAAGAGCGAATTATTTCCCCATTAAAATATTAGTGGACATTTTCATCCATTATTAAATTAATACTTATATTTGCTCAGTAAAAAGTAAAGAAATGTTTTCAAAAGCTTGTGAATATGGCATTAGAGCATCAATCTTCATTGCTGAGCAATCGCTTTTAGACAGAAAAGTGAGTTTAAAGGACGTTGCAGAAGCGATAGATTCGCCAGCATCCTATACTTCCAAAATTTTACAAAAATTATCACGCAATAACATTATTAACTCAGATAAAGGTCCTACCGGTGGCTTCTCAATGGGTAAAAAGGAACTTGAAAAAGTTAAACTCAGTTCAATTGTATTCGCTATTGATGGTGAAAGTATTTACAATGGTTGTGGTTTAGGACTAAAAAAGTGTAATGAAAAAATGCCTTGTCCCGTACACAATCAATTTAAGATGATAAGAGATCAACTTAAAAAGATGCTTGAAACAACAACAGTTCTGTCGTTGGCAGTGGACTACGAAAAGGGATTTTCCTTTTTGAAACGATAAAAAAAATTTAATCAAATAGTGGACAATTTTATCCAATATAAATAAAAATGGGAACAAAAAATATATTTAACGAATGGGGAATTATTATAACCCTATTGCTCATTGCCCTACCGATAATTGTGGCTTCTATTTTGGCAATTGTTAAGGCTAAGGCCATTATCAAAAATTACCTCGAAAAAAAAGAACAGGAGAGGTTCAATAATTATGTAAAGGACTTAACTCCCATAGAAGTTGAAAAACTAGAACAAAGAAAAAGAGCACTTGAATTTGCCTTGTCAAATAATGAATTATCAGGGAAAACTCAACCTGTTGATAATAAAGGTTTAATTGATAATATTAGTACGGTTGAAACGCTTCGGTTTATTGAACAAAAGAAAAAAAGTCAACCACGTCCTTATATTGAACCTGAACTCTCCAAACTCATTATATGGTATTTAGGCTGTGCAACATTTTGGTTGCTATTTGGAACTACCGTAGGAGAATATTTAGGGATAAAATTTGTTGCTCCTGATGTTGATCATTACAGTTGGTTGAGTTTTGGAAGATTACGTCCCGTGCATACTAATGCTGTTTTTTGGGGATGGGCATCCCTGGCAATGATGGGCTTGGCTTACTATGTAATACCAAGAGTGAGTAATGTGCCAATAGCAAGTATAAGAACAGGATATCGTTCTCTTATACTAATTAATGTTTCCGTGGTATTGGGAAGTTTGTTTTTAATGGCTGGCATAAACAATGGAGGTGGCGAATACAGAGAATATATTTGGCCCGTAATGGCCTTGTTTGGTATTGGAGTCTTCATTTCTTTAAGAAACTTTTTCAAAACCATTGCCAAAAGAACAACCAAAGAAATTTATGTCTCTAACTGGTACATTATTTCAGCAATGATGTTTTTGCTGGTAATAGCAGTTGTTGCCTATTGGCCAAGCTGGCAAACTGGTCTGGGTGAAACCGTTGTGCAAGGCTATTATATGCACCAAGGTGTGGGAATGTGGTTTATGCTTTTCAATCTTGGATTGATGTATTATTTTTTACCACAGCAATTAAACAAGCCTATATATTCTTATAGCTTGGGTATTTTGGCGTTTTGGGCTCAAATTCTTTTCTATACTTTAATTGGGACGCATCACTTTATTTTCAGCGCCATTCCCTGGTGGTTGCAAACAGTAGCAATTGTAGGGAGTGCAGGAATGATAATACCGGTTGTTGCAGGAACAACAAATTTCTTGATGACTTTTAAGGGGTCGTGGCATAAACTCTCTGGTAGTTACACGCTTCCGTTCTATTTGATTGGGATCATATTTTATTTCACAGGTTCATTACAAGGAACAGCCGAAGCCTTTCGCTTCACCAATCTTGTTTGGCATTTTACAGATTTTACCGTGGCACATTCACACTTAACAATGTATGGTATTATCTGTTTTATGTTGTGGGGATTTATTTACACCATAGTCCCAAGACTTACTGGTAAAGAACCGCCACAAATAACCGTTGGAGCTCATTTTTGGTTGGCATTAATTGGCTTACTGTTTTACACATTTCCATTAATGTATGGCTCAACGCTAAGGGGGTTGATGTGGATGGAAGGTACAAAATCATTTATTGAAAGTGTCGAACTGATGGCTCCTTATTGGCTATGGCGTGCTATTGGTGGTTCATTAATGTGGCTTTCCCATATTTTGTTTGCCTATAACTTCTATGTGATGGTGAAACGAAAAGATAAAATAACAGTACCGACATCACCAATCGATATTTTAAAGGCGAAACAAGAATTGGATACACAAGCACAAACTAATTAATATATACGAAATGGAATTTTTCGATAATCATAAAAAATTATTCAGAACGGCATTAGGTCTCTTTGTTGGGTTGACGTTAATTGTAGCAATTCGTCCTGCAATCAATAATCAGAAGAATAATGCTCCACTACCCAATTACGAACCACTAAGTGAACAAGCCTACTTGGGCAAAAAAAGTTTTATTGCCAACGGTTGTGTCGCCTGCCATACCCAACAAGTTCGAAATGTGGACATGGATAAAATATGGGGTAACAGACCCGGTATTGCTGCTGATTATGCTGGCATTACAAGAACGGATTTTTGGCGAAACACCGCCACATTAATGGGAACTGAAAGAACAGGCCCCGATTTGACCAATATCGGGGCACGACAACCAAGTATGGCATGGAATTTATTGCACCTCTATCAACCAAGAGCAGTGGTAGGAAAATCCATAATGCCTGCCTATCCATGGCTGTTCCAGATTAAAAATAAAGTAGGTAAGAATGAAGTGGAAGTAGTTGTACCTGATGCATACAGAAAAGGGATCAATGGAAAAATAATTGCGAGCCAGGAAGCACTCAACTTAGTGGCATACATTCAAAGTCTTAAACAAACACCATTGCCTAATGGAAAGGCCCCAATGGAATTTTTGTACAAGAAAAAGGAAGCGCCGACAGGTAAAAAAGGAAGCACGTTAAACCTCCCTGATGGTAAATTATTGTACACTAACAATTGTATGAGTTGTCATCAAGCCAACGGTGAAGGATTAAAAGGCGCGTTTCCTCCATTAAAAGGAAGTCCCATTGTGTTAGGTGATAATCTTGAGTTGTACGTGAATATTATAATGTTGGGATACGACCCAAGACCAGAATATGCCACAATGAACGCCATTGGGACAGATAATAACCTAACACCTGAAGAAGTAACAGCCATTATCAATCACGAAAGAACAAGTTGGGGAAACAATGCAAAAAAGGTAACAACTGAAGAAGTGAAAAAAATAATGGATTTTATAAAAATAACAACTAAAAAATAGAGCAATGAAAGTAACGTCATTTTTAACACTCTTAATTGTATTGCTCTCACAAACCATTATGGCCTGTCCAGTATGCGAAAAACAGCAACCAAAAATCACACAAGGTTTAACCCATGGTGCAGGTCCACAAAGTAATTGGGATTGGGTAATAATAGCCGTCATTACAGTCATCGCGGTTTTAACCCTTATTTATTCAGTAAAATATTTGATTAAACCCGGAGAGAAGAATACCCAACACATTAAACAATCAATCTTAAGTAATTAATGATATGCAAGAAGATAAAAGTAAAATAATACTCTTTGTAGATGATGGTTTAGACCCAATTGCAGAATTAGTTGCACCCGTGCAATTTGAACTAGATACAAGAAAATTAACCGATGGTGAGCACACTTTGAAAATCGTCAGCAAATCACCAACAGGTCGAGAAGGAATTCGCAAGATTAAATTTATTGTTCGCAATGGGCCCGCTATTTCAATCGAAGGAATCAGCGAAAACAGCGTTGTTGATGGCACGGTTCCATTAATGATAAACGCTTACGATAAAGGCAATCAGAAGAAATTTATTATTGAAGGAAGTGAAACACCGCAAAGCGTACCTAATTGGTTGTGGATATTGCTAATTGCTTTCTTGGGATGGGCAGCCTTTTATTTGATTACAAATTTTAGTTTATAATGGAATGGCACTAAAAAACGATATAAAAAATATCGAGGACATCAAATTAATGGTGGATACTTTCTATGGAAAAATTCGCAAAGACGAAAAGTTAAAAGATATTTTCAACAATAAAATTGAAGACCGTTGGACAGCACACCTGGAAAAGATGTATCGTTTTTGGCAAACTGTTTTGTTGAACGAACATACTTATTTCGGTAGTCCCTTTCTTCCTCATGCCAAACTTCCTGTAGATGCTACCCATTTTGAACAATGGTTACACATTTTCAATGAAACAGTAGATTCCCTGTTTGAAGGCGAAAAAGCTACAAGAGCCAAGTGGCAAGGACAGAGGATGGCAGAAATGTTCCATTCCAAAATTGAATACTACAGAAATAACTCTGCAACACCATTGATATGATTATTGTGAAAATGCCCATAGCTGTAGCTGTCATCGCAACCTTTCTTTGGATTGGATTTGTTTGCGCCATTAGCTTTATGGAAGCCTGGCTTAAATTTCGCGCACCCGGAATTACATTGCCATTGGGTTTAGGTATTGGACGATTGGTCTTTAACGCACTTAACAAAGTAGAATGGATTTTTGCCTTAGTTATCATCACCAATATAATTTGGTCAGGCTCCACCGAGCTTTGGAAATGGCAGAATCTATTTATTATTATTCCTTTTGCCCTGTTACTTATTCAAACTTTTTGGCTCTTACCCGCACTGGATGCGAGAGCAAGATTGTACATTCAAGGGCAAACCCCACGATCTTCCAACTTGCATTTCTACTATGTTGGTATGGAGTTCATTAAAACAATATGCCTTTCCACTTTTGGGTTAGCACTTTTTAAAAACACAGCAATATGGATAAAGACAAATTAATCAATGATATTGATGAAAAATATCAGGAATTAGGAGAAAACTCCGAAACTTACTTGAAAGGATTGCTACACGCCAAACCCATAAATTATTGGGATTATATAGAAGTAGATACGCTCCTCTCCTTACAAAAACCGAGAACTAATTTTAAAGATGAAGAAATCTTCATTATGTATCATCAGGTAACAGAATTATTTCTGAAAATGATGGTTCACGAAATTAAACAACTAGTATACGAACCTTTTGAAGAAAGCGTATGGATAGAAAAATTAAATCGTCTGAATAGATACACCAATATGCTCATTGGCTCATTTGATGTAATGAAATACGGAATGAACTATGATGATTACAATACGTTTCGCAGCACCTTAACACCTGCTAGCGGGTTTCAGTCGGCAACATTTCGATTGATAGAGATTTATTGTACTCGCCTTGAAAATCTAATAAACGCAGAAGGTCGAAAAAGAGTTTCAAGCACCCCTTCTACCGACGAATATTTTGAGCACATATATTGGAAAGATGCAGGATTAAATAGAAAAACAGGCAAAAAATCGCTGACTCTCCGCCAATTTGAAGAAAAATATTTAGACCGGTTAATTGCTTTAGCAAACAAAACGAAGGGTAATACAATAGAAGATAAGGTTTTGAAAATAATGAATTGCTCCGAAGCATTAAAAGCGAAACTGAAGGAGTTTGACTATTTGTATAATGTTGCCTGGCCGTTAGTTCATTTGGAAACTGCTCAACACTATCTCGATTTGAAAGGCGAAGGAAAAGCGGCTACAGGTGGAAGCGAATGGAAAAAGTACTTACATCCTAAGTTTCAACAGCGAAGATTTTTCCCAACACTCTGGAGTAACGAAGAAATAACCAATTGGGGAACAAAATTTAACGACAAATCATTATGACTATTCAAGAAAACAATATCATAGGAGAATTGGTAGCACAAGACTACCGGGCAGCAGCAGTTTTTAAAAAATATGGTATTGACTTTTGCTGTCAGGGAAACCGAACCATTGAAGACGCGTGCGTTGCTAAAAATTTAGATTCCAAATTGGTTGTAACAGATCTAAACTCCATTAATCAAGTACCCTCAGAGGGAACAACCGACTATAAATCCTGGCCAATTGATTTATTGGTTGATTATATAGAGAAAAAGCATCATCGCTACGTGGAAGAAAAAACACAGGAAATAAAACCTTATCTCGATAAGATATGTCGAGTTCACGGAGAACGTCATCCGGAATTGTTTGAAATCAATGAGCATTTTACTACGGCAGCTGGTGAATTGGCACTTCACATGAAGAAAGAAGAGCTTGTTTTATTCCCTTTTGTAAGAAAAATGGCAAAAGCAAAACAAGAAAACAAAGTACCGGATGCACCTCACTTTGGTGCTGTGGAAAACCCTATTCAAATGATGATGAATGAACATACCACAGAAGGAGAAAGATTCAGAAAAATTGAAACACTAAGCAATAATTACACTCCGCCACAAGATGCCTGCAACACCTATAGGGTAACTTTCGCGTTGTTAAAGGAATTCGAACAGGACCTGCACCTGCATATTCATTTGGAGAATAACATGCTGTTTCCTAAAGCTATTGAACTTGAAAAACAATTAACAAATGTATGAACCCATTAAAAGGAAAGATCCACTAAAACCATTAAGTCGTGACCATCATCACGGCTTACTGCTTTGTTGGAAAATCAGAAAAGGTATCAAACGAAACATTGCAGCGGAAAGGATAAAAAGGTATATGGATTGGTTTTGGAACAATCATTTGAGACAACATTTTGAAATAGAAGAAAAATTACTTTTACCCATTCTCGGCAGCCAAAATGAACTTGTTAAGCAAACCCTTGCTGAACACAGAAGATTGAAACGACTTTTTGAAAATGGAAATGACATTCATAAATCCATTAATTTGATTGAAGAAGAACTGGAAAAGCATATTCGTTTTGAAGAACGGGTGCTGTTCAATGAAATTCAAAAAGCAGCAACCAAAGAACAATTGGAACAAATACAACTGTTTCATTCTGATAGCAAATTTGTCGATAATCTCACAGATCCTTTTTGGGAATGACAGGAGACACTATAAAAATTTACGGTAGCAGATAATGACGGTGGTGATTTTAAGGATGTAAATACATGAATAAAAACAATTGCCCAGTTAAGAAGTTTGAAAGAGTTGGAATTAGCATATGTGACAAAAGGTGTACTGAAGAATAGTCATTTACTAAACGAAATTGAAGCACTTTATTTTGTTCACTATAAGACCACTATGAAACCAGAGGAATTTCCAATTCATTCTGACGTTTTTCGAATGAAGAATTTAAAAGTAATCTCTTTGCCAACGAATTTTCTTTATGATCAAAAGTTCATAGCTTTATTTGAAAAAAAATGCCAAAGTGTTTATTTTCGATAGATGAATGCTAAACGATAGCTAACTTAAAAACCCCAAACGTTGAACCTCCAATCTCATTGAAACACCTTATTTATCAATAGTTTCAAGTTGCAACACAAGCTCCAAATCTTCCATCAAAAAGTTAGAAGTTTCCCCGCTTGAGGTCACTAAGACCGTTTTTATGCGGTAAAAAGCCCCAATTAATTGGGGCTTTTTCTTGTTTTATGAAACTTTTTCTTCCCAAAACCGTGAGAGTATTTTGGATCAAGACCAAATTCTGGTGACTAAGCATAAATTGAATCAAGAACAATTCTTGGGGCGTAGAAAAAATCAAGCATAAATCCGAGCTAATGGATTAAGACCAAATTCCGAAAATAGTTGAAATTAGCCAACCGATAAAATAGTATTGCCAAGCGTCCTGAAAATGGAACCTGGAGATTAAAGCAACAAAGAAGTTTTTAGTCAAGTAACTACTTTAGCAAGTAAAATGCTTAAACTCATGAAAAAAAGGTACCACTTAATAGAAATGATAATCTGTGCTATTGTAATGTTCACGTAAATTAATTTTACTTACGCTCAACCAATGGTTGAGTGGGTCAACAACATGGGGGGATCTAGTGATGACGATGTAGGATATTCAATTATAACTGATAATTTAGGCAATGTTTATACCGTTGGGAGATTTTCCGGAAGTGTTGAGATGACAGATGGTAAACATGTTCAAGTTAGTAGGCATAGAAAAGCGAATTTTGTAAAAAAGTTTATTTAGAGACAAGTATACTTTCTGTAAATGCAATTCCGCTTTTATCAGGTATTAATGAATTGAATAAAAACACACTTAAACCTTTCTCACGATAGCTTTTGGGATTATCTGTACTTTGCGTTTAATATACTCTTTTCATTTTTTAACTAAGAAGCAATACTTAAGCTAGAGCTTCAGTGAAGGAGCAACGACGCAAAGATTAGCCCCCTTTCTTATTATGTTTCCCTCGCGATAGCAATTATTAAATCAACCACGAGAAATTTTCATCTGTGAAACCTGCCCTGTAAATAAAAGAAAGAACCTGATTTGCTTGTGTGAGTTGGGGCTTTTTGTTTCGGATCGGCAATTGGATATTGAAAAAAGTAAAAGCATGATTTCGACCATTTTTATGGTTACCTTAACATCACTCAAATTCATTCATGCATAAAGAATCGGACAATATGAAAGGATTAACCACTGAACAGGTCGTTCAGGCAAGGGAACAATTCGGGTCCAATGAACTGACGACTAAAAAAAGAACTAATTTATGGACAACTGTTCTTCGAATCGCAAAAGAGCCGATGATCATTTTGCTATTTGTTGCGGCTTCTATTTACTTCATTAGCGGGAAAATTGGAGATGGAATTTTTCTTTCCGCAGCCATTTTGTTTCAGGCGTTTATTTCCATTTATCAGTATTCCAGAAGTAAAAATGCCCTGGATAAACTCAAAGATTTTTCACAACCTACTTGCTCGGTTATCCGAAACGGTGAAAGACAGAAAATAAAAAGTGAAGAAGTCGTTTGTGGAGATAGTCTGATAGTGGAGGAAGGAGGTCTGATTATAGCAGATGGAAAGATTGTTCAATCGAATGATTTCTCAGTAAACGAATCCATTCTCACAGGCGAATCCCTTCCCGTATTCAAGGATAAAAGTTCCAACGATAATAGCATTTATAGCGGTACAACGGTTGCTTCTGGATTGGCTATTATAATTGTAACGGCTATTGGTAATGAAACCCGATTGGGTAAAATTGGAAAAAGCCTGGACAGTATTGAGGAAGAAAAAACACCATTGGAACTTCAGATTGCCAATTTTGTGAAGAAAATGGCGATTGTGGGGGGAGTTGTTTTTCTAGTTGTTTGGATCATCAATTACGTTCAATCTCATAACTTACTATCCAGTTTGTTACAATCATTGACTTTGGCAATGAGTATTCTACCTGAAGAAATTCCAGTTGCATTTACCACCTTTATGGCTCTTGGTGCTTGGCGTTTGATGAAAATGGGAGTCGTAGTAAAACAAATGAAAACGGTTGAAACTTTGGGGAGTGCAACCGTTATTTGTACCGACAAAACGGGAACCATTACGGAGAATAAAATGAGCTTATCTAAGCTATTCGTTTGGTCAACAAAAAAACATTCCGAACTAAATGAGGTTTCCACTTCGGAAGAAAAAGAACTCATTGAAATAGGCATGTGGGCGAGTGAACCCATTCCATTTGACCCCATGGAGATTGCGTTGCATCAAGCTTATAAAAAGTTCACCCCGAAAGATCAACGCCCCGATTTTAAATTGGTTCACGAATATCCCTTAGCTGGAAAACCACCCATGATGACCCATGTTTTTGAAGATAGCAATGGAAACCAGATCATCGCAGCTAAAGGAGCCGTCGAAACTATGATGCGCGTATCATCACTTACGAGTACCGAACAAAAAGAAGTGAATGAGGTGGTGCATGCAATTGCAAAAGAAGGATATCGGGTTTTGGGAGTAGGGATTTCAACTTTTTTAGGAACTGTATTCCCAGAAAACCAGGAAGATTTGAAATTCACTTTTAAAGGAGTTGTTGCCTTCTACGATCCTCCGAAAAAGAACATTGACCAAGTGCTGAAATCCTTTTATGATGCAGGAATCAAGGTGAAAATCATTACTGGAGATAATGCAGAAACGACGACAGCCATTGCCAAGCAAATTTATTTTTCAGGATTTGAAAAAAGCATCAATGGAGATCAATTGATGCAACTCAGTGACGAAGAGTTGAAAGAGTGTGTCATGGAAACGGCCATTTTCACCCGCATGTTTCCCGATGCCAAATTAAAAATCATCAATGCTCTAAAAGAGAAGCGCCAAATTGTAGCCATGACTGGTGATGGTGTTAACGATGGACCTGCACTCAAAGCCGCTCATATCGGTATTGCGATGGGTAAAAAAGGAACCGAGATTGCGAAAGATGCCGCATCCCTCATTTTATTGGAAGATGATCTGTCCAAAATGATTGATGCCATTGCAATGGGAAGGAAAATTTATACCAATCTGAAGAAAGCGATTCAATACATTATTTCGATTCATATTCCCATTATTTTAACAGTATTTATCCCTTTGGCTTTGGGATGGATTTACCCCAATATCTTTTCACCAGTCCACGTCATTTTTTTAGAAATTATTATGGGACCTACTTGTTCCATCATCTATGAAAATGAACCGATGGAGAAAAATTTAATGTTCCAAAAACCCAAGCCAGTGTCCAACACATTTTTTAATTGGACAGAACTCACTATCAGCATCATTCAGGGATTGGTTATTGCGTTGGGAATCCTTCTGATCTATCAATACGCTGTTTACAATGGTTTTAATGAAGAATTGACAAGAACGATGGTCTTCACCGACTTGGTGGTGGCAAATATCTTCTTGACCTTGATCAATCGCTCATTCTATTATTCAATTTGGACCACTTTAAAGTATAAAAACAAGTTAGTCGTTTACATCATTGGAATAACTCTGTTATTGATGGGATTGTTACTTTTTATTCCTCCTTTGACCAACTTCTTTGCGTTCGAACGGATGAATGGCAGTCAACTGCTCCTTTGTCTGGGTACTGGATTTATTTCAGTGATTTGGTTTGAGCTAGTGAAATGGAGGAAGAGAAGAAAACAGAATCCCCACCTCATTCAATGAAGTTAATTGTCTCTAAGCCACAAAGCGACTGCAGCAGGAAATCTGTTACAGTCGCTGAGATTACTTGAATTAATTGCTTTGAAATGTGCTCATGACACCTCACCAACATTTACTGGAATGGTAAAAGCGGCATTTAATTCAGGGATGATACTGTCGTAGCCATAAACTTCTTTGAGCTTCGACTTTAAAGCGAGAGAACCTGCTGGTTCGCCATGAACGATGAATATTTTTTCTGGTTTTTTCGCGAGTTTACTTATCCAATCGATTAGTTCGTTTTGATCTGCATGAGCTGATAAACCTTCCACAAGAACGCAGCTTGCATTCACAGGCCAATATTTTCCACGCATTTTAATTTCCTTGGCGCCATCGAGTAAAGCTCTTCCACGAGTACCTTCCCCCTGAAAACCAACCATCAAAATAGTGGCTGCTTTATCGCCCAGAAAATGTTCGAAATAGGTGAGCACCCTTCCTCCAGTGGCCATTCCTGAAGCTGCCAGAATAATTTTAGGATCTTTGTTTTCTGCAAGTTTGAGGGTTTCATTTTGTTTACTGATGATTTGAATCTCTTGGGAGATTTGTTTCGATTCAGAAGGAGACAATTTGTGCCAAGCATAGTGATTAGCGAAAATCTGTAAGACGTGTTTTCCCATAGGGCTATCCATATAAATGGGTAAATCGGGGATGCGCTGCTCATTTTTCAGTTTCCACAAGTAAAACATGAGAAGCTGAGCGCGTTCGACCGCGAAAACAGGTATGATGATGGTGCCCTGTTTAGTAGCAGCTTTATGAATGACTTCTGCCAGTTGAGTTTCTGGATCCGTAGGATGCGTGCGACCTCCGTAAGTTGACTCGATTAGCAATACATCTGCCTGTTCAGGTTTTTGAGGTGAAAACAAGAGAGGATCTTCTTGTCTGCCAATATCTCCAGAGAATACAATGACTTTATCGGCTGCTTTCAATTCGATAAAGGTAGCACCAAGGATATGTCCGTTGTAACAAAAACGAAAAGTAAATAAATCCGAAAGTTTAATCCATTGGTCTATCGCTTCCTTTTGGAACATGGGGAAAACAGACTCGGCTTCTTTTGTCGTGTAAAGAGGTTTCGCTGGATGATGTTTACTATATCCAAAACGGTTGGCACGTTCGGCATCCTCTTCTTGAATTTTGGAACTATCTTGCAGAATCAACTTTGCAATTTCAATGGTTGGTTCAGTTGCATAAATCTTACCTTTGAAACCTTGTTTGACAAGTAAAGGCAAGTAGCCCACATGGTCTAAATGTCCGTGAGTTAAAATGACTGCATCAAGAGATGCAACATCAAAAGGCAAAGATTGCCAGTTCAAAAGGCGTAATTCTTTCAAGCCCTGAAATAAGCCACAGTCGATCAATAACTTCTGATCGATTAGTTCTATGAGGTATTTAGATCCAGTTACGGTGCCCGCTGCGCCTAAAAACTGAATAGTTAGATTCTTTTTCATACACTATTTATTTGTTGTACTAGAATTAATTGATCAACTAATTTTGATTTCATAATCACAAAGTCGGTGAACTTCGTTGAGTACGGTTGCCATTCGGCCTGTTTTTATTCCAATAGATGAGAGGAGTCTTCCGTTATTCTGTAACTCATTACACAAAACTATTTCACGACTCAGTAATTGTTGTTTTTCAGCTAGTGTCAATGAGGTTAGACAGGTTATTGGATATAATTTTGACTCATCGATTTTATCCTTCAATCCTTTACCAAATGGATGATCCCAACCTAAAAGTTGGATTTCTGAACAACCAGCATATTGGATAGCATCTGCGGTAAAGCGCGTATTTGTAACAATCCAACCCTTGCGTTTTTTTACAGTATTATTGGACTTTTTAAGCGCATGTGCTTCAATATCATTAAATCGTGCATGTATATACAGTGGTATTTTGATGTTGCAAGTGATCCCTTGTTGATTGTGGTATTTGCATTCAATGAGTAGTTGATTATGGTCTTTTTCAGCGATTATATCAATTTCATGGGTGACACACTTTCCTTGTAATATAAGCCCAATCTGTGTTTGATAACCTTCAAATTTCAATAACTCGGCAATATACTTCTCAAAAGGAAAACCAGATGGACCGAGTTCCATAATAGCATACTTTAAATGATACCGCGCTGCCTGATGGCGGGATCCGGATTTCAATAATGAGTAGGCGGTTTTATAGATGTTACGGGTTGTCATACCGTTGTACATGTTTTTTTTAATTTCCTGAAGAATGAAGTCAATCTGATCTTCATCGGCACCTGATCGTCGAAGGGATTTTTTGATTTTTTCTTCTGAGAATGGGCTTTGTTCTCCAGATGCCTTTGTTACCGTTAAGGGATGATGCATAAGCTGTTTGTAAGAATTAGTGCAGTGTCTAAATACTAAAAATCAGGGATTAAATCGATTTGTACAAGTGAGTAGAACGGATAAGTTTCTGAGCTCTTATGAATAAAGCACTTGAAAGGTTGTAAGTTTTTTCATTTCAGTAAGTTTAAGGTCAGATACAAAATTAAGGTACATTTAAATCTCTTAAAATGATATTAATCAATTGATTAATTGACTCTTATCAGTATCTAAAGACGATTAGTAAGATGCTCAAAAGGATCAAGAAGATGGATAGTATTATCTGAAGTAATGATGTGTTTACAAAGCGACTAAGGAAAGCTCCTGCAATGACAAAAACAACTGCTGGAATTCCAATTGTTAGTACAAGTTTTAATTTTATATGAAATAATTTAATTAGCCTTCTGAAAAATACCTTTTTCAGTTTCTATCTTGGTAATAATCCAGTTCGTCTGGGGGAATTCCTTTGCTCAGAGATTCTCCTTCTGCATTTTGCTCTGCAAGAGTCCAGTTGTCTGTTAAGATTGTTTCCAACCAGCTCATTCCCGATTTACGGAAAACCTGAACCCCAAGACCGTATTGATTCCAAAGTTTTTGCTCCAGCTCATTTACTTTCATGTCGGGTGAAATAGTAATCTCCCCCTCATGATGAATCGTTCGGCATTCTCGGATCAGAAGGTTCTTACGGATCAGGAACTTAATCGGAGATGGATGTCCAGATAAGTGTCTTTTTGAGAAAAATTCCAGTTTGAGAAATGGAAACTCTTTATTAAAGGAATTTTGAATTTCAGCAATGGTTTGCTGATCGTTTATGGTAATTTTCATTGTTTTGGAATTCAGATTTCAGTCGTGTAAAACAAGAAGTGGAACATGACTATGGAATGACATTTCTTTTGTTAAGGGCTCTCGAAAGATTCGGCTAAAGAATGAGTGTTTGCGAGCAATCATCGCAATCATCTCGATTTTGTGATGTTCTACAAAGTCGTTAATGCGCTCTATAATCTGATCGCTTTCTAGAGAAAAGAAAGTATGTTTCACATCTTTCAAAGAGTAGTCTAGTCTGAATCCTTCGGGAATTTCTTCCAGTGAAGGGATTAATTGAATGTGTGGATAAATATTTAAGATACATATATGAGAATCATACAGTTTTGCAAAATCCTTCAAGGGATTAAGAACTTTTGTATGATCCGTTTTCTGAAAGTCGGCAGCAAGAACAATTTGTTTTGGATCCTTGAACTTCACTGTTTTATCGATAATTATAACTGGGGCTTTAGCATTCCGAATCAGCAAGGAAGCAGTACTGCCTAACATTCTTTCCTGAATATAACCTGCTCCTTGCGTTCCAATGACGATTAAATCAATTTTTTCTTTTTGGGTGTAAGCATTGATTTCATCAACGGGTACTCCGATAATTGCTTTATAAACAATCTTTAACCCAGGATTGGTTAAGTGAATTGTTTGTTTCAATTTTTCGAGTTGTTGAAGGATTTCTTTTTCCAAGTCATTCTCGGTCTGGCTTATTTGAACCGAATCGTACATGAAGATCTCGAAATCATAAGCATGAATCAGATGAAGTTCAGCATTTGTTTTTTTAGCCAAATGAAGAGCGTATTCCAATGCATTAGTTGAAAGCTCGGAGAAGTCTACGGGTACTAATATCCGCTTGGATGGAAGGAGGGTTCCAGATTGGTTTAAAAGAGTCTTCATAACATGTGGGGTTTGAATAATAGGTAATCCAGAGACCAATGATGCCAATGGGCAGGAACTATTAACAGAAAAAGAAGTAAGATGAGTCTTGGGTAAACATTTTTGGTATCCCATAATGGGGCATTTAGTCCAAACCCAATGGCTGCAATAATCAGGTTTATTCCAAGTAAGTAAAGTGAAGCGAATTCAAATAGGCCTAAAACGAGAAGTAAACCACAAATGAGTTCTGTACAGGAGGTATACCAAGCAGCAAAAGAGGTTAGATTTCGTGGAATACCCTTCAAACCAAAATTTGCTTGATAAGTATCAGTTACTTTTTTCAGTCCAATATTAAATACCGCATCGTATCCTTGGAAAAGAAAGAGAATTCCAAGAAAAACTCGTGCAATTGTAATTGCTGCGATCGGATTATATTGAGTAAGAATTTCCATTAAGGTTTTTATTTCTATAAGCAAACGTACAGAGGAAACAAGGATTATAAAATGAGCTAAATCATCGTTTGTAATCCGAATGAGGATGATTAAAATCATTATCCGACATGATTATGATCACCTATTCATGGATAATCTTCTTCTACATTTGGTCTTCGATCAAAAAGCGTATATTCGGTATGAACTACGAACTGAAAAAGATGGAAAGCAAAGAGGGGAATGATGCGTTGTTTTTACATGCCACAGAAGGGATTTTGGTAACAAATTCAAGTGGGCAGATAATAAGAATTAATCCAAGTGCAGAGCATCTGTTTGGTTACGAACATGGAGAATTGGCCGGAATGAAAATCGAAGCACTGATTCCTAGAAGATTTACCCAAAAACACGAAACGAACAGAACGAGTTATGCGCATCATCCACATGCAAGATCGATGGGCTTGGGTATGGATCTTTTTGGTCTTAAAAAGGATGGATCTGAGTTTCCAGTTGAAATAAGTTTGAGCCCTTACAGTAATAAAGACGGAAATTTTGTCATAGCTTTTATTATTGATATAACGCTCAGAAAAGAAGCGGAGTTCAGAATGAAAACTTATTTTGCAGATCTTGAAAAACAAGTAAAAAATAGAACATTGGTTCTTGAAGAAGCGATAGCAGAATTAGAAAAAACGAAAAGAGATCTGGATATTTCGCTTGCCAAAGAGAAGGAGTTGAATGAAATGAAATCACGATTTGTTTCCATGGCTTCACACGAATTCAGAACACCACTTACCACCATGATGTCATCTGTGTCCTTAATCTCGAAGTATCATGAGCGTAAGGATGATGGAAATCATCAGAAACATGTTAGTAAAGTAAAAATATCGATTAATAACCTAACGGATATACTGAATGACTTTCTTTCAGTTTCGAAATTGGAAGAGGGTAAGATTGTAAATGAACCTGAGGAAATGAATATCAGAATATTTATTTCTGAAATAGTTTCAGAAATGAGAACCATGTTGTTTGGTAAACAGGTAATTAGTGAAGATTATTTAGGAGAGGAACTAGTTCGACTGGATCCTAAAATTTTAAAGAATGTACTTCTGAACCTTTTTTCCAATGCAATCAAGTTTTCTTCTCAAGATGGGGTAATTGAATTATCGGTTAGAAAAATTGCAGACGAAATTTTCATTACTGTTAAGGATCATGGAATTGGAATTTCCAAGGAAGACCAAGAGCAGCTTTTCGAACGTTTTTTCAGAGGAAAAAATGCTACTCATATTCAGGGAACAGGATTAGGCTTGAGTATTGTAGCCAGATATATTGAACTGATGAATGGAACTATTGAGATTGAAAGCGTTCAGAACGAGGGAACCAAAGTTACGCTATCAATAAAAGACTCTAAAACCAATGACAATGAAAAAGATACTTCTAATAGAGGATAATATTGATATTCGTGAGAATACGGCTGAAATACTGGAATTGGCACAGTATGAAGTAATCACTGCTGAAAATGGAAAAGAAGGAGTACGATTAGCAATCAAAGAAACCCCCGATCTAATAATTTGTGATATCATGATGCCTGTTTTAGATGGACATGGAGTGTTGCATTTACTTTCAAAAAATGAAGAAACTGCTGGTATTCCATTCATATTTCTAACAGCAAAGGCAGAACGCAGTGATGTGAGAAAAGGAATGGCTATGGGGGCAGATGATTACCTAACAAAACCTTTCGATGATCAGGAATTAATGAACGCGATCGAAACACGATTGAACAAGCAAGATCTTTTGAAAAAGAAGTTCACGAAGAGTATTGATGGTGTTCAGGATTTTTTAAACGAGGCCCGAAGTTTGGTTTCATTGAAAGAGCTTTCGATGTCACGCGATATGAGGCATTATAAAAAGAAAGACGTGGTTTTTATGGAAGGCGCTTATCCGAAAGGTGTTTATTTCATAAATAAAGGCAAGATAAAAGTATTTCAAAAGAATGACCAGGGAAAAGAGCTTATCAGTAGTTTACATAAAGATGGAGATTTTTTCGGATTCCTTTCTTTGCTTAAAGATGAGCAGTATACTCATTCAGCTGCAGTATTGGAAGCTGCTGAAATATATATGATCCCCAAAGAAGATTTCTTTTCACTGATTTATAAAAATGCTGAGGTTGCAAAAAAGTTTATTGGAATTCTTTCTGATAATCTCCTTGAAAATGAGCAACAATTGATACGATTAGCTTATAGTTCTGTAAGAAAAAGAGTGGCGGAAGCATTGGTTAAGCTTTCTGATACGTATAAAAAAGAAACAGATCAACAATTCAGCATGAATGTTTCGCGTGAAGATTTGGCGAACTTGGTTGGAACGGCCAAGGAAACAGTAATTCGAACACTGAGCGATTTTAAGGAGGACAAATATATTGAGATTACAGGAAGTATGATCACCATCCTCGAGTATGAAAAACTGGCTACTATGAAAAATTGATTAAGACACATCAAATTCATTCGGGTAACTATCAGATATTCACATGAGTTGAATCATTGTTTTTGTAGGACTAATTGAATTCCTTTGTCATGTCTTCTAAAATAATTGATTATGAAAGCAATAGGAATCTGGATGGATCATTCAAGTGCAAATTTGATTGATTTGAATAATGAGAATAAGAATCGCTCGATACAATCTGATTTTTCTTTTCGTGAAAGGGAAGAAGTACTCAAAAAAGGAGAGAAACACATGCATAATAAAGAAAAACACATGCATCAAGTTTATTATAAAGAAATTGCAAATGCGATTTGGAATTACAATCATATACTGCTATTTGGTCCGACAGATGCAAAAGCAGAACTCCATCATTACTTGCTTAAAGATTCGCATTTCAAGAATATACAGATAGATATTGCATCTTCAGATAAAATGACGGATAATCAGAAAGAAGCATTTGTTAAAGAACATTTTATGAGATAAGGTCTTAAATCAATCATAGATTACACTCCTGTTTTCTAGAAATATGTATTGAAATGAATCAGCTCAAGAAAGAGGATATAAAAACGCTGTTAAAGCAGAGAGAAGCAAATTCCAGTAAAAAGGATTACGGTCATGCACTGATTGTAGCTGGTAAAAAATGTTCTATGGGAGCTGCTGTAATTGCTGCAAGAGGGGCAATTCGAACAGGAGTAGGCTTGCTCACCGTTTGTGTGCCTGAAGAAGAAAGGGAGATTCTTCAAATTAGTGTTCCAGAAGCAATGCTACTATTGAGAGAAGATCAGCAGTATGATTTTGATCATTTTTCTGCGATTGGAGCAGGTTCTGGTATGGGTATAAATAAAACTACCGAAGAATTACTTATTAACCTTCTGGCACAATTTAAAAAACCAATCGTATTAGATGCGGATGCATTGACCTTGGTTTCTAATAGAAAGTTACACGCTTACATTCCTCAGGAAACAATCATTACGCCTCATATCCTTGAATTTGACAGACTTTTTGGTGCTCATCAAAATAATGATGATAGAATGAATACTGCAATAACTAAAGCGAGAGAGTATCAAATCATTATAGTGTTAAAAAGTCATCAAACGGCAATTATAACTCCAGATGAGGTGTTTCAAAATTCAACAGGTAATGCAGGGCTTGCAAAAGGAGGTTCGGGAGATGCTTTGACAGGTGTGATTACTTCTTTTTTAGCGCAGGGATATACTCCTTTAAATGCTGCAAAGTTGGCGGTGTATCTTCATGGTTTAGCGGCGGATATCACCTTAAATGAACAATGTATGGAAAGTATGGTTATCACAGATGTGATTGAAAATTTTGGAAAAGCGTTTGAATCAATTAGATCTTGAATTCAGCTTAAATAGAAGTTAGGTGTATGCATCCATTCATTTATCTCTCAGTCGATACAGATTTTAATTCGTAGGAAGGCAAATGACCAGGGATTAAAAAAACTGATCACTTATTACGCTTACGAAAGTGTTTTGAAAAGAAATAATCCTGTTTGCTTAAACATAAAAACCTTCGGATACTCCCGAAGGTTTTTCAAATTCATCTATTGAATATACTTAAATCTATCTGTTATATAAGTAAGCACTTTAAATATCAACGTGCAATATACGTGGAATAATCCACCACTGCTGCAGGTGGATTTGGGTTAGCTGTTTTGAAGTAGCCAACAATTTCATCGGTTGTAGCAGTTTTACTTCTTTTAATGAGTCTATCCAATGTTTTTTTCTCATCAGTTGTTAATTTGCTGAGATTTAAAAAAGTGGTTTCTTGGATCAGTGCGTTTAATTTATCTAGATAGCCCAAATCTTCAGGCATTTTTTCGAATTCAGCTAGGCGTGAGTTGAAGTAATTCACAATAAACGTTTTGGTTGCCATCATATCTGCTTCATTAGCAGAATACATCGCACCTTTTAACCATTCTTTTGCCATTCCATTGATGGTCAAAATTTCAGTTCCATTGAAAGTAAATAAATTGTTGCTTCCATCAATTTTATTTCGAAGTTTCATATTGGAAATATTTTTCAAATACGCTTTATCGTAGCCGAAGAGTACAGTTGGAACTGGGTCTATTTCTGTAAATTTGCTATATATCTGTTTCGTTTTTACAGAATTGGAATAGTCATCATAATAGGTTTCAGTTCCATTGGAGTATGCTCCAGTGATGATAAATGCCAACGAATCACCCTGCCAATCTGTACTGATTTGATTAGTAGTTTTGAATAATGGCTCATAGTTTTTGAAATTAGCCCCTGATTCAGGATATAATGTAATTCCCTTTGTTACGGTTTGTGCCATGATCTTTGCCTCTCCTGGATCGATGAAATTCATCACACGGTTGTTGGAGTAGGAAGTTTGTTTCGTATAGTTGTAAACATAAATGGATACAAAATCGTAAGGGTGTTTTTTGTGGAATGCCTGTACATCAATATCTAAAGCAATGTTGATTGAGTTCATCCCGTCAGCACCAACTGGAATAACAATCTTTGAACTGGGACTAACCTTCGTTTTTACACCGTTTTTCACAGTGTAAAAAGTATATAATTCTTTAGTGGCAGTAGGTTTTGCAACTGGTTTTTTTGTTTGTGTGTATCCCGAAAAGTGAATGCTTGTTAGGGCTAAAAATAAAAGTAACTTGTTTTTCATAATTTAATATCGATTTCAGTTCCGCGAATAGACCCATTTTTTTTCCTATTTAGGGATTTTTAGGACACCTCATTATTGCAGGAACTCTAGATTTATTACTGATTTTTCTACAAAAGTAAGCCATAAAATTATGACAGGATTGGTGAATTTATATTAGAAGTGGTTTTGTTGAAATTCGTTAAGAATTGAGATATATTCGTTCTTTCGCTTATTTTATGTATTCAAATGGTGGCTTACCAGATGGGAAAAACATTAACTAACGATTTTGAAAAAAGTGGTTTACGATGTCGTTCAGGAATGTTATTAGTTTTTCAGTTTATTCCAACAGGTTCAACCTCCGAAATGAATCAGTTGATTGTAACTTGTCTGGGATAGTTCATATTATATGGACGAGCGAATCCAAAGCGACTAAAATCCTGTTAGGAACAGGATACTTTCGTAATAGAAGGAGATAAGATGTAATAGCATTGCTGATTATAGAATGAATCCACGATTTATGAAACGATAGTCTGAAGATTTATTAAGTTAAGGGTACAATCTTTTTCAATTCGATATTTTTGAACAAAATATGGTTTTATTTATAATTTGGTATTATTCTATATTGGAATAAAAAGAGTTAATTAAATGTGAAATCGAATTCGATTAATAATTGTTTTTATACTTTTGGTATAAGTGAATAAGATGAAAAAAATAATGGTCTATTTTTTTGTTGTTGGAATAATTGCTCCAACGGGTTTTGTTCATTTTCTAGTGGAGCTCCCTGAAGTTATTGCTCATTATGAACATCATAACAAGGAACATGAAGCTGTTGGTTTTTTTGATTTTTTAATGGATCATGCTACAAATCGTAAAACAGATACAGAGCATCGTCGCTTACCTTTTAACCATGACCACTCTTCCAATTGTTATTCATCTCAATTAGTTTATATTCCAACAAACAATCCATTTTACCAGATTGGCTCATCTGATTTTGGAATTGTTGAATCGGTTAAAATAAACTATTCCACGCAATTCGCGCTTTCTGAATTTGCATCCTTCATTTGGCAACCGCCTCAATTGGGTTAATCGTTTCATTTGTTCTTTAGACAGGGTATATTCTATCCTGACCGCTTCTGTGTTAAACATTAGCGAACCTTGCCTACCAGTAGGCAAGTGAATTAATTACGATTAACAAGCATGTTCATGTTAGATAAAGTTATTCAATTTAGTATCAAGAATAAGTTGATGATCAGCATTATGATTGTCGCGCTTATCGGTTGGGGAGCATATTCTCTCAATCAATTACCCATAGATGCCGTTCCTGACATCACCAATAATCAGGTTCAGATTATTACCTCTTCACCAAGTAACGGGGCAGAAGATATTGAACGTTTTGTTACCTTCCCAGTGGAGCAATCCATGGCAACAATCCCAGATATAGAGGAGGTTCGCTCTTTTAGTCGTTTTGGTCTTTCAGTTGTAACGGTAGTTTTCAAGGAAGAAGTAGATGTTTACTGGGCTCGTCAACAAGTAAATGAACGTCTCAATGATGCTTCTAAAACGATTCCTCAAGGAATGGGAATTCCTGAAATGGCTCCATTAACTTCTGGACTGGGAGAAATTTACCAATATGTGATTCATCCCAAAAAAGGCTATGAGGATAACTATGATGCTACTGAACTTCGAACGATTCAGGATTGGATCATTAGACGTCAATTATTAGGTGTAGAGGGGATTGCAGATGTAAGTAGCTTTGGAGGTTTTCTAAAGCAGTATGAGATTTCATTAGACCCGGATAAACTGAAAAGCATGAACGTTGGTGTTAACGACGTATTCACTGCTCTTCAAAAGAACAATCAAAATACAGGAGGTGCTTATATTGATAAAAAACCAAATGCCTATTTTATTCGTAGCGAAGGATTAATTCAATCCATTGACGATATTGAAGAAATTGTTGTAACAACTCACGATGACGGAATTCCAGTGCTGATCAGAAATGTTGCTGAAGTGAAATTTGGATCCGCAACCCGCTACGGAGCGATGACCCGGAACAACGATGGAGAAGTTGTGGGTGCTGTCGTTATGATGCTCAAAGGAGCTAATTCTTCCAAAGTGATTGCTAATGTGAAGGAACGCATGACTCAAATCGAAAAAACACTTCCTAAGGGAATAGTAGTAGAGCCCTTTCTTGATCGAACGAAATTGGTAAACAGTGCAATTGGAACTGTGGCGAAAAATCTGGCAGAAGGGGCATTGATTGTGATTTTTGTATTGGTATTGTTTTTAGGGAATTTCAGAGCTGGATTGATCGTAGCCTCTGTTATTCCATTGGCGATGTTATTTGCAATTTCATTGATGAATCTGTTTGGAGTTAGTGGAAACCTAATGAGCTTAGGTGCGATTGATTTTGGATTGATTGTGGATGGAGCAGTGATTATCGTTGAGGCAACTTTACATCATTTACAGCTTCGAACTAAGCGAACAAAACTGTCACAGATGGAGATGGATGAAGAGGTTTATTCTTCTGCCTCCAAAATTCGAAATAGTGCTGCTTTTGGTGAAATAATCATATTAATTGTTTACTTGCCGATTCTAGCATTGGTGGGCGTAGAAGGAAAAATGTTCAAACCAATGGCTCAAACAGTTGTGTTTGCCATCCTTGGTGCTTTTCTCCTTTCGTTGACCTATGTACCAATGATGAGTGCATTGTTTTTAAGCAAGAAAATTTCTTTGAAACGTACTATTTCAGATAGAATCATTGAAGGATGTCAACGAGTATACGCACCAATGCTTCGTTTTGCGCTGCGTTCCAAAGCCTTGGTTGCAGGAATTGCACTGGGATTGTTTTTCTTTTGTCTGTTTCTATTCAGTTCCATGGGGTCAGAATTCATTCCAACTTTGGAGGAAGGCGATTTTGCTGTTGAAACACGTGTTTTAACGGGAAGTAGTTTGTCTCAAACAATCGAAGCAGCTACTAGAGCTGGTAAAGTTTTGAAAGACCACTTTCCGGAAGTAAAGCAAGTGGTTGGTAAAATCGGTTCAAGCGAAATTCCAACAGATCCAATGCCTGTTGAGGCTTGTGATTTAATGGTCATTCTGAAAGACAAATCTGAATGGTCAAGTGCTTCAAATAGAGAAGGATTAGCTGAAAAAATGCAGGCCAAACTCGAAGAGCATATTCCTGGAGTAACCTTTGGGTTTCAACAACCGATTCAAATGCGTTTCAACGAATTAATGACGGGGGCCCGACAGGACGTGGTGATTAAAATATATGGCGAAGACCTGGGTAAACTCAGTAAGTATGCCAAGCAAATTGGAGCTATTTCCAAAGAAATTGAGGGTGCCCAAGATATTTACATTGAACAGGTTTCTGGGTTACCTCAAATTGTCATCTCGTTTAAAAGGGATAAAATTGCTCAATTCGGACTGAATATCGATGATATCAATACTGCCATTCGTGCTGGATTTGCTGGCGAAGTTGCAGGTTTGGTATTTGAGGGTGAAAAACGATTCGACATGGTTGTTCGGTTGGATAAAGTAAACCGTCAAAATTTAGACGATGTTCGGAATTTGTTTATTGAATCACCAACCGGAGCTCAGATTCCATTAGAACAATTGGCGACGATCAATTTCAAAGACGGACCAAATCAAATTCAACGGGATGATGCGAAACGCAGGATTATTGTTGGTTTCAACGTTCGTGGAAGAGATGTGGAAAGTATTGTAGAGGAAATCCAGAAAAAGGTGGAGAAAGAGGTGAGATTTGAAGCGGGTTATTATCCTACTTACGGCGGAACATTTGAAAATCTACAAGCTGCAACGGCACGTTTATCCATTGCTGTTCCTGTAGCCTTGTTATTGATCTTCTTCCTGCTGTACCTTACTTTTAAATCTGCAAAACAAGCACTTTTAATCTTTACTGCAATTCCACTTTCTGCAATTGGTGGAGTAATTGCACTCTGGGTGCGTGGAATGCCGTTCAGTATTTCCGCAGGTGTTGGTTTTATAGCCTTATTTGGAGTTGCCGTTTTAAATGGAATTGTACTCATTGCAGAATTCAATCGATTAAAAAAAGAAGGGGTGAAAGACACAATAGAAATTATCAAAACTGGAACAGCTGTTCGATTACGCCCGGTTATCATGACTGCGTTAGTTGCATCCTTAGGATTTCTTCCAATGGCATTATCCAACGGAAGCGGCGCAGAGGTTCAAAAACCTTTGGCGACAGTTGTTATTGGCGGACTATTGACTGCAACATTGCTTACTTTGCTGGTGCTTCCGATTCTGTATTATTGGTTTGAGAAAATGAAACCAAAGGTGAAATCGTTACCAGTGATAGCCACGGTTATTACCTTGTTGTTCCTTTCTAATTTTGGTTATTCGCAGACAAAAGTAGTGACTTTGGAGCAGGCAATTCAAGCAGGATTATCGAATAACAAAGCTGTCATTGCAGGGAATCAGCAAATTGAATTTCAAACCCAGTATAAACTAACCTTATTTGAGCTTCCTAAAACAGATGTGAATTTGATGGTGGGCCAATACAACAGTATCAATCGAAACGATAATAATCTGACGATTTCCCAGACCATTCCATTTCCAACCGTGTTTTCTGCCAATTCGGAATTGGGAAATGTACTTATTGAACAGAGTAAATTGAAGACCGAGTTGACCAAAAATGAGTTGGTCCATCAAATCAAACAATGCTATTTCTATTTACAATACCTCAACGGAGAACAGGAAATTCTAATAGCTCAGGATAGTGTGTTCAAAGGTTTTGTTGATGCTTCATCATTAAGAGAGAAAACGGGTGAAGGAACATTGCTTGAAAAGACAACTGCTCAAACCCAGTCAGATGAGCTAAACTATCGAATTACCCAAAATAAAGCCAACCAATCGAGGTATCTTTTGTTGTTGCAAAATCTGATGGGTAGCCAGGATCGTGTTTCTATTTCTGAAACAATTTTAAAGGAGGAACAGCTTCTGTTGGCGAATGACTCAAGTGCTATTCAAGGAAATCCTGAACTGGCATTTGTTCACCAACAAATTGATATTACCCAAAGTCAGCGAAAAGTAGAAATTGCCAAAGGTTTGCCTGATATTACGTTGGGATATTTTAATCAAACCTTAATTGGAACCCAAAACGTAAACAATCAGGATGTATATTTTAATGGTTCTAAGCGCTTTCAAGGCTTCCAGGTTGGTTTGTCTATTCCTATATTCTTTAATGGTTATAGTGCAAAAGTAAAATCTGCTAATCTCTCAACCAAAGTAGCAGAAAGTAACTTCGAAGCCTATCAGACTGGTTTACATGGTAAGTATGAACAGGCTTTACAGGAATACCTAAACAATAGAAATAGCCTGGAATATTACACGCAGTCTGCTTTGGGAAATGCTGAAGATATCTTGAGAAGCGGCCAGAAAGGTTATGCTGGTGGAGAGATTGGGTATTCTGAATACCTGCTTAGTCTTAAAACAGCCAATGAAATAAGGGAGAGATACCTTGAGATTTTGCTTCAAACGAACCTGAGTGCCGCAAAAATTCAGTATTTAACAGGTCAGAAATAAGATCCAGCCACGGCTGATGATAAAAAACAAGCATTAGCGTGGTCAAACAAAAACAAGTATTGCTCGACAATTTTAGCTGAAATAGCAGGTAACGATAAATTAAAAAATTATATATGAAATCATTTATTCAATCAACAATTGTAATTACAACCTTGTTTCTTGCAAGCTGTAGTTCGAACGAAAAACCAGCTCCTAAAGAAGAGCATCACGCAAATGAGAATAGCGTGGAACTTACTGCTGAACAATACAAGACAATTGACCTTCAAACCGGAAAAATTGAATTAAAATCCCTTAGTGGAACCATAAAAGTGAATGGAATATTAGACGTTCCACCACAGAATTTGGTTTCCATTTCAGCACCTTTTGGAGGAACGGTGAAAAACACAGAACTCCTTCAAGGGATGAAAGTTAGAAAGGGACAGGTAGTTGCAATCATTCAGAATCCCGATTTCATCAATGTTCAGCAAGATTATTTGGATTACAAAAGTCAATTAGATTTCCTGAAACTGGAGTATGAACGTCAGCAGGAATTGTCTACGGAAAACATCAATGCAAAGAAGACGGTTCAAAAGGCAAAAAGCGAATATGAAAGTATGCGGGCACGCGTAAATGGATTAAAGGCCCGATTACAGCTAATGAATATTTCGCTTACTTCAATTGAAAATGGAAAAATTCAAAGTTCTTCTTCCATTCTTTCTCCAATTAGTGGTTATGTCACTCAGGTAAACACGAATATTGGAGCTTTTGTTACGCCATCTGATGTATTGTTCAAGATTGCAGATACGGAGCATTTACATGCTGAATTAACCGTGTTTGAAAAAGACATTCCCAAACTAATAGTTGGACAAAAAGTACGTTTCACATTAGCGAATGAAGATAAAGAACGCATTGCAACAGTATACTTGATTGGGCGAGAAATCGGAAATGATCGCACGGTGAATGTTCATTGCCACTTAGACAAAGAAGACAATCAATTACTTCCAGGAATGTACCTCAAAGGTTTGGTTGAAAGTGGAAGTAACGAGGTAACAGCTGTTCCCGATAAAGCAATTGTAGAGTTTGAAGGTGAGAAGTATATTTTTTCTGAGGTGAAGGCTGATCACAAAAATGAACATGCATTTGAAATGATTTCGGTGAAAACCGGGGTGAGTGAATTGGGCTACACAGAGATTATTCTGTCCTCGGGTAAAAGTTGGGAAACACTGAAAATTGTAATCAACGGAGCATATGATCTTTTAAGTAAGTTGAAAAATGGTGAAGAGGCAGGTGGCCACTCACACTAAAAGGTTCAAACATTGGTAAATGCAAGTTGCTGGGAATTTTTAGTTTTGATGGACTCAAAAGACGATTTCAAACGAGCAATGAGGGTAAATAATACTCTACATACATTTCTTGTAAATGAAAAAGATGAGATTGTATAACGCAAAGAAATCTCACTGTGTGGTTTTAATGCTGATGAAGTGAAAGCTGATCCGAACGGTTACCAACAACGCGATGATTGTTGTAAAGGGGAAGAGTAATATGGAAGAGAGTAAAAAAAACACATTGGGAAACGGTTTACGAAACGAAAACTCCGGATCAAGTTAGTTGGACGCAACAAATTCCTCAAACCTCACTTGACTTCATTCATTCATTAGAATTGGATAAATCGGCAAATATTATTGATATTGGGGGTGGAGACAGTAAATTGGTAGACTTCTTATTGGATGATGGTTTTGAAAATATTAGAGTCTTGGATATTTCAGCCAATTCACTTGCCTACTCACCAATCTCTTTCAGAATCTTATTCATTTCACGCATTGTCAATCCTGGATATTATCCGATCACCATTTTCGACAATTTTTCAGGTCTATTGTTCAGGAATGAATAAGATTAAAAAGTATATTTGAAGAGAAATCAACATGGACCCTTTATCAGACATCTAAAGTACTATGAAAAAAACAATACTCCTATTTTCTCTTTTGTTTTATTGTTTTCCGACAGAGGCACAGTTGGAATGGTTATCGGTAACTTCCGCACTGCAAAGCACGGAAGAGATTGGTGCAGCCGCTATGGTTGTTGATAATTCCGGAAACACCTATTCTTGCGGTAATTTTTACAGCACTCTGGATTTTGATCCAGGATCTGGAACACATTATCTGACAGCATTTAACAATTTTGATACTTATGTCCGGAAACTGGATTCGGATGGGCACTTGGTTTGGGTTATCGCTTTAGGGGGAACCGAAGAAGAGAACGCATTGGGGCTGGCAATAGATAACAATCAACATATTTTGGTAACCGGTTTTTTTAATGATACGGTTGATTTTGATCCGGGAATAGGTATTTATCAATTAACGTCTCTGTCCTCGACTGGAAATGCATTTGCAGTGAAATTGGATTTGAACGGAAATTTCGAATGGGCAAAATCTTTTCCAAGTACAGGACATTCAAGGGTCAAAACAGCTGTATTCAATGCAAATTCGGAATGTTTTCTAGTAGGGGAGTTCAGTATGGAAGTGGATGTGGACCCAAATGCGGGAACAGCATTAAACACCAGCAATTATGGTGGGGTTTTCATATCAAAATTGGATGCGAATGGTAATTTTATCTGGGGCGGAAGTTTTCCTGGTGAAGGTTGGAATGAATCTTATGGTATCGACGATACTTCTGATGGCGGTTGCGCAATTACAGGATCTTTTGAATATACCACTGATTTCGATCCGGGACCTGGAGTACATCTGGTAAGTCCGAATATCATCAGTCACATTTTTTTAGTGAAGCTGAGCGGTTCTGGAAATCTCGATTGGGTTAAAACGTATGGTTCACAGTACTATCATCAGCCGGGATCAATTGCGGTGTCCGATCAGGGAAACTATTATTTGACAGGAGATTATTCAGATACAACCGATTTTAACCTGACAGGAACGCCTCAGGTATTGATTGGTACTGGTAGAAACACCTTCATTCTTAAATTGGATAGCTCAGGCAATTTTATCTGGGTAAAAGGAGTGGATGGAGATGCGAATTTCCCAGGCAGGATACTTCTCGACTCCGATGAAAATTGCATCATCACCGGATCATTTACCTCTCATGTTTCATTCAATTCGGGAGCAATTACGTTTGATTCACCCTGGAATTCGGATGCATTTGCCTTGAGTTTAAACGCTTCCGGAGGTTTTAATTGGGTGTTCATCATCCCAAGTAGTTCGCTTTCTTCCATTACGGGCATAGGAAAAGACCCGGATGGAAATGTATACGTAGGTGGTACATTCTTCGGAACAACTGATTTCGACCCAGGACCCGGGACTTTGACTATTCCGGCTTCTCCACAAGATCCCAGTGTTTTCATTCTTAAGTTGAACTCAACACTTTCCGTCAAGGATATTTCCACTAAAAATGAATTCGCTATTTTCCCCAATCCGTCAAAAGATATCTTGACAATCTACTCTGCATTTGATCAAACAGAATCCATTGCGATTTACGATCTCACCGGATGCGAGATGAGGTCAAACCAGTATTCAAATACGATCGATGTGTCTGATTTGACTTCGGGAACTTATCTGATCGTGCGCAATTCAAGGAGAGAGGAAGGTCAAATTTTTGTGAAGGAATAAGTCTCCTCCATATCGCCAATTTTAATCTTTTGATCTTTGGTTAACCGAACGTTCATGGGACAAAATAATTTTAGTATTTCATCTATTTTCTCCGATCAGTCCTTGTTCTTTTAGTAATATAGTGAGTTTTGAGTGTGCTTATATTTGAAGTAAACTTTCCATATCCTCCTACAAAACTCCCCAAAAATTTCCGAAAGACTTCACAAAAGTCCAATATTTAGTGTTGGACTTTTGTATTTTCTGAATTCTTTATTGAATTACTCCCAACTTTTTGTCCTGATTCATTTAAAAGGTGTTTAATCTCAATGTAACAATGAAATTTCTTCCGGGTGCACTAATATTTGATGCGAACGTTCTGTAATTTTGGTCCAATATATTTTCGCAAGCAACCTGAGCAGACAATTTAGAATTAAATTGATACCCGATTCTTAAGTTGTAAGTAATCCAATTTGGCATTCCGTCTGCTGTTGCATAGGCCAAATTATCTTCACCACTATCTGAATAATCGGCTAGTTTTTTCCAACCAGAGTATTGAGTGAAAAACTCGGTCTGCAGTTTTTTCCAGGTAAACTGAAGGGAAGTTTTTCCATATACAGGCGGTATGTGGTCTAATGGCTTTTCATCGCCTTCAACATAAACGCGGCCTTGTGTGTAGTTAATGGAAGAAGTCACGACCCAATGTTTCAGAAATTGAGCTTTAATACTTCCTTCAGCACCGTATACGATACCATAATTTGCATTTTTAGCGGAATAAACATCTACATAGTTATTATTGTAAAAAGCAGTATCAGAACCGTTTAAAGTAGATGGGAGTATGGCAATCACATTTTCTATTCTGGAATAATAACCCAGAGCCGACACCTGAATATTATCCTTGTACCGATAGCTTATACCTAATTCCCCGCTATATACAGTTTCAGGTTTCAAGTTTGTATTTGGAACCACCAATTTTCCAGAGGTATTGTTTGTTTCAACTACCGATTCAAAAACTTTTGCCAAATCATCAATATTGGGAGCTCTGAATCCGGTTGATCCGTTCAATGAAATCCGAATGCTCTTAATTGGTTGTAGAATCACTCCCAGATTACCGTTCAGAGCACTATTGTTTTGCTTTGCTTCGCTGTATGGAAAAGGGTAAAATGTCCGATCATTAAATTTAGCTTTAAGATGAACGTAGTTGGCCCGGATTCCACCGCTTAAAATAAACTTATCCGAAATCTCAATCACATCTGTTACGTAAATAGCACCAGTCGACATGGAAGATCCTCCATCAGGATAGCGGGTATCTAAAGAACCTGACGTGTCAACTAATATGTTTTGTTTGTTTGCGGTCGACTGAACCTGATCATATTTCGCAAATATCCCATATCTGATTTCATGTTTTCCCAGTCTTTTCTCCAAATCAACGAGTAGTGTACTAACCAATACTTTTTCAGTTCGATGATTTAAAAAGTCTGATTTATAGGCTCTGTCATGGCGGCTTTCTTCAATCCATTGCTGAGAAGCATTCACTTTCACCTGATCATAGATTTTACTTTTTTGGTTGATCGATAAATCATAAGCGATTAAAGCTCTGAATTGAGGGCCGTAATACCATTCAGAAAAGCGGGGAAGCCCATTTTTTGTCTGGGTAAGTCTGTCGTATCGATCGATATCAGAAGAATTTGAAAGCTGCATATTCAAGGTATGAACTATGTGATCATTCTGCTTAAATGCAATTTTTTGAATAATATCGTATTGTGAGTATGCAGATCCTACCTGCTTATTTTTGTTTGAATTATTCACCATCGAATCTACATCATTGATTCGATCAACATAGAATGTTCTTTCACCAAAATCCGGATACTTACTTTTTCTTACTTTTCCTTGAGTTAAGTCACCAAAATGGGAATACGTAAAACTTGTAAATGAAGACCAGCGTTTCCAGCCAAGGTTTAAAGACGCATGTCCGGAGAAACCATTTGCAGCTGAAAAGTATCGTGCAAATGAGTTCGTTTTGATCAGTATCGAATCGGTTTCAGAGAATTGGGGTTTCATAGTATGAAAATGCATTACTCCCCCAAGTGCATCTGACCCGTATACAACAGAACCTGGCCCATAAACGATTTCTACACTTTCTAAAGCCGCTGGATCGATTGTCAGGACATTCTGAAGATGTCCCCCCCTGTAAATGGCATTATTCAATGGAATGCCATCAACCACGAGAAGTATTTTATTGGTTTCAAAGCCTCTTATCACTGGTGAACCACCTCCCAATTGTGATTTTTGGATGAAAACTGCTCCATTAGACGCCAGTAAATCTGCGGTACTACTTTGATTCATTCTCTGGATCTCTGAACTCCTGATTGTTTCAATTCGTTTCGGAACATCAGATTTCTTCTCTAAGAACCTACTTGATGAAACTGTAACTTCATCCAGATCGATGGTTTTTTCGAGTAAGGAAATAACAGTTAATTCATTATTGGATATTTGTATTGTCTTGCTGGTATAATTCGGATGCTCGAGCAGGATTTCAGATGGAACAGTTATTCCTGTTAAATCCATTAACCCGATAGCATTTGATGTGTATGTTTTTTGGTTTTGAACTACGACAGCGTTGGCAATTGGCTGCTTCGTGTAGTCATCTACAATTTGAAGTTTTTGAGCATGTGTGAAGGAGGATATGCAAGCTATAATTGCTAATAATACGTTGGTTTTGAGCATAATGAGTGTTTTTTGGATAAGAGTTTATCGCAATAATTAACAATTTGAGTGCTAAGTAATCTGTTTTTTTAACGTTGTCAAATAAAATATCCATAAAATAGTGTTCCATTCTTGGATTTGAACCTAAGGGAAACAATGAGTTGCGTGATCTGCCAGGGAGCCGTTTCAACTTTATACGCGGATTTTTGTTCCATGTTTAACCGGTTTCAATGAATAGTACTTAATTTTAACTTCATATTCAGATAATTTTGAGTTTGTTTAATTAGCTTTATTTTGCAGCTCAGTAAAAGATAAATATGGTAATCGAGTATATAACCATTTGCTTTTTTTCATTACTTGGTTCTGGACTAACATTTTTTTCTGGTTTTGGGCTCGGAACTATTTTGGTTCCCATATTTGCTATTTTCTTTCCGTTGGAACTGGCTATTTCATTAACGGCGATTGTTCACTTTCTCAACAATGCATTTAAACTCTATTTGGTGGGAAAGAATGCAAACAGGAACATTGTACTAAAATTTGGTATTCCAGCAATTGTATCTGCATTTATCGGCGCATACATTTTGACTCTCATATCCGATATGGAGCCAATACTGATGTATTCCATGTTCAATATAAGTGGTAGTATTACAATTACGAAACTCATAGTTGGGGGATTACTTTTCTTTTTTGCGCTTTTTGACATCATCCCTGGCTTATCGAAACTGGAATTTAACAAGAAGTATATCCCTCTTGGTGGATTTTTGAGCGGTTTTTTCGGTGGATTGTCTGGAAACCAGGGAGCGCTGAGAACGGCATTTTTGATACGTGCAGGTTTGTCAAAAGAGCAGTTTGTTGCGACTGGTGTAGTGATAGCTATTTTAATTGATATTTCTAGATTAGGGATTTATTCATCCGATATTGTAAAGCAGCATGATAAACTGGATTATTTACTCTTAACGATGGCCGTTTTGTCTGCTTTTTTAGGAGCATATGCCGGAAATAAGCTATTGAAGAAAGTAACTATCCGCTTTCTCCAAAACTTCGTTGCAATTATGCTTTTACTATTTTCCATCCTTTTAATGACCGGAATTTTGTAAGCTGATTTTTGGTTCCTCAGACAGCATGTTTGAATCAATTGAATTTTTTCCCAGGACGTGTTCTAACAAATAAAGAATGAATTTCTGCTTCATTATTTGAATCCTAGATCGATTTAGTCTAAATGGTAATATCTATAATTTAGTCGGATACACATTATTGATATCGCAATTATTGGATTTCTGGTACAACACGAGACGAAATAAAATAGTGCAATTTTGTTTTAATGTTTTGATGAATATTCAGTTGTAGGTAATTTTTTTGCTTTTGGAAGGATTTAAAATGAAAATATATAACCAAAAATCAATTAGCCCGGAAATTGAACAAAATAAGCTGTTAAGTTGGAAATACAACAGACACCCCTTGCTTTAATACAATTGTTTGTTTTTTGAATAGAGAAAAGAAGTTTATTAACTTTCACTCCTGAAAAATGTTGTTTTTTATACGTTTAGAAAACAACAGGAATAAACCAATAAAACTAAATACTTATGAACGGCAAACTTCAAATTGGAATACTACTTACATTCCTGCTCATGATTTGTATCAATTTCACTAGTCTGGCGCAAGAACCAGCGAAGAAATACAAACCGAGACAATTTCGAAAAGAACCGATTTGGATTGAAATGATGAATGATCCGAATGCAAACTACTATCTAACCATTAGAGCCTTTAGGGAATATTGGAAGAGCCGTATATTACCTGAAGAACCCTTTGAAAACCATGAGTTGGATACCTTCGAAAGAGAAGTCGGTTTAGAGCAGGAAGAAGAATCGGAAGAGGAGCGTAAACGCGAACATGCCCGCAAAGAAAAAAAGAGAAAACGAAAAGGGAAACCGGACGAAACAATGCTTTATGCTGCTCAAGTTCGTGCATTTAAAGGATGGATGAAAGCCGTTAAACCTTGGGTTCGTGAGGATGGCAGTATTGTTTCTCCCGAGGAACAGCAGAGAATAATTGATGCTCAATCCGAAGAACGAAAAAAAATAGAAGAACTCAATACTCCCCAAAAGTAATTTCCGATGAAAAAAATACTACTTATTTGTGCAATGCTGCTGAGTATCTCCTCTTATGCGCAATTGGCAAACTGGACACCTGTTCCCGGCGGAACGAATTTCCCGACGAACAATTCCGGGCAAATACACGGTTTTTGCAGAATCAGCCAACTAAAATTTCATGCTTCCGACACCAATAAATACTATGCTGTTACTGGTGAAGGCGGATTATTCTTCTCAAACGATCAGGGAGCCAACTGGATTGTGGCGCCCGGAACCGATGTGCTAACGAATAACTGTGCTTCGATTTGTATTGATTATACCAATGATCAGCATTTGCTTTTAGGAACGGGTGATGCTAATTATTATTCAAATAGTTCTGCTGGATTAAGAAAATCAAATGATGGTGGTACAACGTTTACTGCTACTAGTTTGACGAACTGTTTGGTCATTGAAATTATTCAAAATTCAACAAATTCTTTGGAATACATTGCTGCCACCAATAAAGGAATCTATAAGTCTACTGATGGTGGAAATAACTGGACAGCATCTACCGCGACAAATATTCCTTTTACAGACATGAAGGTGAATACCGCGACAAATTCTCAAATTGTATACGCATCTACTGAAGAAGATGTCCCACGCTTTTACAGATCAACAAACTTTGGAACTTCCTGGACACAAATAACCAGCGGAGTGATTGCTTCAACAGCAAACATACAGTCGGGCTCACGTATTGGTGTAACTCCTGCCAATCCGAACATTGTATACTTATCAGTTGTTGGTGGCGGAGGTATTATTCTGAAATCAACTGATAGTGGATTGACTTTCACTACCCAAAAAGCGGAGGGAAGTCCATACATTACTTTTTACGACGATGATGTAACAGAAGGTGGGCAGGGAAATTACAATCACTGCATTACGGTAGATCTTGTGGATCCGTCTAAATTATGGTTACAGTCACATTGTACCTGGTATTCAACAAATAGCGGGGCTACCTGGACGTTGCTAACCCACTGGTGGGAAAAATGTCATACGGATATGCACCAAATTCAGCAAGCACCATTCAATAGAAACAACCTGTATAGCATGAATGATGGAGGTGTTTGGATAAGTAACGATGGAGGTAATAATTGGATTCCAAGAAGTAACGGTCTTTACGCTTATGAAATAGGGAACAAATGTGGAATTGGCAGCCAGGTCGACAAAGATTTCATTTCCATCGGAACGCAGGATAACGGCCGCGTTATTGCCAATGCCAATGGGTGGTTCACAACCGGAGGCGGAGATGATTACGCTAAGCGGCAATGTGACTACAATGGGAATATTTATTTTGATGGGATAGAAAGACAACTCAATCACACCGGAGCCATGGTAGAATATGGTCTTCCAACAACCAACTGGAATGCATTCGGATTTAACCGCACCAATGTCAATTTAGGATTTGTCGGCGTAACGAATGTTTATCGTACCACTGATCTGACTGCTGGAACGCCAACCTGGACCCAAATATCTACATTTAATCAAACAATCGTTGATATTCACAGCAGTATTGCTGATCCGAACCGATTGTATGTATTGGTTTCCAATGGAGATGTCTATGTATCATCCAATGCCTTAGCTGCTAGTCCGACATTTGTCTTGCGCACTCCACCGGGATCAGCAAGTTCACTTGGAAGTGTTGCTGCCATAGCCAATAATGCGGATATCGTTTTTGTATCGGAAAATAATGCTGTTTACAGATCTGCGGATGCCGGGGCAACCTGGACCAACGTAACTTACAACCTTCCCAATGTGAACCACAGACGCATTTTGGCGGAACAATTCGGCGGAACGGAAGAATTAGTATTTATAGCAACAAACAATGCAGTTTATTACAAAAAAGCCGGTGCAGTAAACTGGACCAATTATAGTACAAGCTTGCCTTCACGAAAATCTCCAACTGAGTTCTCCATGTATGACGATGGTACCAATCAATCACGAATTAGATACGCAACTTTTGGTCGGGCTATTTGGGAAAGTGCATTTGACAACTTGCGACCGTTTAGTGCAAATATTGTGGTTGGCGATAGTGTAATGGATTGTGATAACTCATCAGTTCTGTATACACAGGCATGTGTAGGAGCTAATAATACACCCATTACTTATTCTTGGAGTTTCTCAGGAGGAACACCGGCAACTTCAACTGCAGCCAGTGTAAATGTAACATACCCTTCAACCGGAACCTATAATGTAACATTAACTGCAACTGATGCATTGAATAATACATCAACGAAAACAATTGCTGTATTTGTTCAGGTGAACACACAGCTTGCTTTACCGTTAACGGAAGGGTTTGTTTCTGCAGCGTTTCCACCAATGGGTTGGAGTCAGGTTAACGTAGCAAATGTTTCGGAATTATGGGAACGTAATGCAGTTGTTGGGTCCCAGGGTTCAACACAAAGTATGCAGTACCGCAACTTTGATCACTACAATGGCAACCGCGATGAAATGAGAAGCAGTACTTACAATTTCACAGGAATATCAAGTGCTACTTTAAATTTTGATGTTGCATTTAGAAGGTATTCAGGTGCTAATTCAGATTCTCTGGCAGTGCTGGTTTCAACAAATTGTGGCATATCGTTTACTACGGTTTACTATAAAGGAGGAAATACATTATCAACAGTCCCTGGAGATTATACACCTGATGGATTTGTACCAACACCTTCACAATGGCGCACAGAAACGGTAGACTTAAGTCCGTACATTGGGAACCAAAATGTGATGATAAGTTTTCAAAATAGAGGTCATTTCGGACAAAATATATATATTGATAATATTAATCTGACAGGTGTTATCGCACCTCCTGGACCTAATTTTGGAGCAGCACCTTCAGCAGTGTGTACCGGAGAAAATGTAACAGTAACAGATGCTTCTACTGGAATGATTACTTCATGGAACTGGGATTTTGGACCAGGAGCTACACCTGCAACTGCTACTAGCGCAGGACCTCATACAATTTCTTATTCTACAGCAGGAACCAAAACAATTACACTAACCGTTAATGGTGGTGGAACAATATCTCACACTGTTACTGTGAATGCAACACCCGCAACGCCAACCATTAGTGCAGATGGCCCAACAACATTCTGTTCAGGTGATAGTGTAACATTGACATCATCAGCTGCAACTGGTAATACTTGGTCGAATGGAGAAACAACACCTTCAATCACCCTTTTGGCTGCAGGGACCTATACTGTAAATACTTCAAATGGGACCTGTGTGTCAGCTCCTTCCATAGGGACAACAGTGGTAATTACTCCGAATCCAGCGGTCACATTTGCAGCGATTGCAAATCTTTGTCTGGATGGTGGCGCATTTGCCCTTACTCAAGGTACTCCGGCAGGAGGGATTTATAGTGGAAATGGTGTAAGTGGTGGGCAATTCAGTCCGGCTATGGCTGGAACTGGTGTAACTACGCTCACTTATTTATTTACAGATGGAAATGGTTGTTCAGGAACTGCATCAATTGATGTAGAAGTGGATGATTGTGCAGGAATTAAAGAAAAAGAGTTGTCTTTTGTTTCCATTTATCCAAATCCATCAGATGGAATATTTACGGTTGACGTAGGACAGTTGATTATAGAAAATGTTACAATATACGATAGCAAAGGCAGGGTAGTGCGTGAAATTGAGGGTTCCAAAAGTGCTGCTCTGAAAATAAACATTTCCGAAATGGCTAACGGATCCTATACCGTAAAGGTAATAACAGCAAATGCTTTGCAAAATATTGTTCCTATTGTATTGAAACGATAAGTATAAATTTGATGAAGGAAACCCCGGTATTGCGCAGGCAGGATTGGGGTTTTCTTTTTTACCCTCTTTACTCGCTCTCGAAACTCTTTTTCTTCATTCTCATTTTGATAATGCTCTATTAAACCAAAAGCTGTTTCTTGATTTTAGGTTCGACGAGATATGACTCGTTCACGACAGTTTGTATCTCGGATACATTTACAAATATTTGAGCTAGCTCAAAAAATACCATACCTTAACTATTGATTTTGGGGATATCGGGTAAAAGATTCTCGAAATTCTCTCTTGAGGAAAATCACTGATGTTATCGAATTTGTACTATAACTTAAACTTCACTCTTGTATTCAGATTCGAGTAATCTTCGTAGATGTAAATTAAATATTCCTCAGTTGGCCAATTTGCTACGTTCAAGTTCAAATCGTAAGTATGATTTCCTGAGCTTTTGGATGTTGATTTTATTAATGTTTTCAGAACCTGACCTTTCCTATTTTTAACCACAATTGAAATGATCGTGTTTCCGTTTGTATGATAATTGATTTGCCCGGTGACCGTTTCGTGTTTATTGGAAAATAACTGATTTTCGGTTTCTGGCTGAGCGTAAATCACCGTGTACCAAGGAACTTCCAACCCTTTAATTCCTGCTACTGTTCTTCTTAGTAACTCTACGGAATTTGGATTTTTATCAGTTATCGCGCTGATAGCATGATCATTTGATAAACACCACACGGCATCTTGTATCGCTTTGACGGGAAAGTTGTTCTCATCGATAACCTTTGCCAACTTTTGCCAACCTTCCGGAGCCATCGCTCCAATTGAGAATGCCGTTTGCTTTACAGGACTACGATGGTGACTTTTACAGCAAAAACCGTAACCGTTAACCATCAGATTCTCATGAGGTAAAACCAGCACATTCTTATGTTTAACAAGAAAGATATCCTGCATGGTGGTGTCTTCACAATGCAATCTTCTACCTGGCTCAATCCTCGCTAGAACGGTATCTCCCGTAAGATTTTTGATAACGAAGGCTACACATTCTTGTTGATGTCCTCCAAGACTTTTGATAGAAACTTCAAGCTTGCCGCTATTCATCAGCTCTTGAATGGATATAAACTGCGGATTTGATTCTTTTTTAGTGACATTAAATGCGCTGCAAATGCACAGAACAGCAATAAACAATGTAGAGAACAAAAACGTGACCTTTGATGGGAATTTTGGAGCGTATTTCATAAGGTAGAGATTTACAACATAGATAACTTCTGTATCCAAGATTCGTTACATCCTTCTTGGAAAGAACCATCTTCATCCTGTTCCTAGATTCATTGTCATTTTAGAATTCGGCACTCCGAGCTATTGTGTTATTTTAATGAATAAAAAAGTCGTACCGAATTCACAGTACGACTATCTATCTAATGGTATTCAATCTTAATTCATTTTATAATATCTCCCAATCGCCCACAAAGGAAAAACGTTTCGATAAGAAGTATACGTAATCGCACAGTTTCCATTAAAAATCCCGGAAACTCCTTCTTGAGGGAAATCACCAGTTGATTCCTGGCGGGAAAGGATAAACTCGATTCCTTTTTCAATGACAGCTTTATTTGGATGTTTTGCTTTCATTAAAGCAAGAAGTGCCCATGCCGTATTGACTATCTGACCATCTTCGTGTTCAACATATCGGTGTTCTACACAAGATTGAAAAGATTCTCCCCAACTGCCATCAGCACGTTGTTTACTCAATAAGAAATCGCACGCTTTTTGAATCTCTGGCGAAGGTGTCCCGTTTTCGTAATGTTTATGACCAGCGGTTAACAGACCTTCGATACCGAACCAAGTTCCATAGGTGTAACATACTCCCCAACAGCCATACCAGGAGCCATCGGGATCCTGTTTGGATTCCAAAAATTTCGCTCCACGATCGATAGCCCTTTTGATATCTTCTTGGCGATAATCGTGTTCTTTTGTGAATTCCTTTAATCCCTGAATCGTAGCAGAAGAACATTCCGTGTAGGTCGCTTCCGTCATGATATTTTCGAATAACATGGCCGGATTCAAGACTTCAATCCATTTCGGGGCTCTTTGCTTTTCATAGGAAGCCCAACCACCGTCTTTGTTCTGCATCTTTAACAACCAATCAACAGCGGGCTTTAAACGCTCGATATGGACGTGATTTTTCTTTTGGATGTGCTCTCTACTGTTGTACAAGATTGCAGTTTTCATTCCCTCCGACGTACAATCGGTTATCGCCCATCCGTGATCGATGGTAGAAAACGGCCAGCACCCGAGTGTCACATCACCCCAGTATTTGGAATAATCCTTCGCATTGCGTTCAATCTGTGTGCTGTCGATGAAACGATAGATTTTCTCGGCCATTTCTGGAAAATCAGTTTCCATATCAGCTTCAATTAAAGCTTGACCAGCAAATCCGGTATCCCATAACTGCGATCCGTTATAACCACTCATTTTAGCACCGTCTTCAGCAATCCACAGATAATCTTTCCATCGCTTCACGTGACTTTTGAATTGTTCGGAATCTCTTCCGTGATTATGCCAAACACAAATGGAGTTGATGGCCTGATTTACGGGACCAATATTGATATATCGCGTATAAGTATCCTCAAAATCAATATAATCTTCCACATACTTGAGCGCCTTCTTCCGAAATCGGTTCGAGTGGATGCGCTCATATCCATTGATAATGTTACTCAAACGGTAATACCACTTGTTAACTGGATGATAGATATCAATTTCGCAGGCTTCTCGACGTGCTTTTTTCCAATTGATGGAATCGTAATCTGCAGTATAGAGTTCTTTTCTTAGTTCTTGTACCAACGGCGTCAGTTCTGCCTTCACTTTCTTACCGAAGCAATAAGTCATTGGTAAGAAAATCATGCGGTTGTGACACCAGTATTTTCCAGGGTGGAAGGGAACCCATTTTGGGAATTTCCACATTTCAGGTAAAAGGGCGTCATTTCCTTTCCAATCATAGACATTCAGGACAGATAAGTAGAACTTACCCCACTGCGGAACTTTAATAGCGCCACCATGTCTTAAAATCCAGTCTTGTGCCCGTTTCATCTGAGGATTTGAAAGATCTTCTCCCAAAATGCGTAAGGTCACATATTGCATGACGGTTCCGAACATGGTTGAATGTCCTTCAATATGTAATCCCCAACCACCGTCTTCGTTTTGGTGATTCCATAAATTACGCTTGATTAAAACCTGCATCGGTTTTTCAAAAGGTGTTTCGGTAATATAAGACGCTATGACTAATCCGGGAATCAGAAAAAGCGGACCACCGTAGTCACCAGCCCAATTTCCATCGGGTTCCTGCAATGTCTCATAAAATGAAAAACCATTCAATAGGCTGATTCGAGCTCTTTCTTTGAGAGAAAGAGAATCATCTGACGGACTGATCTTTGGTTCACCAACTTGTTTATTACGTGAATAACGCAATACACGGTCAGCGGAATTTGGATTGACTTTCTTGTCAAAGATAAATGCACGATCAAATGCCTCTAAAAAAGCTACTCCTTCCGGTTTATCCCAATCGGATTCTGATTGAATGATTCCTTTTAAATCTTCAGGAAGTTCAAAATCCCAGGATTGTTGTCCGTTTTTTGAAGAAAACTTGCATGTATCCCAAAAATAGGAGGGGGCTTTTTGATCAAAATTCATGGTGAATCAAGTTGTTCTGCTAAGCATGATTTCACCCAATTCAATCAATTTCCGTTTATCTTCTTCAGAAATGCCAGATGACATAACAGCTTCTACTGATTTATCATGTAATTCTTCCATTTTATCCAAAGCAATTTTAGCTACTCCGATTTCTTTAAAAACATCCTGGAATCCACTAATTTTCGCTTCTTCATCTTTTTCATCAAATAGTTTCGCTATACGTGCTTTTTGATCCCCATTGGCATTTTGCATAGCGTTGATTAACAAGAAAGTCTTTTTATTCAGTAAGATATCACCTCCGATTCTTTTTCCAAATGTATCATCACCGAATGTATCCAGGTAGTCATCCATAATTTGGAATGCTAATCCAGTATAAAGGCCAAAATCATATAGTTTTTTCTGATCTTCGATTGAGGCATTACCTAAAATAGCTCCTATCTCACAAGCACATCCAAATAGAACAGATGTTTTCAGACGAATCATATTCATGTATTCTTCCACAGTCACAATTTCCTGCGTTTCGAATTCCATATCATATTGTTGTCCCTCCATCACTTCCTGAGCCATTTTCAGGAAACTTTTCATTAAAACTGCAGACTTTTCTTCAGTTCCTTTGATTAATAAACCCATAGAATGGGGTAACATAGCATCTCCTGTTACAATGGCTTTATCTACTCCGTATTTTTCATGGACAGTAATCGTACCTCTGCGTACCAAAGCTTTATCCATGATATCGTCGTGCACTAGTGTGAAATTATGGAATACTTCAATGGCGATTGCGGCAGACATAGCCGCTTCAGTAGTTACACCAAACCCTTGAGCAGCCATTAACACCATAATAGGGCGCAAACGCTTTCCCTCAAGTGTCATTATATGATAGGTAGAGTCAGCTAAGTTACTGGGAAAACCTTCTAATGCTTCTGTTTCCAAAAATTGGATAATCGCTTTTCTATGGATTTCTAAATCCTGTTTGATTGTTGTTGATATTGTTGTCATAATTTAAAATCTATAGAAGACTTCTAAATCTTCGTCTTTTAATAATTGCTGTGTTTCTTCCCAATTTTGCGTAAATCCGATCATGTATCCACCACCACCAGCTCCACAAATTTTCAAGTAATAATCTTTCTTATCCAAACCTTGCTGAACAATGCTTTGGTATTTTTCTGGAATTAGATAATCCATTTCCTGTAATTGAAATCGTACTATTTTTTCCAGGTTAAGATAAAAATTCTCGGTATCTCCTTTCAAGAAATCAGTAATTCCAGCGTTATTGTATTCAATTAATTCAGTTTCCAATTTTTGCTGAAAGCCTTCTTTTTCGCACGCACTATTAAATTTTTTAATCAGCTTCTCTGAATTTCTAGCCACTCCAGTATTCAACAGAAACAGAACGTTCTTTCCAGTTTCGTTGTAAACAGGAATATCCACCTTTACAATTTCCTTGTTGGCTTTTAATAATAATGGTTTATTGATAATAATACTCAATGGATCAATCCCTGAACTCTTTCCATGAAAATGTCCTTCCAAAGCGCCTAGAGAGCTTTTTAAGCTTTGAATGCGCTCCATTGTTAAATGTTTCAATTCGTCTTTGAAATCACCAGCTTTTTCGAGATAGCGTAAGAATATTGCGGCAACAAGCGCACCAGAGCTTCCCAAGCCAAAACCTTGTGGTATATCACTCCTAAAAAACAATCCTTTGTCTAATTCTCGAGATAGCTCATTCACATTCAATTTGAATGTGTCATCTGGGTGATTTTCTAAAATATGCTTGAAGAATTCTCTGATACCTTTGTTAGATAATACTGCAATGGCACTTTCTTCTACATTTTCAGGGTAACACAGTTTTCCTGAAAATTTACTGAATGGAATTGTCAGAGCCATACCGTTGTGTAAAACACCGTATTCTCCAAATACCAAAATTTTTGAATGAACGCTTTCCATTTGTTAACTATTCATTTTTGTTGGACCACTGCCTTCTTCGTCGAAAATGACTTTCTTATAGGTATCACGTAAACCGTTATTGATAAACTCTTCTACCTGTACTTCATACGCTTTCGGATAAAGAACGTGAACATTCGGACCTGCATCCAGTGTAAAACAAACAGGGACCTTACTTTCCTTACGGAATTCCATCAATTTCTCAATGGCTGTAATTGTTCCGGGTTTTACCAATAAATAATAATCCATAGACGTCATCATCATGGCATGTAATGTCAATGCTTCTGATTCACACATGTGAATAAATGCTTCCATGTCTCCAGCCTTTAGAATCTCCACTAGCTCAGCAGTGCGTTCATTTGCTTGTTTGAAACGATTTTCTGCATAAGGATGATTATTCATTAAGGAGTGACCAACAGAACTGGATACTTTCTTAGGCTCATCTTCGATGATCAAAATGGCATCTTTCATGTTATGAAATACGGGATGTACCTCTTTTATTTCAATCGCATGCTCATTTGATGAGTTTTGGATTTGATCATTGGTTCCCCAAGAAGCAAATCCTGGAAACATACTGCGTGATGCACTTCCACTTCCTAATCGGGCCAAATTACTTGCCTCCATATAAAAAGTTTCATCTTTCTCTTTTCCTTCTATGCCATAAGCGATATCCAAAAGGGCCAAAGAAATTGCGCCAAATGCAGATGCAGATGAAGCAATTCCAGCTGAATGAGGAAAACTATTAGAGGATTGGATTGTAATCGCATTTTCACCTATAAATGGGAAGTATTCACGATTATCAAATAAAAATTTAGCAACTCGTTGACTGAATTGTTCATTTATTTCTCCTTCGAAGTAGTAGGATAACTGAACTGCTTCATCAGATGTCTTTTCTGATAATTCGGCCTCAACTTCTGTAAATGAATTTGACAAAGTCAAACTTAACGAAGAATTACAAGGTATTTGATTCCCTTTTTTTCCCCAGTATTTAACAATAGCAATATTGGACGGGCAGCGCCACGTTACTTTTACTTTATTCATCAGTTCCTTATCTGTTTCCATTTATTTTATGAATTCTTGATACGTAAATAATGTATCATATCCTTTTTCTTCAAAATAGGTTTTTGCCGTTTTTAGATCTCTAACTGTTGCAAGAAAAAAATCTCCTCCCCAGGCGCCAAGCGATTTGATGCTATAGGGATAATCGGCAAATAAACGCTGTTTTAATTGATTAGTTTCTATAATGGAAGAAATTAACTCTTCCGAATGATCCAATTGTTGCTCAAACACCTCAATTTGATCCGTTTGCAAGGCATTTGAGATGATCGTATCCATGGTGTCGACTTGATCTTGAGTAACTTCTTTTTTCTTAAAGCGCTTAATTTCTTCCCGTGAGTTCTGTTTATTCCCCAAATAGATAAACAATAGTTTATTGGTTATCGACTCTGGAAGGTGAACTTCCTTTTTAACTTTTCCATTCGCATAGATAATCGGGCCTTCTGCTGTTGCACAAGCTACATCGTAGCCCGATCCCCCAAAAGACACATCGAGAAGCTTCTTTGTTTCTACACCCGACCATTGGCTCAATAAGCTGATTAGTGTAGAACTTGAACCAAGTCCCCAATTCAATTCGAAATTCGCTTCAGCTTTGAACCTTTGGTTGAAATCAAGCTCAGGTTTTTCTGCTCGAATCACCAGGAATAACTGCTTCAAAGTTTCTGCTACTTCTTCGTTATTGGTATCCAAGATGGTGAAATCGCTGCTCATAGAAGCAGAAAACCAGATTCCGTGTTTCGAATAACTTTCCCAGATGAGTTCATCAGACTTGGTCACTGAAAGTGTTTGCCCGAATTTTAGGGGAAAAGCCAGACAGTCTGATCCATTCAGAACCAAGTATTCGCCAAAAAGCATCAGTTTTCCTGATGCCTTATAGGTCCTTATTGTATTTTCCGGAACTGTCAATCAAGCTAATTGAAGAGATTCAACATACGTACGAACTGCAGATACAGAGACATTTTTGTCTTTGAAGTAAGCTACTACATTATCGCGGTCTTCTTTTTTTACTTCTAATTGATTCATGATATTGAACAAGTGCATTTTCATATGTCCTTGTTGAATTCCTGTTGTTGTCAATGATTTAACCGCGCCAAAATTGTTTGCCAATCCTGCTGCTGCTGCTATTCCCATCAATTCTCTTGCATTGGGGAAATCTAACAATTCATGCGATAGTTTTACCAGAGGATGTAAGTTCGTCAATCCGCCAACCACTCCCAATGCAATTGGTAAAGTTAGCTCAAAACGGAAGATATCATTCTCAATCGTACAATTCGTTAAAGAAGAATAAGACCCATTGATACTTGCATAAGCATGACCGCAGGCTTCAACCGCTCTAAAATCATTTCCTGTTGCTAATACGACCGCATCAACACCATTGTAAATTCCTTTGTTGTGTGTCGTTGCACGATAAGGATCTACTTGTGCAATTCTTACAGCAGTATGGAATTTTTTTGCAAATTCCTTCCCAGAAATACCTGAAACAATTCCATCCAAGTTTTTAACATCCGTTTCTACCCAACATTTCACTACACAATTAGGTGTGAGGTTAGAGAGAATCGACATAATGATTTCCAATCCATCCTTTTTGAAATCTGGTTGGTTTTGGTGCCAGCTTCTAAATAATCCAGCGAATCTCTCTAAGCAGGAGTTTACGAAATTTGCCCCCATTGAATCAATCGTTTCAAAAGTGACAAATAACTGCATCAATCCTGGTTCTTTATCTGAAAGATCTTTTAAAATAATATCCTTAATACCACCACCACGGTTACGCATATTTACAGTAATATCTTCTGAACCGTTCAAGAAAATCTGTTTTAATTCATCAAACCGATTGGTCAGTTTTTCAATATCATCGTGCCATAAGAAATGAACTTGTCCTACTTTTTCTGTATCAACAATTTCTGTATGAAAACCTCCCAATGAATACCAAAATTTCGCGCTATTTGAAGCAGCAGCAACAACCGAACTTTCTTCAATGACCATTGGAACTGCAAATGTCTTTCCATTGATTAAAAAGTTTGGAGCAATACTATAAGGTAAGTGGAAATTTGATATGGTATTTTCACTAAACTCATTAATTACTTCTTGAACAGCAGCCTCGCGGTGGTCAAAACTTTTAAAAGTTTCCATCGTTTTCTCTGGCGATTTAAAAAATTTTGTAATCGCTTCCAACTTCTCCTGCTTGCTCTTTTTTGAGAACCCCTCTATTTGTACCATCTACCTTATTTTTAAAAATTTTTGCGCCATTAGCAATCCTTTTATTTGTATTTCAGCAAATGTATCCAGGGCTTCCTGAGACTCATTTGCATGTTTTAAGAATGGCGCTGCCTGACCATAAATTGCAGGGATATTTGCTTTGGAGGTTAAGTAGTAACCATCTAAAAAGTTTTTTATTCCGCCACTTATAATCACATTATTACACTTACGTTCAGACCCTAGTTCTTGGATTGATTTATTTAAAAAATCGACCATTTCGTAAGCAGAATGCCCTAAAGCAATCACATCTTCATAATGAGCTTTTAATGGCTCGTTACGCAATAACTCTAATTTTGAAAAGTTTGTTCCACCATTTGCTGCAAAGTCGATTGCCAAAATCGGCAATTTCAGTAATTCTCTCATACTTTCAGGACCAAATCCTTGCCCAACTTCCTTCACAATGATGTTTGTGTCAATTTCATTCAACAACTGTTTGATTGTGACAAGCGGAGAGCGTTGAATTAAATCACCTTCTGGCTGTAACCACTCCTGTAATGGATTAACATGCACGATCAAACCATCCGCATCCAGCTTATCTACCAGCGCTTTTAACTTAGAGGTCTGACCTTTATCGATTAATCGCTCAATCTGAGCAATTCCTACGTTGGCGAATAGAGGAGAAGCATCCCCAAGGATTGGACGCAGGTTAAAATCATCGAAATAGGTATTGTCCTCCAAAATAACCCGACAAGAACCCAAGCCCATTCCAAAACCATATTTATTGGCCGTTTTTGCCAACATTTTATTGAGTGGACCAGCAGCAGACGTACCGCCTGTCATACTTGAAATCCAGATTGGATAACGCATCGTTTTCTCTCCGAGTTGAATCGACATGTCCGATTGTTCAGGATGTCCCTCTAACATCGGTTCGTAATAAAAACGACCATCTGATAAAGCACTTTGCGAAGCAAAAGCCAAATCCAAATGATTTTGTTTCCTTAAGTCTGCCGCTTCAAGCGATTCGTGTTCAATTTTTTCCATTAGATCATTGCTGAAACTTCTTCATCTTTTAATATAGGACGAAGAATTCTTGTTGCATTTTTATATAAGCGAATTTGTTTCGCTGGCTTAGTAATAAAATGTATCGGGTGCTGCATCGCCACTTTAAAAAAGTGCTTCAACAGAAATTTTTTGTTTTTGTTTATTCCTGAAAGAATGGAGAGTGGGCCAGTAGCTTGTTCTCCTCCTTTCTGCAAATATTCAAAGCATGCTTCTTTTAATTCATCATTTGTAAATACCTTGTACAAAGCGTTTGCCAAAATGTTGATTGTTTCAACATCTTTTCCTCTGTTGGTATAATATTCATTAACGGCATATTCCAGTTTGGTTTCATTTTGAAAATCAATTCCTGCTAATTGGCCATTCAGACAAAGAATATCTGAAAAAGTTGCTGTCATTCCTCCACCAGTTAAAGGATGTCTCATGTTTAATGAATCCCCCAAAAGTGCAGCACCTTTCATGCGAAATGCCTGACCTTTCATGGAGTGATTTGGCATGACTTTTATAGGTTCTTCGTCGATTGCCTTTAAAAAGGCAGGAATCATTTCTTCAGGTAATATTTTCACCACATCTTCCTTCAATCGCTCGATGGATTCTTTACCCATTTTGGGAGCTTTTCCACCGGGATAATCAATTAAGATCCGATATGCGTTGGTGTGAATGGGGTAAACCAAGATTGGAAAATCACCAGTAACAATCATGTGGCCATAAGAAGGAAATTCTAATTCCAAATCTTTTAGAACCAATCCCATAAAATAGGAAGTTACTTTCTTGTTTACTTTACTCAACTTATCACGTAGTACGGACATTGGTCCATCACAAACAATTGTCAATTTTGAAAACTGTGAAATAGTGGTTCCGTCTTCTTGCACGTAGCTAACACCAATAATGGTGTTATTGTTCTCCAAAATTTGGGAAACATTTCCTTGAACCAAGGTTATATTCTCTCTTTGTTCAAGCTCTTTTCGAATATTTGTCAGAAATTTTCCGTTTCTCAAACCAATTCCCTTTATTCCTTTCTGAACTTCATCATAGTTGATTGTGAAGCGTTCGTTTCCTTTAATCAGATTATAGCCATTGACTTCTTGTGCGTCGATTCCCTCCAATAAATGAGAAAGTCCCAGTTCATTTAAAGCCTGAATTCCTCCAGGTTGCATTAATTCACCGATTATTCTTTCTTGTTCTGAAAGGTCTCGTTCCACTACAAGGATACGTGTGCTAGCAGGTTGAGAAGCAGCAAATACCCCTCCGGCAACTCCAGCACCTATAACGATGATATCAAATTCATGGGTGCTCATTTTTGAATTTCGGCTAATATTGATTTGATTTTACCTGTATGGTCTTTTTTCTCTAAGTTTTTGAGAATAGAGATGAATTCCTTTTTCGTATTGTTGAAGTCCTGAATTGCAATGAAATATTTAGCAGTTTTTCCTTTTCTGATCTTCACATTTTTGTGTAAGACATCTGGATTATTGTACAATTCTTTCAATGTTGCGATAGCCATTAATTGCGGGATTGCGCAAAAACGAAAAACTTTCTGATCGTCTAAGCAGTCTAAAAATTCAAGACAGGCAGGAACATGCCCAAGTGCATTGACTACCACTTCATTCAATGCAGAAAGCCCGCTTTTTTCATCCGCTTGCAACTCGTTTAATGTTCTTGCTTTATTTTTCCAGGATTCCTCTGGCCAGAAAATACGTCCTTGTTCCAAATCCTCTGCAAAATCACGAATGATATTTGTTTTTTGAAGAAACAATCCCATTTCATTACTCAGACTTTTGTCAGAGAGCTTCACACTTGTCTCTAATTTGGAGGCAAGAAACAATTTACTTAAACCAATTCCAACCAATCCGGCAACGTAATAACAGTAATCGTTCCAGTCTTCATAACTTTCAACGGTTTTATGCGCATACTTGTTCATCCCGATTGCCATTTCATTGGTTATCTCAGTAATAACGGCTTTGTATTCCGATCCAAGCTTTTGATATTCACGAATTACTTTGTCAAAATGAAGCATTAAATCTTGATAGTCCTGAGTATCTCCAACATTTTCAAGTGTAAATTCTTCTTTATTGATGCGGTCAGCAAACGTTAGTAGCATGTCTTTCTTGACAGTATTGTCGATATTCATATCATCTTCAATGGTATCAAGGCCTCGCAAAATGAGGTAAAACAAACAAACAGGGTTTTTCAAATCTTCTGGCAATTGCTGAATAACGACAGCAAAGGAACGTGAAACTTTTTTAAGCGCTTCATAGCAATAACTTAAATCATCTGTGGATTTGGATAAATCTTTCAAACGGTACTCTGAAGGCTTGAATTGTTTAAATTCTTTCTTCATTTGAAAAAGATAAACCAACTCAGATACGTGAAAGGAATAATATGCTGCCCTTCTAATCATTATTTTTTCTTCGTTTTGTAGGGCACAAAAATACGTACATTTTATAGAGCTGGCCTAATTTTTTACGTTTAAAAACTAACTTTATAATTCCTTATGCACGCACATTTTTTTTTTAAACAGTTCACTATGAGTACTATTGTTTAAACTTTCAATCAAAAAGTTCGAAAGTTCTCTTGTTTGGATGACTAAACAAGACTCATAAGTTTTGATGGGCTTGTTGTTTTAGTGTTTTTTTGAGATAGTTACAGATATAGAGTTTGTAACAGAATAAACATGTTTGGGCCATGAAAATTTCCTGATGAACTTAAATTAATCATGAAAGGCATCCCACAGGAATGCCTTTCATGATGATTATCGGATTGAAATACTACTTATTGCTTCACAATTTGCAGTGTAGCAGATTTGCCTTCGTTGGTTGCTATCGTAAGTGAATAAACACCACGTGCATGTATAATATGAAGGTTAATCAACTTCATTTCTTCATAATGATATTGCTCAACCATTCTTCCAAGTGCATCACGCAATGTAACAGTGATGCCACGATGAGTTTCACCTAAGTCAATTTTTACAGGGCCCAAAGTAGGGTTGGGGTATGCTTTGAGCTCCGGTCCAAAAGAATTACTTTCCAATCCGACGTTCATGATGCTTATACAAGCGCTGGTGTCTGTACAACCATTAGCTGAAGTAACGATTACGGCATAGTTATCATTCGATTGTGGGGTGTAGCTTTGGGAAGTTGCATCATCAATTGGAGAGAATGAACCGTTGCATTTCACCCATTGATACGTTCCACCAGTTTCCCCTACAGTCATTGTACCATCTATTAGAGTTACAGATATATTAACTGATAGGATTGTTAGATTCAAAGTTACTGTTGAATCACAACCAGCGGCATTTGTTCCTGTCCACGTGTGAGTTCCACTGGAAGTATACGTTGTACCATGCCAAGTATACGTTTCACATGCTGAAATAGAACTACTAGATGTTGTCGGTTGCTTGATTGTTAAGTTCAATGTTACCACTGAATCACAACCAGCAGCATTTGTTCCTGTCCATGTATAAGTTCCACTGGAAGTATACGTTGTACCATGCCATGTATACGTTCCACATGCTGAAACAGAGCTGCTTGATGTTGTTGGCTGCTTGATAGTTAAGTTCAATGTTACCACTGAATCACAACCAGCAGCATTTGTTCCTGTCCAGGTGTGAGTTCCACTGGAAGTATACGTTGTTCCATGCCACGTATACGTTCCACATGCTGAAATAGAACTATTAGATGTTGTCGGCTGCTTGATTGTTAAGTTCAATGTTACTACCGAATCGCAACCAGCGGCATTTGTTCCTGTCCAAGTGTGAGTTCCACTGGAAGTATACGTTGTTCCATGCCACGTATACGTTCCACATGCTGAAATAGAACTATTAGATGTTGTCGGCTGCTTGATTGTTAAGTTCAATGTTACTACCGAATCGCAACCAGCGGCATTTGTTCCTGTCCACGTGTGAGTTCCACTGGAAGTATACGTTGTTCCATGCCACGTATAATTTCCACATGCTGATACAGAGCTATTAGATGTTGTTGCTTGCTTAATAGTTAAGTTCAATGTTACTGTTGAATCACAACCTGCAGTATTTGTTCCTGTCCACGTGTGAGTTCCACTGGAAGTATACGTTGTACCATGCCACGTATACGTTCCACATGCTGAAATAGAACTACTTGATGTTGTTGGCTGCTTGATTGTTAAGTTCAATGTTACCACTGAATCACAACCTGCAGCATTTGTTCCCGTCCAGGTGTATGAACCAGAGGTTGTGTAGGTTGTTCCATGCCACGTATAATTTCCACATGCTGATAGAGAGCTATTAGATGTTGTTGCTTGCTTAATAATTAGATTCAAAGTTACTACCGAATCACAACCTGCAGCATTTGTTCCTGTCCAAGTGTGAGTTCCACTGGAAGTATATGTTGTTCCATGCCAAGTATAATTTCCACATGCTGATAGAGAGCTATTAGATGTTGTTGCTTGCTTAATAGTTAAGTTCAATGTTACTACCGAATCACAACCTGCAGCATTTGTTCCTGTCCAAGTGTGAGTTCCACTGGAAGTATATGTTGTTCCATGCCACGTATACGTTCCACATGCTGATAGAGAACTACTTGATGTTGTTGGCTGCTTGATTGTTAAGTTTAGTGTTTCCGTTACAATACAGCCTGATCCATTGGTGCCAATCCAAGTGTAAGTACCGCTGGTTGAATACGATATTCCATGCCACGTATACGTTCCACATGCTGTAATGAAACTACTTGATGTCGTCGATTGATTAATCGTCAAATTTAACGTTACTACCGAATCACATCCAGTAGCATTTGTTCCTGTCCAGGTATACAAACCGGAAGCTGTATATGTAATCCCGTGCCATGTATAACTATCACACGCATTAGCTGTAGTGGTTGAACTCGTTGTTTGTTTGATCGTAAGATTCAATGTTACCACTGAATCACAGCCTACAGTATTTGTTCCTGTCCAAGTGTATGAACCAGAGGTTGTGTAGGTTGTTCCATGCCAAGTATAATTTCCACATGCTGATAGAGAGCTATTAGATGTTGTTGCTTGCTTAATAGTTAAGTTCAATGTTACTACCGAATCGCAACCTGCAGCATTTGTTCCTGTCCAAGTATGAGTTCCACTGGAAGTATAAGTTGTCCCATGCCATAAATAGCTTGTACAAGCATTCACTGTAGCTATGGAAGTCGTTGGTTGCTTGATGGTCAAGTTCAGTGTTGCAGTAGAGTCGCATCCATTGGCATTCGTGCCAGACCAAGTATATGTACCTGAATTTATATAAGTTGTACCATTCCAGATGTAACTGTTACAAACTGCAAGGATCGTATTGGAAGTTGTTCCAGTGCTTATAGTCAGATTCAAAGTAACAATACTGTCACACCCTGATACATTTAATAAGGTGTCTTTGTAAACTCCAGCAACCGTTAAGGTCATTCCGTTAAAAGAATAGGAACCACCAGGACAAATAGACGCTGTAACCATTGTCTGGTTAATACATGGATCCAACTCGTAAGCACCGATGTCTACTGTTGTATTTTGAATGCGCGTATTACCGTCTAGATCAAGGGTTACACCAGCTGGGATATAGGTATTGTTTCCATGGTTGATAGCAATAGAGTTCGCCGCCACGTGAAAATCATTTGCCGCTGTATCTACAAAGAAAGGAGGGAGGTTGTAATTCGTTGCGCCATTCGGGAAATATTGGATAATCGAGTTGAAGGGCAAGTAAGAAGCTTGTCCAAAGTAATTGTCTGTTGCCTCATTGTAGTAAACAATAGAGTTGTAAAGGCTTTTGGTGGAATTGTTGTATACCCCGGCGCCTTTGTCGTCTGCACTGACGCTGCTGGTAGATTTGTTCTCTGCAACCGTAAGGCTCGACATGGTAGTTGTTGCTGCATTATAGATTCCACCTCCGTAAGCTTTGTTGGGGCTAATTACATGGTTACCCGTAATCAGACAGTTGGAAACGAATCCTGTACCAGTTGTGTAAGCGCCACCTCCGAAAACATCACCTTTGCTTGCCTGTGCAGTATTCAGGGAGATTTTCGTGCGGAAAATGTGTCCTGCGCTGGAAAAGTAGATTCCACCTCCATAAGTTGTAGGAGAATTGGGATTACCCATGTAGGCAGTGTTGTTTGTGATGGTACAGCCATCAATGTGAACCTGATAAGTTGTTGGTGTGGTTTCGATTGAAACACCTCCACCTCTGGTAGCACTTTGGTTGATGTCGGAATAAGCTGCTGAGTATACTTGGTTTTCTGCAAATTCACAGTTCAGGAGTTTGGACGGACCTATTGAAGGTGCTGATGAGAATTCGGAACAGAAACCACCGCCTTTGGTTAATCCCTGAACAGAATAACCAGTATACATTGCATTCGCATTTCCCTGGTTATTGTTATTGTAAAATGAGGAGTTCCGAACATTAAAATAAGTAGTTGTATAGATTCCACCCCCGTAAGCAATTGCATGTTGGTTATTGTATGTTTGAGTATTCTGCACATCGTAATTCATCGTACAATTCAGTACGTTATTATTAAATGTACAATTGTCCACGTCGAGTGTGCTTCCGGTGCAGATTCCCCCTCCATATCCTGCGGCCTGTGCAGCTGAAGTAGTGGTGTTATTGTTAGCGGTAACTGAGATGTTGTTGTTACTGAAGTCAGAACCAGTAATTGTTAAGGGAGCGCTTCCGTTTAATCCAGCTCCTCTTCCAGTGACAGTGTATTTAGTAGAAAGAATGGAGTTGTATGAAAATTCGCAGTTGCTGACTTCAAAGGGCAACGAACCAGAAGTGCCTCCGAGAAAGCCTCCTGCTCCGGAATTCGTTCTGCCTGAATTCAGCGTGTTGTAATTAAATTGAGAGTTTGAGATATAAGCTTTTTTGGTTTGAGTAGTATAGATACCTCCACCCGATGTAGTAATTCCTCCTGTAGCAGAGTTAGTCAGAAACTCACTGTTCGAGATACGCAGGGTATCTCCATAGAAATAAAGCCCACCGCCATTTGCTTCACCATAAGAGGAGTTCGCAGCAATTGCTAGGTTTGAATTATTATTGATTTTTGTTCCAGTTAGTAATAAGGTATTCGCATTTGTTCCACTGCAGTAGAACCCACCTCCGTAAGAATAAGTACCCAGTGATCCGTTCTTTGCAATGGAATTGTTTAGAATTTGAGAATTTGTCACAAACACGTTGGAAACACCAGTGCGGTTCAGACAGATCCCACCTCCGTAAACATCACCATAACCACCTGATGTTACAGAGTTATTCGAAACGATAGTATTCGTAATCTGAACAGAAGCTGAACCACAATAAATCCCGCCACCTCCAAGGAAAGCTGCGCCATTGTAATAAACATTGGCTTCTACCAGCTTATTGTTGCGGACAACTGAATTTGTTAAAGTTAGGGCACCACTACTCTCGATATATAAACCTGCACCTGCACCACCTGTCATTCCTTCTGATAAACAGTTATTGTCTGCAATGATTAAGTTGCTCAACTGAACAGTTCCTCCATTCTGGATGAAAATTCCAGCACCTTTTCCACGTACCACACCGGCACGCGAGTTACCCCCCCACAATCTTAATCCCGTCTATAAAAACAGAAGTCGTGTTTCCGACTAGGTACATAACACGGTAAGCGTTGTCCGAATTGTTACCAACCACACCAATATCTCCTGAAAGAATAGTCTCGTTTGTACGGTTCGCTCCAGAAGTCGCAGGGGTTAAGTCAACTCTTTGGTTGATATTCGTTTCCGTACCTGCGAAATTCCCGTAAAGTTTCACGTTGTCACCCAATACGAAGCTGTTATTCGGGTCATTCATATCGGACGTGTAATAGGTTCCAGAAGCAACCCAGATTTCATCGCCACTGGCAGCAAAGGCAAGGGCCCATTCTAAGCTCGTGTAAGCGTTTGTCCAGGAAGTACCATTGTTAGCACCTATTGCATTTTGTTTAACATATATTCTTGCTGCAAATGAATTTGCACAACTGATTATCAAGCAAAAGATAAGGAATAGTTTAATAAAGGATGAGTGTTTCATCGGGAGGTAATAAGTTTAATTTTAAAAATAAATCGTGCAAAAGTACGATTCTTAATAGAGAAATTGCGATACCAATTTGGGGAGATCTGACTAGAAAATGTTTTCTTTTCTTTCAATATTTATTCTTGTCCGGCTCATACTTGCTCTTGGTTAGGATTTTTCCTATCACTTAGGACAAAAATAAACCTTTCAAAGGGGCAGGTGTCAGTAATATTTGATGAATTAATATTAGATAGGATTTATTTGAGATTCGTCTAGAGACAGAATATATTCGTTTTTTAATTTTCACGATAACTATCAAGATTCAAAACTATTGATCGTATGAACGTGCTGGTCTCTTTTTTTATGAATAAACTTTAATTTAGAAATAATTTTCGGGCACAAAAAAATAAATGAAAAAATCAACAACACGATCAAAATTGTTTAAAAACACAGTGTTTTCGGGGTAATCCACTGCAATGTTTTATTATGTTTGGGAGAATTCGACGGAATTGGATTAGATTAAAACTGTCAAAAATCACTCAAATAATTAATATATAAACATTTATGACTAACAACACTCATTTCATTATTGGCGGAATTGCCGTTTTATACTGTTATGTAAACGGATCAGAATGGAAGATTGACACTGTTCATTGAACACTCTCATCTATTTGAAAAAAGTTTTTAGCTTTGAGTCCAGAATTTGAATAACCACCTTTAAATTCTCTAGTTTATTATTTTATTACATTATTAATTATGAGAATAATCATTTACACATTCAGTATGATTTTAATGCTTTCACTTTCCTTGTCGTGCAAGAAGAAAGCAGCAGATGTTAACCAGAATTATGTTGGTTATTGGTCTGGGTATGATTCTGACAAAGATTACTCCTTATCGATTGAATCGAATAGTAAGGCTGTTTACGAAACGTTTAACGGAGAAGTTTCAGTTTCAGTAAAAGGAAAAGCCAAAATTAATGGAGGAACAATGAAAATCTTTACGAAGAAATTCAGTATTGATCAGGAACCTTTGCAAGATTCCCAAGATCCCTCAAAATTCACCATGGTATTGAACGGAGTGCCTTACGAACGAGAGTTTTAATAAGAGCACTTAATAAGATTAAAAAAAGATCCTGGATGAATTTTTAGCGGTTTCAGGAATCTGTCCAGTAAATTTTGTTGACTTTGGTATATAGATAGGAAGTTTTCAATCGATAAGGACACCAAAAGTCATAACGTTCCAAATAAGATTGAAAATAAACTCATTTTCTGATGAGTATTCAAAATAGTACAAAATGTTCGGAAAAATGAATTAGGATGAACAAGCAATTAATCAGAAATATATTTTGGATCGCATTAGTAGCGGTGTGGAGCTTTTTAGCTGGAGCATATTTTCATCTTGGTTGGGTTCGTGGCCGTTCTATGAGTTATCAAGAAGGATTTGTGATAGGTGGAATAGGCGTTTGGATTGTTTTTGTTGGAATGGGAATTCTTATATATCGATTTGCTAAGAATAATGGAAGTGCAGATCCCGCTAAGCTTTCACTGGGCGTGGTAAGTTTCTTTACAGTTTGTTTTTTACTCATCGCATGGGTGAAGTATGACGACGTAAAAAAGGACAAGTTCATTGAAGAAATCGAGCACGATTTTGTTCTTCATTACCAAGAAAAGGCATTAGAAAAACAACTGAACATTAAAGATTTGTATTGGGAGCTGGATGGAATGTATTCAAGTATTCATTATGATTTACGACGTCATCCACAACTTGAGAAATTAATGCAACTGAAAACTGAAGATGCCTTCTTTGAACAGAATACAGTTATTGCAAAGTTGTGTGTTGATTTTCTAAAAACAAGCAAGAGGTTAGGTTATCCACCTGCTAGTGGGTTGGAGGAATTGTTTGAATAGATAATAGAACACCATACTTTTTCTAAACCGAGGAAAGTGTATCAGCTAAAGATATATCAGTAATTTGAAATTCAAGGCGTTTTATGACAAATAGCCCTTTTTTTAGATTCACACCAAAGCAACAGCACTAACAAAAAACACGAAAATATGTTTATCGAAAAATGGAAAGACACCGCATTTGGAAGTGATTATGGTGCCGACTTTCAAACCTTTTTGGAAAAGATTCCGAAAGCTAAATTAACACTTACAGATATTTATGAACGTTGTGACTTAAAAAAGTACTTTGATCAACCAGAGTTACTAAATCAACGTACAGACAATAATGTGAAACTTGAGAATTCGGATTTTGAGCAGTTTGTTCATTATGAAGATGCTGTAATTGCATTAACGGCAATTGTTACCGAAAGCGAATTGAATGGAAGTGCAGATTTAAGAAATGCTTACGGCTCTAAAACTCTGATTTTTGAAACAACAAAAGAAGAATTAACAACACTAAAAAACGCATTGGAGTATATTCATCGAAATTTCACTAAATTTATTCTGTTTGAAATGCTTGATAATGAAGGACAAATCGAAACACTTTCTGATATTGCAGATAATATAGTACAATTGGAAAGCGTTATTGACAATAAAAAGGTAGTTGAATCATAAAATGAACAATTGAATTCCGCTAATTGTTGACCATTTCTCATTTCTTCTAACTTTTTAAAATAACAACTATGTCACTAAAAAATCTTCTTTTTATTGGGCTAAGTACTTTAATTCTTGCTGGGTTAAGCTCAAATTCTTTTGGTCAAAATTTTCAGTGGGCAAAACAGATAGGTGCTGCTGGTTGGGACGAAGCAACTTCTATAAAAACGGATCAAAATAATGCTGTTTACACAGTAGGTCTTTTTGTTGGAACGGTAGATTTTGATCCTGGAATAGGTGTTTTCAATCTTACTTCTGTTGGAGAAAATGACGTCTTTATTTGCAAATTGGATGCTGCGGGTAATTTTGTCTGGGCGAAACAATATGGAGACAGTGCTTTTATTGACAAAAGTTCTCTTGAAATAGATCTTGTAGGAAATCTCTATATTACTAGTTCGTTTTTAGGTACCGTAGATTTTGATCCTGGAGTAGGAAGTTTTCCTTTAACTTCCCAAGGAATGGATAGAGATGCTTTTGTTCAAAAATTAGATGCAAACGGCAACTTTATTTGGGCAAGACAAATAGGCGGACCATTTGTCCCTACTTATGCAACACCATCTCATAGCAATGCCATGGCAGTTGATGCCAGTGGAAATATATTTCTAACAGGCTATTTTGATGGAACAATAGATTTTGATCCGCATCCAGTTTCTGTTTTCGATATGACTTCTCAATATAATGCGAGTGATATTTTTGTTTGTAAACTAGATACTGACGGCAACTTTGGTTGGGCGAAACAATTTACGGGTACGCAAATGCGAGGTGGAGTTGGTTATGGAATAGCTATAGATGGAAGCGGGAATGTATATTCCACTGGAACTATTGGTGGAACAGTAGATTTTGATCCAAGTCCAAGTACTTTTTATTTGACAACATCAGCTTCTCTTCAAACGGAAATTTATTTGAGTAAATTAGATCCGCTGGGTAATTTCGTTTGGGCAAAAGCAATGGGACCAGGTGAGGGTTCTGCCATTGTATTAGACGGTAATTATAACATTTATTCGAGTGCTTGGGTTCCTTCTGGATATGTACCAGTTATCAATAAGCATGATTCAGCTGGCAATCTGTTATGGGCTAAACAACATGGTGGATTGAACGGAAAATCCATAGCGCTTGACAATATGGGAAATGTATACACTACAGGACTTTGTTTTGGTACAAATGACTTCGATCCAGGATTGGGAGTTTTTAATCTTACAGGAGGAGATTCTGATTCATTCATAAGTAAGTTGGATTCATTGGGTAATTTCGTTTGGGCTGGTCTATTAACAGGAACAAATCAAGTTTGGACCAATTCCATAGCAGTAGACATGAATAATAATATTTATACAGCGGGCTATTTTAATGAAACAGCTGACTTTGATCCTTCTTCTGCGATTTTTAATCTAGTTAGTCCAGCTATAGGTTATGATATTTTTATCCATAAATTAAGTCTAAATAGTGTTTTAGGACTTCATTCAACTAGTTTGAAAGAGGAGGTTCAAGTCTATCCAAACCCAACAAATGACGGAAAATTTGTCGTTCAATTTGAAGATGAACAGAAGGATGTGAACATTGTTCTTAGAAACATACAGGGGCAAATAGTGAATGTGACTAGTATAAGAACAAAAGATCAAGTAGAAATCCAAATGAATGAATTAAGCGGTGTGTATCTATTAGAAATATCTGATCAGAAAAATCAAAAAACTGTTCTAAAAATCATTAAAGAATAAATGCTTCGTATAGAATGAAAATTATAGGTATTGTTTTACTCACGTTTGTCCTTATTTCTTGTGGAAATTCATCAGTAACTAAAGTGAAAAAGATTGCTTCCGTGAATACCGTTTCTCAAGAAATCACTCCAAATCCAATTGTTTCCAGTGAGAAGGTTGTCTCTAAAAATGATTTTGAGATTCTTTTGGTTAATAGTTATCGCTATTGGGAAGGTGAAAACCCAGCAAATAAAATCACAAAAGACTGGTTTGATTTATACAAGCGAGGCGATAAATATTACTTGGGAAAAGCAGATTTTACTATTGAAAAAGGATACGATGAATGCATTGGAGAATCTACTCGAATGGTAACATCAAAAAATAAAACAGTGCTTTTTCTCGAATATTCCGATCTGAAATTGGGAGAAGTAGACGCATTGAAATTGGATAAATCCAAAATCTGGCCCAAAGAAAAAATCACGTTTCAGTATAACAATATCAATTATTCAATACGTGCCGAAGGTGATTTCGTCTCATCGGATAAAATACTATCAGACGAAGGAGAAGAGATTCTTCAAGATGTCAAAAATTACAAGCTCTATATTTCTACAAACAATGATTCAGAAATTTTGTTTTTAGAAGAGGAATCATTCAATGATAGCTTTGTGGAACTCCTTTTTGTAGGAGATATCGATCGAGATGGAAAGCTGGATTTTATTTTTGATGCGAGTAGAGATTACGAAGAGAAGCGAGTGGTTTTGTATCTTTCATCCAAAGCAAAGGAAGGAGGAATTATTCAAAAAGTTTCTGAAATTGCAATCCAATTTGATTGTTAGATTAGAATAATAAACATCCAAATTATGAAGGTTTTTCTAAAAACAGGATTTGTACTGACAACGACTCTTATTCTTTCGTGCAATACACAAACCAATAATGAGAGTCGCAAGAAATTAAGCGACTCATCTATTGGTTCTTCAAATAAACACTCCGAGGACTACTCAAAAGAAGAAAACAAACCTAAAACGACTTCTAGTGAATCGATTACAAGTCTTTATTTTACAGACATTAGTTTATCCATCCATTCATTCATTTCTGAAGAAAGTGAAATAGATTTCAGTCAGGTTCAAGAAAACACCTTGTATATTTATTTAGGGTATGACAGTGATCCGATTGAAAATCAGATCGTTTCAATTACTAAAAATTCGCTAAATAATTTGAAGATAGAACAACGTATTCAAACATCTATCGGAGTTTACATGAAAGACGGTGAGGCTGGATCCTGTTCCTTGGAAGATTGGAAAAATGACTATTCAAAATGGAGAAGTTTAAAGTTAAATTCGTTGAATCAGTTTACTTATTCAGCATATAGCGATAAAGAAGAGCAATTTTTTAACATTCCACTAGAAGAAGTGAAAAACGAATTAATTAAGAGGTGTGGAACCAACACTTTAGGTGAATTAAAATCGGTTCATGAAATGCCTTGCGAAATTTTTGTTTCAAGACTTGACCTGCGTATAACAGGGAAGAGAATTGATACTGGAAAATTGGTTGTACTGAACCTCCATTTTATTCCACCAACAGGATGTTGAGTTGAATGAGTGGTAAAATAACTGAAAATAGTATGAAAATTAGGTTAGAAACGGAACGACTAATTTTAAGAGAATTGGAATACACGGACGAAAACGATTTATTCGAAATGGACTCTGATCCAGAAGTTCATTTGTATATTGAAAATAATCCTGTAAAATCAATAGCGGAAATCACAAAAGTAATCGGAATCCTTAAAAAGCAATATGTGGAAAATGGAATTGCACGTTGGGCTGTAGTTGACAAAACAACAAACGAATGTGTTGGGTGGTCAGGATTAAAGTATTTTAATGAACCTCTAAATGAGCATATCCATTTTTATGAATTGGGTTATCGGTTTAAGAAAAAGCATTGGGGAAAAGGATTTGCTACGGAATCTTCTAGGGCGATATTAGACTATGGATTTGAGCATTTGAATGTAGATTCGATATTTGCGATTACTGATTCAGGAAATCTGAACTCTAAAAAAGTGTTATCCAAACTCGGTTTTGATTTTCAAGAGACATTTGACTATGAAGGCGACCCGACAGATTGGTTTGAATTGAAAAGGATACACTGGGAAAGCAAAAAGTCGAACTGATAAATCAAAAAAAGAAAATATGAATAATCAGACTTCAGAAACCTTTTATCATGGTACAAAAGCGGATCTGAAACACGGAGATTTAATTCAACCTGGTTTCAACTCAAATTACGGCAACAATAAAAAAGCGAAATACATTTATCTCACTGCTACTTTGGATGCAGCTATTTGGGGAGCAGAGCTCGCTTTGGGAGAAGGAATAGGTCGGATTTATATCGTAGAGCCAACTGGTTCCATTGAAGACGATCCCAATTTAACAGACAAAAAATTTCCAGGAAACCCCACGAAATCATACTGTTCTCAATATGCATTTAAGGTAATTGGAGAGGTTTTGGATTGGCAAGGACATGCCCCTGAACAGCTGCAAGCAATGAAAGACAATTTAGAACGATTGAAACAACAAGGAATTGAAGCGATTGAGGATTGAATTTAAATAAGAATAATGTGTTTTAACTATTATTGAATCTTCTTTTAAATGGTAACAGTATGATTATTAATTTTTTAAAAAGCATCGCCATTCTTTTTTTTATAATGATCTTTATTTCGTGCAAAGAAAATAAGAGGCCATTTAAGAGTGTAACATCTTTCTTAGATATTGAGACGAAAAAGATAGAAGTCTATGTTGGTGGAGAAGGAGCAAATACAATTGTCTTCGAATCAGGTTTAGGTGTTGATGGCAAAACTTGGCTGGAATCTGGAATTTTTGATTCATTAGGAAGCGATAATCAGGTTATTGCTTATAATCGTTCTGGCTATCTAAAATCAACAGAAAATAGCGAGAAGAGAGGAATACCTGAGCTAGTAAACGACCTTCACGTTGTAATCACTAAAAAATCAAAAAACGGGAAAGTTGTACTTGTCGGTCACTCATTAGGCGGTGCAATTGCTCGTGCTTATGCAGTTAAGTATCCTGATAAAGTGAAGGCATTATTACTTATCGAACCGACCAACGAAAATTTCAAGCAATACGCCTTAATGTCTCAAGAACACGAAGACATGCTTGTTAAACAATTTACAATTGAAAAACTAAATGGAGCGGCTAATGAATGCTCTCAGCTTATTGAGAACAGGGAATTTTTAAAGAAGCTTTCATCTTTACCAAATATTCCTGTTACAGTAATAACTTCCACGAAAACAGATAGCGAAATGACTCCTGAGAATGTTTCAGATTGGATAAAAGCGCATCATTCCTTAGGAAATGGGGTCACGAAATTTACCCACATAACAACGAATAAATCAGGTCATTTTGTTTATACGGAAGAGCCAAATCTTGTTGTTGAAAATATAAATCGATTGTTGAGGTAGATTTATTGATATGTTTTTTTTAGCAATGAAATTCATTTAAAAATCACCTCACACTCTCTAATTGTTGAAAAATCGGAATCAAAGACTTCCCGGTTTCTGTGAGATTGTACTCAATATGTAAGGGTTTTTCTTTGATCACCACTTTTTCGAGCAATCCAATTTCTTCCAGCTCTTTCAAAGCAACCGATAACGTTTGTTTATTCGAACCAGTTATCTGACGAAGTAAACTACTGAATCGCAATGGGGCATCAACTGCCAGCCGGAAAATCTCAGGTTTCCACTTTCCCGACAACATCTTCAAAAGACCTTGTGCAGGACATGTTTCATTCTCTTCTTGTACTTTTTTTGTAGTCATAAAAAACTGACTTATTGCGCTTGGAGTTTATTTTACGGAACTTTACACAAAAGTAAAACAATTTGCACTTGACAACAGACAACGATGAAATTGACAAAACAAATTTTAGTGGTGGTGCTCGCTTTTTGCACAGCCAATTGTAATTCTCAACAAACAAAAACAATGCAAGAAAAAACAAATCCCTTATTGTGTGACATTGAAACAGGATTATGTGAAATGCCAGGAAACGATCAAGACACTTCAGCCTCAGGAATTTTTCAATCTGTCAAAAAACCGATTAAAGTCGTTTATTACACAGATCCCATTTGTTCCTCTTGTTGGGGAATTGAACCGCAGTTGCGAAAATTGAAATTAGAATACGGCAACAGCATCGAAATTGAATACCGAATGGGAGGTTTATTGCCCGATTGGAATTACAACAGTGGAGGAATAAGCAAACCATCCGATGTGGCACATCACTGGGATGAAGTGAGTGTTTATTACGACATGCCGATAGATGGAGACGTTTGGTTAGTAGATCCTTTATCTTCTTCTTATCCGCCATCAATCGCTTTTAAAGCTGCTCAAATTCAGGATAAGCACAAAGCAGTTGTCTTTCTTCGCGAAATCAGAGAAATGGTTTTCTTGGAGAAAAAGAATATTACCAAGTGGGAATATTTGGAACAAGCAGCCAAAAATGCTGGTTTGGATCTCCAACAATTCAAGACTGATTACGAAGGCAAAGCAAAAGCATTGTTTGATGACGATTTGAAATTCGGAAGAGAATTAGGAGTACGCGGATTTCCAACCTTGTTTTTTGTAGATTCCACAGGAAAAACGGAAAAAGTATACGGTTCCAAACCTTATGCTTCGTATGAAGATGCTATTTTGAAATTGGACGCAGCAACTGCAAAAAGCACCTACCCAAAAAGTTGGGAATTTGCTTTTTCAAAGTATCCTTCTTTAACAGCGAAAGAATTTTCAGAATTAACGGGCACTCCAAGAAGTGAAAGCGAACAAAAACTGAACGAATTGACTTCTAAAGGAATTTTGGGAAAATTGACGACCAAAAATGGTTCTATTTGGACAATAAAGAAGATAACTCATTAATGATTATTCCGGAATAGCAGTCTGTGAATGTTTGTAGTTAGTAAAACATTCACAGCTGTTTCCAAATTCCGTTGTTTAAATAGATTCAATCACGTTTTCTAGTGGTAAACGGAATTTTGCTTTCAAAGAAGGCTGATTCGCATCTTCTGGGTTTCTGTAACCAATAGCCACTGCAAACAAGGCTTTATATCCATCCAGTTTTAGAATTTTAGCATATTCATCAGGTTGAATCCCTTCCATTGGTGAGGAATCAATATCCATAGATGCACATGCACTCAGGAAAAAGCCCAGAGAAAGATAAACTTGATTTTGCAGCCATGATTTAATTTCTGCTTCTGATAAAGGTTTTAGCATTTGATTGTAATATCCTACAGATCCTTCTGGCAGATGATCGTTAATCTGCTTCTCAAACCTTGAAATGTCATCGATTGAACTGAATACTACCAAATGACTGGCATCCTTTATTTTAGGTTCGTTGAAATATGATACTTCGGCTAATTGGCTTTTTACTTGCTCATCTGAAACAACCGTAAACTTCCAAGGTTGACTATTGATGGAGGAAGGACTCATGCGTAAAATTTCTTTTAATTGTTCAATTTTTTCGGCTGATACTTTTTTGTTTGAGTCGTACTTTTTAGTAGTGTATCTACTGTTTGCAAGGTCTAAGAAGTTCATTGTTTCTAAAATTTATTGTTACTATCATTTTTATAGTTGCAAACATAATAATAGTCACTTAACTTTGCAAGAACGGTCAAAAAGGATAGTATCAGATGTATTGTATCGATAATAAGCAATTTCCATGTAGTACAAGTCTCACAATGAGGTATATAGGTGGAAAATGGAAAGCGGTCATTCTAATTCATTTAGTGCAAAAAAAACGCTACAATGAATTGAGAAAAGAACTTCCAATGGTAACGGAACGAACGTTGAGTTTGCAATTGAAAGAGTTGGAATCCGACGGATTAATTACTCGAACAGTCTATGCAGCTAAACCACCATTGAAAGTGGAGTATGCATTGACCGAATTCGGTAGAACCTTAATTCCTTTGTTGAAAGCAATGGCGGAATGGGGAAAGGAGGCGGCTGAGATCAATAGAAAAATCAGTTTTTTGGAAACAGTTTAAGATTATAAATGGTTCATCGCATCAGTAAGTGCTTCAACGATATTGATTGCTGCTAATTGTTAATCTTTGAGCTTGTAAGTGTAAGATTCCAATTTCTCGTTCAGTAAATATTGGATTGGCCGATTTGTGCCAGATAGTATTTTCTAAATGAAGTTCAAAGTATTGAAAGATATAAAGCTAGAAGCACTTAAAAAAAACAGTATCTTTCATTCTTCAATTTCCAAACTCCTTAAATTAATTAAGTAAACTTATCAATTCTAGTATGAAAGATTTTCAAGAAATCGAATTGTCAGATTCACAAAAAACGGATAGTCAAAAAGCAATCAAAACAGTATATCAACTGTTGATTTTAATGGCCATAGAATATGTCATATCAATAAGTTGGCTTCTTTTACAGAAAATAGTTATTCCAGTCTTTTTTAAAAAAGATGGAAGTACTGATTGGTCAAAAGTGGGCGATTTATACACCCATTTTGGTTGGACCATGGACATTCTTGCACTTATAGCTCTGATTATTTTCATCATCATTATTCCCAGTAAAGTTGCGCGGATATTTTTACTTGTTTTCCTCGGTTTGAAAATAATATTTGTTATCAGCTATCGCATTTTAGAACAAAATTGAGATCCTCCTTTTTATTCTCTCAAAATAAACACATTGAAAAATTCAACGAATCAAATTGAAGCGTCAGAATCAGATTATTTATACAAAAGTCAATCTCAAATACCCAATTCTGGACATGGACTTTTTACAGTAATCAAGATCTACAAAGATGAAACGATTGCTATTTTTAAAGGAGAAATTCTCACCGATTTAGAAGCAAAAACAAGAGCAGAAGCCGGAAATGATGGGTATTTTATCAATTTAATAGATGGAACTATCCTAGATTCCAAGAACGTGGAATGCTTTGCAAAATATGCCAATGATGCTGAAGGATTTTCTGCTTCAAACTATAAAAACAATACCCGTATTACCCTAGACTTGAACGATAATGTTTGCATTCAAGCTCTAAGAAATATCCAAGCAAACGAAGAATTGTTTTGCAGCTATGGCAAAGGATATTGGAAAAAACATGGGTGAATAAAGACCAATTAAACATGAATAAGCCAGTAGATATAAAGTCAATTAATCTAAGTCAGGAATGTTCTGTATGCGATAGCTTGGCGGCAAAAATTTTAATTGTAGAACCAAATGGGTACCCAAATGAAGCTGTAAAATGGAGCTTGGATGACCTATCTGACTATGAAAAATACAGGAATTTTGATTCTAATTATTTAATCTATTCCGGTCCTGGAGGAAGTAATGGAAATATTGGGGATGCAATTGATGAAGAACGAAAAACAAAGTTAATAAATGCCTTTACTGCGCCATTTAATGAAGTGAATATTAGAGAACAGTTTTATGATATGGCTGGTTATTGTGTAGAATGCCAGAATTTTTATTGCAGTAAACATTGGAATACTAGTTCACAAGGATATGGAAAATGTCCACAAGGGCATGGTAAATCTCTAGATCCTCATTGGTCTCCTAATAGTTAATAAACGAATAATAAGGTGTGAAAATGGATACACCTAACAACCAATAAACAAATGCGCAAAAACAACTCGTTCTAACTAATCGACTTTTCAAAAGCTAGTTACTTTTTCTTCTTATATTTGAAAGGCGACTTTGCCTTTTTGCAAAATGGTTTCAACCTAAAAATCAAACAAAACAACACACTTGATGAAAGCAAAACATGCACTTATACTATTAATCACAGGATTTGTCTTAGACTATATTGGAGCATTACTAAAGATTATGCATTATCCTGGAGGAAAAGAATTATTAATCTTTGGTATGCTTTTTAAGGTAATTGGCCTTATACTATTTCTCTATAAATTATTGAAACATCCAGCATTTAAAGATTTTATGAATTCGTAAAGCTATCGCCATACCAATCAAATAATCTTACTATTCACTGCATAGGCAAGGGCTTCAACGATATTTGTTACACTCAATCGTTCAAAAATGCGTCTTCTGTAATACTTCACTGTGTCGGGTGCTACAAATATTTTATCCGCAATTTGGTTAATCGTCAAACCTTGTGCGTGTAAGCGTAAGATTTCAATTTCTCGTTCAGTCAATGTTGGTTTGGCAGATTTACGCCAGATGGTATTTTCTAAATCAAGTTCCCAGATTTCATCCGAACCTTGCTTTTTGATGAAAACATTACCCGCTTGTTGATGGTGCGAGATGGAAACAATGCACACAGCCTTCCAAATTTTTTGCTCACTCGTTAAAAATAAAGGAGTAAGCTTGTGATTGATCAGAATATTTTTTCCATTCTTGTTTATCAGGTGAAAATCATAAGTAATACTATATTCTTTCTTCTTATCTGTTGGTAATTTTTCATAGAAATCAAACCCAGCTTCATTGATTTGTGCCAACAACTCCAAATCCTTTTCGGGAACATTCCTGAAATAGAATTCATATCCTAGGTTCAACACTTCCGCCGCTGAATAACCACATAAAAATAAGGGGTTTTCAGAAACATACTCAAAGGTCATTTTTTCGTAATCGATGACATAAACGCTTTCGTAAGTTAGACGCGCAAAAGACTTTACAGCTTCCAAATAATCTTTTTGGAGCAATTGATCTTCTTGAGATATGTTTCCTACTTTGTTTTTGGTAAGTAGACTGGAATGAATACTGTTTTTCATTGGTTCGATACGAGTCACAAATTTACACTAAAGTGTAGTTGTTATGAGCATTCCTTATTTCATTTTTGCAATGAATCTTTTTTTTATGATGAAACAACTGTCGGAATTAAGTTTGGATGAATTAATCAAACATAAAGCAAAGTTAAAAAGCGCTCTGATTGGTTTGGCAATAATGACCCTATTGCTGGTTTTAATCTATTGTTACATCTATTTTTTCAAGGCTAAGTCGATTACATTTATTCCTTTAATTGTACTTCCCATCACTTGGATTCCATTATTCGTTTCATTGAAAAATATCAGGGATGAAATCAAATTCCGCGATTTGAAGAACTCGTAGTTTTATCCATTATGCTAAATAGTATGACAAATTGCCCCAATTGTAAAAGTCCGATTACCGATAATTTTTGCAGCAATTGCGGACAACCTACAAAGCTTAAACGAATTGATGGACACTATATTTTACATGAAATTGTCCATGTTCTGCATCTTGAAAAAGGAATCTTGTATACCATAAAAGAACTGGTTATACGGCCAGGAGAAAGTGTGAAGCATTTTATTGCTGAAAACAGAAACAGGTTGGTGAAACCAGTAATTTTTGTCATCGTAACTTCGTTGATTTATACCATCATTTCTCATTGGTTTCATGTAGAACCAGTCCAACCTCTTGAAGAACAGGTAAGAGGTTCTGCCTTGGTTGTTATTTTTAAGTGGATTGAAAATCATTATGGATATTCTAATATCATTATGGGAATGTTCATTGCGCTTTGGTTAAAGTTGTTTTTCATGAAATATGATTATAATTTTTTTGAAATTCTGATTCTTTTGTGTTTTACAATGGGAATAGGGATGTTGACCTTTGCTGTTGCTACTATTATTGAGGGTTTAAGTGGACTTCATCTTTTTGTAATCATTCAAATACTTAGCTTAATCTATTCTTGTTGGGCCATTGGCCAGTTTTATAATAAATATAAAGTAACAAGTTATCTGAAAGCCTTGAGTGCTTATCTACTTGGAACATTTGTGTTTTATTTTATGGCGATCATTTTGGGAATTGGAATTGATTTGATTTTCAGATAGGAAAATGATTTATTTATTTGGTAAATTAGGCGACCCGAAAAGTTACTTATAACCAGATAAATCAACATGAGAACATTTGTAATTGGAGACATTCACGGCTGCTTCGATGAATTAATAGAATTGACTGAAAAAATTCAGTTGAAAGAGGATGATTTGTTAATTTCGCTGGGAGATATAGTGGATAGAGGAAACAAATCGAAAGAAGTGTATGACTATTTTAAATCCCGCCCTAATAGTCTTGTTCTGATTGGAAATCACGAACGAAAACATCAAAATAAAATACTGAGCTATTCGCAAGAAATTGTAAAAGTGCAATTTGGAGACGAGTATGAATCTTTTTTAAACTGGTTGGATACACTTGGCTATTACTACGAAACAGCAGACGCAATCATTGTTCATGCATTTTTCGAACACGACAAAGTACTTGCCGATCAAAAGCAAGAAGTTTTATCAGGATCAACATCTGGAGATCGTTATTTGGAAAAGAAATATCCGGGTGAAAAATATTGGTCCGATTTCTACACCGGTTCAAAGCCAATTATTTATGGACATCATGTGGTAGGAACAACACCCAAAATCTTCAACAATACGTATGGAATTGATACAGGAGCTTGCCATGGAGATTATTTGACAGCAATTGAGCTTCCAGGATTCATCATTCATCAGGTGAAAGCGAAAAGAGATTATTGGAAAGACGAACAAAAACAAGGTCAGATTCCGGTTTTAAAAGCAAAGAATTGGAACGAAATGCGGTTTTCAGAAATCGATAAACAGTTGAATAAATTGGCTTATATCGAAGAGGAGGAAGTGGTGAGTTACCTTCTGGAAATAAGAACATGGAAAGAAGGCATCCAAAATTCATTTGAAACAATCAAAGACGAAATTGATAAGTACACCAAAGAGCTGATGGAGATTCACCAAGATAATTTCACCTTGGAAGCGAATAAGAAATCCTTTAAAACGTATCTTTTCAAAAGTCGATCGAACAATTTGACTTTGCAGGATTTGCAAAAAGGATTGAATACACCCGCAAAAATCGAAGAGTTAAGGAAAGAATTGGAATCGAAGTAGATAAGATGAAGAATAAAGATTGTAGTTTCTACCACGAGTTGGAATATAATCCCGTTCTTTGATAAAACCTCTTTGTAAAACATGCACTTAGGCTACTAAACGTAACAAAGTATGTGATGAATGAGGAAGAGATTCAGGATCAAAATCAACTAGATGAATTGAACCAATTTGAAGGGTTAATCCAAGGGCTTATTGATAATGAATATGGTTGCTGCGATGATTTTATACTGCCCAGTACGGTAGATGGATTAAGTGCTAATATTCAGCTTTTGAGTGAATCAGAAAAGTTGAAGTCTTCTGGTTTTGGGAACAAATCAGATTTCAAGGAAGACGATAGAATTAGAGGCGATAAAATCACTTGGATTGAAGAACAAAGTATAAATCCGTTTGAAATCATCTACTTACAAAAGATTGAGAAGTTTATTCTGTATTTGAATCAAACCTGTTTCACTGCTATAAAAAGTTTTGAAAGTCACTATTCCTTTTATGAAAAGAATAGCTTTTATAAACGACATATCGATCAATTCAAAAATGAAAAGGGACGAAAGTATTCCATCGTTCTTTACCTCAATGAGGCTTGGAAAAAGGAAGATGGAGGGACGCTGTCTTTGTACCCCAAAGTGGGAGAGCAAATAAATATTTCTCCAATTGGAGGACGAATGGTCTTGTTTCGAAGTGATGAGATGGAGCATGAGGTTAATCCTTCTTTTACTCGAAGTAGAAATAGTATTGCTGGATGGTTGAAAAATTAGAACGTTTATTAAAAAAGTCGTTTTTTCTTGAGACTATGATCTTCTCATTGACTGAATAAATATGTGAATGATACAACTTTTTCACATGTTACATTTTAACGAGTAAACTTTGCGACCTTACAAGTGAAATGCAGACACAGAATATCATATCAGATGAAGAAGTAATCAACAGTGGATTACCTAAATCGCAACCACACATGGTTGTTGAAATTGTAGAGTACGTTCCCGATTCCCTCGTAAGTAGAACGGTCATTAAACAGTCGGAAGGTGGTGTTACTGCCACTTCTTTTGATGAAGGAGAAAAGCTCTGTGAAAAAACCACCGAATCTGATACTTATGTTCAAATCATTGATGGAAAAGCCACCGTTACGATTAACAATATCGATCGCGAACTCAGTTTGGGAGAAGGAATTGTCATTCCAGCAGCCACTTTACATTGCTTTAAGGCCGAAGAAAAATTCAAAATGATAACAACGGTTATCGCATCGGTTCATCAGGTTTAAAAAGCGGCGCCAGTCTTTTTTTATCTGAAATAAAAGTGATGCTAACTGAAATGATGAATCAAAGAATTTATAAAATAATAAGCGATTGTATTGCGGTAGTTTGGATTTGTTCAAATCGGGTGTTTATTTGGACATCGATGGATTAAAATCTCACAATGAAAAAGAAATATTTTTTTTGATAAAAAACTAATATTTATTGTTTATCAATAAATATTTAGTATTATTGTCTTGTGGTTTTAAATAATTCGAGATGAAAAGTAACACGACACAAATTTTAAAATTCCTGTATATCCTTTCTTGGATCATTTTTATTGGTGTATGTATCGAGGCTGGTGCATTTATCTTTAATACGGTTTTTAGGTTGTTTATTAATCCTGCTAATGCTTCCTTTTTTTGGCAGGAAGTGAATCTAACAAATCTATACAACTACGATCATGGGTATTATCTGGTAGAAACTTCGTTGATGAGTCTTGTAGCAATCATGAGAGCTTGGATTTTTTACCTGATTGTGAAATTGCTTCACGATAAAAAATTAAATCTGCTTCAGCCTTTCAATAAAGAGGTGGGACGTTTTATCTTTAGCATATCTTATTTGTCTTTGGGTATAGGTTTACTTTCATCAATGGGTGCTAATTTTGCGAAGTGGTTTGTGGAAAAAGGAGTCGAAATGCCAGATTTGGAGTATTTGCGTTTAGGAGGAGCGGATGTTTGGCTGTTCATGGGAGTAATCCTTTTTGTGATTGCGCAAATATTTAAAAGAGGAATTGAAATTCAAACAGAAAACGAATTAACCGTATAAGCGATGCCGATTATTGTAAATTTGGATGTTATGATGGCTAAACGGAAAATGTCATTGAATGAACTTTCCGAAAAAGTGGATCTGACTTTGTCCAATCTTTCTATCTTAAAGACTGGTAAAGCAAAAGCAATCCGTTTCAGTACATTGGAAGCCATTTGCAAAGTGTTGGATTGTCAACCAGGAGATATTTTGGAGTTTGTGAAGGAATAACTTCATCACAGAAATACGATCAAATAAATTAGAATGAAATGAATTTCAAACTCATAGAAACAGACAGGCTATTGCTTAAAGGCCTTTCTACCGAAGATATGACGGCCATTTTTGAGCGGAATCTAAAACCGAAGATCAAAATCCTTTTGGGACATCGCTCAGACGAGGATTATGAGAAGGAATACCATAAATACAAAAATGGCTATGCGAGCTACAACCGGAGTTTCATGCTGTTCCTACTTGTTGACAAAGCATCAGATAAGATCATTGGCCGTTGCGGATTGCATAATTGGAATGTGGATCATCGCCGTGCAGAAATTGGTTACGGAATGGAAGATGAGACCTATAAAAAACAAGGATTGATGTCGGAAGCTGTGGAAGCAATTATCGCTTATGGATTTGAACAAATGAATCTAAATCGAATTGAGGCACTTGTTGCTCCTCAAAATGCTGCGTCATTGAAATTACTGGAAAAGAATAATTTTGTATGGGAAGGTGTGTTGAGAAATCACTACTACATTTCGGGTACTTTTGAAGATTCGGTGATGTTTTCGAAGCTTCAGGAGGAATATTTGAAAGAGAAAAAATAAGATGAGATTCACATTATTTATCTCCGCAATTCTACTTTTGGGATGTACTCCGAAAGATACTATTGCTATTGAACGACAACTGATTTTGAGTGCGGATTTTTCGCATTATGATAACTTCTTTCCAATTCAAACACTTAATCTTATCAAGAAAGGAATTAAAGACAAAATACACATTATGTATGTTTGTTTTGATCCTGGTATTGATGGAGAGAAAGAATTTCCCGGAGAAGATTATATGGATGATTTTTCATTTAAAATAATGAAGGATGGAAAGTATCAGCCTACTTTTGATAAATCCGCTCTTGTAATTGGAAATGATTTTAAAGAGTATTTTAAAGAGGATTTTGACAGCTATAAAAAATTGAAGGCGGAAGGGAATATTTCGAGATTTATTGAAATGCCAGAAAAACCAGAATGGTGGCAATACGATCAAACTCCTAAAAATTCGAAAGGAAAACCAATGACTTTTATTTGTCAGATTGATATGGGTAGAATTATCATCAATGATGATTGCCGTTTATTTGTATTTTATGACCAAGATGATCGGATGGTGAAATATGTTTATCAGCGAACGTGATTAAATAGATTATGTATACAATCATTCCCTTTGAAAAAAAGTATCAGGAAGGAATAAGCGAGATGATGACCGGAATTCAAGATGAATTTGAAATTCTGTTCAGAAACCCAGATGGAAAGCAAATCTCTGATATTGCTGGGCCAGAAAATCTGTTTTGGATTGCTCTCAATGGAAATGAAGTTGCGGGTACAATTGGTGTATCACGAATTGATGATGATTCAGCTTTCTTAAGGCATTTATTTGTGTCGAAAGAACATCGGGGAGCGCAGTCAAATGTTTCGAAAAGACTTTTGGATATAGCACTCAATGAGGCGAAAATACTTGGATATAAATCCATTTATTTGGGAACGATGGAACAATTCAAAGCAGCCCAAAGATTTTATTCCAAAAATAATTTTGTCTGTATTCCAAGAGAAGCGTTACCAACTGAAATGCCAGTTAGTCCAATGGATACGATTTTTTACTTATTGAAAAATAAAGAATTAAATCCAGCTCTCTGAAATTGCCTTGACGAGAAGTTCTGTAACAGAAGCACAATTTGATTTCTTCAAAATATTCTTCCGATGTGAATTCACCGTATGAATGCTCACAAACAATTCTTCTGAAATAATAGCGCTCGTTTTACTAGCTATAATTAAGCGTAATATTTCTAGTTCTCGTTTGGTGAAATCGGGTTTTTCTAAGCTTGAATGATCTTCTAGTTGATCATAATTGTAGAACGAAGGATTTCCATTTAAGCCAATAAACGAAAGGATTGGAATTCCCTGCTGTTTCAAATGACTAATTTCTGTGTGGATACCGAGTGAAGTAACGAAATTCTTATTGTCATCAAATTCGAGAATCAGCATTTGATGTAAAATACGTTTCCAGTTTCCTTGACTATCAGCAATTCTGAAGTCGTATTGAATCTTGTACTGATCAATTTTATCAAGTGGTAAATTTTTGTAGAAATCAGATGACTTGGCTTCAAACTTCAAGAAATATGGTTGATCTTCTGGATGAATTTGATTTAAGAAAAACGCGGCACTTATATTTTCTGGATCGTATCCTAAAATGGATTTAATTTCTTTACTAACTGAAGTAAACGCTCCATTTTTGACATCAAACGTGAAAAAATAGCTTTCACCCACTTTAAAAATGGAGTTTTTGAGGATTTCAATTTGATCGCGCTTTGTTACAGCACCTTTAGATGTATTATTGGCACTTTTTTTCCAGATAGAATGCGCGGAATCATAAAATACCAAATCATTTTTCTTCATAGCGTTGATCAAAAAATCACTAGTACTAGCTATTTCCCAGTACTTTTTTTTACTTTTTCTTTGCTAAAATAAAGATATTCCGCCACAAAATCCTCTCTGCCCATTGTTCTTTTACCAAAGACGATGGGCTTTTTGAATACTAAAATGAATGAATTTACTACAGAATTCATGCTAGTTATGGTTTGAATTTGATTGATTTAGTAACCTTCGACGACATATAAAGTTTAAATTTGTGGACTTAACTAATTATTGCCAGCTAATATGAATCTGAAAATTACGTTAATCGGTATTTTTTCTTTCATGATATTTTCTTTGAATGCTCAAAATGCACTTTTTCAGAATACACAAGGTATTTTGGGAGAAGGAAGTAATGCCTATTTCAATTCGGAAGGATATGATATCTCTCAAGAGGATATTGAAGTAATGTTTGATGAGAAAGGGATTCGAAAGCTGATGAATAAATTGGATATTCCAAAAGGAACACTAGTTTCTGAAAGTCCCGATTTCCCAAAAGTCAAAATAATTGAACATGCAGTTCATGAAGGGAATGCTGCAACGAATTATGTTTATTACTTATCATCCCATAAATATGGATTTACGAGAGTTGTTTGTTTCGGAACGAGTAGTGGCAGAATTCCAAGTTTTGAAAAAGAATTTTATAGGGCAATGATTACCCATAGTTTTCCGAAAAGTATAATGACTTCGATGGAAATTGATACCATTTATTTTGCAGGACGTCAACTTGACTTAAGCACTATCTGCAAATGGATGGGACCAAGAAACTTGCAATGTCCAAATTATGGTCAAATGAATTGGTCCGAGTTTAGTGATTCTTTGAGAGCAAGTCAACTAATTGTGAATCAAAAATTCATTAATTCAATGAATGATAATATGACTATCCAGTCGGAAAAGGTGGTAAATGTTGTTTTTGAAGGGCAGGAAGTAACTGCTATTCATCAAGTAGTGAAGGTTCACATACCTCAGTTGATTATGGGAGGAAGTAATGTTTTGATTGTATATTATGTGCTCGCAAATGTTCGAGGACGCTATGTTGCTTGTATTATGAGCCAATATACCGATGATAATGGGGTTAAAAACAATAAATTGGCGCCACTTCTTGCAGAGGTCATGGAACTGAAACAATAATTTCCAAAACAAGGATTAATAGTTCAATAAAATGAAAAGAAACAGTTTATCTATTTTTGTATTTCTGGTTTTCACAATGAGTAATTCATTCGCTCAGAATGTTTTCCCTGAGCAATTTAAAGGTTGCAATACAGATGGTTTTGCCTTGGAACATGACACAACAACTGCCAAATTGAATTCAATAGAATTTCTGAAATTGCTTGGAGATTATTTGGGAGCAGATGCAATGGGTAAATTGAGAGGTAAACTATCACTCCAGATAATTGTTGATTTGGAAGGGAACTCTTGTTTGTTGAGTATTGAAAACAAGACCAATGTTAAAACTAAAAAACTGAATCTGAAAACCTGGATTGATCAGGAAATCAAATGGAAAAAACTATCAGAGAAAGTGGGGGCAATGATTGTTTTAGAATTTACTGAAAGTGGAGTAACTTTGAAAAGATTGGGAATGGGAGGAACCCGAGATTGGCATTATTTAGACTAGTTAAAATTGTATTTTCCGTGATCGTTCAAACAATCACGAAAAAACACGATGTATCAGCACGAATTGAATCAGCTGAAGCATTTCTTCAAAGAAAAGTGGGAACGTTAATTTCTATAGGAAATCACTAGAAGAACAATGATTAGAGACTTTGAGAATATTGACTATTTAAAATCGGGAAACGCACGACAAAGAAGTGCTTATGAAATTCTTACGAAGTATGAGATTATAACTCTTTTGAAAGCATTCAACCCGATTCTTGTGGGAACTATTCCAATAAACATTGATCTTGAAACCAGTGATTTAGATATTATTTGTAAGTACTCAGACAAAAATTCGTTCATAGAGTTAATGAAGGGTTTATTTGGAAATAAAGAGGGGTTTTTAGTCGGAAAACGATCGGAATACGATGCAATTGTCTGTCATTTTTGGCTCGATGGTTTTGAGATAGAAATTTTTGCTCAGGATATTCCTACCAAACACCAAAACGGATATCGGCACATGCTTATTGAATATAAACTACTGGTCGAAAAAGGAGAATCTTTTCGTTTGAAAATCATAGAATTAAAGAAACAAGGTCATAAAACGGAACCTGCATTTGGAATTGCTTTAGAATTGAAGGGAGATCCCTACAAAGAGTTAGTAGAATTATTTCTGATGGACGAAAGAAGACAATTGATTCTTGCTGAGCTAAAAAAGCAATGCGAAGAGAAACAAATCTATGAATTTGATTATTATTGGGAAATTTGGGGCGTGATGTGGTATCCTTGGTTTATGGAATTTTATTCGGGTGCTTCACTCAGCTTTACTGCAAATGATATTTCATCGGAAGACCTGAATTATTTTGTGGAAACTGGTGAATTGGAACTTATCAAAGTATATGAACGTCATGAAATGATAGATGAATTTGATAGGGTACGATTTCGTCTAAAAACACGTATCTAATTATTCGTTGATGTCAAATAGAATATATATTTAACTATTAAAAAATTACCGATGAATAAGATTTTTACAGGACTATTTTTAGCAACAACACTACTTTTGGGATGTAGTGATAATTCTCCGAAAGATTTGGAGCCGTTTATGGTTGATATTTCTGAGTTTAAGATTCATAATGATTTGCTAAAAGACGGAGATAAGGTTCTGATTTTAGGATCTTCTGGCAATCTTACAGAGGAACATAAAATTGATTTTTACAACTTGGTAGTCGTAAAGTCGTTACGAACAGGAGATACTCTAAATGTATTAGTTACTACTTTTTTTCAATCAGATTTGAATGACCCGGAAACCACGTTTATTTCGAATACCTCTTCAGAAGGAAAGTTGATGGAAAGTGTTATGAACAAAGAAGACGTGGAAGGTCAGAATGTAAATGAGATGAAACCAAAATCATTTTCAAAGGTGTTTTATGATACCGAATATATTCAAGTCGACGTTAGAAAATATCCGTGTGTCACTGGAAATTTAGGTGAATATACGATTGAAGGTGGTTTGGATAAAATTGGTCAGTGAAATGAATCAACCAACAATTTCTCCGATTATTCAAGCTGCTGAATTGCTGAGACTTCACCAATCAGGAAATTTGATATTGGTAGATGTCAGTAATGGTAAAGATGCCAAAGCTAACTACGAAAAAAGACATTTAGACGGAGCGTTTTACGTTGATATGAATGCGCAATTGGCAGATATTAAAGATGATCTTTCAAATGGAGGCAGACATCCATTACCAAGTCTCAAGCAATTTTCTGAAACTCTTTCAAATTTGGGTGTTTCCATCAAAAGTCATGTAGTCATTTACGATGATAAGAACGGATCGAATGCAGCAGCACGTTTTTGGTGGATGTTGAAATCTGCAGGATATCAAAAAGTACAAGTGCTGAATGGTGGTTTTCAAGAAGCAGAAAGAGTCGATTTTCCAATCAATTCAAATATAGAAATTCCCATTTCTGCAGAATCCTATAAAATAGAAGATTGGCAACTCCCTTTGGCAACCATTTCTGAAGTAGAGAAAGCTTCCAAAGATGAAAATCACCTCATAATTGATGTTCGTGATGAGGAACGATATACTGGAAAAATAGAACCAATTGATTTGATTGCAGGACATATTCCAGGAGCAATAAATGTTCCTTTTACTCGTAATTTGGATGAAAACGGCTTATTCTTGAATTCACAAGAATTAAAAATGACGTATGAAAAGATTTTTGGGGGTATAAAAAGCGATCAAATAATTATTCACTGTGGTTCAGGTGTTACAGCTTGTCATACGCTTTTAGCAATCGCTTATGCAGAACTGGATATTCCCAAATTATATGTAGGTTCATGGAGTGAATGGAGCAGGAATAATAAGGAATTAAAAACAAATTTGGATTAATATGAATAGATTCGTTAAAGTGATTGTTGGCATTGCGATGCTCATGAGTGTATCAGCTTGTTCATGGAATGAATATTTCATGGTTAGTAATCAGAGTTCACATCCAACAATTATTCAGTATCAATTAACCCATGTAGAAAAGGGTTTTCCAATCTTTACCAATCAACCAGTAATCTATAAGCTTGATGACTCGAATGAAATTAACTGGGATACGAAACAAATCCCAATAGACTTGGATACTTCTTCAGCTGGAATTCAATTGGAAATACCAGTTAATTGTGCAGTGGTTTTTGGTGAATTGAATAACGATCGTTATAGAAGTCCTAAACAAGAGTTTATAAATGGTCGAGTTTTCAATCTGCAAGAATTAGAAATACTTAAAAACAAGCATCTACAAAAAATCACTCCCGAAAATTTCGATAAGTACTTCAAAAAAATAAATGGTAGTAATGTTTTGGAAATAAAATAGGTTTAGGTTACAGAAATAAATACAGTTCTAACAAAAGAAGCTGTTAGATTTTGTATCTTTCCTTCTCATCCAAAACAGAAAAGCATGACAAATATTTCTTCGATTATCCAAAAAGAATTGTACCGAGTTGAAATTGAATCACTCTCAGGAAATGTGGTCATCTCAGATGAACCTCTTGAAATGGGAGGGAAGGATTTAGGTTTTTCACCAACGGAATTGTTGGCTTCGGCTTTGGCAGCTTGTACGAGTGCAACACTCAGAATGTATGCCGATAGGAAGGAATGGGATTTACAGGAAGTGAAGTTGGAGGTAGATTTAGATTGGGATGAAAAAGCAAGTAAAACGGTCATTAACCGTAAAATGCAGTTATTTGGCAATTTGGACCAAAAACAGCGGGATCGCCTGTTCAAAATAGCGAATGCTTGTCCGGTCCATAAAATGCTCAGTAATTCAATTGAAATCAATACGGAAATAGCTTAGTTTTAGATTCGATGTTTGATTTAATTGGCGCACTATTCTATTTGATTTTGGAAGCTGGGATGTTTCTCGCTGGTGCAATCTTACTCATTTATGGGTTGTATAGCTTTACAGTTCCCAAATTTGATGAGTCGGTTAGAATCTTTTGCCTTTTTTTAGGAACGATATTAATTGCTTGTGGAATTGGACTTCATTGGTTTTCCAATTCTGATTCGAAAACAGAAAATCCTGAATTTGTAGGGAACTATATTACCTCTTCACTTCATAGACATAATAACTAAACTTGTAATCTTCGTATGTTTCTCCAATATTGCTTTCCGTTTTAACTATAATCAAGTAGGTATTGTGGAGTGAAAAGTAAGAGCAATGCGGATCATCCCAAAATGAGTATGCTGCTTCAATATCTAGTGAACCGAAAATAGATTGCCCATGAATAGCTGTTGAATCACCGAGATAAATGAATTTTCTAACGTATGGATCATCCACTAAAACGTGAGATAAGACAAATTTCTGTTTCAAAAAAGGATCCGAGTGCAATCTCAAATTGACAGAATTTAGAAACCACTTTTTCGAAGTAAAGTAAAGAAATGGATCGAATTGTTCACTGTTGTTTGCTCCTGGAAATCGTTGTTTGTACCAAGGTTCTAATTCTAGATAAATGGATGGATAAAGGAGAAAATCAATGCTATCGGTCAGATGCATCAATGGATCTATCTGCTTTTCCAAATTCTCAATTTCGGTATGTGCTGAATACCAGTTTTGATGACTCGTCTCTCGTTGTAGCTTTTGTCTATTCAACACTTCTATTTTTGAGGCAAACAATTGTCTTTCTTTACTGATTTCAGCTATTTCAATCGCTGAAAATCGTTTGACATACCAATTAGAAATCTGCACGGAATCATTGGACGATGAACGCAGAATATCCCGCTGGTAGACACCGTCATAAATTATTGAGCTTACTTTTGGATTTACCAATACCAATGAATCATTCAATATCTGCGGGTAAATACTTGAATTGATAAGAGCAATGTCTTTTCCTGCTTCTCGAGTTTGGAACAAAAAAAGTTTATCTAGCAAAGGTTCATTAGTTATTGTTCTAGCCTTCTTAAGTTTAAATAACATGTTGTTAAATCCTCTTTTGAGTTCGTTTTCTCGTTGTAACTGTATGTTTCGTTGATAAGATTGAACGTGCCCTTCTGGTGAAAGGATAACTTTTGGTGCAAGACCAAATCTCCCTAAATCATTGAATGTTAAGGGTAATTCGGAAGGTAATGCAGGCCATTGTTCTTGAGCGAGTGAAGTGGAGCTAAAGATCAAAAAAGTCCAAATCGCTAGTTGACGAAAAATAAAAGCAAAGTTCAATAACATAATGAAGGATACAAGCTTTTAAGCAATTGGTTCAATGAAAAGGATGAATTGTTTTTTCTGATGAGGATGTTGGAAAAATGATACCATTAGAGTTAAAGAAATGCAAATAGCTGAAAAAGTATTATTTTGGAGTAAAATTTACTACTATGCGTAAGCAATTCTGTTTATTCTTATTTGTGTTTATTGTGGGAGTTAATCATGCTCAAACGACACTGAATGGTTCATTTGTTCACAATGGAATTTCGCGAACGTATAGTTATTATATTCCAGCATCTTATGTGCCTGGTCAAGCAGTTCCATTGGTAATGAGTCTTCATGGATTTACAAGTAGTGGCACTGCTCATATGGCGAGTTCTCATTATATGCCAATAGCCGATACTGCTAATTTTATTGCTCTTTACCCAGATGGAACAATCGAACCAATTACGAGTCAAAGGTTTTGGAATTATGGAAACATCATGGGTTCAACGGTAGATGATGTTGGTTTTTTGGAAGCATTGATTGATACGATTTCAGCACATTATAGCATCAATCAGAATCGAATTTACGCTGCGGGAATGTCGAACGGAAGTTTTATGGCGTATTATTTGGGGTGTCAAACAAATCGTTTTGCTGCAATTGGAGCCATTACAGGCACAATGGGAATAGACATGTTCAACAATTGTAATCCTTCACACCCAACGCCAAGAATTCATTTTCATGGGACCACTGATCCTATTAATCCGTATGCTGGAAATTCAACCAGTAAGGGAATTGATGAAGTAACGACTTATTGGGTAAATCAGAATAATTGCAATACAACACCAACAATTACTCCAATTCCAGATATTAATACCACAGATGATTGCACGGCAGAACGTCACCTTTATTCAGGAGGAACGAATGGAAATACAGTTGAATTATTCAAAGTAATTGATGGCGGACACACTTGGCCTGGTTTTTCTGTTTTTACTCTGAACGGTAATATTTGTTTGGATTTTAATGCGGGCAAGGAGCTTTGGCGTTTCTTTAGTCAATATGAATTACCCGCTACTGTATCTGTAACAGAAAATGAAGTGAATGAAGCAAAAGTTTGGCCCAATCCTACTTCTGACCGCTTGTATTTGAAAGCAGACGATCAAATTATCACAGAGATCAAGATCATAGATATGAGAGGTCGAATGGTTCAAGAAACTAAAAGCGACAACATTCAATTTATAGATATTTCTCAATTAAATGAGGGGAATTATATTGTCCAAATTTCAGGAAATAATTTCACGGTCAGAAAAAAAATAGTGATTGTAAATAATGAAATGTATTGAGATTCAGAATAAGTTATTTGAGATAATTTTAGTGTATGAAACTCAATAAAATACTTCCAATTGTCATTCTAATAATCATTGCTGTACTTTCTGCGTTTTATGTTGGCGAAATAAGTCTCGGATTGTCTAAATTGATTGAAAAGCTATTGAATATTTGGATTAGATCGTATTCCATTCAATTCTTCCTTTTTGTTATTGCTTCACTAGTTAGTTTGTTGTTCGTGAGGAAGTTTAATTTGAAAAAACGAGTTATTATTTTAATTGTACTTGTTTTTGTTGTGTTCAATGTATTACAAACTAGAAATCAGTTTTATTTGTATCAAGTCAATCGTGAATTGTCGATTGGAGACATGCAAAATGTTCCAGAATGTATGATAGAAGCAAATTATGAAACCTTTTGGGAGTATTTGAATGAAGGTTGTCACCTAACAGTAAGTGATATGATTCGGTCAATTTTTTACAAATGCCTTTTTTGGATTATTCCATTTTTAGTGGGCGATTATCTGATTCGTCTTTTTCATAAAATAAATCGTAAAAAAGCAAAAACTGAATTGATAGATAGAGATGAAGTCTAAATAATATCAATTTCCAAGAAAAAAGATTAGGAAAGTTTAACCTTAATAAAACGTTAAAAAGAATTCCTCAAGCCAAATAAGCGCTATTTTTAGCACACAAAATTTAAAAATTTACAGTAATATTCTCAAGTATGAAAATTAAAACAGTTACAAATTCCATTTTATTCTTAGCATTTGGAATGCTTTCCATCCAAGCGACAGCACAAAAAATCAATATGCCTGCTCCAAGTCCTTTGCAAACAGTTGTTCAAAAATTTGGAGTAGGGGAAATCACTATTGAATATTCCCGCCCATCGGTAAAAGATCGTACAATTTTTGGAGACGTTGTTCCTTTCGGAAAAATCTGGAGAACTGGTGCAAATGCTGCAACAAAAGTTACATTCTCAGATGACGTAAAATTAGACGGTAATGCAGTAAAAGCTGGAACGTATGCTTTGTATTCCATTCCAAACAAAGATGCTTGGGAAATCATGTTGTATTCTGACCTAACACTAGGAGGAAATGTTGCAGATTACAAAGCAGAAAATGAAGTAGTACGTTTCAAAGTGAAAGCGAACAAAATCCCTATGAAGATTGAATCTTTGATGATCAATATCGGAGATGTAGCTCCTGCAGAAGCAGTAATGACATTGCTTTGGGAAAACACGGTGATTTCTTTCAAAGTAACGACTGAAATCGATGCGAAAGTGATGAAAAGCATTGATGAATCTATGAAATCTGAAAAACCAGATTACTTCAGAGCAGCTGGTTATTATTTCGACAATAATAAAGATTTGAAACAAGCATTAATTTGGGTAGACAAAGCAGTAGCTGAAAATCCAACAGCGTTTTACATGTTCTACTTGAAAGCGAGAATTGAATACAAATTGGGTGATAAAAAAGCAGGAAAAGCAAGTGCTGAGAAAACAATCGAATTAGCTAAAACAGCTAAAAATGATGATTATATTGCAATGGCGAATAAATTACTTGCTGAGAATAAATAGAAATTGATTCTTGATAAAATGAAGTCCTTTCGCTTTGGTGGAAGGATTTTTTTGTTGGTTGAATTTCCTTTTCTGCTGAGATGGTTGGATTATCTCGGCTTTGCGTTTTATTTTAAAAGATATTACAATCAGTTTTTTTATCCCACAGACGAGCACAATTACATAACTCCTTATTAAATAGTAAAAGAAAAAAAACGAATCATTATCCTCTGTGTTCATCCGTGTTCCTCGGTGGGAAATAATGAATTTTAAATTAAACCGAGTACCCAACACTCCACAAATTCTTGATTTCGCCAGTTCGCTTTGCGTTTTGTTTTAGAAGATGTTACAATCAGTTATTAGTTGTTTTTATCCCACAGACGAGCACAATTACATAACTCCTTATTAAATAGTAAAAGAAAAAAAACGAATCATTATCCTCTGTGTTCATCCGTGTTCCTCGGTGGGAAATAATGAATTTTAAATTAAACCGAGTACCCAACACTCCACAAATTCTTGATTTCGCCAGTTCGCTTTGCGTTTTGTTTTAAAAGATGTTACAATCAGTTATTTTTATGCCACAGACGAGCACAAACAAATAACTCCTTATTAAATAGTTAAAGAAAAAAAACGAATCATTATCCTCTGTGTTCATCGTTCCTCGGTGGGAAATAATGAATTTTAAATTAAACCGAGTACCCAACACTCCACAAATTCGTGATCTCGCCAGTTCGCTTTGCGTTTTGTTTTAGAAGATGCGGCCGCCACTTTTTTAGTCGTTTTTTCAACCAATTCAAAACGTTTTTTGCTTTTCAGTTCCAATTCAATGGGGTGAATGAATTTTGGATCCATTAATCCAGCCAAATTGGAGAATAATAGAACTACATTTCCTTCTGAATTCAAATGCTTGTGAGCTTCTTCGAAAAACCGTGGAAACAAGTCCTTGTCGTAATAAATCGCTAAATCTATTCCAGAAACTTCTTTTGGAAGTGGAATCCATGGTGGATTGAATGCAATCAAATCTGATTTTATCTTTGAATGGGCAAACAAATCTCCGAAATATAAATTGGTTTTTTGATTAGATTCCTTTTCAGATTCGAATGTCCCAATCAATGCATTTGGATTGATATCAGAAGCATGAACTTCGTTAAAACCAAATTGATGAAAGAGTTTACTTAAAACACCACTCCCAATTCCAATATCGAATGCGTTTTCTTTTGCTCCCTTATATTTTCTCAGGTAATCTACAAACAATTCAATGTGCTCAAAACGAGTAGGAAAGTAGGTTCCATAAAACGGATGAAGCAGTTGTTTTAATCCTGGAATTCGAATTCCTTTTTCATACCATTGCCAAGAACTGTTTAAGCCTTGAACATCCGTAAATGGCAGCAAAAATTCAGGTGTTTCAGCGTACAAGATTTTAAACCAACCAATCTCGGGCGCTTTTTTGACCTGTAAACGATAGTTGCTAATCTCAATCAACAACAATTGACTGGCTTTTCGATACGAATCCCGAAAGTTTCGCTGTCCTTCGAAAGTTTGTTTATTGGCGTTTTTGGATAAACGTTCCTTTAAGGCATTCAAGACTAGAAGTCCGCTACTAAATTGATCAGAAATCAATACGTGGTTTCCTTCCAGCAGTTCATTAACAGCGTGTTTGGGATCAATTTCTTTGAAATACTCCAAAACGGGAATCGTTTCTGTAATCGGTTCTGGGCGATTAAGCGTCAGATTTGTTTGGTTGATAATCTTCAATGAACTAATGATTAAATGCCTCCACAGCCGCTCTCACAGAACCGTGTTTCAACAACAATTCATTTGCCTTTTCTTCTTCCAGCCCTGTTGCTTCCATCACCATTTTAGTTCCACGGTCAACTAGTTTATCGTTGGAAAGTTGCATATCAACCATGCGATTTCCCTTCACTTTTCCTAAACGAATCATGATTGCAGTAGAAAGCATATTTAAAACGAGTTTCTGAGCCGTTCCGCTTTTCATGCGTGTGCTTCCAGTAACGAATTCTGGACCAACCATGGGTGTTATTGCTATATCAGCCAATTGACTCAAGGGCGAACTTGGATTACAGGAAATTCCACCCGTTAAAATTCCGTTTTTCTTGGCAGTTTCCAATGCTCCCAGCACATAAGGCGTTGTTCCTGAAGCGGCAATTCCAACAACGATATCTTTTTCAGTAATATTGAATTCTTCCAAATCTTTCCAGCCTTGTTCGCGATCATCTTCTGCAAATTCAACGGCTTTTCGGATAGCTTTATCTCCACCAGCAATGATTCCAATCACCATTCCGTGAGGAACACCAAAAGTAGGAGGGCATTCACTGGCATCAACAATTCCTAAACGACCGCTTGTTCCAGCTCCCATGTAAAACAGTCGACCCCCTTCTTGCATACGTTCTACACAACCATCAACCAATTTCTCTATTTGCGGAATTTCTAGTTCAACAGCTAAAGCAACGGTATGATCTTCTTGGTTTATGCCAATCAATAAATCCCGAGTAGACTTGGTCTCTAAATCGTGATGATTGCTTTCTGATTCTGTTATTCGTTTCATTCTGAAAGGTTAAAAGAGTGTTCAAAAGGTTCAAAGAGTTTAATTTTGAACTATTGAACTATTGAACTATTGAACTATTGAACTATTGAACTATTGAACTATTGAACTATTGAACTATTGAACTATTGAACTATTGTGTACTATACAAGAAATGCCTCTAGTGAACCATTTGATGGTATTACTTCTACGCGTTCTCCCAAAGTTGTAGTTAAAGTCATTCCTACAAAATCACATTTAATGGGATATCTGCGGTGCATTCTGTCAACCAAAGCAACTGTTTTTACGCTTCGTACAGGTTGTTCCAAAATTTTCAGCACTCCATATTGCATGGTGGTTCCTGAATTAATCACATCATCGACTAAAATCACTGTTTTTCCATTAAATAAGGCTGGATCAATAGAGCAACTAATTGCTGCATCTAAGGGATGGTCTTTGTCTAATTCAATTTTGAAGTAAGTAACCGTTTGAGCACTGTTTTTGAGAATTATTTCGGTGATTTGTTGCGCGAACGTTTCTCCATTTCCTGTAATTCCTCCAATAAATAATTCGGGAATTCCATAGGTGTTTTCTACTATTTCGTGCGCCAAACGCATGATTTTTTGTTCTATTTGATGCTGATTTAAAACCAATTTCATGGAAATGAATTTTAAGGTAAAAGTAGTGATAATGTTCGACACTTGAGGATGTAAATGTGGAATGAAAACACTAATTTTGATTCGTTACTTCGTTAAAATATGCATCATTCTATTCTGTTTTTCTTGGCATTGCTTTTTGGCGTTTTCTTATTGGTGATGCTTGCGCAACGCTTTAAAATTGCTTATCCCATTTTTTTGGTTTTGGCTGGTTTAGGGATAAGTCTTATTCCTGGTATTCCCAAAGTGAAAATAGATCCAGAGATTATCTTTTTGATTTTCCTTCCGCCCTTGCTTTACGAAGCAGCTTGGTATACTTCCTGGAATGATTTCTGGAAATGGAAACGATGTTCCGATTTCACAGATTAGCCGCACGATTGAAATCGATTTGCGTGAAATGTTGGGTGAAACGGATCTTCCCCCTGCATTGACTCCAGTGAATAATATTGTGTTGTAGGTATTTAATTACTTCCTGCAATAGTTTTAGGCTTATTTTCAAGAATTGTTTCTTGAACTTTATCTGAATTTACAACTTCAACCTTTTTTGGAGCAGGAGTGATTACGACTTCTCCCGCTGTAGTTCTGACTTGTGCGAATAGCCAATTATACATGTCGTCCCCGCGAAAAATTCGTTCCAACGCACTGTGATTTGCTCCAGCAATTTCTGTATAAATCAAATTTTTTCCGTTGTTGCAGTTTTTTATTGCGGTAACCATTTCCCTCGAATAACGAACAGGAACAGCCTCATCTCTATTTCCGTGTTGAATCCACATGGGAATACTCGCCAAGTTACAAGCGTCTTTCGGATTTCCACCTCCGCAAAGAGCAACCCCAGCAGTAATTTTGTCAGCATGTTTCCCTACAAAATGCATAGTTCCGTATCCACCCAAACTCATTCCACAAACATACACGCGATTCGTATCCGTTTTGTAGAGTTTCTGAACGTATTCCAAAATTTCTAGAACTTTATCTGGATTCCACGAGCCATTTGAAACCTGAGGGGCAATGACAATTGCTGGAACGTTTCTTCCTTTTTCAATTTCATGAATAACTCCGTATTTTTTAACTCTGTTTAAATCTGTTCCACTCAAACTTTTCCCATGTAAGAAAATGAGAATAGGAGGGTTGTTGTTTAAGATACTTGTATCAGGAAGGTTCAGCCAAAAGTTGTAGAAGGTTTTTCCTTTCACAGCGCTTAATTGAGCAGATGCTGATTGGTCCAGACAAAAAATCAAGCAAATTAAAAACAATAAATTTCTCATACGTTCAAAATTGGATGGCTAAGATAGGGATAATAAAATAAGAAAAAGCATAGCTTTTGAAGAGCAAATCATGACAAACGTTAGTGCGGAAATAATTTGGGATAAAGCATAGCTTTTGAAGAGCAAATCATGACAAACGTTAGTGCGGAAATAATTTGGGATAAAGCATAGCTTTTGAAGAGCAAATCATGACAAACGTTAGTGCGGAAATAATTTGGGATAAAGCATAGCTTTTGAAGAGCAAATCATGACAAACGTTAGTGCGGAAATAATTTGGGATAAAGCATAGCTTTTGAAGAGCAAATCATGACAAACGTTAGTGCGGAAATAATTTGGGATAAAGCATAGCTTTTGAAGAGCAAATCATGACAAACGTTAGTGCGGAAATAATTTGGGATAGAGCATAGCTTTTGAAGATCAAATCATGACAAACGTTAGTGCGGAAATAATTTGGGATAGAGCATAGCTTTTGAAGATCAAATCGCGATCCCTTAAGTACGGGGTTAGTGCGGAAGTGATTTGGGATAAATATGTATCAATATAATTGATAATCATTAGTCTGAAAATTAAAAGCCCCGACAATTATTGTCGAGGCTTTTATATCATTTAGTTGTAGAATATTATTTCGCAGCCTCAAGCATTTGCTTGTATTTTGCTTCTTTTTCTGGCATTTTAAGTGCACGAGCAATTTTCATTAAACTACTTAAAACTGTTGTGTCTTTTGGTACAATTGCAATGTATTTTTCCAACGGATCCATTGCTAAGCGATAAAACTCTAAGCTTTTGTCCAATAATTCATTGGATTCTTTTGTTGCATTTGCAGGTAAACCACTTGCTTTTTCACGTAATTCCAATCCTTTTCCAGAGAAATAACTTCCTAAGTTGTAATAAGCATCTGAATATTGAGGATCAATCTCAACAGCTTTGTTCAAGTTATCAATCACAGCTTGATCATCTTTCATATCAATAGCAATTGACCCCCAAGCAAAATACAAGTACTTATCTTTTGGAGATTTTTGGATTGCTTGTTTCAAAAATTCGATTGCTTTTGCATTCTCACCACCTCTGATATAAGCCAAAGCAGTCATTTTGTAAATTTCATTCGGCATGTAGCTTAAATCAGCACATCTTTTGTAGTACTCAGCAGCTTTCACCCAATTGGTGTCATTTTCTGCAGATAAACCTGCGTAAAAAATTCCCATTGTATCAATTACATTGATAGTAGAAGTGTATTCAGATGAAGTAATGAACGCACTTTCTGCCAATTTATACTGTTTAGCATCGAATGCAGCTTTTCCAGTAGCGTATAGCATTTGCTGAATATTTCCTACACTCGTTTTAATTTGATCATGATACTTTGGTGACAAAGTAAAAGACTCCTTGTAAGCTTTCACTGCAATATCTTTTGCATCCTCTGGAACACTTTTATTGAATTCTGCATCACCAAGCATTTTAAACATGAGCATGGTTGTATAGATTTCACCTTTGAAGAAAAGTGTTTTTGGGCTTTTTTCTGTCTCAGGATTTACAGCTGCAATATCAATAGACTCTCGAGCTTTCAAAACTTGCTTTTTTGCTTCTGCTAAATCGCCGCTTTGTTGTGCTGCTTCTGATTTGCCGAATGCCAATGCAGCATCTGTTTCAACTCTTTTTTGAGCAAAAGAAAGTGAGGAAATCAATGTGATTCCTGCTAGAAGTGTTCCTTTAGTTATATTCAAATAATTCATAATTGTTTATTTTCTGGTTACGACATTTCCAACTTTTATGCCAGTTTTAGCTTAAAGATGCAAACGAAGCTCCTTTTCCATATTTAATCTTCCGAATTTGTTTCAGTTGTGTCTTCTGTAGAATCATCTGGTTCCGTTGAATCATCTGATATTTCTTCTACTGGTCCAGCAACAATTATTCCATCTTCACCTTCGAATTCTTCTTCTTCATCCGAACGTGGAACTCTTGCTACAGCTGCAATTGCTGCAGTTCCTTTTAGATTTATCAAACGAACACCTTGAGCTGCTCTTCCCATCACGCGAATACCATCAATGTGCATACGAATTGTTACACCAGCTTTTGTGATAATCATCAAATCATCTTCATCTGCAACTGTTTTAATTGCTAAAAGCGGTCCTGTTTTATCAGTGATGTTTATCGTTTTGACACCTTTTCCTCCGCGATTGGTGATTCTGTAAACAGGCTCTCCATCTTCTGGATCATTTAAGAACGAACGTTTTCCATAACCTTTCTCTGAAACAACCATGATTGTTTCTGTGTTATCTTTCACGCAAATCATTCCAACTACTTCGTCCGTATCATTTTGCAAAGTTACTGCACGAACACCTGAAGCATTTCTTCCCATTGGACGAACTTTTGCTTCATTGAATCGAATTGCACGACCAGCTTTCGTAGCTAATACCATTTCATTCGTTCCATCAGTCAATCTTGCTTCTAATAATTCGTCATTCTCACGAATAGTAATCGCATTGATACCATTTGCTCTTGGACGAGAATAAGCTTCTAAAGAAGTTTTCTTAATGATACCTTCTTTAGTACACATCACGATGAAGTTATTCTGAACGTATTCTTTGTCTGTCAAATCTTTGACCTTCACATACGCTTTGATCTTGTCATCTTGCTCAATGTTCAACAAGTTTTGGATGGCTCTTCCTTTTGCAGTTTTGTTTCCTTCTGGAACTTCAAACACACGCATCCAGAAACAACGTCCTTTCTCGGTGAAAATCAATAAATAATTGTGATTCGTTGCAACAAATAAATGCTCCAAGAAATCTTTATCACGTGTCGTAGAACCTTTCGATCCCATTCCACCGCGACTTTGAACCTTGAATTCATCTAAGTTTGTACGCTTAATATATCCTGCATGAGAAATGGTAATAACAACTTCTTCATCTGGAATTAAATCTTCAATTTTCATTTCTGAAGCTGAATATTCTATTCTAGAACGACGTGCATCACCATATTTTGTGCGAATATCAATCAATTCGTCTTTGATGATTTGCATTCTGCGTTCTTCACGTGCCAAAATGTCTTTCAAATCTGTAATTAAAGCCATCAAATCAGCATACTCTGCACGTAATTTATCTTGCTCTAGTCCAGTTAATTGACGCAGACGCATTTCAACAATGGCACGAGATTGAAGATCAGAAAGTGCAAAACGCTCCATCAAACGCTCACGGGCTTCTTCTGGACTTTTCGATGAACGAATAATTGCAATTACTTCATCAATATTATCTGAAGCAATGATTAATCCTTCTAAGATATGTGCACGTTCTTCAGCTTTGCGTAAATCATATTTTGTTCTACGAACCACAACCTCATGTCTGAATTTCACAAATTCAGTAATCATTTCTCGTAAGTTCAACAAGCGGGGCCTTCCATCAACTAAACAAATGTTGTTAATCGAGAACGAGCTTTGTAGAGATGTGTATTTGTATAATTTATTTAAGACAACGTTTGGAATTGCATCGCGTTTTAATTCATAAACGATACGCATACCATTTCTGTCAGATTCATCGCGAATGTCAGAAATACCTTCAATTTTTTTGTCATTTACCAAATCAGCAGTTTTTTTAATCATATCTGCTTTATTCACTTGGTAAGGAATCTCTGTTACGATGATTTGTTCTCTTCCTCCTGACTCTTCAATTTCAGCTTTTGCGCGGATTACAATACGACCACGACCAGTCAACAATGCATCGCGAGCACCATCAACACCATAGATAATACCTCCAGTTGGAAAATCGGGAGCCTTTACGAATTGTAACAACTCTTCATCTTCAATGTCTTTATTATCAACGTATCCAATAATTGCATCAACCACTTCTCCCAAATTATGTGGAGCCATGTTGGTTGCCATACCAACCGCAATACCGCTTGCTCCATTCACTAATAAATTAGGAATTTTGGAAGGCAATACGGTAGGTTCTTGTAAAGAGTCATCAAAGTTTGGAGCGAAATCAACTGTTTCTTTCTCCAAGTCATCCAACATTTCTTCAGCAATCTTACGCAAACGAGCTTCCGTATAACGCATTGCTGCTGGACTATCACCATCTACTGAACCAAAGTTTCCTTGTCCGTCTACTAAAGGGTAACGCAAAGACCACGATTGTGCCATACGAACCATGGTGTCGTAAACCGAGCTATCACCGTGCGGGTGATATTTACCAAGTACTTCACCAACAATACGTGCTGACTTTTTGTATGGTCGATTGGAATAAACTCCCAAATCTTGCATACCATATAATACACGGCGGTGTACTGGTTTAAATCCATCGCGTACATCTGGAAGTGCGCGGGATACAATCACTGACATCGAATAATCGATGTACGCCGATTTCATTTCATCTTCGATGTTAATCTGGATTATCTTTTCTCCATCTGCCATCTTGTCATAGTTTTAAATTATGCACGAAATTTGCGTGCTAAATGCAAGTTTCGAAATTAGTTTTTTTATAGCTACAAAAAAGAGGGGTAAAAGGAATTTTACTAACAAAAAGTGGTGAAAAAATGATAATTCGATGTACTTATTAACATTTAATGTGTTTGTATATTTGTAAGGCACACACATTGCACACGAATCTTAAATAAGAGAGATATGGAAGCAAAATTTTCACCCCGCGTAAAAGACGTACTGAGCTTCAGTAGAGAAGAGGCTTTGCGTTTGGGAAATGATTTTATTGGGGTAGAACATTTTTTGCTTGGAATTTTGCGAGAAGGAGAAGGGAATGCCGTTCGAATTCTTACTGGGTTTAATTTGGATTTACCGAAATTGAAAACAGAATTAGAAAAACCGTTGCTGGATGCTTCAAAATCTAATTCGACTGCTGGAGCGAATATTCCGCTGGTAAAACAGGCAGAACGTTTGTTAAAAATAACTTATTTGGAAGCTAAATTGTTCAAGAGTCCTATGATAGGTACAGAACATTTGTTACTTTCGATGTTAAAGGATGAAGATTCCGTAGTTTGCAGCGTCTTAAATCGCTACGGAGTAAATTATAATACAGTTCACGAGGAATTAGAAAACATGGTCGACGAAAATAAATTACCAAGAGCAGAAATGTCATCGTCTTCTGAAGATGATGATCAAACATTTGGAGCGAGCCAAAGAAAAGCTACAGACCCTAAATCTAAAACACCTGTTTTGGATAATTTCGGTCGTGACTTAACGAAAATGGCAGAAGCTGGAAAGCTTGACCCAATTGTAGGGCGTGAAAAAGAAATTGAGCGGGTGTCTCAAATTTTGTCACGTAGAAAGAAAAATAATCCAATTTTGATTGGTGAACCAGGGGTTGGTAAAAGTGCCATCGCTGAAGGTTTAGCATTGCGAATTGTGCAACGTAAAGTTTCACGTATTTTGTTTAATAAACGTATTGTATCTTTGGATTTAGCTTCAATGGTTGCGGGAACAAAATACCGCGGACAGTTTGAAGAGCGTATGAAAGCTGTAATGGCTGAAATCGAAAAGAATCCAGATATCATCTTGTTTATTGATGAAATTCACACCATTATTGGTGCTGGAGGAGCAAGTGGTTCGTTGGATGCTTCAAATATGTTTAAACCAGCTTTGGCTCGCGGTGAAATGCAGGCTATTGGTGCAACAACTTTGGATGAGTACAGACAATACATTGAAAAAGATGGTGCTTTAGAGCGTCGTTTCCAAAAAGTATTGATTGAACCAACAACAATCGATGAAACTGTTCAAATCTTGAATAACATCAAAGAACGTTACGAAGATCACCACATGGTTAGTTATACTCCAGAAGCAATTGCTGCTTGTGTGAAATTGACTGAACGTTATATTACAGATCGTCATTTACCAGATAAAGCAATCGATGCCTTAGATGAAGTAGGTTCTCGTGTTCACATTACAAACATCAATGTTCCTCAAGAAATTATTGATATTGAACAAGAAATTGAAGAGCTAAAAGATCAGAAGAACGAAGTTATTAAATCGCAGCAATACGAGAAAGCAGCTGAGTTACGTGATTCTGAACGCAAATTGCAAGACCGATTGGAGGATGCTAAAAAGCGTTGGGAAGACGATTCTAAAGCAAAAAGAGTAGTAGTTACTGAAGAAGATGTTGCTGAGGTTGTTTCTATGATGTGTGGAATTCCAGTGACGCGAGTTGCACAAACAGAAATGGGCAAATTGGCGACCATGTCTGAAGAACTTCAAGGAAAAGTAATCGGACAACAGGAAGCTGTTGAAAAAGTGGTTAAAGCAATTCAACGAAATAGAGCAGGATTGAAAGATCCGAATAAACCAATTGGTTCATTTTTCTTCCTAGGACCAACAGGTGTCGGAAAAACACAATTGGCAAAAGTGCTTGCAAAGTATTTATTTGATACAGAAGATGCGTTGATTCGTATTGATATGTCTGAATACATGGAGAAATTCTCGATATCAAGATTGGTTGGAGCGCCTCCGGGATACGTTGGGTATGAAGAGGGAGGACAGTTGACTGAAAAAGTGAGACGTAAACCGTATTCAATCATTTTATTGGATGAGATTGAAAAAGCACATCCAGATGTATTCAATTTGTTACTTCAAGCATTGGATGATGGGCACATGACGGATGGTTTGGGTCGTAAGATTGACTTTAAAAATACCATTCTGATTATGACTTCAAATATTGGTGCTCGTCAGTTAGCTGATTTTGGTGCAGGAGTAGGATTCGGAACAAAATCACAAACAGATCAACGTGATGAAAATGCAAAAACAGTGATTCAAAATGCATTGCGTAAAGCATTCTCTCCAGAATTCTTGAATCGTATTGATGACATGATTATTTTCCATTCATTGACTCGCGAAAACATTCACAAAATCATTGATTTGGAGTTGGTTAAATTGTTTGATCGTATTGCGGCATTGGGTTACCAAGCTTCAATGACTGATAAAGCAAAAGATTTCATTGTAGACAAAGGATACGATGAGAAATTTGGGGCTCGTCCATTGAAAAGAGCGATTCAGAAGTATATCGAGGATCCATTGGCAGAGGAAATCATCAAAACAAATTTGCAAGAAGGAGATTCAATTGTTTTGGATATCGATGAGGCAAATATCGCTTTGAAAATTACCATCGGAAAAGGTAAATCGAAAGCAACAAAAAAGTAAGAGAAAGCATCGCTTTCGATAATTGACAAACGTTAGTGAAGTCAAGCAAAGAGCACTGCTTTCGATAAGTGACAAGCGTTAGCGCGGTCAAACAAAGCTGCTTTCGATAATGAATCTGTGATAACAGATTATTAATAAATTTAAAGTGGGGAGGCGATATAATTGCCTCCCCACTTTTTTATCTTTGAATGATGAAATTGAAATTAATAGTACTAATGACTCTTGGATTTTCTACACTCGGATTGAGTTATGTTGAAATGACACGTGTTGATGCGAAAATTTTTATTGCAAATCCTGAGACCGATTTTTCGAAAATTCGAATAGAAAATGAAACGCTTAAAGCCAAAATGGTTGCTTTTCTATTCGATAATGATTTGATTGATCATATTGGCACAAAAGCGTATGATCCTTTAGCATTATTTGTCAACTATTACAAGCAATTTGGGCCCCTCTATCAATTGATTGATTTGAATAATGACAAAGTTCCTGAACTTATTTTCAACGGATATCCAGGAGAAGAAAGAGAAAAGGAGCAATTGCAGATTTTCACAACAATCAAAGGGGAATTGGTTTCTGTTTATAATGAAATTGGTCATTTACTAGCTTATAAAGTTCAACCGAATACTAAAGAGTTTTTATTGTATCACCATCAATATCCATGTTGTGAAAATGCTTCTCACAATTTGAATCGTTTGAGATTGGTGAATAACAAAATGAAGCTTCTAAAACGTTATTTTTTAGGTCGAGATACGGAAATGTTGGGTGATTTTTTCCCGAAGACATCTACATTCACAGGTGATTTCTACCAAACAAAATCAAAAATATCACTTCACTGGTCGCCTGAAATAATAGAAAATGGTGCTTGGCCAAGAAGAACAGATAAAAATATCATTGCATATTATGCCGATTCTACCGCTTATTCTGTTTTGGCAAAAAAAGGAAAGTGGCGATTTGTAATTATGCATGGAATTCCAGTTATAGAAGAAAATCGGGTGATTAATCCCGCAAATTTTTCAGAAACTTGGATCTACGGATGGATTAAGTAGGTACACGAGGCATTGGTATATATGTATTATTCGCACCCAAGTCATTTTTAAAATACAATTGTATTATACTTTACCGCAAATGCGCAAATGTTTGAGGCGCTTACCAGCGTCTCTTTAATCAGCAAAACCTGATAAATTATATTCTTACACGGTTCAAAGCGAGTGCGGTAGCCGAGCCAATAATTTGCGCATTTGTGGTGGAAAATAAGTTTTGATGTGCATTGTGATTAATTCCCGATGCATTGCGTATCTACTTAATTTTTATCTGTCATTGTCCAATTTCGAACCAATTGTTGATGCTTCTTTTGAAAGGCAGTAATTAATTGGTCTGCATCAGATTTATCGTCTGTTTTTCGTTTTTCAATACTTCTGAATGTATCTTGAATCGTTTTTAATATATCCGATTCCATTAAAATCTCAGACGTACTTGTGTCGAATGTATAATTGTGATAAACTTCAATGATCTTATTACGATCACTTTGCTCATGAGGAAGTAACGTTGATTTTTTTGATAATTCATTGAGAAAAGGCAATAATTTGGCACTTAATTCAATAAAATGTCTCAAAACAATTGTTGCCTCATTAATTTGCTTCACTGCAGAGGTCTGAATAAAGCGATTCTTAGTGAGTCTATTTTCCATGACAAATAAGTTTAGTCGTTTCACTACTAAGACGCCTTTGATTTTTAAAAGGTTGGATTTCAAATTAGTCTTTGATTAAACACATACGTTGATTGATTAAAATGGAATTTTGTGTGAAAATATACTTTATAATAAATCAATTTATTATAAAATTTCACAAATCAATTCTTCTTGGATTGAATTTAATTTGTTACTAAATCGATGTAAGCCTTATATTTGCACAAAAATTCTCGATATGCAGATACTGAACGGTAAAGAAACGGCTGAAATAATTAGAAAAGAACTAGCTATTCAAGTAAAAGAACGTAAAGATGCAGGTCGAAAAATTCCACATTTAGCGGCTATTTTAGTTGGAAACGATGGAGGTTCAGTTACTTATGTCAATAATAAATTGAAGTCATGCGAAGAGATTGGATTTGAAAGTACTTTAATCCGATATGATGATTCGATTACGGAAGAAACTCTTTTAAAGAAGATTCAATCGTTGAATGAAGATAAAAGTATCGATGGATTTATCGTTCAACTTCCGCTTCCAGCGCATATTGATGAAATGAAGGTGACATTGACGATCGATCCTAAAAAAGATGTGGATGGTTTTCATCCAATCAACGTTGGAAATATGATGTTGAATTTGCCAGGATTTGTTCCCGCAACACCAGCTGGAATTGTAGAATTGATGCGTAGATATAACATCGAAACTTCTGGAAAAAATTGTGTGGTTGTTGGAAGAAGCAATATAGTTGGAACTCCTTTGAGCTTACTTTTAGGGAAGAATACTGATCCTGGAAATTGCACTGTGACACTTGCTCACTCAAAATCTGAAAACATTAAGGAGATTTGTTTGAATGCTGATATTTTGGTTGCGGCAGTTGGAATTCCTGGATTCATCACCGCAGATATGGTGAAAGAAGGAGCTGTTGTTATTGATGTTGGTACAACACGTATCGAAGATCCTTCTAGAGAAAGAGGATGGAGATTGGCTGGTGATGTAGATTTCAAAGAGGTTGCGCCTAAAACATCTGCAATAACACCAGTTCCTGGTGGAGTAGGTCCAATGACGATTGCTTCATTGATGATTAATACATTGAAAGCAATGGAATTGAAAGGAAAGTAACGAATTTTGCATTCATAATTTTGAATTACAGGCGTTCCAGTGGTGTTTGAACTCCGTCTACCAAAGAGTAACAAGCTAATTTGTCTTTGAATACAGAAGATTTAAACAAAGAGCGATTGAGCAACATACGCACGCACTCCTGAATTCCTTCAGCAATAGATGGGTGAGGGTGAACCAATTCTGCGATTACATGAATTGGTAATCCCAATTTCATGATTAGTCCAATCGTTTGAATGGCTGTAGACGCATGTTCACCAACAGCTCGCATACCGAGAACTTTCATGTCGCTGTCATTAGTAACAATTATTTTAAAGAATCCTTCTGTTTTTCGCATTGCAATTGCACGTGCAATCACTGAATAGTCAATTTTGACCACTTTTACGGGGATGTTTTGTTCCAAACATTGCATTTCATTGATGCCAACGGCTGCTACTTCTGGCTGTAAGAACATAATAGTACATACGTTATCATAACTCAAGCGTTCCCGAATTGTTCCAAATGCTCTTTCAACCGCATGTCGAGCTTCAATTTCCCCCATATTTACTAGTGCAATTCGTCCTGAAACGTCGCCAACGGCATAAATATGAGGGACATTGGTTACCGTATCGTCGTCTCCAATATGTTGACCTCGTTTAGACATTAAAACTCCAGCATTTTCCAGTTTTAAGGACTCAATATTTGGAATACGGCCAATGGATAAAAGTGCTTTTTCCACACGAATTACCTCGCGAGATCCATCTGGATAGCTCAATTCGTATTCGACTTCATTTCCAATATTTTCTAATCGCTCTAATTGAGCATTGTGGTGGATTGTAACTCCTTTTTCTTCCATATTCTCACTAACAATAGTTGAGATATCGTTGTCTTCAAAGGGTAGGATTCTGTCTTGGCGGTCAATTAGATAGACTTTTGTTTTTCCAAAATTAGAGAAAATAGTTGCGTATTCACAACCAATTACACCAGCTCCAACGATTACCAAACTTTTGGGGTAATCTTTTAGGTTTTCAATGCCGTCACTTGTAAGGATTGTTTCTTCGTCTACGTTTAAATCCTTCATTTTTCGCGGCCGACTTCCACTTGCAACGATGATGTTTTCTCCATAAACAACTGTTTTTTCGCCGTTTTGATGAATTTCAATTTCATGTGGATTCAAAAAACTTGCTGTACCTCTTTCATAGGTAAGTAATTTGTTCATTGTTTCCGTTTGAAGTAATTTTAAGTGGCAAGAATATTGGAATTTTCGTTCAAAAACAGCTTCATCAACTGTAGCCATCACATCGTCCCAAGAAAGGTAGAATTTCTCTCGTCCTTTTCCGCCAATCGTGTCATTTACCGATGCTACTTTTTGAGAAATTTCCCACAAAGTTTTGGATGACAACGCGCCGTTATAAACCCCAGCGCCACCAACACGATCCTTTTCAATTAAACAAACACGTTTGCCAAAATCTATTCCGCGCATAGCAGCTGCGTAACCCGCTGGACCTCCACCGATAACAATTAAATCAAATTTTTCCATAAGTCTTCCCACTAAATTAAACAATACTTTAAAATTCACGATGCTATTCTATTAATTTTGTAAGATGAATTTGAAAGAATTGACCGATTATGGAAAGGCCGAAAAGGAATTCTACCTGAAATGGATTAAGAAGGCAAAAAAAACAAATAATCGAACATTGGATGAGCAGTTTCATAAATCACACAATGAAGCATTCCGAAAAATTGATTGCTTGGTTTGCGCGAACTGTTGTAAAACAACCAGTCCAATCTTTAGAGATGTGGATATAAAACGACTTTCAAAAAGAGTGCGTTTAACCGAAAGTAAATTCATTGATGCTTATTTGAAAATTGACGAAGATCAAGATTATGTACTTCAATCCTCTCCTTGTACTTTCTTAGGTGCTGATAATTACTGCTCTGTATACGAAGACCGACCGCTTGCTTGCAGAGAATATCCGCATACAGATCGCAAGAATATGTATCAGATTTTAGATCTTACAAGAAAGAATATGGAAGTCTGTCCAGCAGTGAGTTTCATCGTAAAAGAAATATCGAAAAAAATATAACAAAACTTACAACCTTTTATATAATTTGGCGTCTCTTTAATTAACTAGTATATCCAAATTTTCAACATGAAATCTCTTCTACTCTTCATTTTACTATTACTAACAAGCAATTTTGGATTTAGTCAAAAAGCTAAAAATGGTGCATTTACAATAACTGCTCCACTTACTGTTGTAAATACATACGCTCAGGTTACAGCGAATGTTGCCATTGGTAGTACAACTTTTCCTGTTTCTAATACGCTATCCTTAACTCAAGGAGATTTAATATTAATTATTCAAATGCAGGGAGCAAGTGTTGATATTGACACGATTTCTGCATCACCATGGGGATGGGGATGGGGTGGCACCTATACAATGTCAAGCAACTCATTTCAAGCATTAAATGGATTGATACCAGGGGTATGGACAGACTATCGTTCAGAATTTGGAGCAGTTACTAATTATAATAATGCAGGAAAACACGAATTAGCAGAAGTCCTTTCAGTGGCAGGATCGAATGTAACGGTCCGCTGTGGATTGAAGAATAATTATACGGCGACTGGTCATGTTCAAATTGTTAAAGTTCCTAGATATTCTTCCTTGACTTTAAATGCAAATACCTCAATCGTTCCGCAAGCGTGGAATGGGACTACGGGTGGAATTGTAGCTTTGGAGGTGGAAGGTGCTATTTCCTTTGGAAACTTGTCAAAAATTAGTGCTTCTGGATTTGGATTTCGTGGTGGTTTAGTTGAAAATGTTTCTGGTTCAGCTTCAAGTGCAAATGAGGTTGGTTATCCAGGGCATAAGATAAATGTTGCAGGTACTGGAGGTGTTGGAGGTGCTGAAAAAGGCGAAGGAATTGGTGGTTCTGCTACTGCTGAATATACAACGCTTTATTCTCGTTATGGTAATGGAGCTATTGCAAATGGTGCCGGTGGTGGAAATAATAAAAATGCCGGTGGTGGTGGTGGTTCCAATGTGGGAAACACAGCAGGTTATACCGGAAAAGGTATTCCGGTTCCCGGATATACCGCAATATGGGACCTTGAAGCACCAGGAATGGGTACTTCATCCAGTCCTGGTGGTGGTAGAGGTGGTTATACAGGTACAACGAAAGCTGCTAGTATTCCCGCTTGGGATCCGGACGAAACAACAGTGGGCCCTAATAATGCCACTTGGGTAGGTGATTTTAGAAGGAATGAAGGCGGATTAGGAGGCCACCCATTGGCTTATGATGCTACACGAGTATTCTGTGGAGGTGGTGGAGGAGCTGGCGAAATGGATAATTCTGATGGAGGAAGCGGTGGAGCCGGAGGGGGAATTGTATTTCTCCAATCTTACGGTAACATTACCGGAACAGCATTAATTGAAGCAAATGGAGCAAATGGTCAAAAGTCTAATCCTACTGATGCCCCACATGGTGGGGCTAGAAGAGGTGTTGATGGCGCTGGTGGAGCAGGTGGAGGTGGTGCGATTGTCATTTCAAATGGAACTGCACTTCCGGGTACACTTACTTTAAGTGCGATTGGCGGAAATGGTGGAAACAATGCTATTATCTCTAGTTCAACGAATAATCCTCGTGAAGCAGATGGTCCAGGTGGTGGTGGTGGTGGTGGTATGATTGCCTTTACCTCGGGTACACCAGTACAAAATGTTGGAGGAGGAAATAGTGGAATTGTTGTAACAACGAATTTGACGAATGTTGTAGCTAATTTTCCTCCAAATGGAGCAACTAACGGAGCTACTGGAACTTCTTCTTTACCTCAAACATATTACAACTTAACCGCAAACAATGCAACGATTTGTACTGGAGGCACAGCAAATCTCTCGGTAAGTGTTCAAGGAACTTTGCCTGCACCCGTAACGAATGCAAATATCACTTGGTATGCTACATATACTAGTACTGCCGCATTAGGAACAGGATTAACTTTCACAACACCAGTTTTAGCAGCAACAACAACTTATTATGTCGGCTTTTGTCCTGGTGGAACATTCAGAATTCCCGTAACTGTTACAGTTGGTGGACCAACCATTTCTGGAACAGCGGTAGTATCTAACGCGACTTGTTCAACTGGTGGTTCAATTACAGGATTAACAACTTCTGGTGGGGCACCAACTCCAGTAATCACTTGGAATAGTGTTGTTAATCCAACAATGAATTTGACAAATGCATCTGCTGGATCATACACTGTTACTGTTACAGATGGAGTAGGTTGTACGGCAACTTCAGGACCTTATGTTATTGGAACATCTGGCGGACCTACAATCAACTCAACAAACATGGTTGTTACTAATGCATCTTGCACAGGAGGTGGAGGTTCAATTTCAGGTATTACAGCAACAGGAACAGGATTGACATATAATTGGAATACTGGAGCTTATTCAAGCTTGGACATTACAAACATAAATTCAGGTAATTACAGTTTGCTAGTAACCGATAATAATGGATGTACAGCTACTTTGGGCCCAATCAATGTCGGGCAAAATGCTGGTCCAACTATTAATACTACAAATATGGTGTTTGCGAATACTACTTGTGGATTAAGTAATGGAAGTATTACAGGGATTTCAGCTACTGGAACAGGTTTAACTTATAACTGGAATACAGGAGCATATTCAACCTTAGATATTACAGGTTTAGCAAGTGGAAATTATAATTTAGTGGTTACTGATAATATTGGATGTACAGCATCTGTAGGACCAATAGTAATTGGCGCATCGAGTGCTCCAGTGATCAATTCGGCGTCTATTGCAATTACTCATGCTCATTGTGGACAGTCTACAGGTGCAATTTCGGGACTTACAGTTTCCGGAGGACAAACAGCATATACGTATTCTTGGAACTCAGGAGCTTATTCAACCTTGAATTTAAGTGCAATTCCAGCCGGAAATTATTCGTTACAAGTCACGGATAATTTAGGGTGTATTGTAAATGCAGGACCTTTCACTGTAAATGATATCGCTGGACCAACAATTAATAGCACGAATGTGGTTATTACAAATGAAACTTGTGCGGGAAATGATGGTGCAATTACTGGAATTACAGCAAGTGGAGCAGGAACATTAACTTACACTTGGAATCTAGTCCCAAGTGCTGGGTTGAATCATACAAATATTCCTGGTGGAACTTATGGTTTAATAGTGTCTGATGCATTTGGGTGCAATGCTGTTGCTGGGCCGTTTAATGTAGGCTTATCACCTGGACCTGCAATCAATACCACAAACATGGTTGTAACTAACACCACTTGTGGCTTGAGTAATGGAAGTATTACAGGAATTAATGCAACAGGAACAGGTCTTACCTATCAATGGAATGGAGTGGGTTCTACATTAAATCAATCAAATTTAGCATCAGGAAATTATACCCTGATTGTTACAGATGCAAATAACTGTACGACTACTTATGGTCCGATTTCAATTGGAGCTTCAAATTCACTAACGCTAAATACAACAAATGTTCAAATCACACACGAGACATGTGCTTTAAATGATGGAACGATTTCTGGATTAATCGCAAATGGAACAGGAACATTAACTTATACTTGGAATGGTGGGGTAAGTCCAACATTAAACCAAACCGGTTTATCTCCAGGAGTATATAATGTCGTTGTATCAGATGTATTTGGCTGTTCGGTAAATGGAGGGCCTTTTACAGTAAATGCAGTTATTCCTTTGAGTCTGAATCAAAATTCACTGCTTATTACACCAACTGGCTGTACTGGAAATATAGGAGCAATTCATGGATTGCAGATCGTTGGAGGTATAAATCCAACAGTCTCTTGGTCACCTAATGGTCAAACTACATTGAGTATTGGAGCTTTAGCTGCAGGTAATTATACCATTACAGTTACAGATGATCAAAATTGCAGTATTCAAGAAACATTTACGGTTCCAACAACATCTGGATTAGCGGTCAATACCAATAATGTAGTTATTACAAATGACAATTGTGGTACTGGAACAGGAACAATTTCAGGTGTTACAGTTTCAGGAGGTACAAATCCTTACAGCTATTCTTGGAATAATTCTTCCACATTAAATACATTAGACATTTCGAATCTAACAACAGGGAATTACGTCTTGGTTGTTACAGATAATGCGGGATGTCAAGCCACAACGACTTTATTTGTAGGTGTTGTACCTGCGTCCGTTATTGATCAAACGAATGTGCTTGTTTCTAATGAAAGCTGTATCGGTAACAACGGTTCAATTAATGGAATTCAAATTGCTGGAAATGGGCCATACTCTTATTCCTGGACGGGAACACCTTTGACTAGTTTGAATTTGACGAATTTAACTGCTGGAGTTTACACATTGACGATAACTGATGTGAATGGATGTACTACTACAGGTTTACCAATAACAGTTAGTTCAGGTCCAATGCCCAATGCAAACTTTACAATTTCACCAGTAATTGCTTCGCCTGGAGAACTCATTAACTTCACCGATGCGAGCTCTGGAGGAGTGATTGTTGATTACAGTTGGAATATTTCGGGTGTTGGTTCTATTAGTACATCTTCATCTTGTACTTATAATTCAATGATTGAAGGAGATTACCATATGACGTTGGTGATTGAAACGGCAGATGGGTGTATTGATTCAATTACGAAAGGCTTCCAGATTTTGGGTGAGTTGAAAATTCCAAATATTGTTACAGCAAATGGAGATCATACAAATGATGAGTTTTACATTACCAATTTGAAGCCAAATTCTAAATTGATTATTCAAAATAGATGGGGAAATTTAGTTTTTGAATCAGCGAATTATAAAAATGATTGGGGAGGAAAAGATCTTGAAGGGAATAAGATAGATGATGGAGTCTATTTCTACCAATTAATAACTGCAGATGGTAAAATATGGCAGGGAAATGTTCATTTGCTCATTGATTAAGTTCGAATCCTTTTCCTTTAGTATATTTACGTTCAGTTGACTATTGATGCAACCTGGTACACTTCACATAGAACCCAAAACAATACTTGCTTCTTGGATACAAGACGTAAAGGAAGCTCGATTTAACTCAGTTCAAGTTGCGCATTTTGGTCCTTTGAATCAAGATTTGGTAAATAGCTTTACGATATCTACTGAAGACTTCATGATTTCAGCAGGTGATAAAAAAACATTAGTCAAGCGTGTATTTTCAATTCTAATTGAAGGTTTGCAAAATATTCTTATCCATGGAAAAACGTGGGATAATGAACAACAAGCTTTATTGATAGTCGCTTACAACGAAACTACTTACCGAATTGCTCTTGGAAATCTGACCGAAATTTCAGAAACAGATAAATTGAAAACTTATTTGGATCGATTGAATGCAATGGACGAAGAAGAAGTGAAGTCTTTTTATTTGGAAACATTGAACAATGGATTGATTTCAGATAAAGGTGGAGCTGGTCTTGGATTCATTACTATGAGGATGAAATCTAAGTCGCGTCTAGACTATCAATTCATGCACGTAAGTGATGAATTAATGTTGTTTACAATTGCAACTGACGTAGATAGAATGCAGTAAAATGTCATTTTTTGTAGCTTATCATCCTTCTTATATTCATGCTGTTCCGAGTACTCATCGATTTCCAATGGAGAAGTACGGACTTATTTATGAACAATTGCTTTATGAGGGAATTCTAGAAGAAGCACATTTTTTGGAGCCTAATCTTTTAGATTTAAAAATTGCATCTAAAGTTCATACAAAAGAATACCTCACAAAATTGGTGAATCTGAATTGTACTTCAAGAGAACAACGTGTCAGTGGGTTTGTTCATAATCAGCAATTAATTGAACGTGAATTTCGGATTATGGAAGGAACGAGATTGTGCGCTGAACGGGTTGAAAATGGAGGAATAGCTCTAAATATTGCAGGAGGAACACATCATGCATATACCAATAGAGGCGAGGGATTTTGTTTATTGAATGATCAGGCAATTGCAGCTCAATGGCTCTTAGATGAACAACTCTTTAAACGAATTTTGATTGTAGATTTAGATGTACATCAAGGAAACGGAACCGCAGAGATTTTTAAAAATAATCCGAACGTTTTTACTTTTAGTATGCATGGAAAAGCCAATTATCCGATGCATAAAGAAGAGTCTGACCGAGATATTCACTTAGAAACAAATCTGAAAGACAAAGATTATTTGAATATCTTAAAATCGGAATTGACCGCTATTTTGGATTCGTTCTCTCCTGATTTTATATTTTATCAATGTGGTGTGGATATTCTAGAAACAGATAAGCTTGGAAAATTGAGTGTCTCTCAAAACGGAATCCGTTTACGAGATGAATTTGTTTTGAACAAAGGCAAAGAACGAAATATTCCAATTGTTTGTTCAATGGGTGGCGGATATAGTACAAATGTACGCGATATTGTGAATGCTCACATGCATGTTTTCCGATTGGCTCATCAATTATTTGGAAAATAATTGAATGTTCAAAAGCTTCAATAGTTTAAACTTTTGAACTCTTTGAACAAGGTTTTAACTTTGTTATTTAACAAAATATTTACCAACAATATTTGGTAGTTTATTTTCTCAGATTATCTTTGTATAGAATTAGTCTAAATAAAGATGGTGAGAAAAGAAGTTTCTTTACAGCAGAACAATATTCCTCAATTTTCCTGTGACAACTGTTCGTGCGATAAGAAAAAAGAGTGCTGCAAGAAATATAAACGAAAAGGGTATCACTGTAAAAAGTGTCCGAAACTTTAGTTTTCAGCTAGGCAATCCGTATTTTTGAAGGATGTTTCGAAAGTTGGTCTTTTCTTATTGCTTATTTGTTGTCTTTTCAGCAAAGTGCCAAGATTCCTCTAAATTCGCACTTGGAGCATCCATCTCTTACCACCCACAAGATTTATTTTTTCATATCCACGGACAATTAGACCAAAAATATCTGGTTCAAGATGTTTTTCTGGGGTTTGGAACAATAAAGACGATTTCAAATAAGCAGTTCATGCCAAGTTTAGGTTATGATTTAGGATATAAATGGAAGTTTGGAAATTGGTTTTCCGCTACTCCATTCATTCGCTTAGCTTATTACAATTTGAATGTCAAAATCCCCTCAAAACATCCGTTTATTCACACCGCCGAATGTTTTCTAGCAGCTAGGTTTACAGTCGGAAAAAAGAACCAGCTTGCACTCGGGGGAGGAATCGGACCAGCGATTGAATGGAAATACGATTCTTATTATCAAAGACGACAGCATTTTTTGATGTGGAATTATTTTGCTGAAATAACCTACTATTATGTGTTTTAAAGGGATGTTTACTTTTATTTTTCTGCTGTTGTTTTCAACAGCATGCAGAAAATCTGAAAATCGTTTTCCAGACACGAAAATTGGTGGTCATGCTTGTGCAGGCCTATCTGTTTCAAACAATAATTATCACGACAATAGTTTGGAAGCGTATAAATATGCCCGGAGTTTTGAAGGGGTAGAGGTAATAGAAGTCGATGTACAGCTTTCAAAAAATGGAACACTTTGGCTTTTTCATGACAGGGAATTAAGTGATCAATCTTCTGGTACTGGAGCTGTAGCCCAAGTGGAAGATTCTTATTTGTCTACACTCAAATACCGTTCATTGGAAAAAGAAAAGTTAATTCGTTTGGAAGATCTGCCTGCTGATTTGAAAGGATTGACCCTGCAGCTTGATTTGAAAGAATCGGATGGTACAACTTCTGGATTTATAGATTCAACAACATTGTTACAGGCTTTAATTCAAGCACAAAGTTATTTTTCAAACGGAAATCTTGAAATAATTAGCAATAGTGGAAGATTTGTTCCAACGATGAAGAGCCTGGGGTTTACGGTTTACTTAGACGCGATTAATGCAGCTTATTTTTTCAATCATCCAATGAATACTTATGCGGATGGTGCCTCTTTTAGGAATTCGGAAATTACCGATTCAGATGTGAATTCTATTAAATTTGCAGGAAAGAAAGTCATCATTTACGATGTTCGTTCTGCAACAGGAATTGTATCTGCTTTTGAGAAAAAACCAACTGTTTTATTGACAGATGATATTAAAGCAACGCTAATTGAAAAGTACAAATGAGTAAGAATAAAAAAGAAAAATTAAACGTAGTTTATTCAACGAATCCAAATTTCTCTTATGAATTTGAAGAGGAAGAAACACCCGAAACGCTTGATCCAAAGAATCAATTGTTATATGTTTTACTGGATAAAAAACAGCGAGCAGGTAAAGAGGTAACACTGATTGAAGGTTTTATTGGGTCGGATGAAGATTTGAAGGACTTAGGTAAATTATTGAAATCGAAGTGTGGAGTAGGTGGAACTGCCAAAGATGGTGAAATTGTTATTCAAGGATCATTTCGAGATAAAGTAATTGAGTTGCTAACAAAAGAGGGGTATAAAACCAAAAGGAAAGGAGGTTAAATGGAATTTAGATGCCGGATTTACTGTTCAAAAATTTATAACCAATAACCAACCCTATGAAAAAGTAAATATCTTCCGACATCTAAAATTCCAAATATTTTATCCTAAAAAAAATGAAATGTTCTTTTGAATGAATCAAAAATACATTTATTTTTTTTGATTCAACTTATTTTTTTTTAAAATATCCACTTTATTGATTTAACCGTAAAAAATTGATTGCTAATTGTTTCGAACAACTAGATTTGATGTGTAAAACGATTTAGTTTTGAATCATTATTTGAAATAAATAGTGGCAATATAAATCCTTTTACTAAATTTGTGTTGATGGAAAAGCAAGTCATTTTAGACGAACAGCAGGTTCAATTAACAATGAACCGTCTTGCTTATCAATTAATCGAAAATCATGACGATTTCTCAAATACTGTGCTGATTGGCTTACAACCAAGAGGTGTTTTTGTGCTTGAGCGTCTGAAAGAAATTTTAGAGAGCATTCGTCAAGAAAAAGTAACCTGTGGTCAATTAGACATTACTTTTTACAGAGATGATTTTCGAAGACGCGAAAAGCCACTCATTCCCAATGTTACCAATATTGATTTTACGATTGAAGGAAAAAATGTAGTCTTAGTTGACGATGTTTTGTATACAGGTAGAACCATTCGATCGGGCTTAGATGCTTTGATGGCTTTTGGAAGACCGCTTCGCGTAGAATTGATGGTATTAATCGATAGAAGGTTTCAACGCGATTTACCCATTCAGGCAGATTACGTTGGAAAAGCTGTTGATACATTGGATTCTGAAAGAGTTACTGTGGAATGGAAGGATAGTGAAGGAATGGATAAAATTGTATTGTATACACCCGAATAATGGAGCATTTAAGTGTTGATCATTTAGTTGGAATTCGAGACTTGACTCGTCAGGATATCGAATTAATCTTTAAAACTGCTGATAGTTTTAAAGAAGTTATTAATAGACCGATCAAGAAAGTTCCATCGCTTAGAGATATTACGATTGCCAATCTGTTTTTTGAAAATTCAACAAGAACCCGTTTGTCTTTTGAGTTAGCAGAAAAACGTTTATCTGCAGATGTTGTCAACTTTTCAGCGAGTTCAAGCTCTGTAAAAAAGGGTGAAACGTTGATTGATACCGTAAATAATATTCTTTCCATGAAAGTGGATATGGTTGTTATGAGACATCCAAATCCGGGTGCTGCAAAGTTTCTTTCCGAACGAACAAATACACGTGTTATCAATGCTGGAGACGGAACGCATGAACATCCAACTCAAGGATTGTTAGATGCATTTTCCATTCGTGAACGACTTGGATCTGTTGAAGGTAAAAAAGTGGTAATTGTTGGTGATATTCTTCATTCTCGAGTTGCATTGTCAAACATTTACACACTTCAAAAGTTAGGTGCTGAAGTAATGGTTTGTGGACCAACAACCTTGATTCCGAAATACATTCATACACTCGGAATAAAAGTGGAACATAATCTTAGAAGAGCACTTGAATGGTGCGATGTGGCAAACATGCTTCGAATTCAATTGGAAAGACAAGATATTCAATACTTCCCAAGTTTGAGAGAATATTCTATGCAATATGGTCTGAATAAAGAGATTTTGGATAGTCTAGGGAAAGAAATCATCGTCATGCATCCAGGTCCTATTAATAGAGGTGTGGAAATTACTTCTGATGTAGCAGATTCTAGTCAATCAATTATTCTTCAGCAAGTTGAGAACGGAGTGGCTATCCGAATGGCAGTTATTTATTTGCTCGCAGCTAAAATTGGTCGTTAAAAACTCACGTACTTTAAAGTCTTTAAACCGAATATTTTGTTACATTTGATAAACACAGTGGCAACATGAACTTTATTATTGCGCAAGATTCTAACTTTACGGTCATCCAATCTTCTATTGAAAAATTGGATGCTTCCAATGCTTCAGATTTGAAAAGTGAATTGCTTCTATTGAATAAATCGGGAGTGAATTCCATTATTTTGGATCTTTCTAAAACAAGATATTGTGATTCTTCAGGTTTATCTGCCATTTTAACTGCAAACAGATTGTGTAAAGACACCAATGGAAAATTCATTTTATGTGGGTTACAAGAAAATGTAGCCAAAATGATTCGAATTGCTCAGCTGGATAAAGTATTAAGTATTTCAGAAACAATTACCGAAGCGAAATCTGTATTGATTTAAACAATGAATTTTGAAGTTACTATATTAGGTTCAGGAGCAGCATTGCCAACTTCAAATCGAAATCCTACTGCACAATACGTATCTTGCAACGATCGACACATTCTAATCGATTGTGGAGAAGGGACACAGGTTCAACTGCGTAAATATCATGTGCACATTCAGAAAATCAATCACATCTTAATTTCTCATCTCCACGGAGATCATTTTTTCGGACTTGTTGGCTTCTTAAGTTCCATGCATTTATTGGGGAGAGATAAAGGGCTCACTATTTATGGTCCAGAAGAATTGGAGCAAATTATTCGCTTACAACTTGAAGTAGGAGGAGCACGATTGGGTTTCGAGTTGAATTTTGTAGCTTTAAATGGAAAAGAAAACCGCCTACTTTTTGAAGATAAAATCATTGAAATTTGGACTTTTCCATTGAGTCATCGTATTCCCACAAATGGTTTTTTGATTAAAGAGAAGCCGCGAGATCGAAAATTGAATGCCGAATTGTTTGAAGAAGCTGGACTTTCATTAACGCTTATTCCGAAACTCAAACAAGGAATCGATGTCGAATTGGATTCCGGAGAAGTTATTTATGCTGATGAATACACGTATCCAGCAAAACCAAGTAGGTCTTACGGTTATTGCTCAGACACCATTTACGATGAACGAATTGTTGCATATGTCAAACACGTAAATTTGTTATATCACGAAGCAACTTTCTTGGATGATAAATTAGACCGCGCAAAACAGACATTTCATTCAACGGCTTCCCAGGCAGCAAGTATTGCAAAGCAAGCAGAAGTCGGTAAATTGCTTCTAGGTCATCTAAGCGCCCGCTATGACAATAGTTTGAAGCATTTCGAAGAAGCATCTGCAGTTTTTAAAAATGTACGAGTTGTTGAGGACGGGGAAACCTACTTGATTTAAGTTAAAAGTATTTCGAGTTTGCTCTAACTTTCATGTCTTGTCGTCCCGATGGTTATCGGGATTCCGCTTGTATTCTCGATACTACTTCGCACTCGAATTGACAAGCGGAAGTATCGAGACCGACATGAAGTTTAATTTCCTCCAGAAATAATCCTCCTCAAATAATTAATTTGTCCCAAATGATATCCCAAATGACTGGCTAATTTCGCAATCATATGATTGGTGGTCATGGAATAACCGAATGTTTCATAAGGATAGCTTTTATCTAGCTGTTCTTGTGTGAGTGAACCCAACACTTTTTCCAGCATTTTGGAAGTCTTTTCGAGTTCGGAGATCAATTCTACTTTAGAGAAATAGCGATTTGAAAATTCGGTATCTCGATTTCTGACGTAACCGGTTTCACCCAGTGTCGCACCGATAAAATGATTCAGGTTTCCAATCAGATGTTGTGTCAGATTCCCAATTGAATTCGCAATTCCTGGTGGAACTTGCCACAAAAGTGTGTCTTCATCACAAAGCGCTAATTCTTTCGCTAAGGAATCCAGATCTTTTGTAAAACAACGTGCAAACTCGTGATTCATAGCAATCAATAAGTCAAATGGCGCTCTTTTTTGTCTTGGTAAACATCTTCAATCGTTACTAAGATTCCTGTTTCTTCGACATTTCCAAACTCTGGGTTGACTGCCGTTCCGAACGTTTTCATAGTAGGGGAAAGATGCATGTATATATTTACCAATGGAGGAACATTCTCTCCATGTTGTCTCACAAAGGTGTTTAGTACCTTAAATCCATCTTTGAAATCCAATCCTTTGAGTTGTTCTTCTACAAAAGTGGAATCATATTCAGTTTTTAGGGGATGATAAGGAACCATCAAATTTTCAGTATCCGGAAAGTAATGATGCATGAAATGAAGTAAAAAATCACGCGCTTCTCTGTTGTAATTGGGATACATGGTTACTTTACCAAAGAAATATTTGAGATTTGGGTAACCAATTGCCAATGCACCCAGTCCGTCCCAGATATTATCCAATGCAAATAGTCCTTTTCTTGGATTCTGTGCTGGTTGATAATTGGGTTGTACCCAACTTCGTCCTAATTCACAAGTTGTGGGCAAGTAATCGTTGATAAAACGTTCCGTAAAATCAAAATAATGAGTGGTGGATAAATGAATTTCTCCGTTTTCGTCAATGGCATCTTTACATAAAATAAAGCGATAGCCTCCAATAATTTCTTCTTCTTCTGGGTCCCAAACAATCAACTGACTGTAGCAAATTTCCTGAGTATCTAATTCATCCAAATCGAGTTCTTCCCCAGTTCCACCACCAGCATGGCGAAAAGTAACTTCTCGTAAACGTCCAATTTCTCGCACCACATTTGGTGCATTGTGAATGGTAACAATGTAAATTTCATTATCGCCTTTGCGTGTAGTTCTAGCAATACCAACTTGGGCTAACTCTTGCTTCAGAATTTCTTTGTCAACTGCAGGAATTATGGGTTTCATAGTCTATTTTTTCAATGAGTAGACCGTATTCCGGAACCATTCGGCCCATTCTACGTCTGATGTTTTAGTATCTAATGTTTTTGCTTCAATTGGTTCACCAACAGTGAATTGAATGTGTTTCCCTTTTTGGCGAAACATTTCATCTGCTAAATAAAGCATTTCGATGTTCGCTTTAATTCCAATGAATTTACGAAAATTTGCCAAACGGTAGAAAAAATTTGATAATTCTCCATCAATGTGAATAGGAATAATTAGTTGGTCATTTTGTCTGGCTTGCTTCACAAATGCTTTTTTCCAATCCAAATCTTTTACAACTCCTTTGCTTTTTCTACTCACAAGTCCTGCTGGAAATACACACACCAATTGCTCTGATGAGAACAAACTATTTACTTGAAGTAAAGAACTACTTTTCGTTTTACCATGTTTATTGATTCCTACGAAAATATCTTTTAGGGGCTCTAAATTTAGAAGTAAATCATTGACAATGAATTTGATATCTGTTCTGTGATCTCTTAAACCATCGACCAATGCCATCGCATCCATTCCTCCGAGTGGGTGATTCATTACGATTACGCATTTTCCTGATTTCGGGATTTTATCAATTCCTGAAATAGAGTAGGTAACGCCAAGGTGTTCAAGTACTTCTTTACAAAAATCTTGGTTTTTCGAATCGTGTGTATTTAAGAAGTTATTGATTTCTTTTTGATGGAGAATCCGTTCTACATAGCGAATAATAAAACCAGGAATCCATTTAATCAACCTCGGATTCTTACTTCCAATTAAGCGTTTTACATTGATGAAATCTTCGTGTTGTTTCATGGGACAAAAATAATACCTAGAACAGAATTATTTATCTAGTTTGTAAAAATGAAAATAACAAAAGCTCGTTTATAACTATGAAAGTTCAAATGTTCAAATGTTCAAATGTTCAAATGTTCAAATGTTCAAAATAGATTTCATTAAACACCTTTGAATTTTTTAGGGGATACAATAAAGTGTATCAAACGATGGAGAATATCCTGCCCATAATCCAAGCGCACCTCCTTGAATGTTTGTAGGTATTGATGTTGGAGCTGCAAATGGATTTCCTGCTGTTTGAAGTTGCATGTATTTCTTTTCTAAAAACTCGTAAACGTTTGCATCCATTGTGGAAAATTTAATCGCCACAGAATCGCCTTGCTTGTAATAACCTTTATCAGAGCTTGCTACTGTGTTATCATCCCAAGTAAAAGGGTTTTCGTAGAAAAAATTAAAGGTCTGACCATTGAAAAACTCATCATTAATTACGGGACTGAAAGTTGTTTTAAAGTTTGGGTCTTTCGTGGCGCCATCTACCATGTTAATACGTTTGACTTCCCATAGATAAGCATTGTATTCTCCTGCTGGGTCAGATAAGTTTGCCCAAGAATAGCCGTATCCTGGGTTTCCACCTGGATCTTGTTCCCAATAAACGGTATTTAGCGGTCTTGGATTTACGATTTGAGTAGAGGAAGTAAATGTTTCGCCATTCAATTCGACCTTTAAGGAATAGGTTTTACCAACTTGACCAAAAATAGCGGGATTGAAGGAGGAGTATGCACAGATATGATAGTTTGCCAATTCTGCTTCCGAAATTCCAAATAAAGCAGCTGCCATGGCTTCAGTTCCAGGAGGTAAATTATCTGAACAAATTTCATCTAATACAACTGTTGTGGTTCCATCAGAAACGGTAACAATTGCTCCCGATTGAAAGCTATTCAAAAATGCATCTAGAGTTGTTGGAGAGTAGATGTCTTGTGTTTTTGAAATCAAAACAATTGGCGGCATTCCAGTTTCTATTCTTCCATCAATGACTACTTTTTCTTCGTATCCTGGAATATCAATGTTTACTTCTTTCGTACAAGAGGAAAGAATGGCGGAAAAAGAGAAAAGCACTATTAAAACTCGAAATTCCATGTGATACTTGGTAATATTGGAAACAAGGAAACTTGCTTCACAGAAATTTTAAAATCGTTAGAAGTTACACTTCCGCTGTTATCAATATACAAAAAATAAGGATTCGCTCGGTTGTAAACATTGTAAACAGAGAACGCAACGTTTTGTCTAAATTTCTTCACAACTTCCATCTTTTCTCCTGTTTTCTTATCGATTCGTGTTTTTGTTGGTTTATCATACCACGTTGCAGAAATATCTAATCGGTGATATGGAGCCATCCGTGTGGAATTACGAGGGCCGTAATTGAACAATAAATCTTGATTGTTGAAATACCAGCTATTTGGAAGGGTTAATGTGTTTCCAGATGCATAAATGAAGGATAGACCAAATGTCCAATGCTTATTCAATTCGTAAGTTCCAACAAGCGTTAAGTCATGTCTTCGGTCGTATTTTGCTGGATATTTCTCAGCTTGTAAATCAGGGAAGAGACGATCTGTTTTTGCAAGAGTGTAACCAATCCAACCAGTTAATTTTCCAAATGTTCTTTTGATAAAGAATTCAGCACCATAACTCCAGCCAGTTCCATAAACCAATAAATTATCGGTGTTGTCATTCACATTGTCTGTTGGTAAAGCACCTTGTTTGAACTCAATCACGTTTTCCATTTTCTTGTAATACACTTCCACAGAAGTTTCCCATTTATTGTTGCTAAAGTTTCTAAAATAACCCAAGCTTGCTTGCCAACCTTTTTGTGGGTGCGATTTATCGGTGCTTGGATACCAAATATCAGTTGGAAGTGAAACAGCGCTCAAACTTGCTAAGTGAACGTATTGATTGTTGTAAGTAAATCCGGCTTTGATAGAACTGTTGTCTTTTAATAAGAAGCGAGCTGAAATGCGTGGTTCAAATCCGAAGAAAGACTTGATTATTTCTCCTTTTCGGTAATTTTTTGTGGAATCTATTTGTCCTGTTGGACTTTTATAGTAGCGTGTAAATGGTCCTGTAAATTGGTACATGCTGACTCTAATTCCAGCATTGATTCGAAGCCAAGAAGTAATATCCACTTCATCTTGCGCATAAATTCCAGATTCGTGACTGAATAATTTTTGAGCCAATCCAGTATCAAATACCACATCTTCTTGTGAAGCAGAAACACTTGTTGGTGTAAATGTATGATAGATGTAATCTGCTCCCATTTTGATGGAATGACGATTGTTTGGAAAATACGATAATTCTACTTTTCCTCCCAAATCTCTGATTCCTGATTTTAATTCAAACTTAAATTGATCTTGTTCGGATCCAAAACTGAATAAATAATCGGTTAAAGTTGCAGTCGTATTCATGAATAACTTACTGCTAAATTGATGGTTCCATCTAAATGCTCCAATTCCATTTCCCCAAGGCATGCGAACATTGAAATTGGCATTTTTATTCCCGAAATTGAATAAATCTTTCCCGTAATACCCGCTCAAATAAATTTTGTCTTTTGGACCTAGTCTGTAATTCAATTTGGCGTTTAAATCGTAGAAAAAATAACTAGATCCATAAAAGGCGCTCGATTTTTTGATAAATGCTTTCATGAAAACATCGATGTAGGTTCTTCGAGCAGAAACAATGAATGAACCTTTATTCTTCACAATTGGACCTTCCAAAGTTAATCGCGAAGATATAAGTCCTAGACCACCAGTGACTTTGAATTTCTTGTTATTCCCTTCATTCATGTTTACCTCAAGCACAGATGAAAGTCTGCCTCCATAACTTGCTGGCATACTTCCTTTTATCAAATTTACACTTTTAATGGCATCTGAATTGAAAACAGAAAAGAATCCAAATAAGTGAGAGGCATTGTAAACCTGAGCATTATCTAGCAATACCAAGTTTTGATCTGGTCCTCCGCCACGAACATAAAAACCTTGTCCACCTTCGCTAACGGATGAAACACCAGGAAGTAATTGAATGGTTTTTAACACATCGACTTCACCTAAAAAGGCTGGAAGCTTCTTGATGAGATTAATGTCTAATTCAATTTGTCCAATTTTGGTAGAGTTCACATTGTCTCCTTTTTTGGCATTGATTTCTACTTCATCAATTTCAACGGATTTTCCAAGTTCTATGTTTTTGACAATATTGTTAGTTAAGTCCACTGAAATAGTGTCATTTGGTAATCCTCCTCCCCGATAAATGAGTTGATATGTTCCTTTGGGAAGTGTTAAAGAATAAAAGCCGTACTCATTAGTAATTGCACCCTTTTGAATAGTTGGTGCAAAGACTTGGCCACCAATAATTGGTTCTCCAGAACTTTCTTCGGTTAAATAACCACTAATTGTAGCATTTTCCTGACAAAAAACAGGTGAAATAAGAAACAAAAAGAGAATTTGTAAGTAGAGATGCTTCATTCCAATTTTAGTGTCAACGAATTTAACGCTTTTCCTTTAATTTATGCGGTGTATTCTTTGCCTTTTTGTTAAATTTGAACTTCCAAAAAAATACACAATAATGAAAATTTCATCTGCTTGGTTACATGAGTTTTTACCCCTTCAAAAATCTCCTGAAGAATTAGATCAATTACTAACTGATACTGGTTTGGAAGTGGAAGGTTTTGAAACGATTGAAAGCGTGAAAGGCGGCTTGCAAGGTGTTGTTGTTGCTGAAGTGATTGAATGCGAGCAACATCCGAATGCTGATCGTTTGAAAGTAACCAAAGTAAATAATGGTACTGAAATTCTTCAAGTTGTTTGTGGTGCGCCAAATGTAGCGGTTGGACAGAAAGTGATTTTAGCACAAGTGGGTGCTACTTTATATCCGAAACCAGATGAGCCTTTGAAAATGAAGGTGTCGAAAATTCGCGATGTAGAATCTCACGGAATGCTTTGCGCAGAAGATGAATTGGGGTTAGGAACAAGTCACGATGGTATTTTAGTACTTGATCCTGCTGCAAAAGTAGGGATGCCAGCGGCTGAGTATTTGGAATTGGAAAGTGATGTTCAAATAGAGATTGGGTTGACTCCAAACAGAGCAGATGCAATGGGACATGTTGGTGTGGCTCGAGATGTGTTGGCTTACTTGGCTTGTCACGAAGGAAGTAACGCAAAATTACAATTAAAAGAAACAAAGAAACCCGTTAAAGAAGCTGATTTGGTTGTTTCTGTTTCGGTTGAAAATACAGAACGTTGTCCCAGATATTTGGGAATTACGCTAAGAGATGTGGAGGTAAAGCCTTCTCCAGCTTGGTTACAAAATAAATTAAGAGCAGTTGGACTTTCACCGATCAACAATGTTGTAGACGTAACAAATTACGTCATGCGTGAATTGGGAACTCCATTGCATGCTTTTGATGCAAAAGTGGTGGCAGGAAAAGTGATTGTTCGTACAGCAAAATCAGGAGAAAAAATCACTACATTGGATGGTGTTGTACGTGAATTGCACGAAGAAGACTTAGTGATTGCAAATGGTTCAGAAGCCATGTGTATTGCGGGTGTTTTTGGAGGAAATCACTCTGGAATTTCAGATTCTACGACGGATGTGTTTTTGGAAGCTGCCTATTTTCAGCCTGTTTCGGTACGTAAAACGGCTAAAAGACACGGTTTGTCTACAGATGCAAGTTTCCGATTTGAACGTGGAGTAGATGTAGATTTAGTTCCGTATGCTTTGGAAAGAGCCGTTCAGTTAATCCAAGAAGTTGCTGGAGGTAAAGTTGGAATGGAAGTCGTAGATGCTTATCCAAATCCCATTCAAAAAAGGTCAGTTACTTTGCGTTATGAACGTTGTAAACAGCTTTTAGGACATGAGATTGAACCAAAAATTATCGCAACTATTTTAGAATTTCTGGATTTTGAAGTGGTAAAATCTTCTTCAGAAGGATTGGATTTATTGGTTCCAAATTATCGAATAGATGTAGATCGTGAAATAGATGTGATAGAAGAAATTTTACGTATTTATGGCTTCAATTTGATTCCACTACCAGAAAAATTGAATACTTCATTGGTTGTTACTTCAAAACCTGATTTAGAGCGGTTAGGTTCCAATTTCGCAGAAGTTTTAGCTGGAATGGGTTTCAACGAAATGATGAATAATTCATTGACAAGTCCACAGTACGCTGAGAAATTGGGAGGAAATCAATTCCCTGTTTCAAAAGCAGTAAGCATGTTGAATCCATTGAGTCAAGATTTAGCAGTGATGCGCCAAAGTTTATTGTTCCAAGCAATGGAAACGGTTGCTCACAATCAAAATCGTCAAAACCCAGATTTGCGTTTGTTTGAGTTTGGCAAGACTTATAGTTTTGAAAACGATATTTATGGGGAGAACAAGCGCTTATTGCTTTTAATTACCGGAAATAAGCAAGAAGAATCGTGGTCTCAAAAACAAGAAAAAACGACCTTGTTTACTTTGAAAGGAATTGTAGGGAATTTGTTTGAAAGACTTGGATTACACTCATTATTGCAAGAAGAATCACTTTCAGAGCAAGAAGTTTTAGCAGATGGATATCAACTTCGCATTCTCAAAAATGTAGTTGGAACAGTTGGCTGGGCAAATCAAAAAGTGAAAAAGCATTTTGGAGTGAAACAAGACGTTTTTGTGGCAGACTTGGATTGGGATGCTATTTTAGATTCATTGAAATTAGTCAAAGTACAATACAAAGAATTGCCGAAAACATTTGAGGTTCGTCGCGATTTCTCCTTGTTGCTTGATTCGAAAGTACGGTTTTCTCAAATCGAACAAATTGCAAAAAAAGCGGATAAGAAGATTCTTCAAAAAGTAGGTTTATTTGATGTTTACGAAGGGAAAAATTTACCAGAAGGTAAAAAATCATATGCAGTTTCATTCACATTCCAAGATGCTGAGCAAACGTTGAAAGATTCTCAAGTAGATGGAGTGATGAATACAATAAGAACCGAATTGGAAAAACAATTGGGTGCGGAATTGAGATAAGATGCAACATTTTGTAGTTACTGGAATCGGAACAGAAGTCGGAAAAACTGTAGTTAGTGCTGTTTTGTGTGAAGCTTTGAAAGCCAATTATTGGAAACCAGTTCAAGCAGGAGATTTACATACTTTGGATAGTGATTTTGTGCGTTCATTTACTTCTGAAACGGAAATTATTCCCTCAAATGTATTGTTGAACTACGCCATGTCGCCGCATGAAGCCGCGCGTTTGGATGAAATTGAATTGACAGAAGACGATTTTGATTTGCCTCGTTTTTCAAAGCAAACAATCATTGAAGGAGCGGGAGGAGTAATGGTTCCATTAAATGATGAGGGCTTGTGTTACATAGATTTGTTTCAATTGTGGGAACTTCCTGTTTACGTAGTAACAAAACATTATTTGGGAAGTATTAATCACACTTTATTGACCTTGAATGCATTGCTGTCTCGTGAAATTGAAATAGCGGGATTAATTGTTAACGGAGAACGAAACGAAGCTTCAGAACGCATTTATTATTCACACTTTCCAGATCTTGCCATTACAACCATTCCTGAATTGAACGAATTTTCGAAAGAAAGCATACAACAAGCAGCCAAATTATGGATAGAGCAACTAGCTTAGAAAAAGATAAAAAACACGTTTGGCATCCTTTTACACAAATGCAAACTGCTGGCGAACCTTTGTGTATTGTTAAAGCAGAAGCAACAACGCTGACAGATGCAAATGGTAAAGAATACATTGATGCAAATTCATCTTGGTGGGTAAATGTTCATGGACACGGACATCCTTATTTGGGTGAAGCTTTACAGGAACAGTTTGCTCAATTAGATCATGTTATTTTTGCTGGGGCAACTCATCCGCAAGCTATTAAATTGGCTGATCGAATTACTTCGCTTCTACCCGAAAAACTAGAAAAGGTCTTTTTTTCAGACGATGGATCAACGGCAGTTGAAGTGGCTTTGAAAATGGCTTTTCAATATTGGCACAATAAAAACGAACCAAAAAAACGCATCATTGCGTTGGATGGAGCTTATCACGGAGATACGTTTGGTGCGATGTCTATTGGACAAAGAGGGGCTTTCAATAAACCTTTTGAGCATTTGTTTTTTGATGTAGATTTCATTGATTTCCCGAAAGACGAAGCACGAAGTCATTCCTTGATTCAAGCGGAACAAATTTTACAAACTGGAGAAGTTGCTGCAGTGATTGTAGAGCCTTTGGTTCAAGGTTCTGCTGGAATGCGTATGTATGATGCTGTTTGGTTGGATGCTTTTGTTTCTTTAGCTCGTAAATACAAGGCATTGGTTATTTTTGATGAAGTAATGACTGCTTGGGGAAGAACTGGAAAGTTGTTTGCTCATAACTTTTGCGCCGAAGAACCTGATTTGATTTGTTTGTCGAAAGGATTAACTGGAGGAGTTCTTCCTTTGGGATTAACAGTTGCAACGAACGAAATTTACGACGCGTTTTTACATCCAGAAACGTCAAAAGCCTTGCTTCATGGTCATTCCTTTACTGGAAGCGCAATGGCTTGTGCGGTCGCAAATGCAAGTTTAGATTTATTTGAACAACCAGAAACTTGGGATTCGATTGAATGGATAGAAGAACGTCACCGTTATTTTATCGAAGCTTTGAAAGCCCATTCCAAGGTAAAAGACATTGGTTTGTGTGGTACTATCTTGCGCTTCGAAATAGAAACAGGCGAAGGGAATAACTATTATTCAACGATTAGAGATCAGGCATACAATTATTTTCTCGAAAGAGGGTGTTTGATTCGCCCTTTGGGAAATGTCTTGTATTTGAATCCTCCTTATTGTATTTCAGAAGAAGAATTGGATAAATTGCACGTAGTATTGTTAGATTTTTTGGATGATATTTCCCTTTAAACCCACTGAGTACGTTTTTTAATATTTTCGTTTGAATTAGAATTGAATTTTTTTAGAAAAAACAATTTGTCTTTCTCCAACAATTTGAATAAAATAGATGCCATGATTGATATCTTTCAAATCAAGAGTTTCTATATTCCCTGAAAAAGATTTTCTCAATAATTGTTTTCCCTGAATATCTGTCAGAATGATTGTTGTTTGATTCGCATCAAAATTCATTGAAGATTGAATGGTAATAGTTGCTTCATGTTGGCTTACAGAAAAGGTTTCTTCGAGATTTTGAAGTCCTAAAGGAGCACATGTTGCCGCGTGAGCATACAATTGAGAGGTGTTTTTTGTTCCGATTACAGTGATAGTTCGATCAGGACAGATGGCATAAATTAAGGGATATAAATTGACTTCATAATCTGAAATAATTGCATCTCTTTCACCTCCTTCTGGGTTTATTTGTGGATAATTGGTTCCCGCTACCCAATTACCCTGAGTATTTCCACTAATTCCGTAAAATTCATTGTTTCCGTTGTTTGGATCGAATTCAATTGCAAAGACAAAGACATCGTTGGAAGCAGTATTTGGGCCATATTGATCATACAAGTTTGATAGAGCATGAGAATTGTGGTAATTCCAGCAATACGGGCAGTGACATGCAAAAAAGTCAAGATAGACTGTTTTTCCTGCATCGAGGTAATCGTAGAGTGTATGAGTTGAACCGTTTATATCAGTGAGTGTGAAATTCGGTGCAATGCTTCCTGTTTGAAGCTGTCCAAAACTTGAAGGAGCGAACATTAATCCAATTGAAAGGATCAAATAGTTGATTTTTGTTTTCATATCCATATTATTTAGTCTCAAATAACAGACGGGAATGTTTCTTATTCCTTACAAGAAGAATTGATTTTTTTATAAAAAAAAATATATAATTAATTGATTTTGAATGGCTTATTTATTTTTATTGGCTAAAATTTGTTCAATTTGCTCTTGAAGCTGCTTTTTTTCTGAATTTCCCAAAGAATAATTTGAAATGGTTCCAAGGTCTTTTAGTTTTTTCGCCAAAAGAAGAGTTTGTTTTTTGAATCGTTTACAAGGTGGGCAAATCCTTAGGTGATACCACAAACGAATTCGTAAGGACATAGAAAGTTTGCCTTCCTTACTTAATTCGGTTAGAAAAGTAGCCTCTTTACAGTTGAGGTTCCAATGTGACTTTGTTGTAATTCTATGCCTTTCCATTTAACCATTTATGTTCGAGACAAGTACGCATAAGTAATTTGGCTCGATGAATAATAATCCAATAATTAGACGAACTAATCTCAAATTCCTTACAAATAGTTTCCGAATCGGCTTCATGAATAAACTTTGCAACAAAAATGGGCTTTAGTTTTGGGGATAATTGGTTCAAACAATGTTCCAATGCCAATTGAAATTCACTGTTGGTAATGAGATAATCTGTGAATTGCTCGTTTTTACTAGGTGAATTATTTCCTTTCCAATGGTATTCTGAAAGGTATGACGGTTCAAAAAATGTTTGGTAGAATTGTTCGTCTGATGATTCCAAGTAATGTTTCAGGTTTTTAGAACCAGTGCTGGATTTTCGGTAATGATCAATTATTTTATTATTTAAAATACGCGTTAGCCACGTTTTTTCAGAACTTTCTCCTCTAAAATTGTCTAGATTTTGAAGTGCTGATAAAAAAGTGTCACTGACTAAATCCTTGGCTTGTTCTTTATCATTCACTTGAATACATGCTATTGAATAGAGATAATCGGCAAAGCGCTCTACCCATAATGCAGGTTCTGTATTTCTGTTGTTGTAGGAACTCATCAACGGCTAATTTAGTAATAAAGGACATGAATTATGCTCTAAACGCTTTCAATGCCTCCAACTCGAAGACGATTTTTTCCAAATCAACTTGAATGAATTGATATTCTTGTTTTGTAGTGAAAAATGGATTTTGAATAATTTGCTTCACAGGATTGAGATTAATATCATCTTCTCGACGCATGTTCTTGTAAAAGATAGTTTCTACTTCAGCCATGTAGCTATTCAATAAATTGGAAAGTTCTTCCGAATAGGGAATTTTTTCCAAACTAAATGACAAGCTGGTTACTTCGCGTGAGATGCGGATATTTGAACCAACTTTCGCAAAATTCACATTTAAATCTCGCTGTTGTGATTGAGGTTCTTCATACATGCGCTGCACACAGGCAAAAAGATTATTGTTTGCCGCTTCGGATAAGCGCCTACTTCGATGCCAAGTTATTCCTGGTGGAAGTTTCTTTTGATAATTTAAAACTGCCTGATTCAAGAAGTACAAATTCATGTTCAATGATTTATTGAGCAAGGAAGGGAAGCGTTGTTTTTCCCAAATCGGCCAAAAAGTAAAACTAATGATGATGGCAAGGATAGATCCGATTAGTGTGGAAAGAACTCGCCACCAAATTAAATCCCAAGAACCTTGTTTGGAAAGCTGCATCATAACAACCATCATGATTGTGACGAAGAAAACTCCCACTTTGTAGTTGTTTCGCAAGTAATATGCAACCAAGAAAGAAATGAAGATTAAGATTACAACGAATGCTTCGTGCTTGATGGGAAGTAACATAATTGCACCACCAACTAGAATTCCAGCAACAGTTCCAATAATTCGTTCAATTCCTTTTTTACGGGTAGCTCCGTAATAGGGTTGAATCACAATGAGTAACGTCAGTGCAATCCAATGGCCGTGATCGATTTTAAAAAATTTAAAAATAAAAACAGATAGAGCAAGCCCTAAACCAACTCGTAAGGAGTATTTAAACTGCTGTGAATCAATATTGAAAACTTCTCTCACAATCTGAACCATGACACGTGGTTGTAAACCAGCAATGAAATGGTTGAAAGAGAGTTTGTAATTTTCAAAATAGTTACTGCGTTTAAAATCGAGTTTTTGAGTCACTAAATCAATGGTGTTTTGCATTAATTCATGGCATTGTTCCAAATTGACAATCAATTGTTTCAGAATAATACGTTGGTCCAAATCAAATTCTTGATTTTTAAGTGTTTCTTTTAGGATTCCAACAGCAATTTCGAAGCGTTTGATTCGAATTTTAGCCATGGTTAAATCTTCTCCTCTGAAGGTGAAAATAACGATGGAAAGTCGAGCAGAGGCCTGAGAAAGTGAAGAAATTGTTTTGTAAAGAATGGATTGATTGGTTTGGAGCAAGGCATTTCCTCGGAGTGATTCCAATTCTTCGTGGATTACGCGAACACTCGCTCCAAAATAAGCAGCAGATTTGCGAACCTCCATCATTTGATCGTAATGATCTGCTTTTAAACGCGAGTTTTCCTTTCTCCGATTAAACAATTCGATGGATTTGTCGATAGCTGCTCGAATCTCAATTTCCTTGGCAGTAATGGTTCGAATATCTTGATTGTCGATTTCTAAATCGAGAAAGCTTTCCAATAGAGCATCTAAATATTCGGTATTTTTCTTCCAAATCGTTGCCAATGAACGCCTTAATGGATTGGATGCTGAAAAAGGAAATGAGATGAAAATAATGGCAATTGCCCAAATTGAACCAGCAATGATATACGATCCGTAAACCAACGATTCTCCAAAATTGGTTGGATTCGAAATGCCAAAAAGGTAGAAAAATCCTACACCAACTCCAATTGTGGAGCCATAATCACTCCAATTTCGAATCAATGCGGCAAATATGCCAATGACAAGCATTCCGATAACTGAAAGAATCATGGAATTACCAATGTTCATTCCGATAATTGCTGCAATTAATATGAGGATTGCTTCAACCAGTTGAATCAACATTTTGCGGTAGTGAGAACCGCGGTAATCAATTAGTGTAAGCATGTAAGCTCCGAAAGCCGCCCAGATAATGTGGTAAGAAAATCCAAAGAAAAGCGGAAAAACAATCAATGGAACATTCAACGCTAAAACTACCCGAATAGACCAACTAATTGTGGGTTCTAGGTATTCTTGTTGAAGAATCGTATTGAATTGTTTAATCGGTTGAAACCGCATATTGAAGTGAATTTCTTAACAAAGATAGCTACAAGCTTTTGAAAGAACTAATCACTTAATTGATTTTATAAAATCTTATACTTTCGCGATTTTTTTTATCTCGGAGCTCTTTTTTCCTTCAATCAGTAGTAGGTACAAACCGATTGGAAGATTGGTGATTTCTAAGAAACCAGAATCGTTGGTTTTGAATTGTTTAATGAGTTGTCCACCAATGGATAAAAGCGAAACTTTGGCATTTGCTTCTGTAATTAAGTTAAAATAATCTTTACTAGGGTTCGGAAATAGAAGTGATTCTTTAGGTGATTTCATTTCTGGAGTATATTGAAAGAAATCTGAAATGCGTGTTAGATTGTCATTTAATCCAGTTCCTAAATAAAATCGTCCATTCAATGCAAAACCTTTTGCTCCTTTCAAACCAGTTACTGGAAGAGCAGGTATCGCTCTCCATGTTTTGGTGTGATCTAAGTAAAAACAATCATTTTTAAAAATACTATTTTCATCCATTCCGCCACAAACGATTGCGCTCATTTCATTGCTAATAGCAGTTCCGTAAGATCTTAATCCAGCTGGAAGAGGGGGGAAGGAAGTCCACGTTTCTGTACTGGGATTAAATGAATACCACGAATTGGAGTAGGTAATTGGATTGATGTCAAACCCTTCACCAAAAATTCCTTCGTTGAATAATGAAAAACCTAAAACACTTCGATTTGGTCCTCCAGGATAATTACTCAATTGAATCCAAGAATCTAAATCTGGATTGTATTTCCAAAAATCAGCCAAAGTTGAATCTGCAGTGGTTCCCATTCCTAAATAAGCTGTATTTCTAATACTTGTAGCAGTTGCATGCCAGCGAGCGATTCCAGGAAAATTAGTTTTTTGACTCCAAGAATTCGTAAAAGCATCGTATTCCCAAACATCATTCAATGCTTGACTAAATTCTGAATATCCACCAACGATGTATGCTTTATTGTTAAGTGTAAAAACGCTTGAATATTGTCTTGCTATTCCTGGAAAAACGGATTTTTCATTCCATGAATTGGTTGATGCGTCGTATTGAAAGAGTTTATTACTTTCTGCAAATGTGCCCAAATATCCTGTAACAATGTATCCAGATCCATTCAGTGCAAAACAAATTCCATCGTCTCTACCAGCTGTCGGAACCGAAGTAACAGAAGTCCAAGTTTGGGCATGAATGAATGAACTAAGGAATAGGAACAGGAAAACAATTTGCTTCATTATAAACTTCTTTATTCTGCTTAACGAAGAAATGAAGGGAATCGTTTGTCTGGATTAAAATAATTGGGAACTTCACTTTGATTTTTACCACAAGGAAGAAGAATATAAGGGTTGTTTGTATGGAGTTGGCAGCTTCGCTGAATATTTTACCACAAGAAGATGTGAAATATCTGAAGACGAAGGCTTCTTCAATGAAGAAATAGCCTGAGGTAGAGACGAGGAGCACGAAGAATAGATGGATTGTTGGATGGAGTTTTCTTAGGTAAAGAAGGAACACAAAGATTGATCGTTCCTTATAGATGCAAAAAAAATCCTTGTGCTCTTTGCTCTTTGTGGTTAACCTCTTCGCAGATTTATGCCGGTGGAAACAAAAAAATCCCGCTAATCAATAACTAACGGGATTTTTAATAGTTCGTTTTCTAGAATTGTCTGAGAAGTAAATTCCTTGAGTGTTGCAATAGATAAAAGGAAAGCTTTGTCTAACTATAGATTGTTTTTTTTGTTAAAAAAAGTTAATTTATATATTGATTCCTATGAAATGTTTCCACTTTTTTTTTATTCTTACTTTACTTATTCATATAAATGGCCATTATTCACGTCTAAGTCAGCCTATAACCCAGCTGATTTTTAAATTGGGGGATCTAACAATTTAATCAAAATGAAAATTGCATTTTTATCGCTTTTCCTTTTAGGATCTGGCACTACATTGTTAGCTACAACAGCTTTGAATCGTACTAATTCATCTTATGATATTAATAATAAGAAGAAGATTCATATTGATATTACTTTGACATCTAAAAATGGTTGTAAGTTTCATATAGTTGGAAATTATAATTCATGGACAGGTAACTTTACTGGTAATGTTTATGCATCAGGAAAAAATGGTTGTCCAGAAGGGACTTTTACTTTTGGATTAGCTGTTCACGATGATGGAACTTCAGAAATGTTTGGCTCTAGGGCAATCATTGGAGTTTTCCAAAGTGACCGTGATATGTTGGAGGATTTTGTTGCATATTTACAATTAATGTAATTAACCTATTAAGAATTACCAAGCTTTTGAGTTTGGTAATTCTATTTTACTTTTTTGTTTAACTATGATTAAAATATGTTTCATTGGATTAATTGCCACTTGTTTATTTGGCTGTAGCAAGTTTGTGACCTATCATGCAACTTATTCCACTATTTCGATGGCTAAAATAAACCCCCAAGATTCACTCACATTTGAAGATTGGATTTCTATTGATACCAATCAAATTCAGTCAAATGGACGTTTAGTAATTGTTGAAAGAATGCAATGCTATTCGAATGGAAAATATGCGTATTTTGATAATAAATTCATCAAAAGTAGTCAAGGGATTGGGTCGGATGACGGCTCTTTGAAGCATGTTTTTTTGGATTACAGTAATCATGTTATTTACTTTTTAGACGATAAGACTGCCTTTAATTGTGATTTAGTCGCTCAAGTTGATTCCTCCGAAAATAGTAGTTCCCGGATATTTATGCAGGTCTTGAAAAAAGGTAATTCGGAAGCTCGTGTAAGTTTTGATAAAGAGGTTCCAAAAGAATTAAAGGGAAAGTATGTTAGTAATAGCAATGATTATGGAGTTATTCAAACAATATCGCCAAGTCAAAAAATGAATTTACTTGATTTTGAATTGTGTAAAACGATGAATTTGGATTCAATCTATAAAATTGCAAAAAGAGAGTGTGTTCTGAATAATAATACAACGATTGATCTATTATTTCCAAAGCTTAATTAAATAATAGTTCAGCTGTTTTGTTTTTGAATGACCACGAAGTACACAAGGCACAGGAAGATTATATTGAATAATCCTTGGTGCCTCGTGGTGATAACTATCTTGTTTCAGCAACTGCTTGCTGGATCAATTTTCCCACTTCGTGAATTTGCTCTTCGGTGATATTTAATGGAGGTGAAAGTCGGAAGCTGTATGGATGAGATAAGAACCAAAAGCTAATTACGCCATATTCCAATAGTTTATCTACGACTTTTGCTACACGTTCATCACTCGCCATGTCGCAGGCAAACATCATTCCTACACGGCGAATTTCAAAAATCTCGTCAATTTTTTGGAGGTAAGATTCTAATAAATAACCCAATTTTTCTACTTCGGCAAAGTTGATTTCTGATTCGAAGACTTCCAAGGTTCCCCAGGCTGCAGCATTTATCACTGGATTTCCACCAAAAGTGGTAATGTGACCCAACATAGGAGAGTGGCTCAGCTGATTCATATATTCGTATTTTGAAATGAATGCTCCAATTGGTAATCCACCTCCAAGTGCTTTTCCAAGTGTCAAAACATCTGGAATTACACCACTGTGCTCAAATGCAAACATTTTTCCAGTTCTTCCCATTCCGCATTGAATTTCATCGAAAATCAAGATTGCTCCAACTTCGCTGCACCGTTTGCGAAGTGCTTTCAAAAATTGGTCAGAAGCTTTTCGAACTCCAGCATCACCCTGTACAGTTTCTAAAATAACACCAGCTGTTCTAGTGGTAATTCGCTCTAAATCTTCTAAAACATTCAATTGAATAAAATCCACATCTGGCAAAAGCGGCCGAAAGGGATTTTTCTTCACTTCATTGGCTGAAACGCTGAGAGATCCGTGTGTATTTCCATGGTAAGAACCCTTAAATGCTATGAGTTGTGTTCGACCAGTAACACGCTTTGCTAGCTTTAAAGCTGCTTCATTGGCTTCTGTTCCAGAATTTACAGGATAAACACAATTCAATTCCGAAGGAAGAAACTTTCGGAGCAATCGCGCCATTTCTAAGGAAGAATCCTGAATAAATTCTCCATAAACCATTACGTGCAAGTATTTATTCAATTGTTCTTTGATGCGTTTGATTACTTGTGGATGTCGATTCCCGATATTGGTAACACCAACTCCCGAAATCATATCGGTGTAGCGTTTTCCTGATTTGTCGTAAATAAAAATCCCTTCCGCGGACTCAACATCAATTAAATACGGGAAGGGATTCGTTTGTCCTAAATGGTTTAAAAAGTCTTCTTTACGGTTTTCCATGCGATTTTTTATCGGGATGTTCTCCTCCTCTTCGATCTTTCAATCGGTCTAAAAGAGCACGTCTGAATTCATGTTCCAAACTTAAGAGTTTTAAGCTTCTTTTTTCACCAATAATCTTAATAAATTTCTCGCTGTACTCTTTTTTTAAATCCAATTCTTTCTGATCGTTTTCGAAAAGTGTATTGAGCTTTTTTCGAGCATCGTCATTGGAAATCTTATCTTCCGATTCTCTCAGTTCTTGATTGATTTTGCGACAAATTTGACGAAGTTCCTTCATCTTTCCATCCATTTCATTGTAAATTGGCCAAAATTTCTCTGCTTCAGAAGTTGTCAAGTTCAATTCTTTGGTAATAAAACCAACTTTTAATGCTTCGATTTTGTCTTCTTTTTCTTTGTCGTCTTGACCAAATACATTTGTTGCAAATGCAAGTGGAAGAAGGATCCAAATTAATTTCTGTATCATTTTTCTTAGTTTTTAACTTTCTATTAGTAAATATTCGTCCAATTCTGTTGATTCATTCTTCAAATAATCCATGATTTCTTCATCGTCAACACTTTCAAACAGCGTTTTTTTCGGGGAAGTATTTAATTGAGTGACATCATTTGTCGATTCTCGTTTTTCAGTACTTTCTATAAGTGAAGTATTGTCTATGTGAGAAACAATGACCTCAGAATCGAGGTCCTCAATGTGTTTATCCAAGTATTCATAAATTTCCTCGTTACTCACGGAAGATAAATTTACTGAATTAGATTGTTCTACAGAGTTTGGTGTATTCCAAGAGAAAAGAAGAGCAAACAAAAGAACTGCTGCAGCTGATCCCCAAACGTACCAGCGACGATAGATGGTGATAATCCGTGGTTCATTTTTCTTTTCCAAATAAGGATTGTCGATTTGGTTGAGGATATTCTGTTTCAAATCTTCAAAATACGAGTCAGAAGGAATTTGAATAGGAGTGACCTCTAAATCATCAATAATGTATTTGTTTTCTTGGTTCATAACTCTAAGACAATTTGTTTGTTCAATGGTTTAATTTCTGTTTTAAAAAATCTTCAATTTTTCCAACAGCATGGAAGTAATTGGCTTTCAATCCGCCAACAGAACCACCTGTTAGTTTGGAAATTTCTTCGTATTTCAAATCTTCAAAATATTTGTATTCGAAAACCAGGCGTTGTTTTTGGGGTAAAGTTTCGATCGCTTCGAAAAGAAGTTTTGTAATTTCTTCGGAATTCATTTTCCCATAGTGTTCCGATTGATGTGAAAAGGAAACGGTAGGTTCGTCAATATCAAAGCTTTTGTGTTTGTTTTCTTTTTTGAGGAAATGCACTGTTTCATTATAAGCAATGCGATACATCCATGAAAATAAAGCACTATTTCCTTGAAATTGGGTTCTGTGATTCCAAACTTTAATAAAAACTTCTTGAAGGATATCGTTGGTGATTTCATGGTTATTGACCCAACGACGAATAGTAGTATAGAGACGTTTACTGTGGATATCGACAATCCAGGTAAAGGCTTTGTAGGCTAAATCATCTTCCCGACGAAAATAAGTTATGATTGTATTTTCATCGGGAATTTGATTCATATTTTTATTTTCGTTTGATCACTTTTTTTACTGCTTCAACAATGTTTGGAGTATCCAAACCGTATTTTACCATTAATTCGTCTGGTGTTCCAGATTCTCCAAATGTATCATTCACTCCAACATATTCTTGAGGAGATGGCAAATGACGTGCAAGTACTTGCGCAACAGCATCTCCCAAACCTCCATTCAACATGTGTTCTTCTGCAGTAACGACACATTTCGTTTTACGAACTGAGTCTAAGATTGCTTTTTCGTCCAAAGGTTTAATCGTGTGCATATTTATTACTTCTGCACTGATTCCTTGTTCTGCTAATTGTTGTGCTGCTTCAATGGATTTCCAGACTAAATGCCCACAAGCAATGATAGTTACATCGGTTCCTTCAATCAATAAATCTGCTTTACCAATGATGAATTTCGCATCTGGTTGAACAAAAATTGGAACAACTGGTCTTCCAAAACGCAGGTAGACAGGTCCAAAATGATCTGCAATTGCCATTGTAGCTTGTTTCGTTTGATTGAAATCCGCAGGAACAATCACTGTCATATTTGGCAACATGCGCATCATTCCAATATCTTCCAATATTTGGTGAGTTGCGCCATCTTCACCTAAAGTTAATCCTGCATGAGAAGCACAGATTTTTACATTTTTCTGAGAGTATGCAACAGATTGGCGAATTTGATCGTAAACACGGCCAGTAGAGAAATTAGCGAAAGTTCCCGTGTAAGGAATTTTTCCACCAATAGTCATACCTGCAGCCATACCAATCATATTTGCTTCTGCAATACCAGCTTGAAAAAAGCGTTCAGGAAATTCCTTTAAGAATGCGTCCATCTTCAGAGAGCCCGTTAAATCAGCGCATAATGCAACCACATCTGGATTTTTGCGACCAATTTCTAATAAACCTTCACCAAAACCAGATCTGGTATCCTTTTTTCCTAAAATTTCAAATTGCTTCATTGCTATAAATTAATCGAAGTTGTTTTATTGGATTGTATTTTAAAATTCTTTTCAGTAGTGTAAGTAGTAGATTTCATTTGCTTTTGTCTAAAAACCAAGCGATAATTTCCTGGTTGAAGATAAATCAAGCCTTTCAAATTCACTTGGTCTAAGTTGCAAACCCATTCCGCATTTCCATTCTCTCGAATGACAAATATCTGAGCAGCTATCATTTTTGTTGCACTGTAATTCAATTGTCCAGGAGCTGGAAGATCGATTGTTTCAGTGGTACTTTGTTTGATTTGAACTGAATGATAAATTCGAGGAAGTGTCAGTAGTTCGACTTCGTAATTTCCTACGATGTATTTATCCGTTGATCCTACCAACTGGGTGTTCAATGTTTTTTCATCCGTTTTTTGATAAACCCTTGACAGTACCTGATAAGGACTTGTTGCATTCGTAAATCGCAGTTTAATAAATCCTTGTGGACAATCCGCTGGAATAATATTGTGAGTATTTTTAACTAGGGTGATGTTTTTTTTGTACACTTTCGGAATTGTATTCACCACCAAGTCATATTTAAAACTCGGATCCATTGTTAATGTATCTGGATTTCCTTGACGATTCAAGGTATGAACAAACGTATACATCAATTCTTGCGTCCCAGCTTTGTATAAGAACATTGTTACATCTGTTTCATTTGGAACCTTGTTGATATTGTTCAAATTGATTTGCGCAGTTGTATTGATTAGTGCTTTTGAGATAACCGTTTTCAATACATTATTAAAGGCCTCTTTTGTTTCTGCCTCCGAATAACTTCCGATACATTTAAACTGATCTAAATAGGTTAAGTCCAATCCAAGTCCAATTACAAAGGGTGTCACTTTTACTCCTTTATCATGCAGTTTTTTTGCAATCACACAAGGGTCATTGTCACAAGCTTCCAAACCATCTGTAATTAAAATGATGATATTTCGGGCATTTGTGTCTGGAAAATCGGATGCCGCCGCTTCTAAAGATCGAGCAATTGGAGTGGTACCTTTTGCTATAATTGTTCGAATTTTGTTGCGAACTTTCAAAAAGTTATCTGGTCCAAAAGGAACTTCCAATTTCGTGTCGTTGCAATCTTGGTATGTTGCTGTAATAGGGGATTGGTGTCCATAAACCCGCAATGCTATTTGCAAATTTGCAGAACCATCCAAACTATCAATAGTTTTTACTAGAAGTTCTTTAGCTGCTTCAATTCTTGTTTGTGCCCCCCAATTTGCATTCATAGAGTTAGAAGCATCCAATATGAATAATATACGCGTCAGTTCTTGTCCTTGAACCTTTGAAAAGCTCAAGAGAATAAAACTACAAATGACAGCGTAAAATTTCATTAATAATCTCCTAAAGTTTCTTCTAATTGGTCTAAAGCAAGTTGCAATTGTTCCGCATTTGGAGCAACACCATGCCATTTGTGAGAACCTACCATATAATCAACTCCTTGACCCATTTCAGTTTTCATAATAATGATAATTGGCTTTCCGTTACCTGTCATGTTTTTCGCTTTATTCAATGTTTCAATCAAATCTGAATAGTTGTGACCATCCATTTCCAGAACCTCCCAACCAAAAGCTTGCCATTTTCCTTTTAAGTCACCCAAAGAAAGTACATCATCCACATCACCATCAATTTGACGACCGTTGTAATCAACCGTTGCAATCAAATTATCTACTTTATTTGCGGCTGCATATAATGCTGCTTCCCAGATTTGACCTTCTTGTAATTCTCCATCGCCGTGAAGCGTATAGATTAAACGATCGTCGTTATTCAATTTTTTAGTTAGTGCAGCTCCAATTCCGTTTGAAAGTCCTTGCCCCAAAGAACCAGATGCCATTCGAACACCAGGGATTTTTTTATCGACACTTGGATGGCCTTGAAGCCGTGCATTTAATTTACGGAAAGTTCCTAATTCTTCAATTGGAAAATAACCTGCTCTTGCCAAAACAGAGTACCAAACAGGTGAAATATGCCCGTTTGAAAGGAAAAACAAATCTTCATCTTTTCCATCCATCGAAAAATGATCTGGATTGTGTTTCATGAATTCGAAGTAAAGCACTGTTAAAAAGTCAGTACAACCTAACGAACCTCCAGGATGACCTGAATTTACACCAGAAACCATACGAACGATGTCTCTTCTTACCTGTGTTGCAATTGCTTGTAATTGTTGAATTTCCATTGTTATTTCCTATTTTCAATGCAAATCTAAGGTTTATATTTGCTTCCACTTCTTTTTTTTTAACTACTTTTAAACGTTCATGCAACTCTTTTTTAATAGTAGGAGTCTAGAATAATAAATCACAAACTAATTAAACTATGATAAAGACAATACTCTCCGTTGGTTTTTTTCTTTGCTTGGGAATATCTTACGGACAGCAAACAACTAAACCTCCAATGAAACAAGTTGCATCGGATCAGACACCTCCTCCCTTAACAAAGGAAATGGAAGTTTATGCAGCGAAGAATGGAACGTACATCATAGTTCGTTCGGAAGGCAAAAAACTAACTCCGGATGGCGAAGTGACACTCGAAAAAGCAAAGTTGGTTGATCCCAAAGAAATCGGCGTAAAAATTATCAATAAAACTCAATATTTTACTATCGCCGGGACAAATGATTTGTTGGTAGTTAAATCAACGTGGATACTTGATAACGAAATGAAAAATTCTAACAGATGAGAATAAAGAAATTACTTTTAGCGATTGGAATATTGACGACAGGATTTACTTCCTTTTCTCAAATGACTATATCTGATGCCGACTATGTTGGAGTAAATCAATTGAATTGTACTGCATTATCAGCAGGCGGGCTTAACTTTATTGAGATGGCTGGAAACTATGCTCCTAACTTTAGTGATACTATTACATTTTGTCCTGATTTGAGTCAAGGAACAAAAGTTTCCATTGCATTTGCTACGAATATTGGTTATGAATTTGATATCCACCCTTCTGATACTTTGTATATTTACGATGGGCCGAATACTTCTGCACCTTTATTAACTGCTTCAAATTCAGCAACAAACCCTACTGGAGGTAACTGGCAAGCTACTTTTTTGAATAATCCAAGTGGATGTTTGACGGTGCGATTTAAGTCGGATGCTATAAATGAAGGAACAGGATGGTTAGCAAAAGTTGCTTGTGGTAATTTAGCTCAACCTTATTACCCGCATTTGGAAGCATTTGTTAATGGTAATCCTCAAAATCAGATTAATCCGATTGATACAGGTTATGTGAATGTTTGTTTGGGGGATAGTATTTTATTTGTTGCTAAACATTTATTTCCATACTCATTCGAATCTACAGGACATGGATATTTGCAGAATTTGAATAATATTAATTATAATTGGACTATTTCAAATGTTGGGCCGTTAGGAATTAATAATGACTCAATATGGTTTGTGCCAACTACGCGACAAGGTTTTTTTCTTGATTTGAAAACAACGGATATTTTCCCTCAATTAATGGGAATTACAGCGAAGATTCGAGTCTCAATTCTTCCTTCTTTTGCAACAGCTGGCCCAATTGAAGATACAATATGTTTAGGTGAAACAAATGTGTTAATTGGAGGGGTGACTGCACAAGATACTGCTGGTGTAGATGTTCCAGGAGGAGAGTTTTCAATTGGAGGGAATTTTGCTGGGTTAACTTTTTTGCCTGATGGAAATGGTTTATTGTATGAAACTACCATTACTATTGCTGGTTTGGGTTCAGGAACCGTAACACAAGCATCTGATATTGCCTCTATTTGTTTGGATATTGAACATTCCTTTATTGGAGATTTAGAAATCGCGTTAACTTGTCCTAATGGAACCATGGTTTCTTTAATGAATACATATTCTGATTTTACAGCAGCACCTAATAATGATGACTTAGTTCCCTTTGGATGTGCAGGTGGAGATATCTTTCTTGGTAGCGATACTGATGATGACGGTGGTGCACCTGGTTCTCCTGTTGAGACTTATTGTTTTAGTTTTGTCAATCCAGATTTTGGGACTATTTGTGCTAATTTAGGTAATACTTACCAAAATCCTTCAGGATTTTCATCGATGATTCCAGGAACATATACTCCAGATGGAAATTTCAGTAATTTTATTGGCTGTCCTTTAGATGGTGATTGGACAATTTCAGTTCAGGATAACCAGGGTCAGGATGATGGTTATATTTTCCAATGGGGGCTTGAATTTGACGCTTCGTTATATCCTAATTTTGAAACGTATCAAAATTATTATATAGATGGTTTCTGGAGTCCTTCTCCAAATATTATCTCCGGACAGAATGACACTTTAGTTGTTATCCAAACAACTGCACCGGGACACAGTTACTATACTTATAATGTGGTAGATGATTTCGGTTGTTCTTATGACACGACTTTTGATGTGTTCAGTTTACCATTACCAATTATTTTCCCTGATACATTAGCTTGTGATATGACTTTCCAAGTTGCAGGTACGCAAGCATTTGCTGGTGGAGTTTGGAGTGCAATACCAAATGGATTGAATTTCAGTTCTACAACGAATAATAATCCATTAATTACCACGAGTACAGCTGGAACATATACGGTCCGCTATGTCGATAATGCTTGTAGTGATACCGTCACCTCGACGATTATATTCCCGCCTTATCCGCAGATATTTAATGATACACTTCTTTGTGGTGATGATTTTCAAGTTGCAGGTACGTTTACTTATCCTACTGGAGGTTACTGGTCTGCAGTTTCACCAGAAGTATTCTTCTCCCCGAATAATGCTACTGTGAATCCTTTAATTGGGGCTACAACTAGTGGTCAATATACAGTTACTTATACGGATAGCGTTTGTAATAATTCGGTTTCCTCTCAAGTAACATTGTTCTTATTGCCTCAAATTTTCCCAGATACATCTGCTTGTAACTATATCTATAATGCCTCAGGTACAATTGCTGCAAATGGAGGTGTTTGGTCATCTGCAGACACGAACATACGTTTCCTTCCGAATGCAAATGTCTTGAATCCTACTATTACATCAAGCATTCCAGGTATTTTTGAAGTTACTTTTACTGACAATCAGTGTAACACTTCTGTTACTTCAGAAATTAACTTTATCAATTGGGCTTATGTAACGACAGTCGACACTGTAATCTGTATTGGATCTCAAATTTTGTTTTCTTCAGGACAATACCCGCAGAATGATAGTTATGTTTGGAGTGATGGTACAGTTGGTCATGATATCTTGGCTGGACCTGGTGTCTATACTGTAACGGCAACTAATGAATGTAATTCATCTTCTTCAACAATGACAATTGGTGGGAAAGTGTGTTACATTACTGCGCCAAATATCATTACATTATCTTCTGCTGTTGGTAATAATAAGTTTTTCCTTTCTTACGATGGTGTTGAAAAATTCCACATTTCAATCGTAAATAGATGGGGTAATTTAATTACTGAATATGATGATCCAGCAGCTGCTTGGGATGGTAAAGATTTAAACGGACAAGTTGTTTCTGAAGGAGTTTATTTCTACAACTTTACTGCAAAATTGCAAACTGGTGAAGAAATTCAACAACAAGGATTTGTTCAGGTATTCCATTAATATTAAATGATGTTAAAAGAAAGGCCTTGATTCAATAAAACGAATCAAGGCCTTTCTTATTTTTGTACATTCAATAGTTGTAGTATCGCTTTTTAAATTTTACAAATTAATACAAATGGAAGAACGCATAAGAGTAGGAGTGAATGGATTTGGAAGAATTGGACGTTATTTCAGTCGGTTAGCTTTGATGAACCCAAAAATAGAATTAGTAGCAGTTAATGATTTAGCTCCAATTTCAACATTGGTACATTTACTAAAGTACGATTCCATTCACGGAAGATTACATGATGAAATGGTTATCGATGGAAATCAATTGATTTTTAATCAAACTCAAAAAATAACTTTCTTACAACATAAGAATCCAGAAGAAATTCCTTGGGGAGATTTAGGCGTAGATATTGTGATTGAATCTACAGGATTGTTTCTAACTTCTGAAAAGGCTGGAGTTCATTTAAAATCGGGCGCTAAACGTGTTATTTTGAGTGCACCTTCTGAGGGAGATGATATCTTCAATGTAGTTATTGGTGTCAATGATCACTTAATTGCGGACGAACATAAAATTATTAGTAACGCTTCTTGCACAACGAATTCTGCTGCTCCACTGGTTGCCGTTTTGAAAGAGTTTTGTGATATTGAAGAAGCTTACATTACAACTATTCACAGCTACACATCGGACCAGCGATTGCATGATAGTCCTCACAAAGATTTGAGAAGAGCAAGATCAGCAGCTGTAAGTATTGTGCCAACATCAACGGGGGCGGCAAAAGCGATTACCCGTATTTTTCCAGAATTGGAAGGTAAAATGGGAGGCTGTGGAATGCGTGTTCCTGTTCCAGATGGTTCATTGACTGATTTGACTGTAATAGTGAAAGAAAATCCGCCAACAGTAGAGCAAATCAATACTGCATTCCGAAAAGCATCTGAATCTAATTTAAAAGGAATTCTTCGTTATACAGAAGATCCAATTGTTTCAGTTGATATTATTGGAGATCCCAATTCGTGTATTTTTGATAGTGAACTCACTTCTGTTATTGGAAATATGATCAAAGTGGTTGGTTGGTACGATAACGAAGCTGGTTTTTCGAATCGTTTGATTGATTTGGTGGTAAAATTGGGGTAATATTTATCGATATAAAAGTAGGGATGCGATGCATCACATCCCTACTTTTATATCATATTTACATTTTCAATACCCATGCACCAGGAACGGAACTTTGAATATTCGCAGCTTCTGTAGTTGCTTCGTTCAATGTAGCAAATCCTTTCACGCTTACACGATACATTCCACTGTTCATCGTTACAGAAGCTTCACCAAATCCTTTTGATTGTAGTTTTCCGGCCAATTTATTTGCATTCGTTTCTGAACCAAAAGATCCTGCAATTACATGGAAAGATTTAGAACTGTCAAATGTTCCAGATGAACTCGGTGTGCTTTTAGTGTTTTTAACGGGTTTCTTATTAACCGTAACAACTGGTTTTGGTTTAGGAGTGACTTTTGGAGTAGAAGTTTCCTTTGTAGGAGTAACTACCTTCTTGGGTTTCTCTACTACTTTCTCCTCTGGAAGTTGGTCTTCAACTACTTGAACTTGATCTTCTGGAATAGGTTCTGACTCTACTTCAGAATCACTATTTTCTTCCGTTTCGTCTTCCAATGTCTTCACATCTGAACTTCCTTTAGCAATATTGTCATTCTCACCAGCTAAATCAGCTAAAATTGGAAAGTCTTTCTTTAACGTATTGAAATTGACAGCAACAAAAATTCCTGAACCTAAAACAAGTACAAGGAATCCCCACAAAATGTATGAAAGTACAGATCGTTTTTTTCCTTCTTTCGCTGGCTTTACAACCTTTTCCTTTTTAACAGTTTCTTTTTGCTTCGTATTTTTATCATTCAAAGAACTTGGATTTCCCGCTGGAACTTTCGGCTCTTCTGTTTTAAGTGGAATAGGAATGATTGGGTCTTCCTTCTTCGGAGTCTCGGCTATTGGCGCAACAATTTTGGACTCTTTCGGTTTTTCAGCTACTGGAGGAATGACTGGATCAACCTTAGGTGTTTCCGAAGTTTCAGGCTCTTCCTTCTTAGAAGTCTCAACTACCGTTTGAACAGTTTTTACCTTTAGCTCTTCCTCTTTTTCAATTGAAGCTTCAGCCTTCGGAAGCGGTACTTTTTCTTCTTTAGTAGTTTCGATTATTGGAGAAACAATTTTGGACTCTTTTGGAAGCAGTGATTCCTCATCTTTGTGAGATGGTGTTTCAATCTTCGAAATCGGTGCTTTCTCTTGTTCAGCTGAATTAACTGACCACGCCTCAAATGCAATTTCACCATCGATTTTGATAAAACGACCAAATTGATACATGTCGTATGAATTTCCTTTATCTAATTCAGCTGTAACTTCACGAACAAACTTTGAAATTAGATTCGTAGCATCATTCAAGTCCATATTTTCTTTACTTGCAATGTGCTTAGCTAAAGTGCCGTCGTCGAACTTTAAATAAGGCATAAACAAGATTTCACCGCTGCTTTCATTGGTAACCGTTAGGGCTCCAAGACCAGGAATGATCAATGTTTTGACTTCTTTTAATAGTTGTAGCAAGTAATTATTCATGATGTGAAGTTTTGTTCTAATATAAAGTTTTTATCCAAATATGGAAGAGAAAGTCATGTGATCTTTTAGTCGAACCCCTTTTTCAGTCTGTTCAACTAGGCAACATTCATTCACACTATCATGTTCCAAAAAGAGGACCATTTCTTTAGCAGCTGCTTGATTTAAGAATTCTCCTTTTTCTCCCATCGTAATCAATGGACGAGTATCGTATCCCATTACATATGGAAGAGGAATATGACCAGTACTTGGTAATAAATCTGCCATAAAGACAAGTGTTTTATCTTGGTAATGAATGTGTGGAATCATCATGCTTTCTGTATGACCGTCTACAAACAAGACATCGAAGTTATTGAATACAGATTTCGTATAATTACCGGTTCTTTGAATGAATTTCAATTGTCCGCTTTCTTGCAAGGGAAGAATATTTTCGCTTAAAAAGGATGCTTTCTCTCGTGAATTAGGTTCTGTAGCCCAATTCCAATGATTTTCAGTACTCCAATAAATAGCATTTTTGAAAACTGTTTCTAGCTTCGTTCGGTCAGAATTCCATTTAACAGCTCCTCCACAATGATCGAAGTGAAGGTGAGATAGAAAAACATCGGTGATTTGATCTAATCCAAACCCCAATTTATTCAAGCTTTGCTCCAACGTTTTTGTGTCCGCTAGATAGTAGTGCGAAAAGAATTTTTCACTTTGTTTATCTCCAATTCCTGTATCTATCAGAATTAATTTGTTTCCATCTTCAATGAGCAAACAGCGCATAGACCAAGTACACAAATTATTGTCATCTGCAGGGTTTGTTTTTGACCAAAGGCTTTTTGGAACGACTCCAAACATTGCCCCACCATCTAATTTAAATGTGCCAGTTTCAATTGGGTAAATTTTCATCTTTTCGGTTTTGAAAGCATGAATCTATTAAAGGGTAGATTTCTTTCTGCGAACTAAAAATAGAAAATTCGAGGGTTTTTACAATGAAAAAGGAGATTAAAAAGCCGAATTCTTGAAATAATTGATTTTGTCTTTGCCAAATTGAATGCTTTTATAAGGAATTTGGGGAAGAATAGGAGCTTTGATTCCTGTTTTAAATTGATTTTCGCCAACGATGATAAGAGCTTCGTCCCAATTGCTCGAATCGATAAATTGGGTAAGTGTAAATGCACCTCCTTCGATAATTACAGAGTTGATTTGAAGTTCGTGTAATTTGCGTAAAATCGATTTAGAATCAATTGATTCCAACCTTACATACTGAATAGAATTGATTGTTTTTTCTTCTGTTTTATTGAATACAACTGTTTTTAATCCATCAGTAAAAATAGTAGCGTTTTTTGGTGCTTTTAGATTGGGATCTATGATTATTCGAATTGGATTAGGGCCTGTGAAAACTCTGGTAGTCAATGACGGATTATCATTTTGAATTGTTTTCCAACCCACGAGAATGGCTTGTTCTGTACTCCGCATTTGATGTGTAATTACTTGCGTTTCTGGCTGTGAAATCCAATTTATTCCAATCTCTTTATCTTGAGACCGATCACGATCAATAAAGCCATCTTTAGTTTGTGCCCATTTCAGGGTAATAAAGGGTCTTTTTTTGGTGTGAAAAGTAATAAAACGTTTGTTGAGTTCTTTTGCTTCAGATTCCAAAATGCCACAATCAACTTGGATTCCTGCATTTTTTAGTTTTTCAATTCCTCTTCCTGCGACTTCGGAGAAAGGATCAATCTGAGCAATAACGACTCGTTTGAATTGAGAATGAACCAATAGATCAGCACAAGGAGGTGTTTTTCCAAAGTGAGAACAAGGTTCAAGAGTTACGTAGATAGTAGATTCCGACAGAAGGGATTTATCTTTCACCGAATTTACGGCATTTACTTCTGCGTGTGCTTCCCCATATTTTTGATGATATCCTTCACCAATAATTTGTTGGTTGTGAACAATGACAGCTCCTACCAACGGGTTTGGAGCAACTGAAATACCACCTGATTTAGCCAATTGCAACGCTCGAAGCATGTATTTTTCATCCAAATTCATTAGTCAAAATTACGAATTCCGAATTACGAATTCCGAATTGTGGGATACATCTTTAATAAAAAATGGTCGTAATTAGAATTAATTTCAATTTTCATGTCAAATAGAAGAACTGCAAACCTTATATGAATTCATCAATTCGTAATTCGGCATTCGTAATTAGGAATTGATTAAGTATATTCACCCTCAAACAAACTACTTTGGATAAAATTACTTCTTACAAACCTTTATGGTCATTGCCCGTTATTGTTGCAGCATTGGGCTACTTCGTAGATATTTACGATTTATTACTTTTCGGTATAGTTAAAGTTCCCAGTCTCCAAGGATTAGGATTCAATGAAAAGGAAATTGCTCATGTAGGAACCTTGATTTTCAATTGGCAAATGGGAGGTTTGTTACTTGGAGGGATTTTATGGGGAATTCTTGGGGATAAACGTGGAAGATTATCGGTGCTTTTTGGTTCGATTATTTTGTATTCGATAGCGAATATTATGTGCGGTTTTTTGCCTTATTTCCCCAACGATAAAGAAAATTTGACTTATACATACATCGCTTTGCGTTTCATGGCAGGAATTGGCCTCGCTGGAGAATTAGGAGCCGGAATCACCTTGGTTTCTGAAGTTTTACCTAAGGAATTACGTGCCTTGGGAACTTCTTTGGTTGCTGGTGTTGGTTTGTCGGGAGCGGTCGTTGCGAATCTTACCGTTAAACTAACTGAAGAATGGAATGTTGCTTATTTCATTGGTGGCGGAATGGGAATTGGTTTGCTCTTGCTTCGGTTTGGAGTATTGGAATCTGGTATTTTTAAAGAAACCAAGAAAAGCAAAGTGAGTAGAGGCAATTTTTTTATGTTTTTCACGAATTGGGATCGATTTTGGCGATACATCCGGTGCATATTTATTGGATTACCAACTTGGTTTTGTATAGGTATTTTAGCTGTTTATGGGAATGTTTTTGGCAAAGCTTTGGGGATTCAAGGCGGAATTGATCCTGGAGACGCTATTATGTGGGGATACATTGGTATTTCCGCAGGAGATATTTTTAGTGGAATATTGAGTCATTGGTTGGAATCTCGACGAAAATCTATTCTTCTTATGATGGGATTTACATTAATTAGTGTTATTTGGATCTTATCAGGAACGATTCATTCAGCCAATATGTATTATTTCATGTGTTGTTGGTTTGGATTTGGAACAGGTTATTGGGCAATGTTCGTAACAATTGGCGCTGAGCAATTTGGAACAAATATTCGATCAACCGCTGCTACATCGATTCCAAATATGGTACGTGGAATGGTTATTTTAATGACCATAAGCTTTGAAGGACTGATGGGAATGGGACAATCGGCTTTAGTTTCTGCGGCGATTGTTGGTTTTGTTTCATTTGCCCTTGGAATTTACAGTACATGGAGTATTCCAGAAACTCATGGTCGGGATTTAGATTTTGTCGAAGAGTAATTGGAAGAAAAGACTGCAATTGACCAATAATTAATATATTCAACGAAATTATTCTCTAAAAAAGAAATTCTCTGATGGAAGTAGACTTAAACGCCAAACCTGTAAAACCGAAACCGTGGTATAGAGCCTTGTATTTTCAAGTGTTGATTGCTATTGTAATTGGTATAACTCTTGGGTATTTTAAGCCAGATCTAGGAGAAAAAATGAAACCTCTTGGGGATGGATTCATCAACTTGATTAAGATGATTATTGCACCTGTTATTTTTATTACGATAACAGTTGGAATTGCATCTATGAATGATTTGAAAAAGGTGGGGAGAATAACGGGTAAAGCATTCATTTATTTTCTCACATTTTCCACATTAGCATTGATACTTGGAATGATCGTCAGTAATCTTGTGCAACCTGGAAGCGGTTTGAACATTGATCCAAGTACGTTAGACCAGAAAGATGTTTCTGAGTATGTTGCTGTGGCACATGGAAATTCGTTTTCGAATTTTATGTTGAACATTATCCCGAAAACGTTCATGAGTTCACTTACTGGGGAGAATATTCTACAAGTGTTGTTTGCTGCAATTTTATTTGGGGTAGCCCTGTCTTTAACTGCGGATAAAAGCAAACCCGTTTTAGATTTCTTTCAAGCATTGACTCATCCGATTTTTAAAATAGTAGATATCTTGATGAAATTGGCACCAATAGGAGCATTTGGAGCAATGGCTTTTACAATAGGAAAATACGGAGTTGAAACCTTGCAAAATTTATTCTTTTTGGTCGGAACGTTTTACGTGACGGCAGCTTTGTTTGTGGTCGTTATTTTGGGATTGGTAGCAAGGTATAATGGTTTTAATATCCTGAAGCTACTTCGCTATTTGAAGGATGAGTTGTTATTAGTTCTTGGGACTAGTTCTTCTGAATCTGCCTTGCCATCATTGATGACGAAATTAGAGAAAGCAGGATGTTCTAATCAAGTTGTTGGACTAGTTGTACCAACTGGCTATTCGTTTAATTTGGATGGAACAAATATTTACATGACATTGGCGGCCTTGTTTATTGCACAAGCTTGTAATGTAGATTTAAGTTTTAGTCAACAAGCAACGTTACTTTTAGTAGCGATGTTGAGTTCCAAAGGTGCAGCAGGAGTTTCTGGGGCTGGTTTTGTGACTTTGGCAGCTACACTAACCGTTGTGCCAGATGTACCAATTGCAGGTATGACGTTGATTTTAGGTGTAGACAAATTCATGTCGGAATGCCGTGCTTTAACGAACCTGATTGGAAATGCAGTTGCAACGATTGTTGTTGCGAGATGGGAAAAGCAATTGGATCCAGAAGCATTAAAAGCAGCATTGAAGTAATGCTTGCTGATTTCAAAAATGAATTGTAGTTTTACACTATTCGAATCTAATTATAAATAGAATTTATTAAAAACCCGCTGGGGTTATCGGTTCCTTCTGAGGAACTGACCAAAATTTTAGTATCTATTTATAAGTAGAAAATCATGAATACAATTAAAATCGCCGTATTAGGCGGAACAGGAAAATCAGGTAAATACTTGGTTCAGGAATTAATGAATCGCAACATTCCAATCAAACTTTTACTCCGAAATACCTCTCATTTTGAAACTGAAAATCCATTGGTGGAAATCGTTCGAGGTGATGTAAGAGACTACAATTCAATTTATTCACTTTTTGAAGGATGTGATGCGGTAATCAGCACATTGAGTCAGCCGATTGGTGAAGAATCGATATTCGGAGACGCCGCACGGAATGTTATTCAAGCAATGGAAGCAAGAGGAATCAAACGATACATTGTCACCGCTGGATTGAACGTAGATGCGATTGGAGACGAAAAGAATGAGAAAGTTCGTTTCGCGACTGATTGGATGTATCAGAATTATCCCAAAACAACGATAGACAGACAAGTTGAATACGAGTTACTTGCTAATAGCAGGATTGATTGGACGATGGTTCGTCTGCCTATGATTATTCAAACAGATGAACGATTTCCGGTGGAAATAAGTTTAATAGATTGTCCGGGAGAAAATATCAGTGCAACAGATTTAGCTGTCTTTCTAGTGGATCAACTTTCGAATGAAGAATACGTCCAGAAAAGTCCGTTTGTAGCGAATAGTTAACTTCTATTTTTTACCGCAAAGAATAGAAGAGCGCAAAGGGAATATTAGATTCTTTGCGTCCTTTGTTTCTTTGCGGTTAATTTTTTATCCCAAGTTTCCTTTAGAACCAATTGATTGAAGGATCTCCACTCGATGCGAATCATTCAATCCGCTTTCATCGCGCATTTGTTGGAAAGCTTTAAAAGATTTGATATTCAACAACATATTTTGCATCTCTTCGTCCGAATACTGGGAATAATGCACAAATGAAACGCCATCTTCTTTTACGAATACATTGTATTTGAATTTTGATGCATCCAATTGCTCGAAATCGTTCAGAAATGCTTGAATATTTTCTTTATTCTGTTCAACGAATTCCGGTTTTATTTGGTAAGTTACTATTACTGAGATCATGGTTGTTTTTAAGTTAAAAAGGATACCAAAGTTTAAAATTTATAACCTTTAATCCAAATAATCTTTCGGGTACAACTTTTGACCGTATTTTTCTGCTGTTTGGTTTGCAAAAGCGATTTGTTCGGGAGTTGGAGGAACTGGGTCAGGTAAGGTTCCTGCTGGAATTTTTCGTCCTGCTTCTTCAAAAAATGAATCTAATCCTGATGGAGTAACAATACACAACAACCGTGCATTTACAGAACTGTTATTCTTAAAACAATGAACTGGTCCGTCTAACGGAATGTGAACCAAATCTCCTTGTTTTGCACTGAATCTCTTTTCTTTGGTTTGCATTTCCACTTCTCCTTCGAGTATGTAAAAACATTCTTGAAAACCTTTGTGTTCGTGTGGAATTGGTCCGCCGTTTGGAGGAACCAACATTTCAATAATGGCCAACTGTCCTTCTGAATTTTGACTGTTTAACAAGATGTTGTAAGCTGAAGCACCAATCGCAATAGTCTCAGAAGATTGTTTATTTGTTAGTTGAATCGATTTAGAACTCACGATCGTTTTCCTTTGAAATAAGCATAAATAGCCATTGCATGTCCATGCCCCAATTCATATTCTTCTTTCAGCCAAGCTACAATTTGTCCAGCTTTCACATCAGCCAAGAGTTCTCCGTCTTTGATGAATCCCTTTTCTTCGGCTAATTTTTGAAGTTCTTCAGGTAGTTTTCCTGTTTTTGCTTTTATGTTATCGAGATATGCTTGAAACGACATATTGCTTTTTTTAGTTCGATTAAAGATAGCGAAAAATCAGATTTAGAAAGCTTCAAAAAAACAGAATACCTAAGTGCGTAAATAATCAAATCTCTACGGAACTGTCACTTTTGCTGAAATGGTTATTGTCGCATTTCCAACTGGATTATAGAATCCAGCGCTACAGAATGAAATTACAGTTTTTCCGTTTACTTTATTTACATATACATCTACATCTGGTTCCATTTGATAATCTTGAAACCCAGTACCAATATAAACTCCAACTTTGTTTTGTTCTGAAGGATAATAGGTGTCATTTGATTTATAGATTCCTGGAAGAGGAGCTTGTTCTCCTTTAAAATTGAACGTTATTGCTTGAGAACTATTAGATGCTTGTACGTAATAGTTCGAATTTGAATTACCAAATACAGAAGTGTAATTTGTTCCTCCAACTCCAATTACAGTTGAGGTTGATGTATTATTATTGACAGAACAAGGTGCATTACTGGGAGGAATCACACTTACATTTACGCTTCCTTTTTTGATCACACAATTTCCATCACGAATATTTACAATGTATACGCCTGCTTTGGCTTGTGTCATGGATTCAATTGTTTCACTACCCGACGTATTTGTTGAATAATCGTAGTCTTTCTTCCATCCATTTGGGCCTTGCCAATGGTAAGTATAACTGAAACCACTTTCTGTCCATAAATGTAGCGGCCAACCTTCAAAAACAGGTCCATTTGAATTCAATACAATGTCTTCTGGATTGATAGGGCAATCGTTTTTCTTTTTACAAGAGTTTAGAGCAATTAACGTAGAGGCTAATATCAGAAGCGTTATAGATTTCATGCGTGGTTTTATTTGTAAGGTTTGTGTTAGTTAGAGTGGCAAAAGTAGTTAAATATCCTAAATTTTGTTCAATCTGAATCACTTCAACTCCTCCAATGCTTTCTTCGTTCCAATCTTTGCAGTAATGTAATCGATATCTCGTTTCGGCGATCGGGCAGGAGAGTGGCTTCTACCGTAGAAAATGATTTGTAAATGTAGTTTGTTCCACAAATCTTTAGGAAAGAGTTTTTTTGCATCGGCTTCGGTAGTTTCTACGTTTTTACCACTGGTCAAACCCCAACGAGTCATTAAACGATGAATGTGTGTATCAACAGGGAAAGCAGGAACTCCAAAGGCTTGTGACATGACTACTGAAGCTGTTTTGTGACCAACCCCTGGCATTTTCTCCAAATCTTCAAAAGAAGCAGGAACTTCACCACCGTGTAAATCAATGATCATGTGCGACAAATCGTAGATTGCTTGTGATTTTCTAGGAGAAAGTCCACAAGGCTTGATAATATCTCGAATTTCTTCTACAGATAATTTAATCATGTCTTGTGGTCGAGAAGCGCGTCTGAATAAAATAGGAGTAATCTGATTTACTCGTACATCGGTGCATTGAGCTGATAGTAAAACTGCAATTAGTAAGGTATAAGCATCCCAATGATCTAGAGGAACTGGAGTTTCAGGATACAATTTTTCGAGTTCTTCGATTACATATTGCGCTTTTTCTTTTTTTGTCATGGCGAGCAAAAATACAGAAATTGATTGGTATAAGTTGGTATGTGGGAAAGTGTGGGGAAATTTTGCGGGGACGCGACGCATCACGTTCCCACATTTTCCCCACACTTACAATCATTTTAATGCACTACAAAATGAACAACCTTATTCTCTTTGTTTCCATCGTGATCCAATGCTACCACAACTTCCAATTTCAATGGTGTGAATGTAGTGTAGGGTTGCGCTACAGCTTGATTGATTGTGAAATCCGCTAAGTGATCGTGAACTTCATTTTGATAAACAATTGAATCATTCAAGGTATTTGTAACAGTAATTTGATATCCATGGAGATTATCTGTTCCAGTTATACTTCCTGTAACCACAAAATCCCCTTGAATCGTATCATTTTCGTTTGGTGAAGTGATTGTTATTAGAGCTGTTGTATGCTCGTGTTCAGATTCTTCTTCGGTTTTCTTTTCTTTTTTACACGCTGTGAAAGAAAGGCTGCTTACTAGAATTGTTGTAATAAAAAATGTTCTCATATCTAATTGAAAAAATAATTAAGTGAAATGCTAAATGCGGTTTTTTGATGGGAGTTTCCTTCTCCTAGTTGCTGAGCTATCGGAATATGATAGTTTCCTTGAAGAACCCAGTCTTTCCATTGAATGGAGGCCCCAATGATTCCTGTTAGGATTTTTCCTTGTGTGGGTGAGCTGGAAACCGCTTTTCGGTTCAAGTAATCAACACCACTCCACGAATATTGAGCTCCAGCGTAAATTCCCCAAGTTCTAAATTTGTATTGGGCAAAAAGACTTGCGCTAAACAAAGATCCAGGAATGTATTTGTATTTATTTTCTCCACGAAGCACATATTGAGATGTTTGAACCAAACTCCATTTTCTCTTTTGAAGAAAGAAAGAATTTTGGAATACGGCATCAAACGTTCCAGTGCCTGGATAGAGGTATAAGTCTACATCATTTGGATGTGTGAACTTCCCGATTGGATTTTTCACCCCAGCTCCAACAATCCACCGAAACATACGTGTTTGCAGGCTGTCTTGCTTGTTGAATAAGAAGAAATTAACCATTAAAATGGGATCCCCTAATCCATTTTTTCGGGAGGTTGTATCTTCAGCAATGTGTGTATTGAAACTAATTGGAACAGAAAGCTGTAATTGCCATCTTTTCGAAAGTCGCAATTGACCCAATACATCTAAGCGTTGAAAATAATCGGTGCTGTGTTCAATCCCATTTCCAAAAACCTTAGGATGCTTACTTTTATAGAGCCTGTATTGATAATTCAGTCCAATACTTGTTCGGTTGCCTTGTGCCAATGTTCCCAAACCTTGTGTGGAATTAAAAGCTCCACATCCGCACACATCACAAGAGAGCGCAGCATGAGATACCACAAGATACACGAAAAAGAGGATCCTTTTTTTCATGATTCTGTATTAAATAATTTGAATAAATAAGATTATTTAGAACTTTCCACCTTTTTTCATTGCCAAAAAAGGGGGAGCCAAAAAGTCTAGGACTATACTCAAAAGTTTGAAAACGACGAGTCATTTCGCTACCTGCACCCAAACTCGTCTAACTTGTTACCCAATCCGATTAAAATCGGTTTGGACAAGTTGACTCAAACATGGGTTCGGCTTCGCTCCATTCTCTTGTTTTCTAGCACTTTTAGCGTTAAGGTCCAAGAAATCCAGTTCTAAAAAAGAAATTATCCTAAAGACGGTGGGTGGAAAGTAGAACCAGAATAAGAAATCAGTTCTTTGTTTAGATAAAAGAAAATGGTTGCTTTTTCTGAAAGCAATTCAATGGTGCTTGTTTCGAATGCTAAAATGATCTGTGCATCTGCTGTCCAAACGTTTTCCTTTAATTTCAATGGCATTTTGGGAACAGGTTGATTTTTTTGCTCTTCCTGCTCCAATTTTTTCAATTGCTTGGCCAAATAACATTTACCGTCGCAATGAAGCATCGGTTTTTTCTTATTGACACAATATTTTGCTGCGAGTTCTACTTGATTATTGTAAAACCAAACGTTCCAAGAGAATGCTGCAATATCTTTCCAAAGCAAAGCTATTACAAAAACAATACTCAATATGGTCGCAGTTCTTTTCAAATCATTTAATTAGTAAATGGAAGGGAAAGCTGTTGGATCTGCTTCGTTCATAATTGAATAAGCTGTTTCAACAATATCGTCTACACTTGGTTTGGAGAAATAATCGCCATCCGTTCCATAAGCTGGTCTGTGATCCTTTGCGCTCAATGTTACTGGAGCTGAATCTAAATATTCAAAAGCTCCTTGTTTCACCAAAATCTGATCCAACAAAAATGCTGTAGCACCAGAACTTACATCTTCGTCCACAATCATTAAACGATTTGTTTTCTTCAATGATTCTGAAACCATTCCATTGATGTCGAATGGAAGTAATGTTTGGACATCAATTAACTCGACAGAGATTCCCAGTTCCGTTAATGATTTTGCAGCTACTTCACACAAATTAAATGTAGAACCGTAAGAAACAATTGTCAAATCTGTTCCTTCAGTAACTATTTCAGGAATTCCCAATGGAGTTGTAAAGCTTCCAATGTTGTTTGGCATCTCTTCTTTAATGCGGTATCCGTTTAATGGCTCAATCACCAAAGCTGGTTCATCTGCTTGCATTAAGGTGTTGTAGAAACCCGCAGCTTTTGTCATATTTCTTGGAACACATACGTGAATACCACGAATGGAATTGATAATCATTCCCATTGGTGAACCACTGTGCCAAATTCCTTCCAAACGATGTCCACGAGTTGAAATAATCAATGGAGCTTTTTGTCCGCCTTTTGTTCGGTATTGAACTGTTGCTAAATCATCAGACATAATCTGAATTCCATAAAGCAAGTAATCCAAGTATTGAATTTCAGCAATCGGCCTTAATCCGCGCATTGCCATACCAATTCCTTGACCAATAATGGTGCACTCGCGAATTCCAACATCTGAAACACGCAATGTACCGAACTGATCTTGTAATCCTTCCAATGATTGATTTACTCCGCCTATTTTTCCTGCATCTTCACCAAAAATTAATGCTTCCGGGTGTTTTTCGAAAATTGCTTTAAAATTATCACGAAGTATAATTCTTCCGTCTTCGAGGTGACCGCTTCCATCATAAGCAGGTGCAACTGGTGTTACTTTCAATGCACTATTTTCCGAATTGGAATACAGGTAGCTGCTATAACGATCAGAGTTGTTTTCTGTTTCTTGTTTCAACCAAGCAATTAAAGCTGTTCTAGCTGCTGTATTTTCTTCGCGAACCAAACGCAAGACTTTTCGAACGGTATTGAATACATCCTTGCGGATTGGATTCATTGTTTTTTGAAGTGCTTCAATCTCTCTTTTGATGAAAATCCCATTTGAACTTTCATTCGCTAGGTTTTCTAAAACTGCAACAGCTCTATCTAAATCTTGTTTTAAATCCTGTGTGAATAACGCCCAAGCTTCTTTCTTTTGTACGTTTACGAAGTCTTTTGATTCTTTTGAAATCTCAGCTAATTCTTCTTCAGAAGCCAATTTTTGACCATCAGCATCAAAGTTTAGGATCCACTCTTTGAATTTGTGGATGCAATCAAAGTCTGATTCCCACTGCAAACGAGCAGCGTCTTTGTAACGCTCATGTGATCCCGAAGTAGAGTGTCCTTGCGGTTGATTCACTTCTTTTACGTGAACCAATACAGGAATATGTTCTGTTCGAGCTAATTCAACTGCTTTTTCGTAAGTTTCACACAAATGTGCATAATCCCAACCTTTGGTAACGAAGATTTCATATCCTTTCGAATCTGCAGAACGCTGCATTCCGCTCAATGCCTCAGAGATACTTCCTTTCGTTGTTTGATGTTCGCGAGGAACTGAAATTCCGTATCCATCATCCCAAACAGACATGACCATTGGAACTTGTAAAACGCCTGCAGCATTGATAGTTTCCCAAAAAGGACCTTCTGAAGTAGAAGCATCACCGATTGTTCCGAAAGCAACTTCATTTCCGCCATTGGAGAATTTTTTAAATTCTTCCAAATCTTTCAATGTTGGGTGTTCTCTATAAATTTTTGAAGCTTGAGCCAATCCTAATAAACGGGGCATTTGTCCAGCAGTAGGAGAGATGTCAGCTGAGGAATTCTTTTGTTGTGTTAGGTTTTTCCAGTTTCCATTTTCGTCCAGGTTACGTGTGGAGAAATGTCCACCCATTTGACGTCCAGCAGATTGTGGTTCAACCACTTCGTCTGTATGACCAAATAAACCAGAGAAATACTCACGCACACTTAATTGATCAATGGCCATCATCAAGGTTTGATCCCTGTAATATCCTGATCTAAAATCACCATCTCTGAATTGTTTTGCCAATGCAATTTGTGCCAACTCTTTTCCGTCGCCAAAAATTCCAAACTTTGCTTTTCCGGTAAGAACTTCTTTTCGTCCTAAAAGCGAGGTTTCTCTGGAGATACTAGCCAAACGAAAGTCTTTCAATACTTCCGATTTGAATGTATTAAAGTCCACTGCGATCAATTCTTCTTGGGGTGTTTGTGATGCCATAGCTTTGTTATAAAGTTGCACAAATATACTAAATCTTGAGCAAAAATGGAGGTGGTTTTAGGGGAGGTAAATCACTTTTTTAGAAATGAAAGGTGAGTGTTTGATGAGCAAGGCATTTGAGATGGATCTGTTAGTTTTTAATGTATTAACAATCAGTATGATATATTTTTAACGTAAGCAATTTAGTAAATTTACTTACGAAAATAGGTTAATTTATTGATAATCAATGTAATGATTTGAAATTGTTAGTGTGTTAGTAAAATTACTAACAGTTATTGATTGAGTATTTGATTCTTTAATTAGTAGCCTGTTTCAATATCATCATTGAACGAATGCTTTTTAAGGCTGTAACACTAACCAAAATTGATTCGTTATGAAAACAGCTAGTTTACTTTTAGTACTTACATTTCATTTTTCGCTACAAGCGGGTACACTTTTTGAACAATTATGTGTTTTTAATCCGAATTGGGGTAATTACAAATCCTATGTTCCGATAGAAAATGAGCGTGTATTCCTCTCAGACAAACAGTATATTCAGTCTCATTTGGAATTGGTGATTCAAGTTCTGAATTCTCCCGATTTGAAATGTTTGAATGCCGATCAACTCAGAATGAGAATTCGTTTAATAAAGGTTCTTTCGGATTATCGTTTACAAGGAAATTTTCCATTGAATTACTATAAATCTGAGAGAATTCCAGTGTTTATCGATGAACATAATACGCATTGTGCAGTTGGTTATTTAATGAAGGAAAGCGGTTTTGAGAACTTGGCTCTAAAAATCTCAAAAACGGATAATTATAGTTGGGTAAAGGATTTAAAAGATCAAGAAGTCATTGAATGGCAGCAATTATCAGGATTTACATTAGAAGAATTGAAATTGATTCAAGGAGCTTATGATTCGTATATGCCATTTGCGTTAAAAGCCCCTAATCGGATTGAAATCCCGCAAAAACCAGAAGTTATTTCAGTCAATTTTAAACAGAGTGATTTGCTGCAAAGCAATAGTATTGGTGGAACCAGTAAGATTTGGATTCGTGGGGAAGGTAAGAATGGGATTTTACATGGAAGATGGCAGCAAAATTATTCTCCTTCTTTGCCTTGGATTTTAGGTTTTTATCAAAATGGTAAGCGTGAAGGAAAATGGCTGGAATATTATCAGGGAACGTATGCTTTATGTCGGACAGAACATTGGAAAGATGATAAATTGAATGGGATTCGTACGCGTTTTGATCGTTCTGGGAATGTCATCGAAGAGATTCAATTTGAAGATGGAAATGCGATCGTAAAAACAAACTATGAATTGAAGCAATCACTGAAATATGTGCGGAAACCTCTTGGAGGAGATAATGTGTGGACAGAAGTTTATGATTTGAATGGTGGATTACTTGCTTCTGGACATGAAACGATTCATAATCCAGGAAACCTACAGTGGTTTCAGAATATTGAATTAACAGCACTGAATACTATGTCTTTGTCTTCTCAGTCTTATTCTATGGATCTTCAGATTCGTAAAAAAGGAAGCTCGAGATTTGTGCAAGGGGCAAGTTCAGTTAGGTTATATTCAGAGCCACAATTGGTAGAGTATATTAAACAGGGAGATTGGGTTTATTACAAAGATGAATTAGATCCATTAGAAGTATCTAATTCAGTGCAGATGAATCAGTTTTTTCTGAGTGATTTCAAAAGACTTGGAAAAGAGATTTTAACCCATGTACATGTTTTACCAGCTCCGATAGACATATCAGGATTCGATTCCGTTCATGTGAATTATTCAGATGGGAAGGTTAATTGGTTGGATGGTTACAGGCAGCAAACACGATCACGTATGGAGTTTGAATGGTACTCCGTTTTGGAAAATCTTCAATATTACCCGATTCATTCAGTGCCTCGTTTTCATTCTTCACATTCAAAGGATTGGGTGAAGACTTATCCTCTTAAGAGTTATGGTTTTGTCAACGAAAATGATGAGAAAATTAGTAAATGGGTTCATTTTGATGAGTTTGGACAATTGATTCGAATAGAGGAATTTATCAAACCCCAGAAGAAGGAAATTGCAAGAGAAACAAATTAGTATGTATTTAAAAATACTTCGAAAATTTGCGAATTTCAGAATTCACTTGTTCACAAAGATGTGAACAAGTTTTAATTTAATTGATTGATTTTTAATTAGTTATATTTTTTTTATGTTTTATTCATTTTTCTTATTACCCAACACCTGAAAAAGCAAAACGGTATCCAGTTTTACCTGAGTACCGCTTACTTTGCTTTACTTATGTTTGGTTGGTGTTGATTCTAAAAGAAAAGTTCAAGTTTTTAAAATAGTTCGAAGAGTTAAAAATTAAATTTGAACTTTTACCTTGATGAAGTCAGTTTTCTTCCGCTTCAAATGCTTCGCCTGCATACATCACTCCAGAATATTCTTTTCCGTTAATCAGTACTTCTTGGTTATTGATAAATAGCTTTTTTCCTCTTGGAACTTCGATTACGACTTCAATTTCCTGATTTCTTAATCCGTCTTTCAAAGGAAAAGAATAATATGGATCTACTAATAACTGATTTCCTTCTATTTTCAACTGATGTTTAATATGTGAACTTCTCTTATCAGCAGCAATCATATCGATTCCATGGGCGCTGAATTTTTGAGATACATGGAATAAGCTATCAGTAGACTCTTTGTATTTGATATAGATTCCATGCTCCATAATCTGACCTTTGTGTATAGAGATAAAATCAATTCCATGAGTCCCTGTAATTTCTTTGCTATTTACGATGAGTGGGAGTTCTTCTAGTTGTAATTGCTCCAAATTTAGAGTTAACTCTTGATTTTTAACTTCGCGTTGTATTTCATAATCCCTTGCAGAGTTAATAGCACCAATGATTCCAAGAATGATTCCTGCAAAAATGAATACAGGTAAGACAATGAAGTTTAGTTTAAAATACTTGTTTACTTTTCCCATCAACAACCTCACTCCAATGGCAATTGAAAGCAAAGGTCCTGCAAATCCGACCAGTAAAATTCCGATCCAAATCAACGAAAAGGATTTGTTAGCTGGTGAAACTAATCGAAGGAATTCATAAAGAGATGCAAAATTCTGATCACCAGTTGTGGGAACTACATCAATAATTCCGCTTACAACTAAAGAGAATACGATTAACCAAATCAACGCGCTCGTAATAAAGAATACACCCATCATTTTTCCAATGAATCGCAGAAAGTTCGACGCTTGTTTGGTTAAGTGTTGATTGTTGCTTTTAAACCGATTAGCAGCATTGATTGTTTCATCTTTGATTCGGTGTGCTGTTTTTTCGAACTCTTCTTTTAGGGTATCAATATTGACAGGTTTCCCTTTCATTTGTAGCCGATCGGCAGGTGTTTTCGCAACTGGAATGATTATCCAGAGAATCAAGTAAACGGGAACTCCAAATCCCATGAACCCGAAGATTACAAAAACAATTCGAATAATAATTGGGTCGATATTTAAGTAGGCAGCCAAACCTGATGCTAAACCACCAATCACTGCATTGTCCATGTCACGGTACATTCTTTTTTGTCCGCTAGTTTCTTGCTGTGAAGTTGTTGTACTTTGTTGTTTTGGTTGTTCTGTTTCTTCGGTGATTTCTTCTGGTTCACCCAAAGAAGCAATTCCCTTTTCAATTTCAGAAATGGTAACAACTTGACGCGTTTCTCCCAAATATTGGATCAACAATTCAGCGAATCGCATTTCAATGTCTTCCACAATTTCGCTGTTTCCGGCTTCGTTAGCTAAGGAAGCTTCTAATTTCTTTAAGTAAGCTTGTAAACGGTCGTATGCATCCTCCTCGATAACAAATAATTGGCGACCTAAATGTATTGAAAGTGTTTTTTTCATGATCAGTTCTTTTTAGCAGTTAATGTTTCTACGGCGTGTTGAAGCTCATTCCATGTGATTTGTAAAGCTTCTAATGTGTTTTTTCCTCCTTCCGTGATGGAGTAATATTTTCTAGGCGGACCAGAAGTGGATTCTTCCCAACGATAGGTGAGGAGTTCGATATTCTTCAAGCGAGTTAAAAGTGGATAAAGGGTTCCTTCAACCACAATTAGCTTTGCCTGTTTCAGTTGATCCAAAATTTCAGAAGGATAAGCTTCTTTATTATTTAGGATGCTGAGAATACAGAATTCCAGGATTCCTTTTCGCATTTGCGCCTGAGTATTTTCTACATTCATAACAGTACTATTTATGACACAAATATATGTATAAATCAGTACTATGCAATACAAAGTACTATAAAAATAAAAAAATAATTTTTTAAACAAGTCAAAAAGTCAATAGGGGCAAGAGATATGAAATAAAAAAAGAAAACAGATGTAATGCTTTATGTTCCTGTTCAAGAATAAAATCACATAGAAACAGAGGTCACATAGTGGGCTTTTGGTTGCGGAAAATACTATTTGATGACCATTTATTTCGATAGCTTATTAATAGGGTAATTCTATTCATAAGTGCTTAGGAATAGAGTTTGTTTTCAACTATTCCTTAAAATTATTCTCTACGTGTTCTATGTGACTCAAAGCTAAGACTTGCATGGGATAAATAAAAAAATCCCGCTGATCAAAAGACCAACGGGATTCATTATTTTAAAAGATTGAGATTACTCTCCGCCTTCCATTTTTTCTTTCAATGCAGCTAAAGCATCTAAGTCACCTAGAGTTGATTTCTCATTTCCTTGGTTGTTAGCTTTAACAGCTTGTGATGTAGAAGAACCAGCTCCACTTCCGCTAGTTGCACCTTTTTTACCAGCTGCAGGTTTTGCGGTAGTTTTTTCGTCTGTACCTTCTTCAAATGTACGAGTGTGAGAAACAACAATTTTCTTAGACTCTTTGTTGAATTCGATTACTTTGAAATCAAGTGTCTCTTCAACTTTGGCATTTGATCCGTCTTCTTTACGTAAGTGTTTAGAAGGACAAATTCCCTCAACACCGTAAGGAAGTGCTACGATACCAGCTTTATCTTTTGTTTCGATAATAGTACCTTGGTGTACTGAACCTTCTCCGAAGATAGTTTCAAACACATCCCATGGATTTTCTTCCAATTGTTTGTGTCCTAAAGAAATACGACGATTTTCACGATCAATTTCCAATACAACTACTTCCATTTCGTCACCTACCTTACAGAATTCAGATGGGTGCTTGATTTTCTTTTGCCAAGAAAGATCAGAAATGTGAATCAATCCATCAACACCTTCTTCTAATTCTACGAATACACCGAAGTTGGTGAAGTTACGAACTTTAGCTTTGTGCTTAGTAGCAACTGCATATTTAGCCTCGATTGCAGACCATGGATCTGGCATCAATTGTTTAATACCTAGAGACATTTTACGCTCTTCACGATCCAAAGTCAAGATAACAGCCTCAACTGTATCTCCAACTTGCATGAAGTCTTGAGCAGAACGTAAATGTTGAGACCAGCTCATTTCAGAAACGTGAATTAATCCTTCAACTCCTGCAGCGATTTCAACGAATGCACCGTAGTCAGCTAAAACAACAACTTTTCCAGAAACTTTATCACCAACAGCTAAGTTTGTGTCTAAAGCATCCCATGGATGTGGTTGTAATTGTTTTAAACCTAAAGCGATACGTTTTTTATCATCATCAAAGTCTAAGATAACAACGTTCAATTTTTGATCCAATTCAACGATTTCCTCTGGGTGGTTAACACGACCCCAAGATAAATCTGTAATGTGAATCAATCCATCTACACCACCTAAGTCGATAAACACACCATAAGAAGTAATGTTTTTCACAGTACCTTCTAATACTTGTCCTTTCTCTAGGCCAGAGATGATTTGTTTCTTTTGTTCTTCCAATTCTGCTTCGATCAACGCTTTGTGAGAAACAACAACGTTTCTAAACTCTTGATTAATCTTAACAACTTTGAATTCCATGTTTTTACCAACATAGATATCGTAGTCACGGATTGGTTTAACATCGATTTGAGAACCTGGCAAGAAAGCCTCAATTCCAAATACGTCAACAATTAAACCTCCTTTAGTACGACATTTTACGAAACCTGTGATAACCTCACCTGTACGCAATACGTCATTCACGCGAATCCATGCTTTGTGCATACGAGCCGTTCTGTGAGAGATAACCAATTGACCGCTTTTGTCTTCTTGGCATTCTACGAATACGTCTACTACATCACCAGCTTTTAATTCAGCATTGTAACGAAATTCTGAAGCAGCAACAACTCCTTCAGATTTGTAACCAACATTAATGATTACTTCTTTTTTGGAAACTGCTATAACAGTACCTTCAATAACTTCTTTCTCGTTAATTGAAGTTAGGGTTTTCTCATACGTGTCAGAAAGTTCTGAACGTTGAGCTAATGTGTACCCGTCTAACGCTAATGCGTCCCAATCAAAATCCGCAGATCCCTGCGCGTTAATTTGTTTTGCCATTTGGCTTTTTCTACTTGTATTTCAGGATGTTTCGTGATTCCTGAAAGAAATGAATAATAACCTGTAAACGAAACTTACAGTGATTTCACTACGAAAACGGGTGCAAAGATACAACTATTACTTTTATTTACAAAGAGTTGAGTATGGTAATTGACTTTTTTTTAGAGAAATTAATTTTTAAAAATTTATTGATTAATCAATTGAATAATAAACTCTTGGATTCCTATTTTTAAATTAGGACTTCTTTTTTAATGTGTTGAAAGGGTCTGATTTGTTCAAAATAAGTAAACTTTTTATAGAACTAACTTTAACAATTTATCATTGAATAAGATAGGTCATTTTTGTAACCGATAGTGATAGACAAAATGCTTTTTGATTGAATTATTTCAGATAATACGAATTGAGTATTACCCGAAATTTTTCTAGTGAATACCTTGTGTTGATTAAAAAACATGAAAAAGTCAAACGGTTAATTATTGTGTAAAATTAAGGTTTAGAACGTTAAAATAATTACTTTTGCAGACTTTTAGTAGTTGATATATAACATTTCTAAAGTTAAGTAATTGATAACTAGAAATGTAAATTTCATTAACTCTTATCAACTATGTAATAAATTGGATTATTATAGCCAGTTTTGCAAAAAAATAATTGGAATCTTAATTGTTAATATTCGCTTGAAACGTAGAAATGAAAAACCAATACCTAGAAATGTTTACTAGCTATAGTGGATTATATAAATATAGCGTCTATAAAATAACTAATACTCTGCGATGAAAACGAAAATTCTACCAGCAAACCCGGACATGGGATGGGTCCGCTTTGCACTCTCCGTCATTCTCTTTTTATCTGTATCTTTTGCCTTTGCACAGCCAGGTAAAAGTGGGCCGGCTACAATTACGGCTCTTAATACTGTTGTGAATTGCTATAGTCCAGTTACCAATAACGTTGCTTCAGGTTCTTTGTCTGTTATTATAAATAACGCGGGAGGGAATAACTGTAATCTTGAATGTGGTGATTTGGTGATGATTTACCAAGCTCAGGGTGCTGAAATTAATGCCGTAAATTCGGATGCTTATGGAACAATCAATGCTTATAACAACTCTGGATTATATGAATTCAACTATGTAGTTTCTTTAGCAGGTACGACAGTAACTGTTCAAAATCCATGGACAAATAATTACACTGCAGCAGGGCGTGTTCAGTTAATAAAAGTTCCTTCATATACAACACTTACTGTTAATGCTGGAGCGTCTATCGTTCCATTGCTATGGCAAGATGTCGCAGGAGGAAGGAAAGGAGGAGTTGTTGCAATTCATTCTTTTGGTACTGTTACTGTAAATGGAATGATTCAAGCAACCTCTTTTGGATTTAGACCAGGAGCAACAGAGCAAAATACAAGTGCAGCTGGCGGGGGAATTGTTACTGCTTTTGTATCAACAAATTCTAGTGATGGTGCTGAAAAAGGAGAAAGTATTGCTGGTTTTGGTCCTGAGTATACTACTGGAGCATATAATCGTGGAGCACCTGCAAATGGTGGAGGTGGTGGAAATGGTCACAATGCTGGCGGCGGTGGCGGTTCTAATGGAAATAGTGGAATTGCATGGAATGGTCAAGGTTCAATGTGTACGGCTTGCCCAGGAACAGCAGCTTGGTTATTAGATCCTTATGTGATTGCTAATGGAAATGTGTTAACTACTTCATCTGGAGGAGGACGCGGAGGATATTCTTATGGCTCAAGTAATCAAAACGCACTTGCTGTTGCACCTAGTAACACGAATTGGGGAGGTGATAACAGAGACCCTAATGGTGGTTGGGGAGGTAGACCTTTAACAATTGCACCTCAAACTCGGATCTTTTTCGGCGGCGGCGGGGGAGCAGGTGATTCAAATAATGGTTCGAATGCACCAGGTGGAAGTGGTGGTGGAATTGTTTATATTATTGCTCCAAACATAGCTGGTTCAGGAAGTATTCGCTCTCAGGGAGGAGCAGCTATCAATCAAATTGCAAATAATAATGGTTCAGCGAACGATGCTCCTGCTGGTGGTGGTGGTGGTGGAACAGTTATCATTAAAGGAACTGTTGCGAATTCATTGTTGTTAGATGCTGTTGGTGGAAAAGGTGGCGATCAAGGTCCGTTAGGTACAGAAAGTGAAGGTCCTGGCGGTGGCGGTGGCGGTGGCTTTATTGCGATTACTGCTGGAGCTCCAACTCAGAATATTGCTGGAGGACAAAGTGGTATGACATTGTCGTCTTCATTAACTGAATTTGTTGAGAATGGTGCAACGAATGGGGGGGGCTGGACAAACAACAACTGTTCCAAGTACATTCATAAACTATATTGCCCCTGAAATTACAGCTACTGTCAATACACCTGTTTGTGTTGGAAATGCGATTAATTTCACAACGGTAGTTTCCATTCCTGGTGGAACTTACGCTTGGACAGGTCCAAATAGTTATACATCAACGGCAGCAAATCCTACAATTGCTAGTGCTGCTTTAACTCATACAGGTAATTATAGAGTGATTTATACAACTCCTGGAGGATGTAAGGACACCTTCATCGTTGCTTTGGTGGTAAATCCGAATCCAGTCATCAGCTTAATTGGAACGAATTTATCTTGTGCAACTCCATGTAATGGAACCATTAATGTCAATTTTACAACGAGTACAACTGCTCCATATACCTATGCTTGGAGTAATGGAGCATCTACTCCAAATCTTTCCGGATTGTGTGCAGGAAACTATTCAGTGACAGTTACGGACGCTAAAACTTGTACGGCAACAGCAAATACGACACTTACAGCTCCAGCTCCGCTTGTTGCAGCAATTGTCAAAACTAATGCAACCTGTAATAACGTTTGTAATGGAACAATTACAGTAAACGCATCTGGAGGAACGGCTGCTTATCAATACAGTTTAAATGGGGCTACAAATCAAGTGTCAAATAGTTATACTGCTTTATGTGATGGTGCTTACTCAGTAGTTGTAACAGATGCAAATAGCTGTACGGTTACTGTAAACTCAACTATTACTGAACCGACACCTCTTAATTTAGCTTTGGTTTCAACAGTTCCTGCAACATGTGGGACTAGCAATGGTTCATTAACAGTGAGTGCTACTGGTGGTACAACTTCTTATACGTATACAGTGGGTGCCGTAACTCAAGCATCTGGCACATTTACAGGTTTAACTCCAGGGATACATAATGTAATTGTTACTGATGCAAATGGGTGTACCAAAAATTTATCAGTTACTATCGTAGCAGCTAATTCTCCTGTAGCTTCTATTTTGAGCCAACAGCCGGTTAGCTGTTTTGGAGGATTTAATGGCTCTGTTATTATAGGAGTCACTGGAGGAACGGGGCCTTATACTTATTCATTGAACCCTGGACCAACGAATCAAGCATCCAATTTGTTTAGCAATTTACAGGCAGGATCTTATACCGCAAGAGTAACAGATATAAATGGGTGTTTTAATACTATTCCAGTTATAATTGTTCAACCAACACAACTTACTTATACAACAGCTTTAACAAGTACATCTTGTTTTGGAGTTTGTGATGGTCAAATTCAAATTACTCCCTCAGGCGGTACGGCTCCCTACGATTTTTCTCATGACAATGGTTTAACATTTACGCTGGCAAACCCAATTTTGAATTTGTGCGCAGGTAATATCGATGTAGTTGTTCGTGATTCGAAAGGTTGTTTAACGAACTCTACGGTTGTAATAACTCAACCAACTGCTGTTTCAGCGACTTTTGTAAAAGTAGATCCAATTTGTAATGGTTCTTGTGATGGTTCAATTACGGTAACTGCTTCTGGTGGAACACCAACGTATTCTTACAGTTTAAATGGTGCTGCTTCACAAACCTCGAATGTAATTTTGAATGTATGCGCTGGAAATCAAGATGTCGAAATTACTGATGCTAATGGGTGTACATTTGAGGTGAATCCAACATTGGTGAATCCTCCAGCAATTCAAATTGATACCCTTTCAATGACTGAATCAAATTGTGGATTCAACAACGGGGAATTAGTAGTAACAGCAACAGGTCCTAATCCAGGATTTCAGTACTCTATCAATACGGATCCATTTCAACCTTCAGGTGTTTTTCCTAACTTATTCGCAGGTGCATATCTTGTTCATGTAATGGATGATATTGGTTGTCAAGACAGTATTTACTTTGGTGTAAATGACGTTGAAATGGATGGTATTTTAATTTCTCAAGCAGATCCATTGTGCTTTGGTTCATTTGACGGAACTGTTGAGGTTACCAATGTCAATGGATTAGCTCCAATTTCTTTTGAACTAGATAACTCTGGAGCGCCTCAATCATCCGGTTTCTTTCCTAATTTGTCTGAAGGAAGTCACATTGTAACTATTTATGATGGCGGTTTCTGTGTATTTACGATTCCATTAAACTTAAGTCAGCCAGATCCAATTACATTTGATCAAATTGTTTCAAATGTGGCTTGTAATGGCGGATCTACAGGTGAAATAGAATTTACAAATGTTATTGGAGGAACGGGTGCTTATCAATTTAGTATTGATGGAGGAAATGTATTTGATGTGCCAACAACGTATTCCAATTTACCAATTGGAGGATTTGATTTAGTAGTTATGGATGTCAACGGTTGTATGGAATTTGGACATGTTGATATTGATCAATCTCTTCCAATTGAAATTTCAAACAATAAAGCAGATTTAACTTGTTTTCAAAATACCTCTGGATTTATTCAATTAGGAGCAACGGGTGGAAACGGAGGTTTTCAATATTCGATTACTGGTGGAGCACCGTTCTCCGCATCAAGTTCATTCTTTGGTTTGTCAGCACAAGTTTATAATGTTGTTGTAACGGATCAAGAAGGATGTGTGCAGGATACCACTATTACATTGATTGAGCCAGCAGATTTAATTGCAAGTGCGGTTCCAACAGATGTGTTATGTAATAATGCCTGTGATGGAATAATAATAGGAAATGCTTCTGGAGGAACAGTTTCTTACATGTACAGCGTCGATGGAGGTATTATTTTTAATGTTACAGGTACCTTCAATAACTTATGTTCAGGACCGTATGACTTAATTGTAACAGATATAAATGCATGTGCTGATACTGCGACTACAACAATTGGCTCACCAGCTGGTGTTACTCTTAGTGTAACTTTAACTCCTTCCACATGTGGAAATGCAAATGGAGAGATTGATATGAGTTTAGCAGGTGGAACAATTCCTTACACTTATAGTATCGATGCAGGAACTACTTTTGTCTCAACAAATGTATTCAATGGTCTTACAGCTAATGATTATGAACTGGAGGCAGAGGATGCGAATGGTTGTGGTGTAGATTCAATTGTTACGATTTTAAATTTAGTTTCACCAGTAATTTCTGGAGTTTATGTAACAGAGCCAACTTGTTTCAGTATTTGTGATGGTATTGCACACGTAAGTGGTACAGGAGGAACTGGGGCCTTAACTTTTGAATTGAATGGGGTAACTCAAACAGATAGTATTTTCAATGGTCTTTGTGCTGGAACTTACGATGTGGTTATATCAGACGTTAATTCTTGTACGGATACATTGAATGTGATTATTAACCAGCCAGATACTTTAACATTTACGTCACTGGGAACAAATTTGACTTGTTTCCAAAATAGCTCTGGTTCCATAGATATTACTGCTATTGGAGGAACTGCTCCGTTTGAATATTCGTATGACAATGGAGGAACATTCGTGTCTTCAAATACACTTCAAGTTATTCCTGCAGGAACTTATAATTTGATTGTTCGTGACGATCATAATTGCCAATCTATAGGGAGTCAAGTATTAACTCAACCAGGATTATTAACTGCAACACTCACCATTACAGATCCAACTTGTTTTGGATTTAACAATGGTTCCGCTGTTGCAAATACAATTGGAGGAACGCTTGCTTATACCTATCATTGGAATAATGTGGCAGGACCATCCAATACGAATTCAAATTTAACGAGTGGAAATTACACGCTTCAAATTACAGATGCAAATAACTGTGCGTTTGATACGACTTATGTAATTACTGACCCTGCTGAGTTTGTGATTGATTCAACGACACATGTAAATACTTCTTGTAATACTTTTTGTGATGGTTCAGCAACGATTTATGCGCCTGGAGGAGTTTCATTTAGCTTTGACAATGGAGCCACATTTAATCCAGCGAATACTTTAGGCGCACTTTGTGCGAATGCTTACCAAGTTCAGGCTACAAATGCTGCAGGATGTATTGCAATAAGCTCTGTGCAAATTGAACAACCACTTCCAGTTCAATTGTTTTCATCTCTTGATAGCTTGATGTGTACGGGTGATACCATTCCATTATTTGCAGTTGCATTTGGCGGAACAACACCTTACACCTACACTTGGAGTAATGGATTTGTTGGACAAACTCAAGACGTGATTCAATCGACACCTGCTATTTACACAGTTTCTGTGGCAGATGCGAATGGTTGTACAACTGCTGCACCAAACTCAGTAAATTTGACAATGCTTCCAATCTTCGCTTATTCGATCTTCGGAGATACATCCATTTGTAGCGGTAATCCAATAACCTTGTTGGTGAATGTTACAGATGGAGCTCCAACTTACACGTATCAATGGAGTACTTCAGTGAATGATACTTTGAATAATGTTACTGTGAATCCAACAGCAGCAACTCTTTATAATGTGACAATTTCAGATGTTTGTGTGACAGTTGATACAAGTATTCAAGTGAACTTGTACAGTGTTCCTACAGCTCAGTTTGTTACTTCTGATCAAGTTGGTTGTAGTCCATTAAATGTTACTTTTTCAAATGATTTAGCGATTACAAACCTTCAGAATTGTACGTGGACTTTTTCAGATGGTCAAACGTTTAATGGATGTGGAAGCATAAATGCAACATTTACAAACCCTGGTTGCTACGATGTTATTTTCACTGGTAACACAACTGATGGTTGTCCTGTAACTGGAACATTTGCATCTGCAGTTTGTGTATATGATAATCCAGTTGCAAATTTTAACCATTCTCCAAGTCTACCAACAGAATTGAATAATACGGTTCAGTTTACGAATTTGTCTTATGGTGAAACGACTTATAACTGGAACTTTGGAACTTCTTATGGAACTTCAACAATTGAGAATCCAACACATAGTTTCCATGGAGTAAGACCAGATGAGACGATCACGGTTTGTTTGACTGTTACCTCTGAGCATGGTTGTGCAGATTCAATCTGTAAAGCAATCAAGTTTTTCAGCGATTTCTTGGTTTGGGTTCCCAATACATTTACACCTGATGGAGATGAATTCAATAATGTATTCAAACCAATCTTTTCTAAAGATAGAGAGATAGACGATTACACATTAATGATCTTTAATCGTTGGGGAGAAGTGGTATTCGAATCGCACGATACTGAGTTTGGATGGGATGGAACTTACCATGCGGAATATGTTCAAGACGGTGTTTATACCTGGATGATTGAAGTGAAAGATGGGTTGAAAAATAAAAGTGAGAAGTTCACAGGACACGTGAATAAATTGCAATAGAAAATAGATGCACTAGTATAGTTTATCTAACTTAGAATATGAACCGTCTGTTTTCAAATTGAAGCAGACGGTTTTTCTTTGACGTAATATTGCGGAATTACGTCAAAGAAAAAAATCACTTGCCATTAGCTATAAATACCTTGTATTTCTCCAAAGCATGTTGACCTGAAATTACCGCACTGTTTTGAGTTTCCAAGCCTTCAGACCAACCTCCTGATAAATAAATCGAGGGAAATTGATTTACTTGTTGGTGAAGAATTGCGAGTTGGGCGATGAAATCAGTGGTGATGAGCGGATGCCAAAAACTCGTTACATGGAGTAGTTTTCCTGAGTTTTTTAATTGTTCAATTGCTTTCTGACTTGCCCAACTTTTATAGATTCCATCCAATCTTTCTGAAATCATACTGAGATTCATAGTACTTGAAACCAATTGATTGGAATTATTTGTGATGATATTCAAAAAAGCTGGTTTTTGGTTGTTTACAAAATTGGAATCTGTATGCAAAGCAATGCGAGCTTCAAAATAGGTGAGATGCTTCAATATTTCCTTGATTTCATTTAGATTTGGTTCCAATCTCATTATTTTAGCTGCTTGATCTGCATGTGTAGCAAAAAGTACAAAATCGACTAATTCCGTTTCTTCACTTCCATTGTTCAAATAAGTAACCAACCATTTGTCTTTAGATTGCATGACTTTCACAACTGGAGAACTACATTTAATTGTGACTTGATTGGAACTTATTTTTTCTCCAACCTGTTGAATTAAAGTTCCCATTCCATCCGTCATTACTTTGAATTTATTGGAAGCTTTAGGTTTTCGGAAGGCAAAGAGCTTTACGATATTTACTGCGGAGGTTGTTTTAATCTCCAGAACAGTTGTTCCAAGTGAAGCTGCTAGAAAAGGATAGATGATTTCGTTTTTATAAGATTCGTCAAACTTCAATCCGTTTACCCATGTTTCGATATTGATTCCTTTCCAAGCTTCTGGATGTTTGTACATATCATAAGCTTCTTTATTGAACCGTTTTAATTTCAATAATTTTACCAATTTTTCACCTCGAAGCTTCATTCCTAATGGAGAAACCAATACTGGTTTTTGTTCTTTTTCCCGTTGGATAAGCAAACTGGCATCCAATGTTTCGCTTTTATATGGATTTTTACCCAATGTTTTTTCTAGAAATAAAATGTAATCATCCCATGGGCCTTCTACAAAATATTGAGGGCCAGCGTCTACATTTACCAATTCTCCAGCTTTGTTTTTTACTAAAACAGTTTGTGCATTTCCTCCGAGTTTTGCTTCTTTTTCGAATAAAATAATCTTAGCTGTAGAATCAAATTGAGAAATGTAATACGCGCTGGAAACTCCAGCCATTCCACCACCAATAATTGCCACTTTTTTCTGTGCTGAAGAATAAATGGAATGTGAAACAAGAATAAGGACTAGGAGTAGTTTCGAAGTAGAAGACATGTTAGCGTTTTAATTAAAAACGGCTAAGATAGAAAGATTTTGAAAAGGGGAATATGCGATTTTAATTGCTTTTTCACCCTTTCAACTTCCCAATCTTACATCTGAAACTAAAGGCTTTGATTCCCGCTTTTGATTCTTTTTGCTGATATGAAACAGTTTCTTTCATATTTGCAGTGTCAAAACGCCAGCTCGCAATTTGATCATGGAAAACATCATCCATATCTGTTAGAAATACGGTGATTTCATCATTTTCAGAGACCAAAAACTGAAATACTCTTGGTTTTTGAGGAAATGAAATAAAGTAGCTGTTTCCTTTGTGGATATTTCCAACTTCCATATTTCCCATCTTAATTGAAAAATCCAAATCGGGAGCATCGGCACCAAAAAGTGAGTGATCCCAAGCCTGACCTTGCGCATTGAATGATTTTACTTGAATAGAATCCAAAGACAATTCGAAGAGTCTCGTTGCAGGTTTTACAAATGAAACTGGAGTAGAAAACGCGCGTTGCTTGTAAGTTGCATTAAATCCATCTTTTCCAGATAAATCTGCTTGGATAGAAATTGTTTGCTGTCCTTCGGTGAGTTTTAATGCAGCATAAGGAATAAATGAAATACAGTCAGAGTTATCTATTTCAATGGTTCCTAAAGAAATTTGCTTCTTGATTTCAATGCACTCTTTTTTACCCATTAAGAAGGAGTAACCATAAGCAGACTTCACCGAAGAGCTGTCTTTCAACATAGTTAATGTGACAGAAAGCTTAGCAGTTTTCAATGCAATATTTAGTAAACTATCGGTGTTGTATTTCTTCTGAAATGGTTTGAGATCAATGTTAGTAGTCACTTTAATTCCCTTCACGCCATTTTCCACAACATCATGCTGTACTTGAACATTCTGAATAAGATTTGTTTGGGTGTTTTGAGCAAATAGTGAAGTTTCAGCGAAATAGAAAGTCAGTAGAAGTAAGGAATGAAATATAATTTGTTTCATTTTCAACTATTTATCAATTGGAATTCAAAGGTAGAAAAAGATTGAACTTGAGGTGATCGGCAACCGATAAGAAATCATAAAAAGCACTTATTTACAATTCAATTTACTCAATAAGTATATTTAATTGCATTACACTTTTTTCCAGTAATTACAAAAGTTCCTTGGTCTAATACCATGTCATATTGGTCTTTTATAGCATAATTGAATGTTTTGGATTTGAGATTTCCAATATCCACATTTTCATATTGCATTCCAAATTGATTTGAACAATCAGGAGGGAAATCGAAAATCAGATAGGGCTCCATATTATCTCGAAAAACACCGTCAACATATAATTTTACGTCGGTGACTCCAGCATTTTGTAAATTTTGAACAGTTTGAGAATCGTGATAAAAAATAGCACTGCCTCGGAATAAACAACTTCCATTCTCTTTTTCTGCATAGACATCAAAATTTTCCGCATTTGATTCCATACACCCTTCAACAGGTTTTTCACATCCAATAATTCCCATTAAAGTGATAGATAGGAGTAGTGTTAAGCGATTTTTCATTGTAGTTATGATTTTCATTCAGAAGATAAAACAGAGTAAAAATAACTATGTTTTTTTGAATAAGGTAAAAAAGCTGTACCCATTTATGAATACAGCTTTTTTAGAATTTTAATCGTAAACTTTAATTAACTACACTTATTCGTTGAACAGAAATGGATCCGTTCGAATTGATTACAGAGATGAAATAAACTCCGCTTTCAATATTTTTTAATTCTATCATATTTTCACCACTTTCCAATTGGTGTGTTGAAACCAATTGTCCAGCAGTATTTGTAATTCGGATCAGTGCTTGTAATTCAGTTGCGATTTTAAACATTCCATTGTTTGGGTTCGGATAAACCGTAAAGAGCGGTTGAGAGATTTCATTCAATCCAACAGTTGAAATTGCCACGCAAGCAGAAGTAGCAGAACAGCCGTTTTGTGTTACAATTACTGCATAAGTTCCGTTTGCCGATGCAGTAAATGCTTGCGAAGTTGCTCCGTTAATCGGTATGTTTCCCGTTCCACAGTTGATCCATTGATAGGTTGCGCCGGAAGTCGTTGCTGAAATCGTCAATCCACTTACAGTTGTTGTTGCAACCGGAAGAGTAATAATCACATTTTGTGTTTGGGTGGAAGTGTTTCCGTTTCCATCGTTGTAAGTCCACGTTACAACCGTTGTTCCGGGAGTTGTAATTGGAAGGGTAGTGTTGTGCGTTCCCGTAATTGTTGCTGCACAGTTGTCGGTTGCAGTTGGCGCAGTTAAAGTTGTAACGGAACACTGACCTGATACGTTGGAAAGATTCGCCGTATTGGCTACCGGGGCAGTGTTGTCCGTAATAATTACATTTTGTACTTGCGTAGAAGTATTACCGTTCCCATCATTGTAAGTCCATGTTACAATCGTTGTTCCTTGTGCTGTAATTGGAAGTGTTGCGTTGTGTGTTCCTGTAATAGTTCCGGCACAGTTGTCGGTTGCAGTTGGGGCAGTTAAAGTTGTAACGGAACACTGACCTGTTACATTTGTAAGCGTTGCTGTGTTTGCAACTGGCGCAACCGCATCACCGATTGTAAGATTGATGGTGATGACAGAATCACAATTGGCTGCATTGGGAATCGTATCTGTGTATATTCCACTCACAGTATGCGTTTCATCTCCGGAAGGAACAGTATAGGAAGAGCAATCTGAAACAGCGATGGTTGAAGTGGTTGGTGAGCAAGTGTAAACATCCAGATTTGCGAGGAATAGATCACTATTTCCGGCGGATGTAATGCTGAATGCATCAAAGCCTATCGTATTTTCAAATGTACCGGTTGCAATAAGATGGTCTGTATTAGTTAGTTTCATGGAATTGATTTGATCTTGTCCGGTACCACCAAATTGTTTTGCCCACAAAAAGTTACCTGTTGGACTTAATTTTGTTAGCAATATGTCGTCACCCCCGCTTGATGTGAATGATGCAGTTCCGGATAATAGCTCCACATTTGCTGTAGAGTTGAAATAACAATTAAAAAGACAATTTCCTGCATTATCAACCGCTATATCTTTTCCATAAATAAAATCTCCTGCAGGGCTTGCTATTTTTTGTGCCCAAACGTAATTTCCATTTACATCCAGTTTGGAAGCAAATGCTTTGACTCCAGTAAAATTAGTTAACTGAACAGAACCCGGCCCAGGATCAAAATCCGTGTTAGCCGAAATAAAATATCCTCCGGTGTAAACATTTCCTGCTGCATCGATATCAATACCCTTTCCAGTTGAAGTGCTAGTCCCGCTTGCAATGTCCCTTGCCCATACAAAATTTCCTGAAAGATCAAGTTTGAGCACAAAAGCATCCTTATAACCTTGTCCCACTTGTTGTACGGATAAATTAGAAACGCCTGCGCCCGGATTGAAATCAACTAATTCGCTGAATTCTCCGGTTATATATACGTTTGAAGCATCTGTCCTTATGTCATAAGGAGTATCGAAAGTCGTTCCTCCTAAAGCTTTTGCCCAAAGGAAATTCCCATTCCCATCCAGTTTCTGAATAAATATATCCCCGGCCCCCGCATTACTATTATTGGTAAGATTAAGCGTTCCGGATCCGGGATTAAAATCAACAGAAGTTGATGTGAAAATTCCGGTTGAGTATACATTTCCAGCTGCGTCAACATCAATTGCTCGGGCATACTCAGCCTGACTATCTCCGGTTCTCTTCGCCCAACTATAAACTCCTGCAGAAGTATATTTTGCAACAAACATATCATATCCTCCCACGGAGGTCATGTTAGCAGTGCTGGCAGAAGGATCAAAATCGAGAGTAGCTCCTGCTTGGAAACCGCCTCCGATATAGACATTCGATGAAGCATCAACAGCAATGTCAATCAATCCAAGGCCACCACCTGTTATAGATTTCGCCCAGATGTAATTTCCGCTGCTCGAATACTTTGCAAAGAACATATTATTTGTACCTCCAACGGAAGTAAGGTTTGCCGTTGCAGCTGAAGGATCGAAATCTACTGTTCCTGCAAATGTTCCTGCAATATAGATATTCCCGGAAGCATCAAGTGCCATTGACGTAGATTGGTCAATCCCGGTTGATCCGGCTTTTTTTAACCATTGAGTCACTGGGTTTTGTCCGAAATAACTATGCGAAATACTTGTCATAAAGAACAACAACAATAAACGATTTGCGTGTTTCATAATAATTTAGTTATAGTATTTGAATTAGAGGGGTTATTTGATAATACTAACTCTTTGAACCGTTGATTGCCCGTTTGAATCGGTTGCTGTGAGGAAATAGATACCACTTTCAGCATTTACAAGCTCGATGATGCTTTCTCCGGGTTCCAACATTTGTGTTGAAATCAATTGCCCGGCTGTATTGGTAATTTGAATGTTTACTTGCAATTCCGTCACCACTTTAAAAGTTCCATTATTCGGATTCGGATAAACCGTAAACAGGGTTTGAGAAATCTCATCCAATCCTACAGTTGAAATTGCCACACAAGCAGAAGTAGCAGAACAGCCGCTTTGTGTTACAATCACGGCATACGTTCCATTGGCTGTTGCCGTAAATGACTGTGAAGTTGCACCGGCAATCGGAGTATTCCCTGTTCCGCAATTAATCCATTGGTAAGTTGCTCCGGATGTTGTTGCTGAAATGGTTAGTCCGCTTAAAGTAGTTGTTGAAACCGGAAGTGTTACAATCACATTTTGCGTTTGTGTCGATGTATTTCCGTTTCCATCATTGTAGGTCCAGGTTACGATTGTTGTTCCTTGGGTGGTAATTGGAAGCGTTGCATTATGCGTTCCGGTAATTTTTCCTCCACAGTTGTCTGTTGCAGTTGGAGCGGTTAACGAAGTCACCGAACACTGAGCAGTTACATTGGAAAGATTCGCTGTATTTGCAACTGGTACTGTATTGTTGTTAATGATCACATTCTGAGTCTGAGTGGAAGTATTTCCGTTCCCATCATTGTAAGTCCATGTTACAACCGTTGTTCCTTGTGATGTAATTGGAAGAGTTGCATTGTGCGTTCCGGTAATTGTTCCTGCACAGTTATCTGTTGCGGTTGGAGCTGTTAAAGAAGTGACTAAACATTGTTCCGTTACATCCGCTAAATTTGCTGTGTTTGCAACCGGGGCGGTGTTGTCTGATATAATTACATTTTGAGTCTGAGTTGACGTATTTCCGTTTCCGTCGTTATAAGTCCACGTTACGACTGTTGTTCCTTGCGCTGTAATCGGAAGTGTTGCGTTGTGCGTTCCTGTGATTGGTCCTGCACAGTTGTCCGTTGCGGTTGGTGCTGTTAAAGTTGTAACTGAACACTGGCCTGTTACATTTGTAAGTGTTGGTGTGCTTGCGACAGGTGCCACCGCATCACCAATGGTAAGATTGATGGTGATAATTGAATCACAATTGGCTGCATTGGGAATGGTATCCATATATGTTCCGCTTACACTATGTGTTTCATCTCCAGACGGAACAATATATGAGCTGCAGGCTGTGACCGAAATGGAAGAAGTGGTAGCTATGCAGTTACCTGAATATTTCGCAATGAAGCCAGAGTATGAACCTGTTCCAGTAATTTCATACACGCCGGCAGAGTAATCCATGTCAGCTTGTGTGCCGAAATCGCCCACAAGTGTAATCTCAGTACCTGCTCCGTTTATTGCCATAGCACTAGGTTTTGGACCTCCTCCGGTAATTTCGTTAACCCATACCACATTTCCAGAAGAAGTGTATTTTGCCCAAAAGCCATTGTATCCAGCACTCTGAGTCCTATTGAGAACCCCCGAAGTAATATCAAAATCAACAGTACCTCCATAAGTCCCTGCGATATACACATTAGAAGTAGCATCCGTCCGTATAGTATAAATTCCATCTTGATAAAGACTGCCAACTCCAATGGAACCGCCCCACAAGTAGTTGCCTGAACCATCGTATTTAGCGAATGCCATATCTGTATCCCCCGAATAAGAACTACTGATGTTTGCAACAGCTGGGGAAGGATCCATATCCAGGGTTCCCTGGAATTCAAATGCAACTAATACATTTCCCTGGGGATCCAGTGCAATGGATGTTGCAACATCTGTATTGTTGCCGGATAAAGCCTTTGCCCAGACATAATCACCCGCTGAACTGTATTTGGCTAAATAAACATCTGTATACGTTCCCATAGAAACCAAATTGGCGGTCCCCGAAGATGGATCTACATCTACCGTTCCCATAAAATCACCGGTAAGGAATATATCACCTGCAGCGTTTGTTTTCATTTCCCTAACCAATGTCACCCCAATGTTTTTCCCCAGATAAAAGCCCCTGAGGAAGAATATTTAGCAAGAAAAGCTGAACTGGGATTGCCTGTAACATTTGCCACGGCAGCCGACGGATCCAGATCAATGGAGGTGTTTATAACTCTGCCACTCAGGAATACATCACCGATTGGGTCAACTGCTATACAAGAAAATTGATCGGCTGCCGTAGTTCCTACTTTGAATCCCCAAACGTAATTGCCATTGGATGTCCACTTTACTGCAAAGATATCTGTTTGTCCTCCGGCAGTTGCAGTTATATTTGCCGTACCGGCGTTTGGATCCAAATCAATTGTTCCTCCAAAACTCCCGCATATAACCCCGTTGCCGTTTGCATCAATATCAAATTTAGGAGATTGCAGCATAGATTCGTTTAGATTGATTCCTCTAGCCCATAATAATGCGCCCGTAGGATCGTATTTGGCTGTTACTATGGAGCTCTTCCCGGCAAGGGAACTCAAATTTGTAACTCCTGCACCAAGATCGAAATCCACGGTTCCAGAGATTATGCATAAAGCATAGGTATTTCCCGAAGCGTCTGTTATCAGTGATGCTATATCAAGTTGCCCATTGGTAGGTGTTACTGATAAGCCATACGCCCATGTCAATGAAGGATTTTGAGAAAACAGGTTGTTTGAACCTGTAATTAGTCCAAACAGCAGAAGAGTAAGTGTGATTTTGTTTTTCATAGTATAGATTTATTCCCTGCAAATGTCTAAATCTTAAATCTCTCTATTCCTACCATAAATGAAATTTTGAGCACATTTAGAATTTATCTGTTGTGCTGAAAATTTCATTTACGGTAGCTGTTAATCTGGACGTTGCTACAACCTTTGTGATGAAATTTAAAACTGAATAATTATGAAAAAATCCATACTATCCTTACTGATTATTTGTTCGTTCGCTGCACTTAATAGCAATGCTCAGATCAGTCTTGGCGGTTTGAAAGGCAAAGTGGCTGACAAGGCCAATAAAAAGGAAAAAGCATCTGCGTCTTCAAACGAATCTGCTGCACAAACAGAAGAAGACAAAACAACACCTATGCAATATTACAATTACTTTGTAAGTATCTCTGGTACTGCATCATCCTTAATGGACAACAGATCTGGTACTAAGTATTACACGTTGAAAGATGATACCTGGGTTAGAAAGTTGTTTTACGATTCTTTGAAAACTGTTTATTTGAAAAAAGAATACAAATCATCAGATGTCTTACGAAACATCCGTGAAATCGATACTTTTTATACGATATATCCGCAGAAATTAAAGGCAACGGTATCGGATGAAAGTGTCGCAACAATGCAAAAACTTTCTCAAAATTCAAAAGAAACCCGAATGCAACCCGACTTTTTTCAACTGGCTGGGGATGGTAAAATCGCTCTCTATCATCCTGAGACCATGATTGACATGATCAATGACTATCAAAAGAAACTTCGCAAAGCTTTACTGATCATTCCCGGAGATGCTGACATTCTGAAGACTATGAACAAAACAGATTCTTTGAAAGTAGACTGCGCAGAATACCTTGCCAGCGGACAGTATTCAAAGGATTTTGATACTATAAAAGAGCTGAAATTGGATAGGATTCGCTGTCCGAAAGCTGTGAATAACGATGCGGCATGTATTGCTGCGGTCAAAAAATCCTTCTCAACTATGAAGGAAAAATTATTAAGGACCAGTATCAGCAGTACTGAATGGAAGGTAAATAGAAATTCATTCGGAACGATCACGGACAGAACCATGTTGGCGTATGTGGTATATACAAATGCGGAAGGAAAATGCTTCATCGAACAAGGACAATTATACTGCAACTATGTAGGTGGCAAATGGGAAAACCCAAAATTTCATTTCTTTGGAGGGGATGTTACTGAAATGTTGATTAAGAATGCTCAAAAATAGAACCTTATGTTATCAGAATACCCGGAGTAGTTTGTTATTCCGGGCTTTTTGTTTTTCCAATTTTTGGATTAAATCCTCCAATCCTCATTAAAACCAGTTATTTTTGGCCCAATGTTTCAGGCGATCCATCGATTTTCTTTATGTTTCATCTTTTTGCAGATCTTTTCCAACGAGCTTTCTGCGCAGGAATTACTTTTCTCCAGTCTGAATAATGAAATACAGCTTCCTTCTCAGGAATGTTACCAAATTATCCAGGATAAAAAAGGATATATTTGGTTTAGTACAGATAATGGTTTGTGCCGTTATGGTGGAAACAAACTGGAAGTTTTTGACAAGAGAAATGGACTGCCGGAAGAAAATGTTTATGCCATTTTTGAAGATAAAAGCGGAAAGATTTGGTTTGCAACTTCAAAAAACAGGATTCTCTATTATGAAAATGGAAAATTAAAGGAAGCATTGTTTAATAAGCAATATCAGGCATTTGGAACGGGAGTTTTAAAAAATTCCATCCCCGCTGCTTTGGATATGAATGATCCTGAACATTCAATGATCTCGAATTCATATTATAGTATAGAGATCAATCAAAAAAAGAACCGGGTTTCACTGATCAAAAGAGCAGCAGATGTGGAGATTGTCTATCGGTTAAAAAAAAGAAAAGGACATCCTTATTTGTCAATTCGCGGTATTGACTGGGGGGAGAACTGGAAAGAAGTGGTCGTGCTTCTTGAAAACGAAACCCACCAGAAGAAATTCAGTCTTCCCGAACTAAATAAGAAGGTTTTTCACTGGCTTACCCCTGCAAGTTTGGTTGGAAATACCGACTTTATAGGTATTCATAACCAGCTGATTCGTGTAGACTCAGAACTGAATCATACGATGCAAGCCTTTCCCGATCGCATTTTGAGTTTATACGTGGATAAATCCAATGGTTTATGGGTGGGAGTACTCAATCACGGGGTGTATTACTATCCGGATGTGAATACTATGCAATTAGGTCACCACAGTCTCCGAAATTATTCTGTAAGCGGGATTTGTGAAGATCATGAACGCGGAATTTGGTGTACCACCCTGGAAAAAGGAATTCAGTACAGCCGCAATAAGTCTTTATTGGCTTTTACTGCAACCGAAGGTCTTGGCCGAAGTGTTTCCCTATTAAAATACCTGGACGGAAATTTATATGCTTCTTCAACAGGGAATCAGCTATTTTTGAAGACCTTATCAGGAAGGCAATTCACGTCTTATTCACTGCCATTTGGGAAAGAAGTCTTTTTCTCGGATATTTTAACTTATAAAGGTCATTGGGTGCTATCCAGTAAAGAAACTATGATAGAAACCGATAAAACGTTCGGATCTGCAAAAATCATACATTATTCAATTAGCACTGCGGCAGCTTACCAGCTGGTGAAATATCGGAACAGCTTATATGGGGTGATGGGAACTTTCATCTATGAGTTGAAAGATCCGGAAATGCAGATAGAACTTATTGCCAATTATCTTCCGTTTAAGATTAAATCCGTTTTGACCCATGGAAAAGGACAGCTGCTTTTGGGCGGAGACCAAGGGGTGTTCAAATACAATCTTAACACCGGGAAACATGCCCGGATAAATGGCATCCCAGAAAAAGTGACCAGCCTTCTAAAATCCCGCACCGGAAGAATCTGGGTCATAACAGCAGATGATGATATTTATTGGATCGATGGAACTAAAGTTACTTCAGCGGGGAAACAACTGAACTTGAAAGGTGGGAACCTATATGATATTACAGAAGATCAGTATGGAACCATTTGGGTCGCCTCGAATGAAGGATTGTACCGCTTTTCAAAACAGGGAACGAACTATAAATCGTCACTTTATACGGTTCATAGCGGATTGCCTTCGAATGAAGTGTATAAAGTAGCTGCCGATAAAGAAAAGATCTGGTTCTCCACTTTTGAAGGGCTTTTTAGTCTGCCTTTAAACACAGAGCCTAAAAATGGTGTAGGGCCTTCGATTCATTTGCAGAAAATGACGGTGAATAATCGTCCTTGGAAAAGATCTCGTTTGATCAAACTGGGATATAATCAGAATGATCTGCATTTTGTGTTTGATATTCTCACTTTCAAAAATGGAGTTCTGAACAAATTGATTTATGTCTTGAATGATGGAGGTGAGAATAAGACAATGGAAGTAAACAGCAACGAGGTTTTTCTGGAGAATTTGTCTCCAGGATCCTACAAATTAGCTGTTTATGGAATAAATAATGATGGAGTGAAAAGTGCCAGTCCTGAAGTTTTCAACATCGTCATTGCAGCACCATTTTGGCAAACGGCGTGGTTTATTTCAATTGCTGTCTTGCTGTTTGCTTTTGGAATTGGTTTGTTGATTCGTTGGATTGTTGGGAATGTTCGAAAAGCGGAAGAAGCCAAAACGCTGGTCAATAAAATGATGGCTGAATACCAGATTACTGCTTTACAGGCACAAATGAACCCGCATTTTATTTTCAATGCTATCAATACGATTCAAGGATACATTCTCGGGAAAAATGAAGCCGAAGCATACGGTTACCTTGCCAAATTCAGTAAGCTGATCCGCATGGTGCTCCATAATTCTCAAATGAAGGTTTTGCGTTTGGAACGTGAATTAGAAGTCCTTCATTTGTACATCGAATTGGAACAACTGCGTTTTGACAATTGTTTTGATTATGAATTACAAATAGTAGAAGGAACCGAAATTACCGATTTTAATATTCCAGGAATGCTCTTACAGCCTTACATCGAAAACGCCATCTGGCACGGGATCGTGAATTTGGAAAACAGCAGACGCGGTAAATTAACGCTTTCCATCAATCATGCGGATGAGCGGCTGCTCCTCACAATTACAGATAATGGAGTAGGAAGGGAAAAAGCTCAGAGTTTTCGCTCAAATACACATCACAAATCGGTAGGCATGGAACTTACTGGTGAAAGACTAGAAGTGATGAATCGCCTGCATGGAGACAATATTGCCAGTGTGAAGGTGATCGATCTTTTCGACGAGGAAGGAACTCCTTCAGGAACACGAGTAGAAATAAGTATTCCGGTTAATATCTAAATGGATGGAGAATAAAATAACGGCTGTTATCATTGACGATGAAACGAAAAGTAGGTTCGTATTGCATACTTTGATTACTCAAAATTTTCCCGAAATTCAATTAATCGGTGAAGCCAGTAATGTAGATGAAGCATATAAACTTTTGGTAGAAGTAAAACCACAACTTATATTCCTGGATATTCAGATGCCCAAAAGCGACGGGTTTACACTCCTGAAGCACTTTGAAAAAGTTCCATTTGAAGTCGTTTTTGTAACCAGTTTCGATCAATATGCCATCTGGGCAATCAAGTTCAGTGCATTAGACTATTTACTGAAGCCGGTGGAAATAAGCGATCTTGGACAAGCCATAGAAAAAGCGAAGGAAAGTATTTCTCTCAAACGGAATAATCAGTCTCAAATAGTCAACTTGCTTAGAACTATAGAGGATTCCGAAAACCAACGGATTTCAATACATTCAGCCGATTCGGTGATCATGATAGAGGAGAAGTCCATTATTTCCATTATGTCTGACGGAAATTATTGTACAATCCGAACAGATAACAATGATCGTTTTATAAGTACACGACGCCTAATCGATTTTGAAGAATATTTTGATGAAAATTCTAGTTTTGTTCGCATCACTAGAAGACATATTATCAACACAACTAAAATTATTAAATACAGCAAAGGAGAACCTTGTATCATTGAAATGACGAACGATGAGGTGTTTGAGGTATCCCGCAGGAGAAAAACAGAAGTGTTGAATAAGCTGAAGAAATAATTGCGAATTATGATTTCTTTTTAGTTACTGAACAATCAACCATTTCAATGAGATGTATTTTCTACTGAACCACAAGTAATTTATGAAACACATGTTGATCCTGATTGTAGCCTGTAATCCAATACGTTCCTTTTTTCCACGAAGAAGTCACTAAATCCGTTTTTGTTTCTGGTTTCAAACGTTGATCTACAAATCTCCCAAGAGCATCTGTCACTACAATCCGATCTGTTTTTACTGTTGTTTCAATAAATAGAGTTTAAATATAGGGAAGAACAAATTGATATGCAATTTCGACTTTTTTATTAAGTAACTGCTATGAAATTAGAAAGGTATGTTCGCTCAAAAAAAAGATATTATTTTAGCACCTCAAACTAAAAAAAAACTGAATACTATGAAAGTAAATGTTGAGCAAGCATATACATTGGCTGAGCTGAAGCCTAAATTGGAAGCTGCTTTTCCAGAATACACTGTGAAATTTAGAGGGCCTAAAGTATTGGTAATTGGAGAAGGTAAAGTTGGTGGTGCACAAATCGTTGGAGAAAAGAAGGGACATGTCCGTATTTTTGAAGGATTTCCTACTATGGGTGGACAAATGTTATTTGCGCTATCTCTTGTTTTGTTAGGTGTTTTGATTCCATTTATCGTATTTTTAACTGCGATTAAACCGAAACAAGTAAAAGTGCGTGATGAGGTTGCTGATTTTCTTCGTAAAGAATACGGTTCTGGTGTGAAACAGAAAGAAACAGCACATGATTTGCTGGATGAAGCAGTAACTGTTTAATAGAAGATACAGATTTGAAAGGGAGGCTTGTGCTTTCCTTTTTTTATTTCTATTTCTATTTCCCACAGACGGGCACAGATGAACACATTGAGAATTTAAAAATACAGTTGTTATTCTGTATTTCACTAAATAAATCAAAAACTTCTGTGTGCTCAATGTTCTAAAACAATTTCATCTGTCCGCTGGTATCAGGTCTCGTAAATAAATCAGTTCTAAGTCGTGGAAAGGGCAGGTTAGGGAGAAACCGCTTTTTAGCTAACTGCATTTGCCGTTGAATACTGAGTGCATAAACTCCTTCTCCTTTCATGCGAGTTCCAAACCGACTATCGCTTAGCTTTCCTCCATGCATTTCACGCAGTTGATTCAGGACCTTTTCTGCACGATCTGGATAGTTTTTGGTTACCCAATCTGTGAAAATTTCTCCGTTCGGGCCATTTAATCTCACAATCGTGTGATGCATACTCAAAGCCCCACGTTTGCCTACAGCTTCTGCAATCGAGAAAATTTCATCGTCATTCAAAGCTGGAATAATTGGTGCCATCATTACATTTACAGGAATTCCATGTTGAGTAAGTCGTTCAATAGTTTCTAGTTTTTTGTGACTCGTTGCCGTTCGTGGTTCCAATTTTCTGCGCAATTCTTCTTTTAAGCTTGTCAAACTGATGCTTACAGCTACCAAATTCAGCTTAGCAAGCTCTTCCAAAATATCAAGATCTCTTGTAATCAGCGCATTTTTGGTGATGATTCCAACTGGATGTCTGTATTTCAGCATGATTTCCAGCAATCTTCGTGTGATTTTATATTCGCGTTCGCAAGGCTGGTAACAATCTGTGTTTCCTGAAATGGAGATTGGTTGAACATGCCATGATTTCTTGTTCAATGCTTCTTCCAATAATTCGGGTGCGTTTTGCTTTACGAGGATGATGCGTTCAAAATCTGTTCCTGGGCTGTAGCCCCAATATTCGTGGGTTGGTCGGGCATAACAATAGGTGCAGCCGTGTTCGCAGCCTTGATAAGGATTGAGTGAATAATACATCCCAACATCGGGACTAGACAATTTGTTCACAATCGTTTTTGGATGAACTTGGATGAACTTTGTTTTCAATTCTGGTTCTTCCGCTGGATCAATGTCGTCAAAATCATCTCCTTTTTCCTGTGAAAAGAATCTGTTGTGTGGATTAATCTGGGCTCCACGGCCATTTTTATATGGTAAATTATTGGACATAATTGAGTTGAATCTGAAGCTTTAAAACAAATGTATGATAAATATTTAATAGTTATTTGATTATTATTTAATCATTTTGAATTAATCGATGATATAATTCCAAGGAGTTAAAGTCAAATACTAAATGGTTTTGTTTAAATGTTTGAAATTCAATTTCTTTCAGATTGCGCTAAACGCAGTTTAAAAAAAGAATAGTTGTTTTCAATTCTTTTTTGATAGATTTAATCAAAGAATAAAGAGATGTCTGTACATGTTGCAATAACCCGAAAAGTCTTACCAGGAAAAGAAGAGGAGTTTAAGGAAGCACTCCGTCGTTTTTTGAGTGAATCATTTGCGCACGATGGAGTTCATGGAGCCAGTATGATTACGTCTTTATCGGAAACGAATGAGGGTGAAATAGGAATTTTAAGAACCTTCAAGAACAAAGAGGAGCGGGATGCCTTTTACAACTCGGAGCAATTTCAAAAATGGGAAACTTATGCTTCTACACTTACAGAAGAACCCATTTATCGTGATTTAACAGGATTGGAAGCTTGGTTTCGTTCTCCAGTAGCACCACCAAGAATCAAAATGGCTTTAGTGACTTTGTGTGGTGTTTTCCCTACTAGTTTGTTGCTTTATTTCGCTGTTAGTCCATTGATAAAAGATTTACCAGTAATTGTTCGACTTTTTGTCAACGCTGCATTGATGGTCATACTCCTGACATGGCTGATTATGCCTTTCTTGACCAAGCTATTTAAGAAGTGGTTGAAGGGGTGATTGGATTTTAATAATAATCATAGAAATATTTACACAAGATTCGAGTTTTATCTTGGTTGATTATGAATTCTCTATTTATTAGATTCTTATCCGTATCAGTTCTAAATAATTCGTTAGAACTTCATTCTTGATGTGTGGATAAGGCTTCAAGAACTTTTCCTTCTTTAAAGGTGAGACAGATTCATATTATGACTAAATATTTAATTTCATTTTAACAGAAATCCCTTATTTTTGCTAGTAATACAAACATTTATTGAATCGCCCACATGAGGATTTTTGTTTTTTCTTTCCTAGTTCTTTCGATGCTTGTGTTTCCGCAAGGTGTGTCGGCTAAACAAGAGCCTACTGATTCGCTGCGTTCGTTGATAGAGACTACAATTGGGAAGCGAAAAGGAGAACTCAACTTGGAACTTGCCAACCTGCTTTTGGCTGAAAACCCAGATTCAAGTATCTATTATGGAAGCAAAGCCCGCGCAATTGGCAAGGAAGAGAATGATCACGTATTGATTATTCGTTCGTATTCTGTGACAGGGGAGGCGTACCAACGACAAAACAAATTGAAGGAGGCAATTGCTTCGTACCTGAAAGGATTGGAACTGGCCGAGAAATACAAAGAGAAATCACTTGCCGGAACGATCTACAATGGAATAGGCGTTTGTTATTTCTACCTCAACGATGTGAAGAAGGCGGAACAATACATGAAACGAGCAGCACGGGCTAAGAAGGACGCAAATGATTATCAGTATTATGCGCTAATTGCGATCAACCTCGCTGGGTTGCAGATTATGAACCAATCGTTTGATGAGTCGGTGCTTACGCTGAAGGAGGCTGAAAAAACGCTTTTGAAGAAGAAACAAGATCAATACCTAGCAACGGTTTACAATTCTCTTGGAGCCGCTTATCAAAGTGTAAAGCCAGATTCCTGTGTGTATTATTACGAACTTAGTCTTAAATATTCAACCAAGCATAAAGATTATTTGACGAAGATGAATGCATACCAAAATTTGGGCGATTATTATTTCGATCGAAAGGAATATTCCAGAGCAATTGACTATATGAAACTGGCGATTGCAACGAACGAAAAGCGTCCAGAGGATTCCTACAAACCTTCGCTTTATCAACGTATCAGCGCTTTGTATGACTCAATAGGAGATTTTAAGCATGCTTACAGCTATAAGAAATTGGAGACGGAAGCACGTCAGCGTGTTTTTTCGGTTGAGAAGCAAAAACAGATTGAAGAACTGGAAATCAAATACCAAAGCGAGAAGAAGGAAAAAGAAATTCAGCAGAACAAGCAGGAATTGGAACGCAAGAACAATCAGCAAAACATCCTTGTTTTTTGTGCTGTTTCATTGTTTCTTGTTGCAGGATTTATTACCTACCTCATTTTCCAGCGAAAACGAATCGAACGCCAATTTGAGAAGGAGAAATTACGTTTGTTTGAGAATATTTTCCACGAGATCCGTACTCCTTTGACTTTAATCGATGGGCCAATCCAAGTAATGAAGTTAGATACTGCTTATCCAGAGGAATTGGTGTTGATGGAACGCAATTCGAAAAAACTCATTAATCTAGTGAATGAGTTGTTGGATGCATCGAAACTCGGAAAAGGAAGTTATCAATTGGATTATACGAATGGAAATTTGATCGAATTCATCGAAAATGTGATTGAGACCTTTTCTGGTGAAGCAAAAATCAAAGCAATTCAAATCAATTATCAGCCTAATGAGTTAGAAGCACATTATTCTTTTCCTTCCAATGCATTGGAGAAAATACTTTCAAACCTGATTGGCAATGCGGTGAAATATTGCCCTGCGAAATCAGTGATCTCAGTTAGTTCGGAAATCAAAGGAAACAAATTACAGCTGAAAGTAGCAGATGATGGTCCTGGAATTCCAAAAAAAGATCAGAAAAAGGTATTCCGTCGTTTTTTTAGAGGAAAACACACGAGTGACCTCACGGGAACAGGAATTGGTTTGTCATTAGTGAAAGAACTGATTGAGCTGACCGGAGGAATGATTGAGTTGCAGAGTAGCGGAGTTGGTACGGAGTTCAGGATGGAGATTCCCGTTGGCAAGAAACAAAATGAAGAAGTCTCACACTCACTCTCCACCTTGGCAAAAAATGAAGATCTTCCAGTATTGCTGCTGGTCGAAGATGACGCTGACATGGCGGCATTCAGTATGTCAGTATTGAAAGAGGAGTTTAATATTATTCATGCTAAAAATGGAAGTGAGGGCTTGGATCTAATCCGTGAAAATTTGCCAGATATTGTGCTTTCGGATGTGATGATGCCCGAGAAGGATGGAATTGAACTGTTACATGACATTCGTTCGGATGAATTGACAAATCACCTTCCGTTTGTCTTGTTCTCTGCAAAAGCTTCATTGGAAAGTCGTTTAGAAGGATTACAGCATGGTGCAGACGCCTATGTTTCCAAGCCCTTTTCGCCAGAGGAGCTAAAACTCACAATACTTAACCTATTCAGTACTGTTCAGCGCAACAAAGAAGCTTACAACGCATCGATTCTTTCTGAAAAAACTTTTGAAGAGCGGGTGAGGAGTCGGAATTCCTATGTGAATAAAGTCATTGAATGTATTGTCCGTCACATGGATGATTCTGACTATTCTGTGAATGAACTTTCAAATGATATGGCTGTCAGTAGGAGTCAGCTTCATCGAAAATTATCCGCTTTGACAGGTTTTTCGACGACCAATTTTATCCGCATGATCCGTTTGGAAAAAGCCAAAGATCTGTTGTTGAATGGAGACGGGAATATCACTGAAATTGCCTACAAATGTGGTTTCAGTAGCCAGTCATATTTCACTAAATCCTTTACGGAACACTTTGGGAAAAGTCCTAGTCAAATCCTTTGAAAGTATTCATTTTACTAGAGATGCAACAATAGTACATGGATATACAACATCCGTGCACGTCATTGGAATATGCACACATTACCTTTGCGAAGTAATCAATATCAATATGACAAGATTCTCTCTCTCTTTTATTTTTATCGCATCAATCTTTACTGCTTTTGGTCAGAATGAATGTGTGAATGCGGTGTCTTTAACGCCGAACACCACGTGTATAAATACTACGGGCTCATTCAGCGGAATGACGATTAGTAGTACAGCCCCGTTTTGTGCGGCTTCTGCAACTCAGGATGTGTGGTATACATTTATCGCGACAGATGCGACTATGAGTATCACACTTGGTTCTGTTTCCGGTCTGAACCATGGATTTGAATTGATTCAGGGTGGTTGTGGCGGAACAAGTTTGCAATGTATCAATGCTTCTAGCAGTAGTTTTGGTGAAAATTATTTCAATAACAATTTTGTTCCTGGACAGCTGTATACTATTCGTGTTTTCAATGCTGGTGTTGTAAGTAATGCTTCTTTTAGTATCTGTGTAAGAAAATACCCAAGTCCAGCGAACGATTTGTGTGCAAATGCCACAATTTTAACACCAAATACTAATTGCGTTACTACAACTGGTACTTTCAGTGGTGCAATGTTTGATGGAGGTACGCCTTCCTGTGCATCGGGCGCGAGCCAAGATGTATGGTACCGTTTTACCGCAACAGATTCTACCATGAGTATTTCACTAACCGCAGAATCAGGATTAAATCATGGTTTTGAAGTAATCCAAGCTAGCTGTGGCGGAAGCGTCTTATTATGTGTGAATAGTTCAAGCAGTGGTTTCGGAGAAAGCTACTTTAACAATAACTTTATTCCGGGACAGGTTTATTACGTTCGCGTTTTCAATGTGTCAGGTTCATTAACTACCTCTTCTTTCGATATTTGCGTGCGGAAATTTCCAGTGCCTGTCAATGACCAATGTGTGAATGCAACAGTTTTGACACCGAATACAACTTGTATTATTACAACTGGAACATTCAGCGGAGCAATGATGAATGGAGGAGCACCTTCTTGCGCACCAGGAAGTACTCAGGATCTTTGGTACCGCTTCACTGCAACTGATTCAACGATGAGTATTTCACTAACCGCAGAATCAGGATTAAACCATGGTTTTGAATTGCTCCAAGGTTCGTGTAACGGTCCAGTTTTACAATGTGTAAATAGTTCAAGTAGTGGGTTTGGCGAAAGTTACTTCAACAATAATTTTATTCCTGGACAGGTTTATTATGTACGCGTATTCAATGTACTAAGTTTAAATACTGCTTCTTTTGGGATTTGCGTGCGGAAATTTCCAGTGCCTGTCAATGACCAATGTGTGAATGCAACAGTTTTGACTCCAAATACAACTTGTATTATTACAACTGGAACATTCAGCGGAGCAATGATGAATGGAGGAGCACCTTCTTGCGCACCAGGAAGTACTCAGGATCTTTGGTACCGCTTCACTGCAACTGATTCAACGATGAGTATTTCACTAACCGCAGAATCAGGATTAAACCATGGTTTTGAATTGCTCCAAGGTTCGTGTAACGGTCCAGTTTTACAGTGTGTGAATAGTTCAAGCAGTGGGTTTGGCGAAAGCTACTTCAACAATGATTTTATCCCTGGACAGGTTTATTATGTGCGCGTATTCAATGTGCTAAGTTTAAATACTGCTTCTTTTGGGATTTGCGTGCGGAAATTTCCAGTGCCTGTCAATGACCAATGTGTGAATGCAACAGTTTTGACACCGAATACAACTTGTATTATTACAACTGGAACATTCAGCGGAGCAATGATGAATGGAGGAGCACCTTCTTGCGCGCCAGGAAGTACTCAGGATCTTTGGTACCGCTTCACTGCGACTGATTCAACGATGAGTATTTCATTAACCGCAGAATCAGGATTAAACCATGGTTTTGAATTGCTCCAAGGTTCGTGTAACGGTCCAGTTTTACAATGTGTGAATAGTTCAAGTAGTGGTTTTGGAGAAAGTTACTTCAACAATAATTTTATTCCTGGACAAGTTTATTATGTACGCGTATTCAATGTGCTAAGTTTAAATACTGCTTCTTTTGGGATTTGTATTAGAAAGTACCCATCTCCTGTCAATGACCAATGTGTGAATGCAACAGTTTTGACACCGAATACAACTTGTATTATTACAACTGGAACATTCAGCGGAGCAATGATGAATGGAGGAGCACCTTCTTGCGCACCAGGAAGTACTCAGGATCTTTGGTACCGCTTCACTGCGACTGATTCAACGATGAGTATTTCACTAACCGCGGAATCAGGATTAAACCATGGTTTTGAATTGCTCCAAGGTTCGTGTAACGGTCCAGTTTTACAATGTGTAAATAGTTCAAGCAGTGGGTTTGGCGAAAGTTACTTCAACAATAATTTTATTCCTGGACAGGTTTATTATGTACGCGTATTCAATGTTTTTAGCTTAAGTACGACCTCTTTCGGAATTTGTATCAGAAAATATCCCTCTCCTGTAAATGATCAATGTGCCAATGCAACAGAATTGACTCCAAATAATACCTGCAGCAATATTTCAGGAACATTCAGTGGGGCTATGATGAATGGAAATACTCCTTCTTGTGGATCAGCAACTTTCCAGGATATTTGGTACCGTTTTACAGCGACGGCTGCAAGCATGACGGTTCAGTTGAGTGCTGTTTCTGGATTGAATCATGGTTTTCAGGTGTTTGAAGGAAGCTGCACCGGAACAGAAATTCTTTGCCGTAACCAAAACGGATCAGGATTCGCAGAATCTTATACATTCACTACTTTAACTATCGGTCAAACGTATTACATCCGAGTGCTTAATGTTGGTGCTGCTTTGAATACGAGCAGTTTCAGTATTTGTCTGGTCGGTCCGCCTCCAAGTGCATGTACCCCGACAGTAGCAATTCATACAACGACAACTACTATTTGTCAGGGAGAAAGCGTGACTTTCAGCGCAACACCGACTTATGGAGGAACAGCGCCTTCTTACCAGTGGAAGATTAACGGATCAAATGTGGGTACAAATAATCCGTCTTATACGAGTACAACACTTGCAAATGGAAACAGCATAACATGTGTAATGGTCAGTAATGCAACTTGTGCTTCTCCAACGACAGCAACGAGTAATGCGATTGTGATGTCAGTAACACCGGCTGTATCACCTACGTTTACTGTAATTCCTGCAATTTGTTCAGGAGGTTCATTTACACTTCCTACAACTTCGAATAATGCAATTACAGGTTTTTGGACTCCAGCAATAAACAATACAGCAACAACAACCTATACGTTTATACCTGACGGTGGACAATGTGCAAATACTGCAACGATGAGTGTTCTGGTGAACAATAACACGATCCCTGTATTCAATCAAGTTGGTACAATTTGTTCAGGGGACTTATTTACACTTTTCACAACTTCTGATAATGGAATCACTGGAACATGGAGTCCAGCGATTAATAATATGGCAACAACAACCTATACTTTTACCCCGAATGCAGGACAATGCGCAACGACAACTACGATGACTGTGACTGTAAATAGTAGTTCGACAATACCAGTATTTAATCAAATTCCAGCTATTTGTGCAGGAGAACTAGTTATTCTTCCGACCACTTCAACTAATGGAATCACTGGAACATGGAGTCCAGCGATTAATAATATGGTAACAACAACCTATACCTTTACCCCGAATGTTGGTCAATGTGCAACAACTATCTCAATGACGGTAATAGTAAATAATAATGTGACGCCAGCCTTTACAGCCATTTCTCCAATTTGTTCTGGAGGAGCAATAGCGCTTCCAGCGATATCCAACAATGGAATCAGTGGGACATGGAGCCCATCTGTCAACAATACCGCAACGACAATTTATACGTTCACACCGACTTCCGGACAATGTGTTCAAAGCGTAACCATGACAGTTGTTGTTAACTCTGTCAATACATCTGTTACAAACCAAGGGAATACGATTACAGCATTAGCAACAGCAGCAACTTATCATTGGATTGATTGTGCAACGAATCAAACAATTAACGGGGCAACAAATGTATCATTCACTCCAACTCAAAATGGTTCTTACGCAGTAATTGTGACTCAAAATGGCTGTTCGGACACATCGAATTGCATTGCAATCACTACTTTGGGATTAGAAGCACTTACTCAATCCAGTTGGAGGATTTACCCCAATCCAGCAAGCGAGCAGTTGTTTATTGATGTGAATGAAGTAACAGAAATTATTCTTGTAGATTTGACAGGAAAAACAATACAGAGAGTAACTTTAAACTCAGGTCATAATTTGATCTCATTGATTGGATTAAGTTCAGGAGTTTATTTTATTCGATCTGAATCAGGGGCAATTGAGAAATTTGTAAAGGAATAGGAGAGTTGGTTTTATTTGAAGAGCCTCAATCCCTTAACTAAAGGATTGGGGCTTTTTTGTAGAGAAAAAAGGACTTACATCGAACAAAATAAAAATAGGATTCAATTGTAATCCCTATGATTTTTGATTAAGCTAAATAGCTTAACACTTAATAGGGAGTTTTTGCTAATTTTGTTTCCCCAAAAACACTAAGCTAATTGTGTCATTTATTGTTTGAAAAAATCATGAAATTTATTAAAACACTTCTATTTAGTTGTTTGTCAATAAGCAGTGTGATTGCTCAAAAAGACACCGATATCAATCGTAAATTTGATAGTATTTATTTTGCAACAGCAGTAAATACTGCTGCGGGAGACATCAATAAGGCGATCAGGATTGCAGATTCATTGCATAAGCATTCAAAATTGGCTATTCATCAATTGAAAGCTTTAATGCTTTCTTCCTCTTTATTTCAGCAAAAAGGAGATATTAAAAAATCGGTTCAATATGCAGTAAAGGCAGATTCTATTGCTGTCAAGCACAAGAATTATGATTGGGAAGCAAGGATAGCTGGCTTCTTATCTACGCAATACCGAATAATGGGATTGTATGAAGAAGGCGAGGAATACCTTGAAAAAGGTAAAAATGTCAGTCATAAAATTGAAAATGAGCAGATGAAGAAGCTTTATCTTGGAATGATTTATCAGGAAACAGCTTATTATGAGATTGAATACGAGCAGTATAAAAAGGCATATAAAGCAGCCAAGAGTGCAGATGATTATTTTAATCAATTGGTTTACAGTGAACAAGACCGGGATTACTTTTTGGCTACCAATGAGCAGCTTCTCGGACGTGTTTGTATCGGCTTAAATAAATGGGATGAAGCTTCCGAACATTATAACAAAGCGCTCGGTAAACTGACAAAAGTGACTCAGGAAAATGCCATGCTAAGTGGATTCATTTACAGTGGATTGGGAAGAGTTCATCTGGAGAAGAAGGAGATGACCATTGCATTTGAAAATTTACTGAAAGCAGAGGAAATTGTTGAAAACTCAGATTATTTGGAACTAAAAATTGAAGTATACAAAACATTGGCCGATTATTATCAGCTTTCAAAAGACATTGTAAAGTATGCGAAATATAATGACAAGTATGTTGAAGCGCTTGCTCTAAGCGAAAAAAAGAAGAAAGAATCGATTACCGATTTTGTTAATACTACCAAATCAAAAGGAAAAATACTTGCACAGAATCGAAATGTGTTGTTGATTGTATCCATTGTACTGAGTATTTTAATTGTTCTTACTTTTATCTGGCAAAGAAGAAGTCGGAAACATGAGCGCGAACGTTTCAGAGAAGTGATGAGTAGAATGAGACAAGCTCAATTCGAAAAAGAGCAGGAGCAAACCGTAATTGCTGTTTCAGAAAGGAAAGATCCCAATCGAAAAATCATGTCAGATGCTATTGAAGCAAAGATTTTAAAGGACTTGAAAGATTTTGAAAGAGGAAATAAATATACTGATAAACAGATTTCACTTCCAATTCTTGCAGGAATGCTCAAGACCAATACGAAATATCTTTCCCATGTATTGAACACCTATTTGAATAAGGATTTTAATACCTATATCAATGAGCTCCGTATCAAATACATTATTGAAAAAATTGAGCAGGACGAAAGGTTCAAAAATTATAAACTAAGTGTTCTTGCAGAAGAATGTGGCTTCTCATCCCATAGTAAATTCTCAGCTGTTTTTAAAGCTATAACAGGTTTTTCACCATCTACTTTTTTAGCATACCTGGAAGAAAGTAAATCAGCTTAGTAAGATTTCGCAGGAACTATTATCAGACATTTCGGATAATTTATTAATTAATATACAGGAAGACTGTTCACTCTCATGAATGGTCTTTTTTGTTATGTGAAATTTTTTTGACTACTATTTTTAGATTAGTTCAGGCTATTATTTGTACCAGTTAGTATAAAGACAATACACATTCCTAAGCAACTTAAGGTTAGATTTTAAATGCGATTTATTAGCAAGTTAAGTCATTCTTTTTGAAGGATTAAGAATTTTTTACAGGGAGTTTTACGCTGTTTAAATTCCCGAATACGAACATACATCTATCAGTAATGAGCATATCTTGAGATCTATCTTCGCACCCTATTTTAAAACAATAACTAAAAATAATTTTTTTAATGATGAAAAAACTATTCACCGTGCTGGGGTTCTTCTGGATATGCTTATTTGCATCTGGAAATGATACCCAGACTACTTTTTTGTGTGAAGATGATGTAAGTATCCTTCAAAGCCACTACTCAATTTCTTTTGGTGATGCAATAGAAGCGGGAGTTACTACGGATCTTTCTTTATCCATTTCATGGAGAGTTGCTCCGCAATCGGGGGTAAGTAAAGTATCAGGAACGGGAAAAATTACGGGAAAGCTGGTTTTCGCTCAACCTGGAAAATACCAGATTACATTCGACATTCCTGCTCATGGAAATCATCCAGGTAAAACGGAAACAGTTACTGTAGAAGTAAGCAGTGCCCGAATGACCTTTGACCTGGAGCACATCGCATTCTCAAAGCAGCTCAAAACAGGAGATGCATCGGGGATTGTAATGAAGGTTCCTGTAACGGTGAAAACCTATGATGGAAAAGCATACGACTATTCCATGCGTGAAGTACAGACAACAGGCATTGCCAATGTTTCTTCCCGCATGACAAACGACAAAGCTGTATTGAAAGATGGTCTGAATGAACTTTCATTCGAATTATCGGGAGCAGTTCCCACAAAAGGGAACATCCAGTTTCGTGTTTACGATGCGAAGGGAGAAGCCGTCTTTTTTACCTACTCAATTACGAACTAAAAATGAGAAAGAAAATCCTTTTCAATAAAACCAGGCTTTACTCTGCACTGATTGGTGCCGGGTATCTTACTTTTTTTGCGGCTGACGTCCTGGCACAATCTTCGGGTTGTAATCCGCTTCAGCCTTACGATCAAATCCAATCTGGTTTTCATACCACGATCGCTTCCCGTCCTGATGGGACTTTCCTTATTTGGGGTGCGGGTTCAACAGCAAATGGAAACGGAGCTGCCGCAGCAAGGCATTTAACACCTGTGGTCATCGAACCGAATGCGGGAATTCCGGCACAACATTACAACTATACGGGAGCTCCGCTTTTTGCAACCTTAGCTACTCAGTCCTCAACTACAACACAAGTTTTCGTGATGTCAACAGACGGACTTTACTCATGGGGAGCTAATAACGTTGCTATAGGAACAGGATTGGATAATGTTGCGGGATTTGCACAAATCTCCATGCCGGTCGGAATTGTTCCGGGTGATATTAAAAATATGATTGCTTCTTGGGGAGCATTGGTATTACTTACACATTCTGGAGAAGTATATGTAAGTGGTCGTAATGATGCTATTCATGGAAACGGAGGAGTATTACCAGGAGCTGCAGAGAATTATTGGGCAAGAGTAACCAGAGATATAACAGGAAACCCTCCGCTTACGGGAGTGGTTGATATCCGGGTTACTCCTGCGGGGGCTTTTGCTATCACTTCTACTGGACAGTGGTACACTTGGGGACCTAGATGTTATCGAGGAGATGGTTCAGCTGTTACTACTTACAATCGTGCTGTTGCTATGACGACGCCGTTTTCAAGTCTTCCTGTTATGATTGCAATGACTGCTGATTTTGGCAACAATACTTGGAACGATGCCAGTAATAGAGCTACTTATTACGCTATCAACCCTGCAGATAACAAACTATATGCAATGGGAAGTAACGGAAACGGACAGCTCGGACAAGGAAATACAACAAACTCTACAGGATGGGTACCTGTAAGGAACTCAACCAATACGGCAGATCTTGTAAACGTTATTTTTGTTTCTGCAAATGACAACGACGGATCACCGGGAACACCCAATGCTTCGGTGTCGGTGATTCTCTCCAATGGCGAATTGTGGTCTTGGGGTTCAAACAACAACGAAATGATTGGGGTACCTGGAGGAACAGGTAATCATACATTGCCAAAAGTTCCCAACGGATTTATACAAGGAACAGACCACGCAACTTATGTGGAAATCGGTGGGCATACTACGGCTATTATGAAATTATGTGCCGAAAGATATTGCTACATGGGACATAAAATAGACGGTTCAATGGGAGATGGTGTATCTGCAACGAGCACTGTGGCAACATTTGACTGTGCAAATACACCAGTAGGTTTGATTTGTGGTTCCAGTACTTACGATGCAGGAGATGTACCTTTTTCTTATGAAAGCGGGAATCCTGCGGCACACTATTACATGTGTGGAGATGATATCTACCTGGGAGCAACGCAGCCGGATCCGGATAACGGATTAAGTAATAAAGTTGCACCTGGCGCAAATAATACAGGTACAAATGGTGACGGAGCGGATGAAGATGGATTAGTAACGCCTTTGTCACATGCAACTGTGAATCCGAACTTCTCAACGACACTCACATTTACAAATAATTCGGGAACCAGCGCCAATATTTATGCCTGGGTTGACTGGAATAACGATGGTGTATTCTCTGCCAATGAGGTTTTTACTACCTCAGCTCCTTCAGCTGCTAGTTCTCAGACAACCAATATTTTGTGGAACAGTATTTCAACTTCTTGTGGAAATAAATATGCACGTGTCAGAATAACAACTGAAACACTAACCGACAATCCTGCAACTGCAGCAATCGATGAAAGAAGTTTTGGACCGGTTATTCACGGTGAAGTAGAAGATTTCTTAGTGGATGTAGATATTCTGACAGACCTTGCAGGCGACTGTGACGGAGATGGAGTAACAAATGGCCAGGAGATCACAGACGGAACCGATCCGGGAAATGCGTGTAATTTTACCTTGGCAAGCCAGGGTACACCGAGCGCGGCATGGAACACTGCAGATTGCGATGGTGATGGTGTAACGAATGAACAGGAAGTTACAGACGGAACGGATCCATTGGACCCATGTGAATTGCAAGTTGCAAGCATTACACTTTCTCAAAGCGGATCGTGGTTGAGCGGAGATTGTGATGGCGACGGAGTAACAAACGGAGAGGAGGTTTCAGACGGAACTGATCCGAATAACCCGTGTGATTTTGTTTTGGCAAGCCAAAGCGTAATGCCTGACATTTCCTGGAATAACGGTGATTGTGATGGTGACGGAGTAGCAAACAGTACGGAAGTTACGGACGGCACGAACCCTTTAAATGCATGTGAATACAATACAACGCATATTACATTGCCAGTAACAGGAACCAATTGTCCTCCGGTAGCAAACGGGAATGCAGGAACTACCAATGAAGATACGCCAATTACAATAAATGTACCTTCAAACGATACGGACGATAACGGCAATTTGGATAACACCAGTGTAACAGTTGTTAATCAGCCATCAAACGGTACGGTTACAGTGAATCCGGTTACAGGTGAGATCACTTATACGCCGAATCCGAACTTTAACGGGATCGATACCCTAATCTACTCGATTTGTGATACTGGAATGCCGGTTTTATGCGACACAGCATTGGTGATTATTACGGTAACTCCGGTGAATGATGCTCCTGTAGCAAATGGAGATACAGCAACGACTAGTGAGGACACTCCGGTTGTGATCAATGTTCCTTCCAATGATACAGATGTTGACGGGAATTTGAATAACACCAGTGTAACAGTTGTAACTCCTCCTTCAAACGGTACGGTAACAATTGATCCAGTAACAGGCGAAGTGACTTACACTCCGGATTCTGGCTTCAGCGGAACAGATACGTTGATTTACTCGATTTGTGATACGGGAATGCCAGTATTGTGTGATACAGCGATTGTTGTTATTACCGTAAATGCGGTGAATCATCCTCCGGTAGCTAATGAAGATACAGCGACAACCAATGAGGATACTCCGGTTGTGATTGATGTTCCTTCAAACGATACAGATGTTGACGGGAATTTGGATAACACCAGCGTAACAGTTGTAAATCCTCCGTCAAACGGTACGGTGACGATTGACCCTGTAACAGGTGAGATTACTTATACTCCGGATGCGAACTTTAACGGGAACGATACCTTGATCTATTCAATCTGTGATACCGGAATGCCGGTGGTATGTGATACAGCATTGGTGATTATCACCGTAACTCCGGTGAATGATGGTCCTGTGGCAAATGAAGATGCAGCAACGACTAATGAGGACACCCCGGTGGTAATCGATGTTCCTTCAAATGATACGGATGTTGACGGAAACCTGGATAATACCAGTGTAACGGTAGTAACTCCTCCGTCAAACGGTACGGTAACAATTGATCCGGTAACGGGTGAAGTGACTTACACTCCGGATTCCGGGTTCAGCGGGAATGATACCTTGATTTATTCTATATGTGATACGGGAATGCCGGTAATCTGTGATACGACATTCGTTATTATTACGGTAACTCCGGTCAATGACGCTCCGGTAGCGAACGAAGATACAGCAACGACTGATGAGAATACTCCGGTGGTAATCGATGTTCCTTCAAACGATACAGATTCGGATGGAAACCTGGATAATACCAGTGTAACGGTTGTAACTCCGCCGTCAAACGGTACGGTAACAATTGACCCTGTAACAGGCGAAGTGACTTACACTCCAAATCCCGGGTTCAACGGAAACGATACCTTGATCTACTCGATTTGTGATACAGGAATGCCGGTATTATGCGATACTGCAATGATTATTATTACAGTGACACCATGTTTATCTGATCCTTCAAAAGATTGTGACGGCGATGGAGTTACGAACGGAAATGAATTAACAGACGGTACTGACCCGAGCGATCCATGTGATTTCACATTGGCGAGCCAAACCCTAACACCAGCTACTGCTTGGAATAATGCAGATTGTGATGGAGACGGCGTAACAAATGGTACGGAAGTAACAGATGGTACAGATCCGAACAATCCGTGTGACCTGACATTAGCAAATCAGACTGTAACGCCAAATACTGCGTGGAATAATGCAGATTGTGACGGAGACGGTGTAACAAATGGCACGGAAGTAACAGATGGTACAGATCCGAACAATCCATGTGACTTAACAGTAGCAAATCAGACCGTAACACCAACTACTGCCTGGAATAACGGCGATTGTGACGGTGACGGAGTAACCAATGGTACGGAAGTAACAGACGGTACTGATCCGAATAACCCTTGTGACTTGACAGTAGCCAATCAGACAGTAACACCAGGAACAATTTGGAACAACGCAGATTGTGACGGTGACGGAGTAACCAATGGTACAGAAGTAACAGACGGCACTGATCCTAATAATCCTTGTGATTTCACATTGGCAAGTCAGACTGTAACACCAAATATTGCTTGGAATAGCGCAGATTGTGACGGTGACGGAGTAACCAATGGTACGGAAGTAACAGATGGCACTGATCCGAACAATCCATGTGACTTAACAGTAGCAAGTCAAACGGTAACACCAGGTACGGCTTGGAATAACGGAGATTGTGACGGAGATGGAGTAATCAATGGTACGGAAGTAACAGATGGTACTGATCCGAACAATCCATGTGACTTTACATCAGCAAGTCAAACAGTGACACCAGGAACAATTTGGAGTAATGCAGATTGTGACGGAGACGGAGTTACAAACGGACAAGAAGTAACGGATGGAACGAATCCTGATAATCCTTGTGATTACACAGGAACAAACGTTACGCTCACACAAGGAGGAGATTGGAATACAGTTGACTGTGACGGCGATGGTGTCATTAACGGCACTGAAGTAACAAACGGTACGAATCCAAACAATCCGTGTGATTTTATCCTGGCAAATCAAACGGTAACGCCTGGAACAGCATGGAACAATGCAGACTGTGATGGTGACGGAATTACGAACGGGGAAGAAGTATCCGCAGGTTCCAATCCGCTTGATTCATGTGATCCGAAAAGCTGTGGTATTACCGTACCGAATGCGTTTACTCCGGATGGAGACGGGATCAATGAAGTATGGGTAATTGAAGGAATTGAAAAATACCCGGAAAACCAATTGATGATTTATAACCGCTGGGGGAACCTGGTATACTCAGCAGACAAGTATTTGAATACTTGGGGCGGTACATCTGACAGTAAGCTGAATGTAGGCGGAGAAGAACTGCCAACAGGAACCTACTTCTATGTATTGGATACAAAAGATGCAGCTGCAGGAGTATTAAAAGGGTATGTATATATCCAGCGTTAAGAATAGAAATTTTTCAAAATTGAAAAAATGAAAACAATAAAGTTTTTAGTAGCTTGTTTCACACTGGTACTTCTTGGAAGTACCAGTGCAAGTGCACAGCAGGATCCTCATTATACACAGTATTTTGACAACATGCTGTTTATTAATCCTGCCTATGCAGGTAGCCGCGGAATGTTAAACCTTACCGGGATTCACAGGGAGCAATGGGTCGGATTTGACGGAAGACCACGCTCTTCTACATTCAGTATGCATTCGCCTTTGTCCTATGAATCGGTAGGATTGGGTTTGACAGCCGTAAACGACAACGTTGGGCCGATGAACCAAACCATGATTTATGCGGATGCTTCTTACACGATTAAATTCAAAAAACACAAGGGAAAACTTGCATTTGGAGTCAAAGGAGGAATTAACCTGATCAATATCGGAAGAGACGGATTAAATTCGGGTAACCCGGATGATCCCAAATTACTGCAAAACATCCGGAACAACGTGAATCCGAACTTTGGAGTGGGGATTTACTACCATACTCCCAAATTTTTCATTGGAATAAGTACGCCGAAAATCCTGGAGAAGAGTTACGATGAGGTCAGTAAGACCAACTTAGAGCGTCGTCACTATTTCGGAACGATAGGAGGAGTTATCGGCCTGGCAAACAAATGGAAACTGAGACCATCCTCATTGGTGAAGATCACGGAGGGTTCTCCTTTGAGTCTCGATTTGACTTTGGCTGCAATCTACAATGAAAAAGTGTGGTTTGGAGCAAATTACCGCTTAATGGCTGCTTTCGGAGCTTTTGTTCAAGTACAGCTTTCTCCCCAGTTTAAAGTTGGAATAGCCAGCGATTTCGGAACTCAGAAATTGAGAAACTACAATGACGGATCATTTGAACTCATGGTATCTTACGATTTCGTCTTCAAAAAAGAAGGTATTCGTTCACCTCGTTATTTCTAATCAACTAAAACACAAACATGAAAACAATCATATTAGCAATTATTTGCAGTGTTTCATTGTCAGTATTTGGGCAATCAGGGAAACTGAAAAAGGCGGACAATTATTTCAACAGGTTATCTTATGCTTATGCTGCCGAATTATACGAAGAATTAATCGGTTCCGAGGTTGACAGCCCCAAACTGAAAAGTAAATTGGCTTACAGTTACCTGAAAATGGATAATTATACCAAATCGGTTGATTATTACAGTAAGATGATCGAATCTTCCGAAGCGAAGCAGGACGATTATTACAATTATGCCTACGTTTTAAAGCAGACAGGAAATTATCCGGAAAGTGATAAGTGGATGAATAAATACAGCCAGTCTGTCACTGCCGACGTAAGAAGCCAATTGTTCCTGTCGAATACAAGCTACAAATCAAAAATCGAGAAAAATCAAGCCTTCTTTTCATTGGAGAACCTGGCTTTGAATACTGCATCAGCTGATTTCGGAGGATATTACAATCCGGCGCAAAACCAGGTGTATTTTATTACAGCAAGAAAGAAAAGAGCATTTGTCAAAAATGAGTGGTCATGGGATTCAAGAAGATTCCTGGATTTATACCACGTTTCCGTTAGTCCTGAAAATAAATTGGGAGATCCGAAACGTGTTTCCAAAGTAAATACCAAATTCCACGAAGGTCCGCTTGCGTTTGCACCCGACGGGAAAACCGTTTATTTCACACGAAATAACATTTCTTCAGGAAGTAAGCGTCGTGACGGACAAAAGATCCAAAACCTGAAGTTATATATTGCAGACCTTGACAGTGAGGGAAAACTGGTAAACGAACAAGAATTTCCTTACAACTCGAAGGATTATTCCGTGGGACATCCCACCATTACTGCTGACGGAAAAACGATGTATCTGGTATCTGATAAACCCGGCGGAATTGGCGGCGCTGATATTTACAAAGTAGCCATTTTAGACAACGGAACATTCGGGGAAATGATCAATTTGGGGAATAAAATCAATACGGAAGGACAGGAAATGTTCCCTTTCATTGATTCCGAAGGACGCTTGTTTTTTTCAACCAATGGTCATCCCGGATTGGGAGGATTAGACGTATTCGCTGCTTTCTTTGATGGAGAAACTATTGGGAAAATCCATAACCTTGGATTACCCATTAACAGCCAGTACGATGATTTTGCATTCAACATGTCAAAGGATTTCAAAACAGGATTTCTTTCTTCCAACCGGGAAGGCGGGAAAGGAGGTGATGATATTTATGCCGTGCAGTTGATTCGCCCGTTCGTGTTTGGAGTAACCATCAAAGGAACTGCGAAAGATAAGAAAGAGGGAATTGTACCTTTTGCAAAAGTGGATCTGAAAGACGATAAAGGAAACGTCCTTGAAACAATCACGGCTGATGAGAACGGAGCTTATGCTTTTGAAGCGGAATATGAGAAAAAGTACGCGTTAGGCGGATCAAAAGCAGATTATTTTGACGGGAAGAATACCGCAAGTACATTTACAGATGAACAAGTAGTCATCGCAGATGTGGTTTTGGAAAAAGATCCCGGACTATCACTTTATGCTTTGATCACAGACAAGAAAACAGGAACGCCTTTGGATAAAGTTCAGGTTTACCTGGTTGACAACATGACGGGACAATCGAAACAAATTGAAACACCTGCGACAGGAGATTTCAGAGAAGCTTTATTTGGTAAGAAATTGAATGACCGCGGAAGTTATAACCTGGTTCTTAAAAAAGAAGGGTATTTCTCCAAAACGGTTACCTATAATACGGTTTTTGACAGACCCGGACAATACGATGTTCAAGGCGTTCTTGACCTGGGAATGGACCCGGAAGTGAAAGACCTTTCTGAAATGATCCAGATTAACCCGATCAATTTCGATTTGAACAAGTTCACAATCCGCCCCGATGCAGCCAAAGAATTGGATAAGATCGTTGAAGTCATGAACAAATATCCTTATTTGGTAGTAGAATTGGGAGCACATACCGATTGTCGTGCTTCAAAAGCTTACAACATGAAGTTATCCGATAACCGTGCAAAAGCGTCCGCTGAGTACATCAAAAAACGAATTACCAATCCTGCGCGCATCTACGGTAAAGGATACGGAGAATCCCGTTTATTGAACGGCTGCGAATGCGAAGGAACAGTCAAATCCGATTGTTCGGAAGAAGAACATCAGAAAAACCGCAGAACAGAATTCAAAGTAATCTCTACTGGAGATGACAAATTAAAAGTAACCAACACCAGTACCGATAGTTTCTGATAATTGACCAACTTTTTTCATAACCAGTGAAAGGGTTAAAAGGAGTGTAACTGTGTAGTACAGTTGCGCTCTTTTTTTGTTGGTAAATTCTAGTTATAACTTTCTCTGTTTACTGATTGATACTGATTTTTTGTGTTGCCGACTAGTGGGATGTTTAAAATGTTAAAACATAGACGCCTTCTGAATCAAGGTTCTCTACTTTAAGTTGATACGTGATTTCTCCAACAAATCACCTTGTTGTAATTTTAAGACATATTATCGTATATTGGCACTGAAAAAGAAAGCATCTAAATGAAAAAACTATTCTTATTTATTTTATTCTCATTGACAACTTTAATAGGGTTTTCGGGAGTTTTTACGGTACAAAACACGAATGATTCCGGAATAGGGTCCCTTAGGCAGGCTGTTATGGATGCAAATAGTGGAGACTCTATTACTTTCAATCCAAACTTAATATCAGGAGGTAATAACAGTATTGTATTAACATCAGGAGAAATCAGCTATAATAAGAATTTAACCATCATCGGCCTGATAACTGCTACAGACACACTTTTCGTTAGCGGGAATAATAGTTCACGCATTTTCAATATCACAGGAGGCACTACTATTCTAGATAAAATGGCAATTGTTAATGGATTTAACTCTTCTCAGGGTGGAGGGATTAAAGCCTATCTATTGACGATAAGAAATTCCATTATTAGAAACAATTCTGCATCAGGCGCTTCCAATACTGCTGGGGGAGGAATTTTCGCTTTTAACGTGACAATAAAAAATTCTCTTATCATTGACAATACATCTATTTCTTCAGCTTCCACTGCGGTTGGGGGTGGAATATTCTCGACTTATTTGACCGTTAGTAATTCAACTATTACCGAAAATATAGCCAAGTCTAATGCCACTGGTGATTTGTCTTATGGTGGTGGAATTAGCACTTCTAATTTGACTATTGACCATTCAATTGTGAGTGAAAATTTAGCACAGGGTAATCTTTCATACGGAGGGGGAGTATATGTGAGCGGAACCATGACAATAACTAATTCAACTTTCACTAACAATAAAGTATCTTCGGGTACTGCAGCGGCCACTGGAGGGGGAGTTTATGCCTATGCTTCTTCTGGCTTAACTACTTTAATAATAGATAATTCTACTTTTAGTGGAAATACCGCTCAATCTTCTAATTCTTCAGCTTCTGGGGGAGCAATTTATACCAGATCAAATACAGTATCTTCCAGTGCTTTCTCTACATTGGAAATAACGTATTCTACTTTTGTTTCTAATACAATTTCAAATACTTCAATCAATGCTACCTTTGGTGCTGGAGCTGCTATCTATGCGGATAATATTTATTTGACAATAGATCATTCCTCCTTTACTGAAAATCTAACTTCTTCTAAAACGGCGGCTTATGGTGGTGCCATTTACGCAACCACTGATAACTCTCCTTCTCCGGCTCTTTCAGGTTTAACTTTAAAGAATTCCATTCTGAAAGGAAATTCCGCAGCTTCAACAACCACAGCACAGGGAGGAGGAATTTATATTATTTCTAATTCTATTTCATATACCTCTTCTGCATCTAATTTTAATTTGACAATAGACAATTCAATTATACAGGGAAATTCAGCTTCATCAATTTCAGGAACTACTTATGGTGGTGGAATTTATTCTCTTGCTACGGCTGCGCAATCTTCTTACAATTCTAAGATTATTGCAACAATCACTAATTCAACCATAAGTGAAAATATGGCCACTTCTACATCTTCTACTTGTTTAGGGGGAGGTATTTATGCTAGAAGCGCTTCCAATTCCAATACCTCTTCTTCCAATTTTACAATAAAGAATACAACGATTAGCGGAAATGCGGCAGTTTCTTCAACTTCAGGAGCAGCAGGTGGGGGTCTTTATACCCTTACAGGAAATAATGCTTCAATTTTTAATCTATCTCTTAATCATTGTACGATTTATGGCAATACTGCTTCCACGAATTCATTAACTTCAGGAACTTATGGCGGAGGAATTGTTTGTGCAGGTGTTGCCAATAGTGCTTTAACACTAATTAATTCAACCGTTCATGGAAATACGGCCTCATCCAATAATACAGAAGATGGTGGCGGAATTTATATTTCCCCTAATACAAACTTTACAATAGGTAGTAGTATCCTAGCAGGAAATGTTGGAGACAATACTATTTTTGGTTCAATTTCTACCAGCAACGGATATAACATTTTTGATGATGCACCAGTAGGAACCGTTATCTCTGATCAAACGAATGTAAGTAGTGTTGCATTAAATTTAGGACCTTTACAGAACAATGGTGGCAGTACTTTTACGATGGCGCCAGGTATTGGCAGTGTGGCAATAGGAATGGGGAATCCAGCAGATATTTCTGATGCACAAAATGGTGCCATAGTTGGAATAAGAGATGTAGGTGCAGCAGAAAATGGAATCACAGCTTGTCAAACAGTTTATGATTCTATTGTACAGACCATTTGTTACGGAGCTACTTTCAATTTTGGAGGAAATCTTTTGACGAGTTCAGGAATGTATAAGGATACTATGACTAGTATCAATGGCTGCGACAGTGTTGTTACATTGAACCTCACTGTGAGTGAGCAATTAACGGGTGTAGATACTCAAACTGCTTGCGAAAGTTATACATGGATGGATGGTACTAATTATACTGAAAACAATACATTAGCCACCTATACCTTATCAAGTGTAAATGGCTGTGATAGTATAGTAACCTTATACTTGATAATCAAAACGCAGAGACAACGATTGATACTAAAACTGCCTGTGGAAGTTATACATGGATTGATGGGAACACATATATTGCAAATAATAGTACAGCATCGCATACGCTTTCAAATTCAAATGGTTGTGATAGTATAGTTACTTTAAACTTAACAATTACTAGTTCGGAATCAATAACTGATTTTGTCACAGCGTGTGATAGTTACATTTGGATTGATGGGAATACTTACGCTACTGATAATAACACAGCAATACATACTTATACAAATGGTAATGGGTGCCTAGTTACGGCAACATTAAATTTGACACTAAATACTGCAGTAACGGGAACAGATACAAAAACTGCGTGTGGAAGTTATACATGGATTGATGGGAATACATATAACGCAAGCAACAATTCAGCAATTTTCAATATTGTTGGTGGTGCTGCCACTGGTTGTGATTCGTTGGTAACTCTTGATTTAACGATAAATAATGTTTCGGATATCACTACATCAGTGAGCGGAATTGTTATTTCATCTAATAATACTGCTGCAAGCTATCAGTGGCTGAATTGCGACAATAACTATATTCCCATTGTAGGAGAAACAAATCAGAACTTCACGGCAACTGCCAACGGAAACTATGCTGTAAAGCTGACGGAGAACGGCTGTGTAGACACATCTTTCTGTGTTTCCATTGCAACTGTTAGTCTTATGGAGAACGATTTTGGAGATGCACTTGTAGTTTCCCCAAACCCAACTGAGGGCAATTTTTCAGTTAATCTTGGTGAAAAATATTACGCTCTAAAAATCGACATTACCGATTTGAATGGCAAAATCATTCAAACAAAAGAATTCGATAATTCTCAAGTCTTGAACCTGAATATACAAGAACCTGCGGGTGTATATTTCGTGACCATAACATCTGCAGAATTGAGAGCTGTAATTCGACTAATAAAGAAATAAAGACGATTGCTAACAATGTATAAGTAGCATAAAATGGAGTATCTAACTTAATTCTTATTTCTCCATTTTTTGATCACTCCAGTCGACCAGAGAGCCCAACAAATTAATACGGGTTGGAAAAATAATCGGATCAATCGTTTTTGGTCTGTATCTAATCCAAAAGCGTCAATTTCATTGGTGTATTGGGATATATTTCCCGGAAATACCAGTATGTAGAAAATAGCCAATATTATTCCAACCTTAATCTTTTGTTTTACCCAAAATATCATTGCTAAACCAAGGATAATTTCCACAATTCCAGAAGACAAAACAACAAAGTCCATAAAACGTGAGTCATTAGGCAGCCATCTAGGAACTTGGGCTAAGAATTCAGTTCGTTGAAAGGTTAAGTGACCGATTCCGGCCAATAGCATAAATGAGCCCAGTAAGATTCTCATTGCATTTTGAAAGAATGATGTCTTCATGTTTGACTTTGTCTTAAAAGAGATTGCGTTATTAAGTTACCGTTTTTTTGGTTATATATAGGAATAAAATTCAGTTTTGAATACTGGAGGAAAATTATGATACCTTACTTACGTAAAGATTACTTCTTAGTTTTTAAACTGTTTTGTGAAATAGGTAGGAGGGAAAGAGTCTTTTTGTGAGTGAGATTTAGATGTGAAAGGAAAAAGTCCTCAGTCCCCAAGCTTTTGAATTGCCAAGGAATTTTTTCCGTTTTGTGATTAACTTTCGTCATTGAAAAAATCTAGGGATAAGCTATATTAATGTTGCAACGTTGGATACAAAAACTGAAACGAATTCATAACTGCTTGATGCATAATTGTAGCGTGATTTTCCAACGGCAAATAATCGAAAAACACATTTACGCTTTTACTTTTTGATTTCTTCAATTTATCCGCCAATAAATTAGCATCTACTTCCATTACTCGGGGAATTTTGGTGGGTGTTATACCTTCTTTTCCAACAGCAATATAGATATCTGTTTGTTGAGTTGAACTCTCAGATAGTATTGTTGAATTAAATTCCAAAAGCGAACCATTATCCCACCACAAACTAGGGCTAATGATAATGTATTTGTTGAAGAGTGTCGGTTTTTTCAAAAGTACTTCCGTAGCAAGTAATCCGCCTAAGGATTGCCCAATGATGGTTTTATCGGTATTTGTATGGTATTTATTTTCAATAAATGGCTGCAACTCTTTTTCAATAAATGAGATGAATTTATCAGAATGCCCTGAATTTGGAGTTGGAATGGTTGGTTTTACATCAGATGCAAATGTAAAATCTCTTTTTCGGTCAACATTTGCAACACCCACTACAATAGACTTCGGCAGCTGGTTGATCCATTCGAAACTAAAGAACTGAACAAGTCCAACGATGTGAATAAAATCTTCATCTGCAGAACCGTCGAGTAGGTAAATTACTGGGTACTTTATTGAATCGTTTGGATTATAACCTTCTGGGAGATAAATGTTCAACGTTCTTTTTTCTGAAAGCTCTTTTGATTGGATTTCTTCGATTGTACCTAGCACAAAAGGCTTGGAATTAGAAGTTTCAGTTATTGAAACTGATTCCTTCCCATTTTTAGACTTCCCTTTTTGGGCCACTGAAATCAATACAGAAAAAGAGAATAGTGTGAGTAGCGCTAAATGTTTCATCGGTTATTCTTTAATTGGCGATTGTTACCTGTTTGTTTAAAATCAATTATAATGATAAAAAGTGGGTTTTGAACGTTCGAAGTACTGATATGAATCAAATTTAAAAGCTTCAAGTCTCATTTTGGTCACCCCTTCGCAATTTATTGGCCAACTGATTCAATTCCCGAAGTCGTTGTTTATTCAACTCTTTCGCGGCCTGTTTATTGTTTTTCTTCTGTCCCATTAATTTGGAATGAAGCTTTTTATTCTCCGTATTTTTCTGTTTCGCCACATTACAAAGTTAGAATTCATTGGGGAATAATGATATCGGCTTGTAAAAATCAATAGAATCGAACGAGTAACAAAATCTTCACAATCTATCCCAAAAAACCGAGTATCACCATTCCATTCAACTATCTTTAAGAAAAACAGTATGTCAGGAAAACAGAAAAAACAATTTGGGGTGTGGATGGATGCTCATCACGCAACGATAGCTGGTCGTAAAGAAGAAGATGACACCGAATTTGTGATTCTTGGAAGAGTCGACAATCCAGGTGCTGATCGGAACACGAATGAAAATGCCGAAAATAATCAGGAACAGGCGCTCACGCATAAGTTTTTCAAAGAAATTGCCGCGAAAATGGTCAATATTGAGGAAATTCATGTTACAGGCACTGGTCAGGCTCAGGAACAATTCATTCACTTTCTTTCCGACACGCCGCAGTATAAGCATGCAGTGGCTACAGAAAGCACTTCGATCCGAATGAGTGACGAAGCCCTTGTGACGATGATAACGGATCATTTTCGTTAAGTTGCAGCTCCAAAAGCTTATTAAATCCAAATCCCTGGAGCATCGCTTTGGGGATTTTTTCTTTCTGAAAGTCCCAAAACAGCATATGTTGATCGAAGTTTATTAGCTATTCGTACTTTTTACTGAATAGTTCTCTTTATTATTTCTTTCACTCCACCTTTTGTTAGAATTAAAGAACTATAGCTGCCTGATTTGTCCTGAATAAATTCAATCGTCCTGTCGTTATTGTCTGCTCTGAAAAATTTTAATTTGGATTCAGGCAAGAGTTCCATTTCGGAACTATTATAGTACAGTTTTCCATCCGTTTTTATGATCTCGATTTCACCATACTTCCCTGTAAATTGATCATATAGTAAAGTATCTATTTTGATCTGAGAATGTTTGTAAGGAAGTTCAACGTCTTTTTGAAAAGAAATTGCGGAAAGTCCGTAAGCAATAATATAAGATTGAGATTCATTATTAGATAAAACCGTTACAAAGAGTTTGTCATCTGTAAATCGATTAAAAGAAGTCATTGTGCCAAAAAAACCTCCGTCATGCGCAATTAGTTGATGTCCGTGATTATAAAATGGATTAATTATAAATCCATACCCCCAATTTTCAGAATTATGGGGTGTAAACATTCGTTTTTTCATTTCTGCTGAGAGGATAGTTGTTCCGTACAAAGCATTGTCCCATAATGCCAAATCTTCGACGGTAGAATAAACGCCATCGTGGCCTATATTAAATCCCCAATTGATATAGGGATTCTGGATGAATCCTTTTTCTGTTCGACAGTATACCTTGGCTTTTTCTGATACTATTGAATCGTTATTACTGACGCCTGTATTATTCATTCCTACTTTTTCAAATATATTTTCCTTTAAAAAAGCGGCATAGGTTTGACCTGAAACCTTTTCTATAATCTTAGCTAACAGGTAATAGCCAATATTGCTATACTCACTTTTAGTTCCTGGTGAAAAATCGTAAGGTATTTTCTTTATTTCAGAATAAGCAGAATCAACACTAATGGTAGTTAATGCCAGATCTTTAAACCCTAATGCAAGTCCTGAAGAATGAGCTAATAACATATGAATAGTAACGCTATCGGATTTCGGATAATCTGGAAAAAAATCACTTAGATGATCATTCAGTGACAGTTTCCCTTTTTCTACTAACAGGAGAATAGCAGCAGCTGTAAATTGTTTTGTCACCGAAGCTAACTGAAATTTAGTATTTACGGTATTTTTGATATTCCACTCGTAATCCGCTAAACCGTATGATTTTTTCAATAAAACCGAACCGTTTTTTGTGACAAGAACTGTTCCACTAAAATTGTTTACATCAACCTGTGCTTGCATGTATTTTGCAAGATTGGTTGAGATGTCTTTTTGTCCAAAAATCAGTATTGGAAATAGCATTATTATTGTCAAACACAACTTCATCATTATTTAAGAATAGAATTAAGATGCAATGTTATCACTTAATAAAATGTTGGAATTGTATTTTTGTAAACCCATTAAACAAATACCCATTTTATTTGATTCTCTTCAAGTTCTGCTATTTTTGAAAAAAATGCTTTGGGTGTAAAACCAGTTAATTTTCTAAAATCTCGAATCATATGTGACTGGTCAAAATAATCTAGATTATAAGATAGCCCCATTTCATTTTTATTTTCAAGATGACTTTGGATAGCTGCCCGAAATCTGATTATTTTTTTGAATTGAGAAGGTGTTTTACAAATATGTTTATCAAAATGTTTGTTTATGGTTGTTCGCGACCGACCGGTTTTAAGAGACAATTTCGTCATCGACTGATTTAAATTGCTTGCATCCATCATTTCGGCGAGTACATTCTCTAACAAAACATCTTCAAACGGCTTCAATTTTGAAATCCAATAACATTCTAGTTTCTCGATTTTTTCATCCGGATTTTTTATTGAAAGAATGGACGCCATAGTGGCCTTATAATCATCGTATGGATTAAAATCGGGAAAAGTTCCTTCTGAATAATTTTTCAAATCATTTCTTATAAAAGGATTTATTCCAAGAGGTTTGAAGTACGTAGTAATTTCATTGATTTTGCCTTCATATTTCACAAGGACTGGTTCATTGAAATTGCATACTAAATTGGTTTCAATCGGATTAGATGGACAATGGGTTGTTATTATTTTATTTTCAGTAACCAACGTTTTTGTTTGCTCACTAATAGTAGCAATTGTATAAATACTGGGAAATGTGAAATAAGTAGCGGGGTTTTCTTCAGAGGTTCTTTCAAGGATGTAAAAGCATTCAATGTGTTTTTTTAATAAAGGGTTTGTAGGTTTAAATATTTTTATTGTCATTTTTTAGTTCTTTATTTATTAAAGCATCATTCATTTAATTGATATATCAATTATTAAAGTAGTTAATTAAGATGATTAAATCTTTGAAAATAACGAAAGGTATTGATTTGTTAAATGATATGCTTTAGTGCATAAAAACCGATAGCATCTTTTTTTATTGGATTTGTGCTCCATTCCTCCCAGATTCCAGTTTTTGGGTTATATCCGCATTTTAAAGGCTTGGAATACATGTCGGAAGGTTTTTCAAGATATGCCCTGCAGTCAGTACAAACCATTCTAAATTCACACTCCCGGCAAACTTCTATTTCGGACTTTTTAATTTGAGTTACTTCATGATTCAAAGCCTGAAGGATCTTTTCTTTTAGATTTCCAGTCTGAACACGTCCATAATCCCAATTCATCGAAGGGCAGTTTTTTACATTTCCATCTTTATCAATGCTGATTTTTCTATTCAGGCAATTATTGTGAAAATGTGATTCCATAAATAAATGCAAACCAGTAGATAAGTGCTCTTTCGTGATGAGTCCGCATGATTTTTCATTTGAAATTTTACGATTTAGATAAGAGATCAAAAAAGGTAAATTCCCGACTATTTGATCTTCTTTCGCATTAAAAATAGTGACAGAATTAATTTTGCTGGTGACTAGATACAACTTTTTCAGTTCAAATAAAGGTATATCATCATTGAATATTAAATCGATGGACAATACGTCAGATTCTTTGAATACTGACAAAACATCATGGAGTATTTGGAGTGGAATTACCTCAAAAAATCGTAACTGAATATGTTTACATCTAAAATAATCCAGCTCATCTAGAATACTTTTAACGGAATAATCTGTTTCTATTCCAAAGTCTAAAATAGCATTCGTTACTTTGCTGGGATGATCCCACTGGATGGGTAATCGAGGAAAGGATTCAACTTCATTGGTGTACATCCCGATTCCTTTTTCATAAAAATAATGGAGAAAATTGGCAAGTCCATCTTTCTCTTCAATATACCTGTTTTCTAATTGCTTCAAGGATATTCGTGAATCAATTAACTGAATTAACTCTTTCAAATTAGAATCAAAGTGATGGATTTTGCCATTTTGAAAATCGCAAATTGCCGTGTATTCTACACCATAAACAGGAATGCAGTTACTAAAAAAAATAAAATAGTTCTCTTTCATGTTTTACAGCTTGCTGATTGGCTTATAAAAATTCACTACTCTGACTTGGCTTGATTCATAAAGACTAACTTGAAACAGCGTTTTATACTGCATTTTAGGAGTTGCATTTTTACTCTTTTTCATCTTCTTTAATGTCAAAGGAGAGGACTTGTCATCTTTAATAATTTGACTAATTGATTTTTTCATTTGATACTAAATTAGTAACTACTTCTCGCTCTAAATAATAATTACACGGACCAGAAACCATTCCAAACTGTCCCACAGGATTAACTTCCAAGAAATATAATTCTCCTGTTTCACTTTTGAGAAAGTCGATTGAACCAGAATTAAGATTGAGCGACTTCATCAGTTTTTTTAATTTTAGCAAATCCTCTTTTTTTAATTCAAATGGAACTGTTCTGTTAGGATGCACTGTATTGTATCTCCTAAAATCTTCTGAAGTTTGTTTATCTTCTTGTGAAAAAATAGCCATACTAAAGGCCTTTTCATTTAGAAAAAAGGTGCGTATCTCAAAACTCTTTTCTATGCGTTCTTGCAACAAAAATGGGAAAACCTCACTTTCTTTATTGAAATGCTTAGATTTCACCTCTGTGGTATACTGCATGTAATGGTTTGAATTATGTCTTAACATAACCATATTATAAATGGGCTTGGTAATGTATCTTTTACCTGTTTTTTTGATGATTTTTATTGCTTCTTCATTCGATGTCAAAAGGTGTGAATCAGGAATTTTAAAACCACTTTCCTGTGCAAGAAAAAGAGTTTCCAGTTTATCGTTGATTGCGGTGTTCAAATTGTTTACACCTTTCATGTATTTAAAAAGCGCATGAAAAAAACCCGAATTAAATGAAATGATTTCTTGTTGTGCAAATTCCTCGAGCTCTGGAGTTAATGTACTAAACTTATAATTACTCAATGTACTAGCATTCGATCTTCTATAAATATATCCCACGACATCCTTTTCTGTAACAATACTTCGTTTATGCTTTATCTGAAAAGAAAAAATGTTATTCGCAATGGAATAATTTAGCAAAACTTTCGACAAATTACGAGTGTCAATAATGATCGGTGTAACATTCAGGCTTATACACCAATCGACCATTCTATGAGTAGTAATGTCATCCTCAATTGAGAAAAATAGTAAGTATTTCATAATGTAAATGGCTTTAAACCAAATAATAATCTATTTATATTAATTTGTTTTAATTCTTTTTTTGAAAGACTATTAATTGGGTTACCGCTTTGTGCTTTGGTTGTCATTAAAAATTGTAAAGGCAGATTATTTGATTCCAAATAACGGTCAACAATTTGGACATAGTACTCACTGGGTAAATTATTTTTTTTTACCTGATTTAAGTAATCTTCAATCAGTCTTTTTTTCTTTTCGTTGTTGTCCAAATGTTGGATAATAGTAAACATCATGTGTATATATTCTAAATTTAACTCTCGATAGCCAGGGACATATCCAATAGTATCCATACTTCGATAGAATAATTCACTGCTGATTTCATCTAAGGGGTTTTGCAATCGAAATATGCTGTCTGAAAATTTCTCAAATTCATTTCGTGTAATTTCATTTTTTCTGTATTTCAGATAAACACTTCCAATCTTTATTCGGTGTTTTTGCTCAAGAGAATAGCACGAATCTAATATATTCAGAATCTTTGAATCAGATGATTTAGAACTGGTTGTGATTTGTTTCATAAAATCAGTCATTTCATTTTGAAAATGAGTGTATTTTCTGGAAGTTAAATTTTTTAATGAAAAACTGTCTTGAAGATTTACTCCTAAAAGAAGCTTTTCAAATAACGGTTGGTCATTGTTTTTATCCGCATGGTAAATTGCAAGGTTTCTGTAATATCCTTTATTGATGGCTTTATTTTCAATTAGAAGAATACAATTAATTGATTTTAAGTAGTTTGTTTCTTTTTCTTTATCATATCTGGAATAATTTCGAATCATATTCTTTTGACAAGAAAATAGTATTGAAAATACGATAATGATTACCAATACATGAAATGAATAATACTTAAACACCGGATAAAAAAAAGTTTTTATCCGGTGTTTTTTAAAAAAATCAGTTCTCATACTAGAGTTGATTTCACCAAATTTCGGGTTGTTTATCTTTCTAAAGCAGAAATACTTCTTGCCAATGCATCGCACTTATCTGGATCAATTGTACACTGAGTTTCTGTTTCTATAAAGGTATTCGGATCACCTGCACTATCAACGAATCCTGATTCACATGGTCCTGCGCCAGTTTCTCCTCCTGTTGCCATTCCTGCAAAGATTTTGTTCGTTTCAATTACATTTTCCTGAAAACGCTTAAAAGTGTCATTTAGATTTGATTTCATTTTGATGGTCTTTTATTTTTTCCTACTCTAAATATGGTTTTCGGATTCCCCATTTTAATTTTTGTTAACGTTTGAAAGATATAAATATTTTAATAAAAATGTTGTCTGAGGTTTATTTTTTTTTTCAACAATGATCTCTAAACCATGTTTTTAGGATATATTCTGATTTGAAATTCCTCTAATTTTAGTTGGTTTTTTATCAAGTCAAAATATTTTTCTTTTTATTTTTCTGACTCCAGATGTATTCCGCTTTCTAGGATGGAATACAACAATCTAATTAATAGTAATCTGGATTTTATTTAATGGATTAAATGCTTTTATAGAGCATAGCTTGTTAAGTTTCAGTATTATAAAAAGCACTGAAATACAACTCCTTTTGAGTAAACCGGAATTGAACCGCTATGAATTTTCGGAAACCGAATGAAAATGGCTAGTTGCGGAAGATTTGGGTTTGCCACGCTCCTCGGCCTTCCTTCAAAGGAGGAGACTAAATTCGTTCTTCGAACCGGGATTTCATACTCAGTTCTCACACTTACTCTGAAAAGAAAAAAGCCCGGAAAGTGTGAGAGCGAGTACAGAGTGACAAAAATAAAAAAGCATCACTCACGTAATGCTTTTTTATTTTTGTGGAGAAGAGCGAACGGAAATGGAACCAGAAACAATAATTATTTGATGTATTAATGATGAAATTTTGGATTCACGGTTTCTAGTTTTGACTCAGCTAAAATGAAGTTGGATTCTAAAAATGAAATCAAATTGCTGTCAGCGATTTTCGTAGGTGAGTAATGTGCAATATTGCAAGGGTATTTCCATTCACCATCTTTATCTTCATAGTAATCAAAAGATATAAAAACTATTGCTCCCAAAGATTTCAAATTCTTTGGTGAGTTCTTTTTAAAACCTTCATTTATATTTTCTAGTATCGAAAATAAATATTGCTTGGATATTTCCAAATCGAGTTTCTTAGCATGAAAAATCGGATTAGTAATATCTACAAATAAAACAGTGGATGAATTCATATAATTTACCACCAATTTTTCTCTTACAGAATTTCTTATCTTTTGAAAAATTTGCTTTTCAGAAGGTATAGCTGTAAAACTAAATAACGCGCTAGTACATTCTACAAATATTTCACCATTGTAATCAATTGAAAAATCAGGCTTCTCTCGATTTTTAAAAGTGATATTTTTCTGAACTAAAGTCCAATGAAAGTATAATTCAAATAGATCTCCGTAAAATGAGACATTTTTAGTATTCTTAATGAGACGATTTTTCCATAATTCAAAAGCTGAATTGTCTATCAGGTTTAGCTCATATAAATAGTCTATTGGTCCAAATAGGCTATTATATAGAAGATAATTAAATTCTTCAGATAAAGGATCAAGAGCTAGCAATTCATTATAGCTATTGAAAAAAGGGTGGTCCGAGTGTTTTGAATCTGATAGATCAAAACCTAATTGTTCAACATAGATTTTTTTTATGTGATCTAAACTCTGGCTCATTTTCTTCGTTTTACTTTTCAAAAAAGTCTTACAGTTTTTTTAATTGATCTTCGATGTTATCAATAAATAACTGAATATCTACTATAAGATCAGTAATGATATCATTGTCAACCATTATCTGATCTTTTTCTTTAGTCCAGCCATTACGATGTACTAAATCATGACGCTTAGTAACTGCCTTAGAAGGAACAGCAATACTACCAAAATCAACTCCTAATGTATCGAGATACATTCCCTTCACCTTAGCTAAATTGTGAAATATGATTTCTAACATTGATTGTCGACATCGGAGTTTAATTTTTTCAAATTCATCATATAATTTATTTAACGAGATTGTTTCATTTTTGAAATCTTTGAATGTAGCAACAAATCTTTTGAGGAAGATATCCGAATTTAATGTGGTATTGATGAATGCATCTGATAAATAGGTTTCCATGGATGAAATTACACCGATATAAATTTGTCGTCTTAATGCTTTATCAGCTCGATTATTGGCCAGTTTGATAGCATTTAGCTCCCTTAAGCTTCTAATTTCTGCACAAAAGGTTTCATAGAATTCGGTATTAGATACTATAGCATCATATTGATCATCAATAAGTGCTTCGTATTGTTGTTCATTAAAAGAACCGTCTGTCCCTAATTTAGTAATGCGATAATCGGATCCGATTCCATCTATATAGCCATAACCTTGATAAGGTGTGATAAAAATTTTACAATAATACTCTTCACCACATTTACAAAACATCATTCCTTCGGATGTCAATTCGTCACCTACAATATTTTCTTGATCAGGAATATCTAATTCAATTTGTTGGCGTTCGAAACATTTAATACAATCAAAGCTTAAAAATAAATTTTCTAATGCCGGGTCGAAATCAAACTCTCTCATAGGGAATAAAATATAATCAGAAACATAAGACAAGAATTTAACGACTCTTACCCGACAATAAATAAATTGACTTTTCTAATAATGCGTAAAATTTATACCCAACTTCCGATGTTTGATACTTAATATCCATAACATCAATTTGTAGGTTCTTTGTCTCAATCTTTTCCAAAAGACCATAACCAACTAATTTTGGAGCGAGAACTCCATATAAATACCCGCCATCGTTCAGCTCATCATTCAAGGTAACACCTTTATTAAAAAAAGGAGAATACACATGAAACATATTCAATAAATCTTCCTGCGGAGGTTCTTGCCCTGACCAATTCATTCCATTTGTACCAAATGGAAGATTCTGATTTAATAAAATATGATATAATTCTCCGAACTTGTAATTGCCAACTTGTTCATCCCAAATAGGATGTTTATTTCTCTTAAAAAATCTAATCAACCACTTTGTTAAAAAAAACAGACCTATAATTGACAAAAAAACAAAGACAGGTAGTTCGTACTTTAGGCATGAGACGATGAAAGTATAAACCTCCTGTGCTGAGTAATTACTATATTTAGTCCATAATGTAGCTACTAACAATATTATACCAGCTGAAATAACTTTACTCCAAACTGGATCTTTCCATACTTTAACAATTACGTTCCAAATTCTTTCTGTTTTGCTCATTATAAGATTCTTTGATAGCGATTATTTATGGGTATATCTACTATTGATAAATAGTCTATTAAACACCATCTCAATATGGACTAAATTTAAGCAAATAGTTTTGTTGCCGTAAATTTAGAATTATTTTACAGTGTCGGGGCTTAAAATATCAGGATGATGTTGAATATGTATTTCTTGTACTTTCTTAACATTGGGATGAATATCAGGTGCTGAAACAGGGGAATTAAACATCATTAGAATATGCCAGACAGCGAAAAAGATAACCCCAGAAAAGAAAGTAAAAATGCAATCATTAAAAGCACGGTCAATTTTCTTCGAGATTCCATTTAATATTTCAGAATATTTATCATTGACAAATTTCAAGTCTTCACTATTTTCTAAAAGATTATATTCTTTTACCAGATCATATTGAGCGTTACTAGTTGAAAGTTGTGTGAATGTGTGAATGTTAAATCTGAATCCAGAATAGATACAAAGACTCCATAAAATAACTGCACCCATTAACCAGAAATCACTTCCTTCTGGTTTTTTTCCAAAGGATTTATTAACTGCAAATCCAATTGCTGCAACGGCTAAAGCAATAATATAATAGATAAATTTACTTGTACCATCATTCAAACGTCTTTGTACATCTAATTGTAAGTCATTGTCTTTCATATCATAAAAATATTCAATTTTCTTCTTTACAGCCTTAAATTATCCCGAACAAACCAAATCATTATAAAAACAGAAGAGCTATAACTGTGCAACTTTATTAAGGTCTACCAACTCTTAGAATAGACTCATATTAATCAACCCACGAAAATTCTTTAGCTTCTTTTTTACATCGTTCTAGGCTTTTGTTATAAATAGTGTCTTCCACCCAATACGATACACCACCATGGTGGGAACATGCGCCTGAACCAGTTGCAAAGCTACCTGTTCCATCGCTACAAACTGCACCTACTCTATAGGTTGTTATCGATTCGTGATAATATTTTTTTGCTAAAACATCAGGATTGGTAAACTTATCATTTACCCAATTCATAAATAACTGACCTGAAAAAATCCAACTGAAAATCGTAACAAGAATAGTTATTGATAAGAATTGAGTAAATGAGCTGCTCTCCCAAATCCTCCACTTTGATATTGAAAAAAAAATCTTTTTATCTTTTTGAAATCTTCGAGAGATGTAAGAGAATGCCTTAGTAAATAAGTATATTTCTATTGCTAAGAACCCAAATAGAAACAAGCTTAGAAGTAGAAAAACTGAATATTCGCAATCCAGCATTACTCCACAGAGCTTGACCAAGGCTACAATTAGAATTAAGAATACTAAAATCAATAAAATACACCTAAGAATTTTCTTTTTAGAGAAAAAATGCCTTTTAACTAATTGCTCACCGTCTTTATCATTTACTCCAATGTTCTTTTTTCGTTGAGTTTTGTTTATAAGGATAATTAGAAACGTCGGAAGTAAGATCAATAGAGCATAGCGAATCCAGTCAATCACGATTATCTTTTTTATCAAATCAGAAAATAGCATCGACATTAAAATGATACAAGCGACTACATAGAACCAAGTGTCGTTAGATTCAAAACGATTTTTTTTCATAATGTTTACTTAACCTAGAGACTAAGAGCCTTAAAATAGAAGAAATATTTTAAGGTCTTCTAATTTTTGGTGAAAAACTCTGGTCATTACTGGGGTTTCTGACAGTAAAACTGACAGTTTAAAATAAAAAAGCCTGTAAATCAAATACTTACAGGCTTTTGAGTGGAGTCGGAGGGGTTCGAACCCTCGTCCAAACAATGGTTCCGAATGTCTTCTACATGCTTATTTTTTGATTAGTTTTCGAGTTGAATTCGGACAAAAACACCCAAGATCCAACCTTAGCTTCTGAGATCTCACACCTTGCGCGAAGCTCGCTCAGTGCCAGATTTTCTAAAATGATTCCCCTTGGCCTGCTGATCGAAAATCAGAATCGTGCAGAGGAGAAACTTGTCCGTGTACTAAACTTCCACTGGATTAAGCCTTATTTACCTAGTAAATTAAGCAGCAAGTGCGTATGACGTATTGTCAATTATGGTTCGCAGCAAGATATTAAAGAGCTTCACTACAACGCTCTGCATGCTTCCCACCGAAATCTCGATCGCTGTCAAATCCAATGTCGACCCCAGTTGTAACAAAAGTAAGAAAAAATATGGATTTACAATTGGCTCTTGTGTTTTGTTAACCAAAAGGAGGGGGAGTCTGAGGAATAAATTGTTAAAAAGAGACTATCAAACCCTTGGAGTTTTTACTGAAAGTTGCAAGTTCGCGATATTGCGAACAACTCAATGTTTAAAAGGAATTCGAGTGGTTTCAAAGAAAAAAATCCTGACTTGTAAGTCAGGATTTTCATTAATTTTTATTCGTTATCATCTTCTTCGTCATCCCATTCGTCCTCATCGTCGTAGTCTTCCTCAGAATCATCATCGCTATTTACTAGGTATTTACGATAATCTTCTTCTTCGTCTTCTTCTCCGTTTCTTCCGAATAAATCCAATTCTTCATCCGATAAATCATCGTCGTTCAAAAATTGGTTGTCTTTACCACTTTTACGGTAAGCTTCCATTTTTGGTTTCTTAGGGGCATCTTTTCCTCCTCCGCGCGGAACATCTTTTTCCTTTTTACGCTCAACCTTGGAAGGAGAAATGTCATCAGGACTAGTGAAAACTGGTTTACTTGGTCGTCCTTCATCTGGTTTTGAATCCGATCCAGGACCACGATCTTCTCTTGGTCGAAAAGCAGGTCTATCACCAGAGCGATTGTTATCACCTGATGGTTTTCCTCCCGAAGCACGGTCGTCAGCTTTCTTTACAGCGATATTTCTACCGTTTACAGAAGAGTCGTCTAATGCCTCGATTGCTTTATCAGCCTCAGATTCATCTGCCATTTCAACAAAAGCAAACCCTCGAGGCTTGCCAGTTTCACGGTCTTTTGCAATGGTAACGCGGTTCACTTTACCATAATCTTCAAAAAGGGATTTCAACTGTTCCTCTGTTGTGTTGAAATCTAGTTTTGCAACAAAAATACTTGTCATTGGTATTTAAATATTCACTTTTTATGCCCTGAAATGGACAATTGTTTCGAACGAAGATATATAAATTTTCAAATCCACAAAAGTTTGAATGATAATTCTATCAAATCAATTAGTGAATGGGTGTAAAAACGGTTTTATCTACATCGTTTTTAAACTCCTAGTTACTTATTTTTCAGTAAGTCCCGAATTTCCATCAAAAGCTTTTCTTCATTGGAAGGTTCAGCTGGAGCAGCAGGTGTTTCTTCTTCTTTTTTCTTGCGTAAAGACATTGCTCGGTTCATCAATTTAACAATCATGAAGATACAAAATGCTACCACAAAAAAGTTAATAACAGCTGCTAGGAATTTTCCGTATAAAACGCCATTCCAACTAACTTCTGCCAAATTTGCAACACCAGCTTTCTCAATAACTGGTTGTAAAATTAATGGTGTAATAATATCAGCAACTAAAGATGTTACAATTGCACCGAATGCTGCACCAATAATAACTGCAACGGCTAGGTCCACAACATTTCCACGAGAGATAAAGTCTTTAAATTCTTTTAACATAGTTCTTAGTTTGAAGTATATTCAAATATACTATTTATCTATTTCTGAGCAAGAAAATAATGGACTAATTGTATTATGATTGAAACGGAATGCGTTGCTGAATTGATCGCGACAAGGTAATTTCATCCGCGTATTGAATTTCTGAACCTACTGCAATTCCGCGAGAAAGGGTCGTGATTTGAACGTTTGTTGCATGAATTTTTTTGTACAAGAAGAAGTTTGTGGTATCGCCTTCCATGGTTGGACTAAGTGCTAAGATGATTTCATCCACAGAACCTTGCGAACATTTATCTACCAATGGTTGAATAAATAAATCATTCGGACCAATTCCATCCATCGGTGAAATAATGCCTCCTAAGACATGATAAATCCCCAAGTAAGTTCCAGTGCTTTCAATCGCCATTACATCACGAATATCCTCTACAACACAAATTAAGCGATGATTTCGCTTCTCATTAGCACAGATAGAGCAAATAGCGGTATCGGAAATGTTTCCGCAAGAAGAACAACTTTGTACATGAGTCTTTAATTGTTGTAAAACATCCCCAAAGCGCTCCAATTCTTCCGGATTCCTTTTTAATAAATTCAAAACCAAGCGCAATGCAGTACGTTTTCCAATTCCTGGTAATGAGCTGAATTGTTCAACTGCTTCTTCTACATATTTTGAAGGAATATTCATCGCCTCAAATGTACGTATTTTGACTTGCTTTGAAGACTGGAAAAATCCAATCTAATTGAAAGTTTTAGACATCAAACATGAAATGAATTTGTGTTTTCCTGCATGAAACAGTACTTTTGCACCGTGGAAAAAATACAATTTGAATTTTTAGGATTACATCTGCAAGAACCAATGGCATTGCTTTTTAATTGGATAATTGCTGGTTTTTGCTTTTTTGCCTTCTCTAAATTGGGGAAATTTAAAAATGAAGCTAATTTTTACTGGAGAGCTTTTTACCTATTCTTCGGAATATCTACCGTTTTTGGTGGATTGGGGCATCTATTTTTCAACTATACAGGCTTTTTCGGAAAGTATCCGTGTTGGATTTTGGGATGTGTTGCTAATTCCTTTTCAGCAACGGGAATGCTTAAAATTAAAGGAGTATCCAATCCGAAAAAATATGCATTTCCAATTATTTGGATCAAGAGTATCGGACTTTGCGTAGCTGCAATACTGACTCAAAAGTTCATATTTGTTGCAATTGATGCGATTTTGACCTACATTATTTATACTGGGGTTTATGCCTTTATCCTAATGAAACGCAGTGAGCAGGCAAAATTCTTGAAAAACATGATTATCGGGGTGATTATTTTAACACCTTCCGCTTTTATTTTCATTTTCAAGCTAGATGTACATAAGTGGTTAAACAAAGATGATTTGAGTCATATCCTTATGTTCTGTACGATTTACTATTTTTACAGAGGATTAAAAGAATGGGGGCAAAAAGAGGCTCAATTAAATCATGTCTAAGAACGAAGTAAATATTAAGAACAAACGTGCGCGGTTTGAATATCAGTTAGATGAAGTTTTCACCGCTGGAATGGTTTTGTCAGGTACGGAAATAAAAAGTATTCGTAACGGGAAAGCGAGTATCCTTGAAGCATATTGTATTGTTGAAAGCGGACAGGTTTTTATCCGGAATATGCACGTTTCACCTTATGAAAACGGATCATTTTACAACCACATGGCTCGTTCAGATAGAAAACTCTTGCTGAATAAAAAAGAAATCAAGAAACTTGAAAAATGGCTAAAAACAAAAGGGAATACGATTGTTCCTTTGAAATTGTTTTTATCTGAAAAAGGTTGGCTGAAATTGGAAATGGCTACTGGAGTGGGTAAAAAATTACACGATAAACGTCATGATTTGAAGGCGAAAGACGATAGACGTGAAATGGATCGCGCTATGAAGAAATAATTCATAGAAAGCCAAAGCTGATTAAATGGATCAATCTTCCTTGGGTCAATAAAATATAGGTTATCACGAATCCAATTCCCCAAAAGGAAAACTGATACAGAAAAGAAAAGCTAACCCTTTTTTTGCGGATCAAATAGGGGTGAAGTGGGATTAGAAAGAAGATGATCAACCCAAATCGAATACTTCCAAGGTGAAAATCGAAATGTGTTCTATATCGTTTCACATCATCTGTAGTAATCATTTTTAGCGGAGTGTGCAGAAACCAAGTCGTTTCGATAATGACTTCAGGATAACAATTCATCCAAGCGTAAGGTGTGTTTTGAACAAAGTAATTCCCTCTGTTTTCCAATTCAATTCGGGTGATATTACTCTTCAAAATTCCGCTATTCAAGGATTTTGAACTTCCTTTTAAAACGTCTGTCTCATAGTGAACAGGAAGAAAGAATTCCAAAGTCATTGCCAATGAAAGGGCTACTGAAATACGCATGATGTATTTGTAAATACTCCAACGCATCCCTGAAGTCAGTGATTTGAAGTAGACATCATTATCCTTTGCCTGCTGCATCTTTTGCTGTTCGTAACGCATTTTGGCGACGCGCATGCGCTCCAAACGATCTTCGTCTGATTCATTAGTTGATGCCTTTCGAGAACTTCTGGAAGTAATAATTTCTTCTTTGTAATCGGGATTAAGTATAATCTCAACTGCTTTGGTAAGTTTGATGAATGCTTCGTGAGCCAATGGATCTGGATTCACATCAGGATGAAGACGCAAAGCCATTTTTTTATACTGCTTGCGTATTTCTGCTTCACTTGCTGATGAGGGCAATCCCAATAATCGAAAGCATTCAGCTTTAGTCATTCAAAAGTAGATTTAGCATTTCTTTCCGACGAATTTTTCCGTTTTCGGTTTTTAGTATCGCTCGTTCAATTTGACGTTTTGGAGCTGCATATTTACCAAACTTTTCCTGAATGATAGTCTGAATTTTCAAAAAGTCTGCCTCCTGAAGCATTTTTTCGCTGATTAAGATACATTCTTCGCCAAAAGATTCATGTGGCAAACCAGCAATGATGAAGGGTGTCGAAATCAGTGGCTCTAGTTCTTGTTCCAGTTTCTCGGGGTGAATTTTTATTCCTCCGCTATTAATCACAAAATCCGCTCTTCCAAGCCAATTAAAATGTGTTGAATCAATGAGTTCAATTTCATCATTCGTTTGCATTTGATGAATTCCAAGTTCCGTATCTGTGATGACTAAACAATCGTTCGAAGTTTCAACCTCCACACCATTTAGAGCTTCATAAACAGGACTTCCAAGTTTACGTAAAGCAATATGGGAAACAGTTTCAGTCATACCGAAACCAATATAGATAGCTGGTTTGAAATTGAGAAGTGTGGTTTCAAGTTCAACTGAAAGCCCCATTCCCCCTAATAAAATCTGATCAAACTGATTCAATCTAGCTGGATTTTCTTCTAGAATACATTTTACTTGATAGGGAACAAGGGAAATAAACGAATAATGTTTGTTTTGCTCCAATTCAACTAGAGGATTTGCACGCACTTCAATCACATCAAGTGCATAATCTCCAACGAGTGCTCTGATTATAAGCATTTTTCCACCAATAGTATCGGGAGACATGCACATAAAAACATGTGATTTCTCGTCTAAATGAAAGAAGGTATTACTTCGTTTTGCGGAAGATTCCAGTTGTTTTCTAGTGAGGGAAATGGATTTTGGAATTCCAGTTGATCCACTTGTTTTAACGTCGTAAAATGGTGATTGATTGTTCCATAATTGCACAATTGAATGAATCTTATTTTGTATTTCCGCAGAACAATTGATATAATTTATTTCGAAGGCCATCCGTTTGGAACAAAAATTGAGCGATTCATGCTAATTCAAAATTAGGAATCGCAATTAGGAATTATAATTGCTAAATTTAACCAAAGATTATGACTCATAATAAATCACAGATGAAATTTACTTTATTGTTTTTAATTGGGCTTGCATTTATTGGACTTTCATTCAAATCAATTGAAAATTCAGTATCAACAAGCTCTGTTACTAGTTTTGGTTCATCAGGAATCAAGTTTGATAAAATGACACTTTCAAAGGCAATCAAGAAAGCCAAATCTACTGGAAAATTGATTTTTATTGATGTATACACCACTTGGTGTGGACCGTGCAAAGAAATGGCTGCAACAACGTTTCAAGACTCTGAAGTTGGAAATTTATTCAACAATAAGTTTATCAATTTAAAGATTGACGCTGAAAATGATGCGGATGGCCCAACTATTTCTAGAGTATATACTATTTCAGGTTATCCAACTTTGCTATTTATCAATGGTGAAGGGAAATTGGTAAAGAAATTAGTAGGTAAGCAGAGCAAGGAGAAATTATTGGCTGCTGTGGCGGCAATGAAATAAAATGTAGGCACGCGATGCTTCGCGTGCCTACATTTTATTTCATCTGCATTTTTATTTTTAAACAATATCCTTTATTCGTTGTTGCGTATAAGGTATTCTCCTCCAAAAGCAATGCGCAAAAATTCCCTTTCATCAAAAATTTCCAGTTTTTCCCGCCATCAATAGAATAATCAATTCCGTTTGTGCCACAGGCAAAGAGTATTTTTGTATTTCCAGTAACGCAAGAACGATAACCGTTTGGTTGTTTTTCAGAAAGAAGCCAGGTTTTTCCACCATCAGAAGTGTAACATGCCGTAGAATCAGATGTGTCTGGTTTTGTATAGTTTCCACCTACAATTGAACCATTTTGTTCGTCAATCATGAAAATGGAGAACGGCCCAGCACCTTCGGCTTTGGGTAGCGGTAATTGAGAGGTTATGTTTTCACGATATTCAAAAGTACTTCTGCGATAGAAAGTGGCATTATTCGGCCCACCTGAGACATGATAATACCAGTGTTCAATTAACTGTGCAGTTGTGCCACTGGCTGCATAATAGGCTTCTCCCTGAATGGTTTTGAAAGGACCGTATTGGTAAAAATATCCTTTTTGAGTATGAATGGTTTTGATGTATAATTCTTTGTCAACTGGATCGCTGAGCAGAATCAATTCACGATTTTTAAGAACGATATCGTCAATAAAACAAGCTTCCCGGTAAAGTTCGGAGACTTTTTTTCCATTCACTTTGTAAATAATCCCAGAATCGCCACTTACACAAGTATAGATTTTCTTCTCATCAACGATTACATCTCTGAACTCTCCAGAATTGACTGGTTTTATGAGTGTTTTTGTTTTCTTAGTTTTTTCATTATACAGGATTACTCCGGTCTTGGAAGTTCCAAATACCAATTCGTTTTTGGAGTAGCGAGCAAGTGCACGGGAGTATGATTTTTCACTTGTAAAATGCAGTGTGTCAATAGATTTTATTTCCTGACTAAAACTAGTGCTATAAATTAGTATTGCTCCTAAAATGACGATTAAATTTCTCACGTTGTTCTTCTTTTAATTTTGGGATATTATCAGGAACACTTCTTTTCCAGCGTTTGTGCGACCACAACCAAGGACCAGGCTCAGTCATAATTCGTTGTTCCAATAAACGAGCATGAGTTTCCGTAATTTCACCCCAAGCTAAGCTTCTCGGTTCAGCTGTGAGTAGTTGTAATTCCACTTCGTAGTAGCCACGTTTAATCTTCTTTGGTAGGTAAAAAACCACGGCCTGATTATAGGTGTTTGCTAGCTGTTCAGCTCCAAAAAGTACTCCTGTTTGTTGATGCAAGAACGTCATCCAGTAGCATTTTAGAGAATCTGCTGGACTTTGATCGCTAAGCGTTAATGTTGCAGTGGGAATTCCTTTTTCTAAATAGGAGTTGAAGGCGTCTTTGACATTTTTTGCATGAATAACATGCATTCCAAAGCGTGATCGAAGTGTATTGATTTTCTTGTCCCAATAACCGCTTGTTAACGGCATTCCAATTCCAACGGCTTTGTGCGGAAAGAATAAATCTTGACCAGTAATCATCCATTCCCAATTCATATAGTGAGCCGAAACTAGCAATACACTTTTATTTTGATTGTATAATTCCTGCATCATTTCAGGATTATTGATTACGAAACGTTTACGCAATTCTTTTTCTGAAATTCCTAAATTTTTCACTCCTTCCAGAAGCATATCTGCGAAATGTCTGTAAAAGGAGCGTTTGATGCGTTTTTGTTCCTGAATGGATAGATTTGGAAAAGAACGAGAAATATTTCCTTCAATTACTTTTTTGCGGTAGGGAAATACGGTTATTAAAAGGAGAAAAAAGAAGTCTGAAAAGCGATAAGTAAACCACAATGGAAGCTTTGAAAGCGGGTAAACGAATAAATAATAAGCTACTCGACTCATTTTTTAAATTTATTAGGCCAAAGCGTTTGTAGTTGCTTATTAATTTCTTGTTCACGAGCACTGCTTCCTGCATGGAAAAATGTTCTGTTTTTCAAGGAATCTGGAAGGTATTGTTGAAAGACAAAGTTTCCAGGAAAATCATGTGCGTATTGGTATTCTGCTCCATAACCCAAGTCTTTCATCAATTTGGTGGGTGCATTTCTCAAATGAAGTGGAACAGGAGCGTTTGGATCTTGTTTCACCGTTGAAATGGCTTCATCAATAGCAATATAAGCAGCGTTTCCTTTGGGAGATGTTGCCAGATAAATAGCACATTGAGACAATATAATTCGGGCTTCTGGCCATCCAATCACTTGAATTGCTTGAAATGTATTGTTCGCCATGATTAATGCTGTTGGATTTGCTAAGCCAACGTCTTCGGCGGCTGAAATGAGTAATCTTCGTGCGATAAATTTCGGATCTTCTCCACCTTCAATCATTCGTGCAAGCCAATATACTGCACCGTCTGGATCACTTCCGCGAATGGATTTGATGAATGCTGAGATGATATCATAATGCTGTTCTCCGTCTTTGTCATAACGAACACGTTGCTGCGCCAGTTGATTCACCAATTCATCAGTAATAATTGCTGTTTCGCTGGGTGAAAAGGTGTTTACAACAAGTTCTAGTAAGTTGAGCATTTTACGGGCGTCACCGCCAGCAACTGCAATCAGTGATTTGTATTCGCGTAACTCAATTTTCCGTTTGGAAAGAAGGATATCTTGTTTGATTGCGCGGTTGATGAGCTCTAAAAGATCTTCTAGGGTGTGGCTTTCCAAGGTGTAAACCTGACAACGGGAAAGGAGTGCTGAAATAACTTCAAATGAAGGGTTCTCTGTTGTTGCACCGATTAACGTAATTGTTCCTTTTTCCACAGCTCCAAGTAAGGAATCTTGCTGTGATTTAGAAAAACGGTGAATTTCATCGATGAATAGAACAGCTCCGCTTGTTTGAAACATTCCTTGACTTTCAGCCTTTTGAATGATTTCGCGAATATCTTTTACTCCCGAAGAAATAGCCGAAAGTGTATAAAATGGTCTGTTTAATTGCTTTGCAAGAAGATTGGCTAAAGTGGTTTTACCAACTCCTGGAGGTCCCCAAAAGATAATAGACGGCAATATTTTCGATTCTATAGCCTTTTTCAATGCTCCATTTTCCTCCAATAAATGACGTTGTCCAATATATTCAGACAATTCATTTGGTCGCATACGTTCTGCAAGAGGAGTACTCATCTTATTCTATATTGTTCAAAGGGTTTAAATGTTCAAAGAGTTCAATTCAGAGTAGCCATTGGTTCCAAGGTTTGAACTTTTTCAACCTTTGGAACTTATTGAACCTGTTTTTGAACCTTGCTCCAAAAATAAGATAATTCTCCCTAGTTGTCTGCTGGATTTAATGGATAATCAGCCATTATTTTATACTTCCCGCCTAATTGTAGAATTAAATCTCTCCACAATTCATCTTCAAAGGCATTGAAAACATTCAAATCATCGGGTGCTTTCATTACAACCCAACTTAATTCATCGATTTCCTCCTGAAGTTGTCCTTTGCCCCAACCAGTATATCCAATAAAGAAACGCAAGTTGGAAGCAGTCATCTCGTCTTTTTTTATCCGATCTTTTATTTCTAAATAATCGCCTCCGAGATATAGGTTTTTTCCAATTTTCGTGCAGCCTTCAATTTGCTCATTTTGATGCATGTAGAAGAGTTGACTCCGTTCAACGGGGCCTCCAAATCCTACAGGAATTTTCACCTCTGGGAAATCAGTAACGATAGAATTTACGTCTATTTCAAGCGTGTTATTGAGGATTAATCCAAAGCTGCCTTCTTCATTGTGTTCGCACAATAAAATAACAACTCTCGAAAAATTACTATCCATGAGGAAAGGCTCTGAAAGTAGTAAATCCCCTTTTTTTGGACTGGGTTGTTTATTTATTTGCAGTGGAATCAAAGTAGTTTGTTTTGATTGAAAAATACAAACTATTTTTAGTTGACGTCACAATTTTTAGGAAATTTAAATAATTAGTTGAGTACGATAGGTGGTTTACGGATATTGATGTTTGCATTTTGCAACATGGAAGCATTTCCTCTAATTCCGACTGTGAAACTTTTGTTTGTTCCGATGGGTGTCCAATTGAAAACGACATTCCAACAATGGATATTTCGGTATAAATTAATGTTGAAGTTACTTATTGATCGCGTTTGAATATCGTACATCAGTCGGGCTGCAACTTTCCAATTTGGAGTCAGATTCACATCTCCACTTACATTGATTGTGTTGGTAGGGAGGTAGTGTTTCCCTCGGTAGGTTAGAACGTCTGTATTCAAATTCAACCCAAAAATATGATCAATGGTTAGTTTCCATGGAATATCAAAATGAACCATTTGATTGGGATTCAGCATCCATTGTTGGTACTGAGGGTTCCAAATATTAGCCATTTCATTAGAGATGTTTTGGAGCTTGTCTCTGTTCTTTTTAGTTGTTAGTATCAAAGATGTTGCAAACGAAGCAGAAGTTATCCGACCAATACCTTGATTTTCTTTGATTGCAAATTGTCTTTTAGTGACACCAGTTGTATCATTCCAAGAATACCAGCTGTGATTTGCTGTAATGGTAAGATTGATGAATTCGTTGGGATTAATGACCATTCTCATGTTTAAGTTACCCCAATTCATCGAATCTTTAAAAATATCATAATCTGTATTCAAGAAGAAATTATCAATTAAGCGTAGCTTTTTGAAGCCCGTTACTGTGTCTTTTGCACTCTTTTGTTTTAACTCGAAGGTGTTATTTACTCCGAAAATAATTCTTCCTGACGATTTTGTGAGGTATTCAGAATACAAACTTCCTTCGTATCTGCTGTATTTAATTTCTCTTCCTGAGGTGTCCTGATAACTAGTAATTCCTTGTTGAATAGCTGGTGCGTAATTGAAGGATACGGTCGGTGTCATAACGTGACGGAGTATCGTTTTACGCTTACCAATGAATCGGTAGTATGAATACAAATTTGAAGTTACAGAAACACTTGAATTAAAAGAATGGCTAAATCCTCCTTTTCCAATAGTATCAATGATTGCAAAATTTGTAACAGTATCCACTGTTTTTTGAATGGACTGGAAATTGTAAATCTGTTTGTAAGTTACTGAAGGAGTGATACGAAGAGTGTTTTTTAATGCGCTGAATGTTGCTTGAACATTGAAGTTTTGAGTGAACCCATTCCTGAAATTTTGTCCAATACTATCAAAATTTCCATTTTTCAAATAACGATCTTTGAATGAGGATCTATTTTGAAACTCATTTGCATAACTAAAACCGACGACTTTATTGACTCGCTTAAATGGAAAAATCCGATTGGTTGTTTGAAAGTTGAAAATTGGAGAGGTTAAATCAATGATACGTGTTTGTGAATTTTGTCTCAAACTCAGTTTTAAATCAGCAGAAATGGGCAAGGAGCCGAATCGTTTTCCTAAACGAATATCCGAATTTAAGGTGTTGTTGAAGTATTGCGGATTATTTTGGGTGTTTAATGTTTGTTTGTTGGTGGAGTTAGAGTTGTAATTCACATTTGCAGTAAACGACCAGTTTGGATTCAATTTCGCGTCTTGGTTGTGTGTCCAACGAACAGTTGTGGTACTGAAAACAGTTGAATCGGGATATCCAAATCTAAATCGGGTATATCCTAAGTCGAAGTTCCCATTGTATTTATAACGAGTAGCGTATTCTGAATAATTTCTAAATCCAAAACTTCCGCGTGTAAATCCAGTAGCGTAGACAATTGTTTGCAAACGTTCAGAAATAGGGAAGTAGTACCCTAAATCTTGAAGCCCCATTCCATAAGCAGAAATTAAGGAATATTGCGGCATGATAAAACCATTTGTGCGCTCTTTTTTCTTTTTTAGTGGAATGATTGCAAAAGGAAGTCCAAGTGGAGTAGGAACGCCCATTACCCAAAGATTCATTGGTCCAGAAACAATCCGCTCATCTGGAACCATGACAGCTTTTGACAGTCCAAAATGATAATGTGGCTCTTCTAAATTACAGGTTGTAAATTTTCCTTTCACAAAATGAACTTCATCATTCGCGTGTCTTTTGGCTTTTTCCATCGTCAAGTAATATTCATCTTGCTTGATGGCTGCTTCTTGAATATATCCCTTTTTGGTATCGAAATTATAGCGAATAGAGGCTGCTTTTAACGTATCTCCATTATCTATAAACAAGGGTTTTCCAACTCTTCGTCCCAAAGAATCAACAGTGAATGTTGCCAGCACTTCATTTTTCTCTAAATCGATTAATAAATAGTCAGCCGACATGTCAACTCCTTCATAATTCAACTTAGCATCACCATATAAATGAACTTGTTGCTTTCTCAAATCAGAATAAATGGAATCTCTAGCGGAATAAGTAATAATGGATTCAAAGTCAGTGTCATTCAAGTAGATTTTACGCAGTTTAGTAGAGTCTTCTGGTATTGGCTGGCTCAATGCGTAAACTGGGGAAATACAAATGAGCAAGAAGAAACAAATTCTAATTGCAGCAGAAAAAAACAGGAAAGTGTCCTTTTTTGTTTTCAATACTTGTATTAACGTTTGCAACGCTTGTGCTAAAGCTACAGCGAAGGCACAAAGCTACGAAATTACACACGTTTACTTGATTATAAATAACAGTTTGTGCAACTTCTTTGCTAAAAAAGAAAGCGAGTTAACAAAAGTCGTGCTAAAAACTGCATTTTTCGGATTTAAATTGATTTTTCAACATTTAACTATAGATAAGTTTCCTAATTGGTCTAAAGATTGCTACAGAAAGGGTTGTAATTTTAGATTGGAAATGATATATCTTGAAATGAACCGGTTAGAAAATAGTTTGAAATGGTTAAGGTGGCTAGTGATTCTAGTACCCTTCGCGATGCTTTTTGGATTTCAAGGAGCAAAAAAAACGACCGTTATTAAGCCTCAGGGAACAATTAGAACAGTTGTGATTGATGCTGGTCATGGTGGAAAAGATCCTGGTTGTCATGGTTCTTCAGCTCACGAAAAGAATGTGTGTCTATCAATGGCATTAGAACTAGGTCGGAAAATAAAAGAAGGATATCCTGAAATAAAAGTGGTTTTCACCAGAGATAAAGATGTTTTTGTGGAATTAGATGATCGCGCTAAAATTGCCAACAAAGCAAATGCAGATTTATTTATTTGTATTCACGCGAATTCTGCTTCACCCAGCGCTTCTGGAACCGAAACGTATGTACTAGGACTTCACAAAACAGATGCGCAAGCTAAAATTGCTGATCGAGAGAATAGTACGATTTATTTAGAAGCTGATAAAGGAGAAAAATATAAGGATTTCGATATGTCACCAGATGCGATTATTGCACGTCAGCTCCAACTTTCTCTTTTTTTAGATCAGTCTATTGTATTTGCGGACAAGTTACAAGGAGAATTTAAGGCAATTGGTCGCTATGATCGGGGAGTGAAACAAGCTGGATTTCTGGTTTTGTACAAAACAACAATGCCAAGTGTATTGATTGAAACGGGATTTTTGACCAATAAGGAAGAGGAGAAATTTTTAGCCGATTCTACTGGTCAGAAAAAAATGGCGGGAGCAATGTTTACAGCATTTGAAAAATACAAAGCAGAATTAGAAGGAGTAGACTATAAAACAAGAGGACCACAACCGAATAATAATATTCCTTTGGTTGAAAAAAATGAAGGTAAAGATCAAATTGTGTTTCGGGTACAAATTGAAACGTCTGAGAGCAAAATAAATTCGAATTCTGCGCGATTTAAAAAACATAATGTATTTGAATATCAGCAAGATAAACTATATAAATATACTGTAGGAGAGTTTGTGAATGACTTTGCTGCAGCGAATAGTTATAAAAATGAAATCCGACAAAAGGATTTTCCTCACGCATTTGTTGTAGCTTTTCAAAATGGAGAGCGTATTAGTTTGGAAAAAGCTATTAAATTAGCAGAAAAATAAATATTTTGAAGATCAAAAAAGAAGTGAAAGCGGGACTTATTGCAATTCTAGCAATTGGATTACTCGTAACAGGTATTAATTTTTTGAAAGGCTATTCTTTTTTTGGAGGAGATGCGAAGTATACTGCTTATTTCCCAAATGCTGGAGGATTAGGAGCTTCAACTTCTGTTTATCTAAACGGAGTAGTAATTGGTAAAATCATCTCTGTAGATTACAATCCAAGTGGAGATTCATTATCAAAAGTGAAAATGGTTTTTACAGTACAGGAAGATGGATTGAAAATTCCAAAATCATCTGTGGTAGAAACTGGTTCGGTCGATCTTTTAAATAAAGGATTGTTCCTTTTTATGGGTGATGATTTATCCAAAGGGTATTACAAAGAAGGTGAAGCTATTCAAGGTAGGGTTCAATTGGATATGTTCGGACAGTTGAAATCGTATGCAAATCCTGTTATGCAAAAAGTTTCTGCATTGGTTGTGAATGTTGATAAAACAATTACTTCTTTGAAAGGATTTTGGGATACAACAGCAACTTCGGAATTGAAAACTTCTTTGGAAGAATTGAAATATGCGTTTAAAAAGTTTGGAAACATTGCTGATGATGTTGAAGGACTCGTAGCGACTGAAAAAGTGAAGTTGAGCCGGATTATGAGCAATGTAGAGTCAATTACTGGAAACTTGAAGGCTTCCAATGAGAAAATTTCGAAGATTGTTGGAAATTTTGAAAAGGTTTCGGATGATTTAGTAACAGCAGATTTCAAAAAAGTAATCAATAATGCGAATACGACCATTGAAAAGCTGAATGCAACCTTTGCTGAAATTGAATCTGGAAAAGGAACTTTAGGTAAGTTGTTGAAAGATGAGAAATTGTACAATGAATTGGTTGTAACCAATAAGAGTTTACAAAACTTGGTGAATGATATTGAATTACATCCTGAAAGATACATTCACTTCTCTGTTTTTGGTGCTAAAACAAAAGGTGTTCCGATTACTGGAAACGAAGAGAAAAAATTGCGTAACTTGTTAGATTCAATCCCTGATTAATAATTAAGAAGAGAACTTATGGTAGCTGCAATTATATTTAGTGTAATGCTAATTGCTGGATTCGGGTGGTTTGGAATAAACATCTTGAAAATCCGTTCAAATATTTTATTAGGAAGAGACATTGACAGAAAAGACAAACCTGGACAGCGTTGGAAAACAATGGCATTGGTTGCGTTGGGTCAAAAGAAAATGTTTGCTCGACCAATTCCTGCCTTATTACACCTTGGAATTTATGTAGCCTTTGTAATTACTCAAGTTGAATTAATTGAGATCATCACAGATGGTATTCGAGGATCACACCGCATTTTCATGTCGTCTCTTGGTGGATTATACACCTTAGCAATTTCAATTATTGAAGTGCTTTCCGTTGCGGCCTTAATTGCTACGATTGCTTTTTTAACTCGAAGAAATATATTGAAGCTTCCACGTTTCAAAAAGCCAGAAATGAAAGGGTTTCCAACATTTGATGCAAATCTTATTTTGGTGATGGAACTTATTTTGGTGACTTGTATTTTCACCATGAATGGAGCAGATGAGGCCTTGTATTTGAAAGGAGCTTCGCACGCATCTCATGAAGCTGGATCTTTCGGATTTGCAATTTCATCTTGGGTTGGACCACACCTTTTTGGTGGATTTAGTGTAGAGACTTTACATATTTTAGAACGAATTGGCTGGTGGGGACACTGGGTAATGGTTCTTGCTTTCTTGAATTATTTGCCTTACTCCAAGCATTTCCATATCCTTTTAGCTTTCCCAAATACCTATTATTCCAATTTGGAGAAAAAAGGAAAGTTCACCAATATGGAAGCTGTTACCAATGAGGTGAAATTGATGCTTGATCCAACAGCAGATCCATATGCCGCACCAGTTGCAGACGCAACTCCTCAGCGTTTTGGAGCAAAAGATGTGAATGACTTGACTTGGAAGAATTTGATGGATGCATACACCTGCACTGAATGTGGGCGTTGTACATCTTCTTGTCCTGCAAATATTACGGGTAAAAAACTTTCTCCACGTAAAATCATGATGGATACACGTGATCGACTGGTAGAATATGCGGATGGAAAACGCAAAAACGGAAAAGATTACGAAGATGGAAAATCCTTGCTGGGAGATTACATCACTGAAGAAGAAGTTTGGGCATGTACATCTTGTAATGCATGTGTGCAGGAATGTCCAGTAAACATTGATCCTTTAGCAATTATTGTTGATTTGAGAAGGTATTTAGTAATGGAAGAATCCAAAATGCCAACTGAATTAACTGGAATGCTAACAAATATCGAAAACAACGGAGCTCCTTGGCAATTTTCTCCAGCAGATAGAGGAAATTGGATTCACGAGGATTAATACTCCAAATAGAAAAGCTATTTCAAGATTGAAATTCTAGATAATTATGAGCACGTTACATGTACCAACAATGGCCGAAATGATGGCGCAAGGACAAACTCCAGATATTTTATTTTGGGTAGGTTGTTCGGGTAGTTTTGATGATAGAGCAAAAAAAATCACGAAGGCTTTGGTTCGTATCTTGAACGAATGTCAAGTCAATTTTGCCGTACTAGGTGCAGAAGAATCGTGTACAGGAGATCCCGCAAAGCGTGCTGGAAATGAATTTACGTTCCAAATGCAAGCAATGATGAATATTCAAGTGCTTGATGGATACGAAGTAAAGAAGATTGTAACGGCTTGTCCTCATTGTTTCAACACTTTAAAGAATGAATATCCTGAGTTAGGAGGGAAATATGAAGTTATTCATCACACCCAATTGATTCAAGAATTGATTAATTCTGGAAAACTAAAAATCAAAGAAGGTGGTGTTTTTAAAGGAAAGAAAATCACTTTTCATGATCCGTGTTATTTAGGAAGAGCGAATGATGTGTATGAAGCACCAAGAGCGTTGATTGAAAAGTTAGATGCTGAATTGGTTGAAATGAAGCGCTGTAAAACAACTGGTTTGTGTTGTGGAGCAGGTGGAGCTCAAATGTTTAAAGAAGCTGAAAAAGGAAATAAAGAAGTGAACGTTGAACGTACGGAAGATGCCTTGGAAACAGAAGCAACAATTATTGCTACTGGTTGTCCTTTCTGTAATACAATGATGACTGATGGAGTGAAAAACTTCAATAAAGAACATGAAATCCAAGTATTGGATGTAGCAGAGTTAATTGCTAATGCTGCAGAATTATAAGATATGATACCTTTCGAAGAACTTCCAGATAATGCTCGTTTATGGAGCTATCAGTCAGATCGTAAATTAACGGCGACTGAAAAATCGTGGATTGAAGAAATTCTACCTCCTTTTTTGGCTGAATGGGCTGCTCACGGCGCGAAGCTGAATGCATACGGCGCAGTTTTGGGAGATTATCATGTCGTATTGGCTGTAAATGAGGATCAAGCAAACGCTTCTGGTTGCTCGATTGATAGTTCTGTTCGATTTATCAAACAATTGGAAAAGGAATTGAATGTTTCATTTTTCAACCGTTTAAAAATGTTGGTTGATAATGGACAAGATGTGTTTTTTACTTCCTATTCTGAATTAGATCAATTGCCCCCAGATACTTTAGTCTATAATAATATGGTGATGTCAGTAGGTGAGTGGAAAAACTCTTGGAAAGTACCTGTTTCCAGTTTACTCAATAATCATTAGAAAGTATAGTAATTCGTAATTCGTAATTCGTAATTCGTAATTCGTAATTATTTTTTACGTTCCTTCTCTGCCGCTTTTTTCTCAGCAGCTTCTCGTGCTTCCTTCTTTTTAGTGACATTCAAGCGAACACCTCCCACTATTTTTAAGTTGTAGAAGGTTTGTTTGTAGCTTAAATTATTAAAAGCAATTGATTTATTGTCAAATTCACTCACAAACATAATGAAGTACTTCGGTTTATTAATTCCTCCAATAATCCGCAAATCTACGCGAGGTGCAAGCCCTAAAAATGATCTCGTTGTTGCATCAAACGTATACAGTTTAGACTGAAGAACTAAACCAAGTCCACCCATAATTCCGAATTGAAAAATACGCCATCTTCGAACATAAGCATACCCTGGAACAACTCCAATATCAAATGCTGCAATAATGTTAGCGGAAGTTTTACTTTCCGTTGTATCGTGTAATTCAATAGGTAATAAGGGTTGATTTGAAGAAATTCCGTGATAATTCGTAGTGTATTTTAAATAGAAAGTTTTTACATCTCGTTGATAAGAGGCTGTTTTCCCTCTGAAAGCTGCCATTTTAAAATGATTGTTCCAGAATTGCCAAGCGCTAATGGAAAAACTGCTTGCATTCACATCTTGTCTAATTAAATTTTGATTTGAACTACTAATGGTATCATTCCAACGATTGGCATTTTTCATTGCGTAACCATTGTATAGATGTAAACTCGCATCAAAGAACATATTTTTGAAACCAAAATCAACTCCAAAATCGTAGTATTTTGTTTTTCCGAATTTGTTCTTGGACCGCACAGAATTTGGTAGAGTAACTCCAAAACGTAATGACATCCATTTGTAGGAAAAACCAAACCCAAGTACTATTTCGATACTTAGCGCTTTTCATTCCATTATTGAATGGATAAGAGATCGACATTGGAGCTGTACTCCAACCAAAATCGGCATATAAAACAAGTCTGGTTCGATATTTTGCATAAGGCAACGAATCATTGTCCTGAGCAATCGAAATCGAACTGAAGTAGGCAAGAAAGATTATTATGAAATAAAATCTACTCATTAATCCCCTGAATGTGGCACAAAAATGCAAATTCTTTTGCAACTTCCAATCTTTCGGTTGTTCTTCCCGATCCGCCACCATGGCCTGCAGTCATTGTACAATCAAATAAAATGGGCTGATTTCCCAAGTTGTTTTTACGCAATTTCGCCACCCATTTCAATGGTTCCCAATATTGAACTTGTGAATCGTGATAGCCTGTCGTAATCAACATAGCTGGATAATTTATTTTCCGGATATGATCGTACGGAGAATAACTCAACATGTACCAATAATCAGCTTCAATATTTGGATTTCCCCATTCTTCGTATTCACCTACAGTTAATGGAATACTCTCGTCCAACATGGTCGATACCACATCAACAAACGGAACTTGAGCAATAATTCCTTTGAACAAATGAGGTGCCATATTGGTTACCGCACCCATTAACAATCCTCCGGCGCTTCCGCCTTGTGCATAAATAGCATTTGGATCGCAATATCCAGCCATAGCAAGCCATTCCGCTGCGTTGATGAAATCGGTAAATGTATTTCGTTTGTGATTTAACTTGCCATCTTGGTACCAGTTTTCACCTAAGAATTTTCCACCTCTAATATGGGCAATTGCATAAACGAAACCTCTGTCCAATAAGCTAATTCTAGTTGCAGAAAAGGTAGTAGGAATAGTAACTCCATAACTTCCGTATCCGTAAAGTAGAAGTGGGGCTTTTGATAAATCTGTTCCTTTTTTGTACACGATAGAAACTGGAATTTTCTCGCCATCATTGGCTATGGCCCAAATTCGCTTAGAAATATAATCTTCCGAATGGAATTTAGGATCAATTAATTTTTTTTGAAAAACGAGTTGAGAGTTTTTGGATGCCAAGTCGTATTGATAGATAGAACTTGGACTTGTGAAAGAGGCATAGTAATAGTTTATTTTTTTAGCGAAGTAATTTTCATTGTAACTGAATCCTAGTTCATAAACTTCTTCTGGCATAGAGATGACCGAGAAGTTTGTAGCGTCGATATTTCCGATTGAAATTTCTGTACGTCCCATTTTGCGTGACTGTAGCGCTAAAAATGTACTAAAGACTTCAAGTCCTTCTAGATAGGTTTCTGAATCATGTGCAATGAGTGTTTTGCACGATTCAATGGATGTTGGAATCGATTCTGTGAATACCAATTTGCGATTGGGACTGTTTTTATTTGAAAGAACGAAGAATCCAGTTTCGTGATGATCAATTTCATACAAATGGTCTTGCTCACGCTTCAAAAAACAAAGGGCTTTTTCGGAAGGATTGTCTGATTTAATCAACGAAATCTCTGAAGTTGTAGAACTTTCTGTATGAATGAGTATGAATGATTTGTCTAATGTTTTTGAGATGTAAACCGTAAAACGCTCGTCCTTTTCTTCAAAGACTAATTCGTCTTTTGATTGACTGGTTCCTAGAATGTGCTTGTAAACTTGATACTCCCGAAGGGTTGTTGGATCTTTTTTTACGTAGAAAACAGTTTTGTTATCATTCGCCCAAATAACACTTCCATCTGTTTTCTTGAGTTCGTCTTTAAGTATTTTATCCGATTGATTATCGCGAAATAGAATCGTGTAATTTCTTCTCCCAATTTTATCTTCTGAAAACGCAACTAGTTGATTGTTAGGAGATATTGATAAGTCACCTAAGCTGTAATATTCGGTTCCTTTAGCTCGTTCATTTTCATCAAAATAGATAGATTCTTTGCCTTTTTCAATTAAAATTAATTGTTTGTAATCCTTGTCTTTTATTTGACGCCATTGATAGGTATTTCCTTGAATTTCTATCGGAGCACTTGTTTCTTCTGGATTAATTCTATTTTCAAATTCAGCCAAAAAAGTATTGATTAACGGTTTTTTCTGCTCAAAAAAAGCGTTTGAATAAGTGTTTTCTTCAGCAATGTAATCCAATACTGGCTTAGAATCCCGTTGATTCATCCAAAAATAAGGATCAATGCGTATGTGATTGTGTTTCGTTAATTCTGTTGGAATTTCTTTCGCAACTGGAGTATGTGTTTGGACTTGAGCAATCACTGTATTTTGTGTAAATGAATATAAACTAAGTAATAGGAGTAGATTCTTCATGGTGCAAATTTAAAAGAAGTCTTTAAAGATTGTCGTTAGGATGTTCTAGATTATTAACTTTGTTCGTATGAAAAAAGCGTATAAATTTCTTCTGAATAAATTACCAAGACCACTTTTGATTCGTTTAAGCTACGTTTTTAAAGTGTTTGCGCCTGTCATTTACAAAGGAAACAATGTCGAATGTCCTGTGTGTAATCGGAAATTTAGAAAATTTTTATCCTACGGATCTGAAGTTGCGCATCGCGATAATGTACTTTGCCCTTATGATTTAACTTTAGAACGCCATCGTTTAATGTGGTTGTACTTGAAAAGAGAAAGTAATTTCTTTTCTGCTCCCAAATTGAAAGTACTTCATATTGCTCCAGAACAGTGTTTCCATAAAAAATTCAAGAATCAGCAGAACTTGGATTACTTAACGGGAGATTTACTTTCTCCCATTGCGGATATGCATTTCGATTTACATGAGATTCCTTTGGAAGATAACCGATTCGATGTTGTTTTTTGTAATCACGTGATGGAACATGTGGATGATGCATTAAAATGTATGAAAGAATTGTATCGAGTGATGGCTCCAGGTGCTTGGGGAATTCTTCAGGTTCCACAAGATATTTCAAGATCTGAAACGTATGAAGATTGGAATATTACTTCACCTGAAGAGCGCGAGAAACATTTTTGGCAAAAAGATCACGTGCGTCTTTTCGGAATGGATTATCCTGATTGGTTGAGAAAAGCAGGCTTTGAGGTAGAAATCGCTTTTGAGAAAAATCCGATATCAATCGAAGAAATTGAGCGTTTCAGGCTTTCAAAACAAGAGATTCTTTATATTGTCCGTAAAAAGTAAGTGTTTTTTGATTGGAATCCAGTAAATTAGATTTCAATGAGTCATGAAATTCAATAAGCAAGGCATTTTAATCTGTTTCCTATTGATTCTATTAGGATCAATGTGTACTTTCCGCAAGAAAAACACCTTGATTTTGGGTGAAATTCCCTCTCCAATTGACAATCTAAATTCAAGTGAGAAAATTGCTTTTGGGAAAATGCTCTTCTTTGATAAGAGACTCTCCAAAAACAATGAAATAGCTTGTTCCAACTGTCATCAGCCTGAGAAAGCTTTTACAGATGGTTTACCCAAGAGTATTGGTATTGAAGGAAGAGTTGCGATGCGCAATGCTCCAAGTTTATTGAACAGCGCTTATTTTAAAAGCTACATGTATGATGGCGAAGTAAAAACGTTAGAGCTCCAAGCATTGGTCCCTATGCAAGATCATCAGGAAATGGGGAGTTCGATGAAGGAAATTCTTCAAAAGCTTTCTAATGATGAGCAATACAGCCAATTAGCAAAATCTATTTTTAAACGAGAGTTAGATGCATTTGTCATTACACGTGCATTAAGTTCTTACGAAAGATCTTTAATCAGCCAGAATAGTAAATTTGACCGCTATCGAGCAGGGGAGAATGCGGTTTTAAATTCAGATGAACTAGCAGGTTGGCTTTTGTTTTCTGAAAAGCTGTATTGTACGAAATGTCATTCAGCTCCTCATTTCACCAATTACAAAGTACTCAGCAATGGGTTGTATTCTGATTATGTATTGGATAATGGTCGTTTTCGAATAAATGGCTTGCAAACTGATAATGGAAAATTTAAAGTTCCTAGTTTGCGAAATGTAGCCTTAACAGCTCCTTATATGCACGATGGAAGTATTGAGACTTTGCGAGGTGTTATTTTGCATTATTCCAAGGGAGGTGAGGTATTTGAAAATAAATCCCCTATTATTCGACCATTTTCGATTACTGAACATGAAATCAGTCAATTGGAACAGTTTTTAAGAACTCTAACTGACACTTCTGGAATCAATTAGATCTAAAATCTACTAAATTGATAGGATAAATAGCTTAGTTCGTCGAATTTTTGTTAAAAATCCACTATATATTTCAGAATTCGATAATAATTTCAAAAAAAATCAGTTAAGTTAGATATACCCAATGCAAAAAATTATGCAAACCCAAAATCCAAATATACCATGGCAATTAATGTCTATTTCCACCAATCATCGGAACTACTCCAAGAGGAGCAAGTATGGGTGATACAAGCAAAGGCAGATCCGGCAAGATTTGAACCTTTGTACCGTAAGTATTATGATGCAATACTTCGTTATTTGAAACAGCGGATGGAAGATCCAGAGCTAGCTTATGATGTAGCTTCTCAGGTTTTCATCAAGGCAATTAAGAATATATCGAAGTATGAAGACCGAGGAGTGCCTTTTGGCTCTTGGCTTTATCGAATAGCTAAGAGTGAATTGTACCAATCTTACAGAGAGTTACAAGCTTCTAGAACTGTTTCTATGGAGAATGTTCAAATTCCATCCTTTGACACTCTGTTTTTTGAAAACCAAGAGTTTGAGTACAACCAATCGTTACTTCTTGCAGCAATGCAACGACTAAAAGAAGAACAACTGAAATTGATTGAGATGCGTTTCTTCGAGCAATTAAGCTTTAAAGAAATTGGAGAATCAATTGGAATTACTGAAAATAATGCGAAGGTGAAAACATTTCGAGCATTGGAAAAATTAAGAGAATATTTTTTAGGTAAATATGCCGCTTAATTGAATGAAAGCCCTCTAGAAATGGAGGGCTTTCTATTTGAACTAATTTTCTAAGATAAATTCAATGGATACGGTAAATTATTCAATAAAACTAGCAATTTGAATAAATCCGACTTTTTTTTTGATTGCGTAAATAGAAAACCTTAATTTAGCGCTGTGAAAACTACTACAACATAAATTTTTAGAATGAGATACATAAGTCTAACTATTTTATCCATAGTTTCAACAGTTACATTTGGTCAAGGTTCGAACTTCAATACTCAGCGTAATTGGGCAATGAATAAGAAAGAAATTTCAATTGGAATTGGCGCTACTAGTTTCCTTGGAGATCTAGGTGGAGCTAACCAAATTGGAACAGATTACAGTTTGAAAGACATCGATTTTAATTCGACGCATTTTGGAGGTTCTGTATCATACAGATATCGCTTTCATCCTTATTTTGCAACATCCACAATGGTAAACTTGGGGATGATTCGAGGTAATGATGCATTGACAAAAGAGCCTATTCGGAATATGCGAAATCTTCATTTCCGTTCATTCTTTGTAAGTTTAAGTCAACGAATTGAATTTATTCTACTTGCGAATGAAAAAATTGGACGTAGATATAATATTCCTGGTTTAAGAGGATTTACAGATCACAACGAGCAATTGTATTTAATTGCAGGAATTGGAGCGATGTATTATAATCCGAAAGCTCAATATCAAGGGAGCTGGGTTGCGTTACATGACATGCATACAGAAGGTCAAGGATTGCCTGGAGGACCAGCAAATTACAAGAGAATTACCGCAATGGTTCCTCTTGGAGTTGGTTTCAGAATGGGAATTAATCGTATGTGGAGAATAGGACTAGAAGTCACTTATGTGAAAACGTTCTCTGATTATATTGATGATGTACATGGTGTTTATTACGATGCATCAGCTATTGGAGCAACTTATGGAGCACAAGCAGCTTATTTATCTAATCCGTCTACAAACCCATCGGCATTTAATGCAGGTAGTCAAAGAGGTGATAAACAAAAAGATGCTATGATTTTTGTAAATATTATGGTTACAAGAAATATTACTTATAAATCATCTACAGGTAATAGGCCAATGAAATTCGGAAAACGAAGATATAAAGCGAAGTTCTAGAACCAATTTTAAAATTCTTTTAACAAAACGAGCTTATCTATTGATAAGCTCGTTTTGTGTTTCTACCTTTGGTACAAATTGATAGAATGTATCCTTTGCTACGCTGGTTTCTCTTTAAATATGATCCTGAAAAGGTTCATTACTTCACGTTTAAATTACTTGGGTTTTGGCTAAAGGTTCCTTTAGTTAGGCCTATTTGGAAATCCATTTATTGTGTAAAGAATCAACTCTTAGAAACAGAAGTTGCAGGGATAAAATTCCCTAATCCAGTTGGGCTAGCTGCTGGATTTGATAAAAATGCGCTTCGAATTAATGAATTGGCAGCTTGTGGATTTGGTTTTGTTGAAATTGGAACCGTAACACCTGTTGGACAAGATGGTAATCCGAAACCACGCTTGTTTCGATTGATTGAAGATCAGGCAATCATTAATCGCATGGGATTCAATAATGATGGAGCAGCTGAAATTGTTGAAAGACTTAAAAAATTGCAACCAGCTTGTATCATCGGAGGAAATATTGGCAAAAACAAAGTGACTCCGAATGAGGATGCAATTTCCGACTATCTTATTTGCTACAATGCTTTAGAACAATATGTAGATTATTTTGTGGTCAATGTTTCTTCTCCGAACACTCCAAATTTGAGAGAATTACAAGATAAAGAACCGCTTACTAAACTATTGCAAACCTTGATGGATAAACGCTCTGAAATAAACTCATCTAAACCCATCTTTTTAAAAATAGCTCCAGACTTAACAGATTCTCAATTAGATGACATAATTGCTATTGTTAAGGAAACCGAAATTGCAGGAATTATTGCTACAAATACGACTATTGAACGAGGTAATTTAGTAACTTCAAGTGCCCAAGTTGAAGCGATTGGAATGGGTGGTGTTTCAGGAAAACCACTTAAAAATAGATCAACAGAAGTTGTTCGGTATTTGTACAAAAATTCGAATGGTTCTTTTCCTATAATTGGTGTCGGTGGGATATATTCTGCTGAAGATGCCCTTGAAAAATTGGAGGCTGGAGCAAGTTTAATCCAGTTGTATTCTGGATTTATTTATGAAGGTCCGGGTTTGGTGAAAAAGATAAATAAAGCAGTTCTAAAAAAACGAAAGAAAATAGCACATGAATGACCGTGTTTTTATAACAGAATGTCCACGTGATGCCATGCAAGGTATTAAAGAATGGATTGAGACAAATGATAAGATTACTTATTTGAACAGTCTTTTGGAATGTGGGTTTGATACTTTAGATTTTGGAAGTTTCGTTTCGCCCAAAGCCATTCCTCAAATGCAAGACACTGCAAGGGTTTTAGAAGGTTTGAATGAAAGTGACACGAAATTATTAGCAATAATACCAAATGAACGCGGGGCGGAAGATGCTGCGAAATTTGAACGTATTGATTTTCTAGGATACCCGTTCAGTATTTCAGAGACTTTTCAGGTGCGAAATACCAATGCAACCATTCAAGAATCTTTGAAAAGAGTGGAAGCTATTGCAAATATCTGTCACAAAGAGAATAAAGAATTGGTATTGTACCTTTCAATGGGATTCGGAAATCCTTATGGAGATGCATGGTCACCAGATTTAATAGTAACTTGGGCGGAACGTTTAACACAGTTATTTGAAGTTTCTCGACTTTCCCTTTCAGATACAATTGGAGTGGCAACACCAGCATTAATTCAGCAAGTTTTCTCAACAATTTTATCGGAATCTAAATCCATTCAGATTAGTGCGCATTTGCACACTTTACCAGAAAATGCTGCTATTTTGACGGAAGCGGCATATACTGCTGGTTGTCGCTATTTTGAAGGCGCTATAAAAGGTTTTGGTGGTTGTCCAATGGCGAAAGATGAATTAACTGGGAATATGCCTACTGAGCGTATGTTGGATTGGTTTAAAGTGAAAAATATCGAGACAGGAGTAGATCCAAAGAAATTCACGGAGTCCTTTGTAACTTCTTCCAAAATATTTCATTAAAAACAAAAATAACGGTATGAAAATCAAATTCGGATTGTTTTTACTCCTTTCAATTGTTTTCACTTCTTGTAGCGATGAAGCGGATGATACTATTACAATCGAGAAAAGACATTCAAGTAAAGAAGCCTTGACGGATAATACCATCAGTACTAATTTTAATGAAAATAGCTTTAAATCGAAAGTAGAAGCTGAATTATTGGTTGAATTACATCTTTGTGATCCGAAAGCAACAAAAAATGATGATCCAGCTCATCCATCTTGTTCTCCAAATTTCTTTCGCTTTTTTAAGTTGAATAAAAACACTCCTTTGAAGGATGGATTCAAATTGTTGATAAAAGCTGGTGTTAATGGCTTTCCGATAAGAAGAATGTTGATTTTTGAAAGAGAAGGAGGGAATTTGGTAAAACTAAATGGCTTTAACGGGAATTTAATTGAAGAGCGTAAAACTTCTTCGGGATACGATGATTTGGTGATTCGCTTTCCAGATAACATCAATAATAATATCACCTACTACAATTGTTTGTTCCGTTGGAAAGATGGAAGATACGATTACGTCAATTGTGAAGTAATTGATGAAGATGTTCCTCGAAAAGTGAAAGCTGAATTTATCGATTCAATGGGAGTTGAGATTAAGAAAATTCTTGATAGAAACAATATGCTATTTTGATGAAATTTAGTTGTCATCTAATTCTTTCTATTCTATTACTTTCTTCCTGTGGAGATACTGGTATTGAGCCCATTGATAATTACATTTTATTACATGATAATTCCTCCAAAGTTTGGTTGATAGATAAGCAATTGGATGGAGATAAAGATTACACACCTTTGCAATTTGAGTACAAGGATTTGATTGTTTTCCACGAATCACAGAATGCTTATTTCCACCGACTGAAAGACTTAGGAACGAAACCAGGTATCAAAATGGGCTTTTGGTTGGATCAATCAAAAAATGAAATCGGTTTTAAGGGTACAAAGAAAGATTTGATTTTCGAAATTATTTCCCTTACACGTACAAAAATTGTCTTAAAGCCCAAACACAAATCGTTTAAGTACACGATTGTCTTGATACCTTTTCCTGAATATTAGTTCTGAATGGGTGAGGTGTTAAATTGAGCAAATAGTTTTCAATTCAATTTCCATCATTATTTATACATTTGTCTGTAATTCAGCCTTATGAAAAAAAGTTCGTTTCTATTGTTTTTATCTCTTAGTCTACTAATCATTTCTTGCAGCTCCAATGAAGAATGTAAGGAATGTGAAATAGAATCTAATATAGATACTGTTGCTAAAGCAGATGATTTGACAACTGCTTTGAAGGATACTGCTACAGAAAAGAAATCAGTTGCGGTAGAAAATAAGGAAAATCACGAAAAGATTGTTAAAAAGTACGGTGAACAATGGGATTTTTGTACCTGTGTAGTTGCCAATGATTCCATTAATGATGCCTTTGAAAAAGGGACAACTAGCGCAAAACAAGAAGAAAAATTAATGGCTCGATGGGAAGTTGTCGATAACAAGTGCAAAGAACTTTTGACCACTCCGAATACAACTCCAGAAGAAAGAGCGAAACACGATAAGAAAGTGATGAAGTGTTTGAAGCAAAACGGATTGAAAAAATAAGGGAACCCTCAGGCTCCCTTACTATTTAATGTTCGTGACAATGAACTTCGTATGTTTGAGTTCCGTCAGAATATCCGTTTTTTTCTAGGTTTTCTAAATCGTCACCACACTTGTTTCCTAACTCCACTTCTTCATTCTGAACGTTTTCATAATGACAGTCATGACATTCTTTTTTCTTACAAGATACGGCACCCAAGAATAGTGCGATTCCAACTAGTAATGTTGCTTTTTTCATTTACTTTAAATTATATGTGATTACTATATATCCATTAATTCCAGGGGAAGGAATATCAAATGTTTTTAATCTAGAAATATGTGGGACATAACGTGTATTCAGACAATTTTTCACTCCAGCCTGTAGTCCCCAAACAGATTTACTTTGTGTGAATGAAAACTTCAGTCCTGCATCAAGAACATGATAATCGACCGTTCTAGTTTCGTAGTTAAATACGTTGTTTTGAGGGAAATAATATGCGTGTTGAATAATGATTTCATCAAATTTAAACGCTCTTTTCGAGTTAAATGCAAAACGTAAATTCGTTTGAATTCTTCCAGGAGGAACTAGCGGCATGGAATAATTGTTATTGATAATTCCATAGACCAAAGAGTAGGTCGATTCTAAATGAAGTCCGTGAGCGAAATGTGGATGAAGGTGGATTCCAGCATCAATTCCATAAAGCTGTGCAGAAGTGGCGCTTTTGTAATAATAAACAGGAAGTGATTCTGCAAAGCTGTCGGATGGCTCGATGTAAATGAAGTGTTGAATATAGCTATAGAACGGATTAACGATGAAACTAATGTGTTCGTTGTCATATTCATAAGTCAAATCAATCTGATTCGCCTGCTCTGTTTTTAAGTCTCTGTTGCCAATTTCAAATCGCATGGTTCCGTGATGTACACCGTTTGCCAGTAATTCTGAACTGTGTGGCGCTCGGAAGCCAGATGAAAGATTGATGCGTAATTTGCTGTTCTTGAAACGTTGAACAATTCCAGCCGAATAAGTAAATCCCGGATACCAGTTATTGAATTGAATACTATCATCCTGAACTTTTAAATGCCGCACATCCATGCGCAATCCCAATTGAAAGGTTGTTTTTTTGACAGTACCATTTAAGACTGTGTAAATTCCATTATCCATCGTTGTTGCATTTGGAATCAAGATTTCCTCTGCGTCGGGATTGTTTTTATTTAATTGCACCATTCCCTGAACTCCACTGATCAATTCTAGTTGATTTCTTAAAGTAACTTTGTGCTTGACTTGATAAGAAGTGGTGTTCAATTGAAGAAACATCCCTGGAATAGTTACTTTTTCTTCGTATTCTTGAAGTTGATTGTGGGTATTTCCCAGCAGGACTTGAAATTCGTGTTTTTTGAAGAAAAATTTATTTTCCCAAGAGATTATCTGATTGAAAATGTGTTGATAAGGAAGTCCCTTTTCACGTACAGCTTTAGTTCCGTAGAAGTCGGCAGGATCAGGAATTGAGTCGTGTGAATGCCCTGGAATTCCCACATCCATCATCAAAAGGGAATAGCGAATATTGGACGTGTAATTTTTCCGACCGAAGCCAGCAGATATGCGCGCCATTTTTTGATTGTAACGGGTGTTTTTTACATACAATCCATCTGGAGTCTGATAATCTGCAGCGGAATTGTAGCCACCATAAACAGCTAATCGAAGTTTTTTGGTACTGGTTTTAAATCCTACGGTATTGGAAGTGAGGAGTGAATTGGATTCAAAACGACTTTGAAGCATAAATGTAGTCTTGTTCAGATGTGCATATTTTTCATCTGAAAAGTAAAGAATCCCTCCCAAAGCATCTGCTCCGTAGAGCAAACTTGATGGGCCTTTGATAACTTCTACTTGGTCTATTCCTATTTCTGTGATTCCTAACCCATGATCACCGCCCCATTGCTGGTTTTCCAGTCGAATTCCGTTCAGGTAAGTAATTACTCGACTTCCACTCAATCCGCGGATAATGGGTTTGTAGATTCCAGTTCCTGTAGAAGAATTATAAACTCCAGGAATCGTTGCCAATGCATCACCCAAAGAGCTTTGAGGAATTCCATTTAATGTTGATAATTTTCTTACTTCCACATGAGAAACGACCTGATTTGCTGTTTGTCCGTAGCTGGATTTGATTTCCACCTCTTCCAGTTCAAAGTGCTGTTCGTGTAATAAAATCACGATGGAAGTATCTGTTTTACTTTTAATTAGTTCTACTCGCAGTAAATCATAATGAGGTGCTCTTACAACTAGATGAAAAAGTTGTGGCATGTTTTTCAGATTCAGTTGGAATTTCCCTTCAGCATCTGTCGTTACATGAATTTCATGTTCTTCAATTCCAATAGAAGCTTCTGCAATGATTTGTTTGGAATGCTCATCGATCACTGTTCCATGCAGAACTTGTGAGAAAAGCGTTTGAGAGGATAAACAGATACATACCAATACGAGAATTCGTGTCATCGAAATAGTTTTTAATGCAATTGTGTTGCAAATATAGTTAAATGCAATAATGTTGCAATAAAAAATAAAAGAAAATAAAAAAAAGGATCCCGAAGAATCCTTTTATCAATATATTTCAAATTTGATTTGACTATTAATAATAAATCAAACGTTGAACTTTTGTAATGTGTTTAGCCAAACGAATTACTTGTTTCGTGTAACCAAATTCGTTGTCGTACCAAGTATATAACACCACATTTTTTCCGTCTAAAGAAACGATAGTAGCATGCGAGTCATACACAGAACAACAGGTATTTCCAATAATATCGCTAGAAACCAATTCTGGATCGTACGAATAGAAAATCTGATTGACTAAATCGCCTTCCAAAGAAGCAGCACGAACTACGTTATTGACATCTTCGATTGTTGTTCCTTTTTGTAATTCCAAAGAAAGAATTGCCAATGAACCATTTGGAGTTGGTACACGAACTGCATTAGCGGTCAATTTATCTTTTAAGTTTGGAATAACTTTCGTTACAGCAGCTCCAGCTCCAGTAGAAGTAATAACCATATTGATAGCAGCAGAACGTCCTCTACGTGAAGATTTGTGCATGTTGTCCAACAAGTTTTGGTCATTTGTGTATGCGTGAACTGTTTCAATATGTCCTTTCACGATTCCAAAAGCGTCATTGACAACTTTTAAAATAGGGGAGATTGCATTGGTTGTACAAGAAGCTGCAGAATAAATCGTTTCATTCTCAACATCTAAATCACCTTGGTTGATCCCGTAAACAACATTTGGAATTTCTTTACCAGGAGCAGTCAACAATACTTTGGAAACTCCTTTAGCTGCTAAATGCTTCGATAAAGCTTCACGATTGGTGTATACACCTGTGTTGTCAATTACTAATGCGTTGTTGATTCCGTATTTCGTGTAATCTACATCTTCAGGATTGGAAGCATCAATCATGTGAACAATTTGTCCGTTGATGATTAAAGTTTTGTTTTCCAAATCTTCCACAACACTTCCTCTGAAAGCACCGTGAACAGAATCAGAACGCAATAAAGCAGCACGCTTAACGATGTCCTTGTCACTTGCACCACGCGTAACGATTGCACGTAAACGCAATTGTTGACCTTTACCGGCTTGTTTGATCAACTCACGAGCTGCCAAACGACCAATACGACCAAACCCATATAAAACGACATCCCTTGGCTCAACAGATCCTGAAGCACTAGAGAATTTACCTAATTTCGCTCCTAAAAAAGCAGCTTTTGAATCGAAAGATGTTCCTTCAGCAATCCATTCACTAGATAACTTACCGATGTCGATTTTAGCAGGAGCCAAATCCATTTTCAACAATTCTTCAGCTAAAGCAGCTGTCGTTTCAATGTCAATTGGTTTCTTCACAACATTCTTTGCATATTCATGCAAGTTTAGAATTTCTGAAATCGTAATGTCTGTAAGGTGATTACGGAACAAAACCAATTCAATTCCTTTGTCGTAAAGTAACTCACCAACGTGACTTGACAATTTCACAGCAGCGCGTTCTTTCTGAACGTGCATGTTTAACTCTTTTTCATAGCCTAATGCAGCTTCCATCTAACGGGTGTATTTATTTATGTTTATTATTTTCAACGAGATACATGTGTGTAAAGCAAAAAAGGCCGCCCGCGTTAGCAGACAGCCTTTTTTCTTATCCTAAATATGCTTTCAATAACTTATTTCGAGAGGTGTGTCGAAGACGTCTAATCGCCTTCTCCTTAATTTGTCGAACACGCTCGCGTGTTAAATTAAACTTAGCACCAATCTCTTCTAGAGTCAAACCGTGATTCATTCCAATTCCGAAGAATAAACGAATGATTTCACGCTCTTTGTCCGTTAATGTACTTAAAGAACGTTCGATTTCTTTTTGAAGTGACTCTGCCATTAGCGCATGGTCAGCTTTTGGTGAATCAGCGTTTGCCATAACATCCATCAATGTACCACCGTCTTCAGATGAAGAAAGAGGAGCATCCATAGATACGTGACGACCTGAAACATTTAAGCTTTCTTTGATTTTATCCTCTGGAACTTCCAAAGCCTCTGCTAATTCTTCTGCTGAAGGAGGTCTTTCGAATTCTTGTTCCAATCTTGAAAATGCCTTGTTGATTTTGTTTAATGAACCAACTTGGTTTAATGGTAAACGTACAATACGAGCTTGTTCTGCTAAAGCTTGTAAGATAGATTGACGAATCCACCATACAGCGTAAGAAATGAATTTGAAACCACGCGTCTCATCAAATTTCTGTGCAGCTTTGATCAAACCTAAATTCCCTTCGTTAATAAGATCGGGCAATGTTAATCCTTGATTTTGATACTGTTTTGCTACAGACACGACGAAACGTAAGTTGGCACGAGTTAACTTCTCTAATGCTCTTTGATCGCCTTGTTTGATTTTACGCGCCAATTCTACTTCTTCTTCGGCGGTGATTAGCTCTTCTTTACCAATGTCTTGAAGATACTTGTCTAATGACTGGCTCTCACGATTGGTAATCGATTTTGTAATCTTAAGTTGTCTCATGTAATGAACTTCGTTTTATAACGATTAATGAAAATCTGGGTGCAAAGTTACGACGAAATACAAGTGATTTCCAAATAAAAAAGGCAGATTTTCAAGAGATTTTCACCTCTCAAAAACCATGCCTTAACAATTATTTTATATTCCATCCCGAATTACGGCACTTTCGCGGCGAAAGTTCAAAAAAGTTCAAGGGTTAAAAAGTTCAAAATTAATTGCTAATGAATTTCATTCCGATAGCTATCGGGACTTTGAACATTTAAACCTTTTGAACGGATTTGAGGTTTATAAACCGAATCCGACGTATTCTTTCTTACCGCTTTCTGAAACAATCTCCAACAAAATTCCACCTTTTGTGTTGGTTAGAAGTCGGGTGAGTTGCTCTACAGATTCAATCTGTGTTTGATTGACCTTCGTAATGATATCTCCCTCGGAAAGTCCGCTCGATTTTAATTTTCCTGGTTCCAATGTTTTTACTTTCACTCCGAGGCTGACGTTTAATTCTTTTTTCTCTTTGGAAGTTAATTCTATAAAAGTTCCACCAAGTGCAGTTGTTTTGCTCATTTCTTCTTTCGACTTCAAGGATGTTTCTCCGTCTGCTGATCTCAAAAGAACTTCTTTAATTACTTCGTTTCCATCTTCTGTGCGTAACGTAAGGTTCACTTTATCACCAGGTCTGCGTTTTCCGATTTCTTCTTGCAATGCAGCTACAGAGTTCACTTCTTTGGTTCCAACTTTTAAAATAACCCAGTTTTTCTTCACTCCAGCTTTGTCTGATCCACCCTCATCTGTAACAGAAGAAATGAAAACTCCTTTTGTAGAAGGTAAGCTGTTTTTCTCTTTTATTTCTTGGTTGATGTCTGCAATTTGAACTCCTAAATAAGCTCTTTGAACAATTCCGAAGTCAATAATGTCGCGCATTACTTTATTTACTAGGTTTACTGGAATAGCAAAGCTGTATCCGGAATAAGAACCTGTTTGTGAAGCAATCGCTGTGTTAATTCCAACCAAGTCACCTTTTGTATTTACCAAAGCTCCTCCAGAATTCCCTGGATTTACCGCTGCATCTGTTTGAATAAAGGATTCAATAGGAACATTGGTGTTTCTTGTTCTGTCAGATAGTAAGTTGATGTTTCTCGCTTTTGCACTGACGATACCAGCGGTTACAGTGGATGTTAAGTTAAACGGATTTCCAACTGCAAGAACCCATTCACCAACTCTTAAATCGTCGCTATTTCCAATTCCAATTGGTTTTAAACCTGGAGCATCAATTTTTAATACTGCAATGTCAGTGGAAGGATCTGTTCCAATCACTGTTGCTGTGTATTTTGAATTGTCGTTGAGAATGACTTCAATTTCAGATGCATCTTGAATAACGTGGTTATTGGTTACGATGTACCCATCACTGGAAACGATTACTCCAGATCCAGATCCGCTTCCATATTGTTTGAATTCACGACCACCAGTTCCAGGGCCGTAAAAGAATTCGTAGAATGGATCTCGTTGAACCTGTGTTCGAACTACTTTGGTGGTGACGTGAACTACTGAGTTAATCGTATTTTCTGATGCTTCAACAAATGAAGCGCCTTCCGCAGGCATCCCGTTGTATGAAACGGTTTTTGCTAGTCTGTTGCCGTCGATAACTTGCTCTGATAACGGCTCTTCGTAAGTTGACTTTAAAAGGAAGCCGAAGGCGAATGGAATCATACCGCCAACAATTCCTAATCCTAAGAATTTTAATGTGTTGCTCATGATATTAAATTAGTTTATGCTAAATTTCTATACAATTATAACAGTTATCAATCGATGATTGTTACTTTTGTGCTGTTAAAGATTGTTAAGCATAAAAAGCTTGTAACTCAATCGTAGCAAAGGATATATGAGTCTATTTTTTGTAAAATATCAAGGCACAGGAAACGATTTTGTGATGATTGATAACCGATCGGGAGAGTGGGATGATTTATCTATTTCTACGATTCAAAAGTTATGTGATCGGAGATTTGGTGTTGGTGCGGATGGTTTGATAAAAATCAATTCAATTTCAGGATACGATTTCGAAGTGGACTATTACAATTCGGATGGGTCGAAAAGTTTTTGCGGAAATGGGGCGCGATGTTCGGTTGCATTTGCCCATGAATTAGGGATTATAAAGGATCACGTTTCTTTCATGGCTATTGACGGAGTACACGAAGCGGTGAAAAAGGGTTCGTTGGTTTTCTTAAAAATGAATGATGTGTCGGAAATTGATGTATCTCATAAAGAATTTGTTTTGAATACGGGTTCCCCACATTTCATTCATTTCACGGAGAATGTAGCTGATTTTGATATTGTTTCCTACGGAAAGCAAATCCGGTATTCAGATACCTACAAACAAGAAGGAATCAATGTAAATGCCATTCATCAGTTAGATTCTCATTCTTTTGAGATTAAAACCTATGAACGTGGGGTGGAAGATGAAACATTGAGTTGCGGAACCGGTGTTACAGCTGCAGCAATTGCTCTAGGAGAGAAAAATCTGATTGTTGGTGAGTTTGAGTATGCCGTGAAATCTCAAGGAGGAAACCTCGCGGTTCGATTCACTCGAGAAAATTCCAAATTCACGAATATTTGGCTCATTGGTCCAGCTGAAGTTGTTTTTAAAGGAGAAACCAATGTCTAAATTTGACTTTAAATCAATTCATAGAGAGCTTCCCGAACAACTTCTCCAAAAAACAGTTATTTGGATTTGGAATGCCGATAAAATTCCGCCACACATTGGAATTTCGGTTGGAAAAGATTATTTCAGCTTGACCTATCGAAAATCAGAACAGTTGTTAACTACTTCAATGCTGAAAAAAGCGAAGAGATCTGCTATTCCTTTGGTTTTGGTGGAAATTCCGAAAGAAATCGTTCCATTGAATCCACAAATTGTTTTTTCAAGCTACGAAAAAGCAATTGATGGAATTACTTGTTTGCACCCAATAAGAGAGGTTATGAATTTAGGGAATCAGGTAAATCAATTATCGGATCTTTTGGTCTATTTGGAATCTAAAAAACTGATTAATCAAGTAAATGGTTTGAATTTGCCTGAAAATTATACTGGGATCAAGGCTTATTCGATGGACGATATTTTAAATCGGATTGATACTCTGAATGAGTAATTTGAGTAATTTTTGGATTGATATTTGGGTTTAACTATCTTATTTACATGTTTTTATATTTATTTATCTAAAGTTACTGACGTAATATTGCGGAATTACGTCAAAGTAGGTGAAATCATTCAATTGTATTTAATTGAAAAGATTCCATTCATTTGAATTAGGAATTCGACATTTTAATTAACTCTTAGTAACTTGTTGAAAGAATTCAAATTCCTTCCATTTAAATAAGCAGTTTTTGACTTACATTTGAACGCTTTTAAAGCAACTAAAAAGGAGTAATTAATGAGTTTAACTGGTAAATCCGTTTTCTTGCGTGCTGTTGAAAAAGAGGACGCTACCAAGTTGATGCTTTGGGAAAATAACCCCAAACATTGGAAGATAACGGGGACAGAAGTTCCATTTTCATTTTCATCTATTCTTGAATACATTGATCAGGCGCAACATATTCGCACACATGGTCAATTGAGAATGATGATTTGTGTTGTTGGGACCCGAGAGCCAATTGGAGCGATTGACTTATATCAAGTGGATTTTAAACACCTTCGGGCTGCAGTTGGAATTTTAATTGCGGATGAGGACAATAAGAATCATGGATTTGCTTTTGAAGCATTAGTACTATTAGAAAATTACGCTACTCAAATTTTAGCATTACACAACATCCATTGTTCTATTCATAGCGACAATTTAGCAAGTGTTGGTTTGTTTGAAAAAGCTGGTTTTTTAAGAGTAGGCCTAAGAAAAGAATGGTACCTAGAGAAAGGTATTTGGTTGGACGAAATTTTATATCAGAAATGTCTGGAAAGAAAAGAAACAAAAAAGTAGTATTCGCAGCTGTTGTGGTTATGTTGATTGGAGTTGCACTGGTTTTCGGTTGGACGCCTTTAATGATTTATTTCAAGAAAACTTCCAATGACAAAGAGGCTCGGGTAGTAATCGATAATCGCCAATCACTAGACGGAATTGCAAAATCATTGGAAAAAGCAGGTGTTATATCTAATACAGATGCTTTTCTTTCAATGGCAAAAAACAAGAAGGTTACTGTAGAGAATATTGAACCTGGGATGTATGCGTTTCCTGCTCACACATCCTATCGAGACTTGCTGAACTCTTTAAAAAGCGGGAGTTTTGAAGTGGAAGTTGTGGTTACATTCAATAATTGTAAAACGATTCATGATTTGTGTGTAAAAGTATCTGAATCAATCATGGTTGATAGTACTGAATTGGAAGATTATATTTTGGATTCGGAAACGTTGAACAAATATGGATTTACTGTTGAGCAAATTCCCGCGTTGTTTATGCCAAATTCTTACAGAATGTATTACGATACTGATAAAGAAGCATTTTTGGATCGTATGGCGAAAGAATTTAAAAATTTCTGGACCTCGGAAAGAATGGCGAAATTGAATGAAGTAGGCTTGAAATCTCCTTCTCAAGCTGTTACTTTGGCTTCCATTGTTTATGGTGAACAATCAAAAAATGCATCTGAATGGCCAGTTATCGCCCGCTTGTACTTAAATCGCTTGAATACAGGGATGAAATTGCAATCAGATCCAACATTCAAATTTTGCTGGGGAGATCAATTGAAAGGAGTTCAACGCTTGACTTACGAACATCGAAATAAAGATTGTCCGTATAACACCTATTTGTACAATGGATTGCCTCCAGGACCTATTTCAATGCCTCCAACTGGAGTAGTTGATGCCGTTTTGAATCCAGATAAAAACGATTATTTGTACATGTGTGCCCAACCCAACTATGATGGATTGCACAATTTCGCGAAAGATTATGCTGATCATGCGAAATATGCAACGGAATTTCAAACTTGGTTGTCCTCTGAACTCGCTAATAACTAAGTGTATGGAGCGCAGATCTTTTGTGAAGTTAGGAGCAGTTGGTTTAGCTGCGTCTATTGTAAAACCAAGTTTTGCAAGTGAGGAACCAATTTCTGAACCTTCCTTTTCGCATTATACTGGAGAAGCAAAAATGATTTCCACTTGGAGTCATGGGCAAGATGCAAACCGTGCTGGATGGTTGAAACTTGAAGCTGGAGGATCTTCTTTGGATGCGGTGGAAGCAGGAGCAAGACATACGGAAAGCGATGTAACTAACAGAAGTGTTGGGATTGGTGGAATGCCGGATCGTGAAGGACACGTAACCTTGGATGCTTGTATCATGGATTGGGAATCAAATTGTGGTTCTGTAGGCTGTTTGGAAGGAATTGCTCATCCGATTTCTGTAGCAAAACACATTATGCAAAATACACCACACGTGATGCTTGTTGGTGCTGGAGCGAAAAAATATGCGTTAAAAAATAAGTTTGAAACCATTAAAACACCACTCCCTGAAGTGAAAAAGGAGTGGGAGAAATGGAAGAAAGAACAAGCCGAGATTGCCAAAAAACCTGCAATTAATCATGAGAATCATGATACAATTGGACTTTTAGCAATTGATTCACAAGGTCGAATTAGTGGAGCTTGTACGACTTCTGGTTGGGCTTATAAATTACCTGGTCGTTTGGGAGATTCTCCTATTATTGGCTCTGGATTATTTGTAGATCAAGAGGTTGGTGGTGCTGTTGCAACGGGTTTGGGTGAATCAATCATTCGAATCTCTGGTTCGCATGCTGTTGTGGAATTGATGCGACAGGGAAAATCTCCCGAGCAAGCATGTAAAGAAATAGTTGAAAGATTGATTCGTAAACATAAGGATATGAGTGGTTTGCAATGTGCATTTATCGCTATAAATACAAAAGGTGAAGTAGGTGGTTTTTCGGTTTACAATGGATTTAATTATGCGTTGAAAACTGCTAATAAAGACGAAATGATTGATACACCGTTCGATAGAAAATGGTAAAATTTATTCTGATTAGTATTTTCTTCTCGTTGGCAATAAATCTGTTTGGTCAAATGAATTTATCGTGGAAAGTGCAACATCCAATTTCAAAAAAATGGATGCCGATGGGTGAAAAAGGTTCTGTTCAGGAAGCATTGATTACCGCAAAAGAACTTCCGGATCCTTTTGTTGGGATGAATGAAGATAAATTTGCTTGGGTTGAAAACTATCAATGGATTTTAGAGTCTGAATTTCTTCTAACAGAAGCAGATTTCAACCAATTCGTTGAATTAGAATTCCCAAGTATCGATACGTATGCTTCCATTTTTTTGAATGGAAAATTCGTAGCTGAAACCAATAATTCTTTTGTAAACTATCGTTTCGATGTTCAAGACAAGATAATCGTTGGGAAAAATAAACTGAAAGTGGTTTTTACTCCGCCTGTCATGTATCAAAAGCCGAGAATGGGGAAGGTTGGAGTTACATTGCCTGCTCCAAATGATGTTGGAAAAACGCAAGTGGCGCCACATTGTAGAAAACCTCAGTATCAGTTTGGTTGGGATTGGTCGCTACGTATTCTTACCATGGGATTTTGGGAGCCAGTTAGAGTAGCCATTTTCTCTTCTAATAAAGTTGTTTCAAATTATTCCAATACGCTTGCTGTTTCTGATGAAAAGGCAACTTCTGAATTTTCACTGATTTTGGCCAAAGAAAGCTCAGAATCTTTTACTTGGGAAAGTAATCTGTTTGGCTTGCAAGTGTTGAAAAGTCAAAATAAGGTGCTCAAACGGACAGAAACACTTGAAAATCCGAAATTATGGTGGCCAAGAGGTCAAGGAGAAGCTTTTTTATATCAAGATCACTGGCTTTTGAAAAATGAAAAAGGAGAAATTATCTTCGAAAAAGATATCCGGTTTGGAGTGAAAAAAGTGGAATTGGTTCAGGAAAAAGACCAATGGGGAACTTCTTTTCAGTTAAAAGTAAACAATCGACCAATTTTCTGTAAAGGAGCAGATTATATTCCGGATGATATTTTCCCAGCTCGAATTACGGATCAAAAGTTAAAAAATGCTGTGAAAACCATGTTGGAGTGTAATTTCAACATGGTACGCATTTGGGGTGGTGGATTTTATCCTAGAGAATCTTTTTTAGAAGCCTGTGACGAAGGCGGATTAATGGTTTGGGAAGATTTCATGTTTGCATGTGCGATGTATCCTGGAACCGATGAGTTTTTGAAGAACGTTCAAGAGGAGATTCAACAGCAAATACCCCGGCTGGCTTCTCATGCTTCTTTAACGTTGTTTAATGGAAATAATGAAGTAGACGTAGCTTGGAAAAATTGGGGATTTCAAAGTACTTATAATCTTTCAAGTAAGGACGAAGCGTTGATTGGAGTTTATTATCAGAAGCTTTTTAAAGAATTAATTCCTGAAACAATCAAAAGAATAACAAATATTCCTTACGAACATACTTCACCGTTGAGCAATTGGGGAAATGATGAGTATTACAATCATGGAACCCAACATTATTGGGGAGTTTGGCATGGAAAAGATCCAATTGAGGATTTCGGTAGAAAATCGGGGCGTTTCAATGCTGAATATGGTTTTCAGTCTTTTCCAGAATTAGCAACTCTTTCTTCGTTTAGTAACCCAACGGATTGGAAATTAGATAGTCCAGTGATGAAGAAGCACCAGAAAAGCTATGTCGGAAACGGAATGATTGCCAAACATTCGAATTTACTTTATGGTAAAACAGATGATTTCCAGCGGTTTGTATATTTTTCTCAATTGACTCAAGCTAAGGCTGTTGGGATTGCGGTTGTTGCACATAGAACAACTTATCCAAGATGTGCAGGAACGATTTATTGGCAATTCAATGATTGTTGGCCAGCTCCAACATGGAGTAGTATCGATTATTTTGGGAGATGGAAAGCCTTGCAATATCAAGTGAAAAACGATTTTAAAGATGTAACAATTGCTGCACGAATTGATACACTTGGTAAGGAAAAGTTTGTACTTATTTCAGATATCCCAACTGGATTTTTATGCGAAATAGAAGCTCAAGTGAGTGATTTTCAAGGAAGGATTTTGGATACTTTAAGATGCCATCAAACACTTGCATATCCGCATTCTGTTGAATTATTTCCACAAGAATTAGAGAAGTATAAGAAAGTTGATTTTGCTATTCAATTCAATTGGAAAGATGAAACAGGAAAAATGTGCAGTCGGATCTTTGTTCATGAATTATTTCCAGGAAAAGCAATTGTTGGCATTGCTCCTAAAGTAACTGTCGAATCACTCGATACAGCTTCTGGAAAAGGAGTCGTTCTCATCGAAAATGAAACAATACTGCTAGATTTTTGGTTTACTTCAAAAATAGGGGTAGTCTTCATGGATCAGAATTTTTTGCATTTACTTCCAGGTACGCATCGATTGGAGTTTGTGTTTGAAGGAGACTTGAAACCAACGGATTTTAATTGGTTCTATCATTAAATAGTAAAAATTAACTAAATAAAGTTTGTAAATAATACCACGGTAATTAAATTTGTAGCATGGAAATAGGACAGGTTATCCAATCGAAATTTAAAAATTCTAAGCATAAAGCCGTGGTGAATCTACGTTATACTTCAAATTATCTAGGTAATATTCAAAATACGTACATGTCAAAATTTGATTTGTCAATGCCACAATTCAATATTTTGAGAATTCTTCGAGGAGCTAAAGAGGTAATCAGTGTAAATGCTGTGAAAGAACGAATGGTGGAAAAGTCTCCAAATACCACACGATTGATGGATAAATTAATCGAAAAGGGATTAATAGAACGTGTTCGTTGTGATTCTGATAGAAGAGTGGTCTATGTGTCAATTTCTGAGGCAGGATTGAATATCCTAAAACAAATTGATGATGACAATCAATCGGATCTTGATTTTACAGGGAATTTAACGGAAGAAGAAGCAGAGGTTTTGAGTAATTTACTCGATAAACTACGCGGATAATCACTCATTGATTTCCCCCGAAAAGGCCTGAGAATGTAAAGTATTTTTATCTATATGAGCATTCTTTGTGATTTTCCATTCTTGCTGTTAAACATTTAGCAATCATTTGTTTCAATAAAATCTTAACATTGTTTTAGATGGAGAGACTCCTGAGCTGACCTTATTACAGTACTTTTGTACCATATTTCTACAATTTTATGCGCTTTACGCTTTTTTTATTTTTTTTAGCTCTCAGCTTTTTTTCATTTTCTCAAACAGTTAGTGGTTTCGGATCTATTGATGGTCGTGTTTTAGATTCACTGAGTAAAACTCCTCTTGAGTATACGATGATTCGTTTATTTAGCGTAGAAACTTCTCAAGTCGCAACAGGAATTTATACCGATGAAAATGGTTCGTTTGTATTGGAAGAAGTGAAGTATGGAAATTATTACTTGGTGGTTACAAATCCAGATTATATAACGAAAACCATCCGAAATATTCAACTTTCTGCAGAAAAACCACTTAGAAAAGTAGGCGCGATTTCATTGGTAAGTATCAATAATTTGTTGGATGAAGTGGTTATTCAAACGGAGAAAAACCAATTGCAACTTGGAATCGAAAAGAAAGTTTACAATGTTGGAGATGATATTTCAGTTACAGGTGGAACAGTTACAGATGTTTTGAATAATGTTCCATCGGTTGAAGTGGATCAAGATGGTGGAATTTCTTTGAGAGGTGATGCAAATGTGACAATTCTTATCGACGGAAAACCAAGTAATATGAGCGGTGGAAACGGTAAAAGTGTTTTGGAAGGTATTCCAGCAAGTAGTATTGAACGAATAGAAATTGTCACAAATCCGTCTGCAAAATACGATCCTGATGGAACTTCTGGAATTATCAATATTGTTTTAAAGAAGAATGTGAAGCGTGGAATAAACGGAAATGTTGCTGCAACTGTAGGAACAGGAAATTTAGGGACAGCTTCTGCATCACTGAATTTACGAAATACTAAATTCAATTTATATGGAAATTATGCATTTTCATACAAAGATGGTTACCGGAACAATTATTCAGAGTTAAATCAATTCAAAGGTGATACAACGCTAAGTTTGATTCAGCGAAGAGTTGGCGGTGATATTAATATTACGCACACTGCCAGAGTTGGAATGGATATTTACCTAAAGGATCGAAATACATTGTCGTGGAGTATTTCTGGAAATGCTGCTGATAGAAGAAGAACTGGAAATCAAAACAATATAAGAAACGATAATTTTGCAGATACTTCAGCACAATGGAATCGAGTTACTAGCGATCCGACTTTGAGTAAAAACATTGATTTTTCATTGGGTTATAAATGGAATTTTAAGGATGATAAAGGTTCCTTAGATGTCAATGTTTATGAATCACTTTCAAATGGAACAGACGAAGGATTTTATCAGCAAACATTTACTATTCCATCAGATTCTGCAGCTATTGATCAACATTTATTTAGCAATAATTCAAATGATTTCACCACAGTTTCATTGGATTTTGTGCGAGCTTTTAAATCAAAATTCAGAGTTGAAAGTGGCTTAAAAATGATTCAACGAAATATGATTTTGAATTCGAATTATGAGTCGAAAGATTCAACCGGGGTTTACATGCCTGATACCTCTGCAATCTTTAATTACAAGTACTTGGAAAGTATTTACTCTGCTTACGGAATTATTGCTGGGCAGTATAAAAAATTCAAATACCAAGCTGGACTTCGCTTCGAATACAGTATTCAAGCTCCCAATTTGGTTTCGAAAAATGAAAGTTTTCGCAATGAATACTTTAACTTGTTCCCATCAGCTACAATTCGCTATTCGGTGTCTAAATCAACAGAACTGTCTTTGGGATATAGCAAACGAATTAACAGACCTAATTTTGATAATTTAAATCCATTCACGTCTTATGCCGATCCGTATAATTTGCGCAGTGGAAACCCAGCATTAAAACCAGAAAACATTCATTCAATCGATTTGGGATTGGAGTATAATTCAAAACAAGTTGTCCTTGCTTTTTCCCTGTATCAACGCTATACATCTAGTGTTATTCAGAGGGTGAAGGTATTCTATGAAGATGGAACTTCCAGAGGAACTTATGCGAATATCGATAATTCTGTCAATTCTGGAGGAGAGGTTATTTTGCAGTACAAACCTTTTCCAATTTGGAGAAACATGATTTCTTTCAATGGAAATTACATCAAATATACGGATGACAATACAACGACAAATTGGAATAGAGAAGGATTTGTTTTTGGAATGAAATTTAGTTCAACACTTGATTTATTGAAGAAAACACTGACTCTGCAAGTGAATTTCAGATACAGTGCTCCTTCAGTTACCGCTCAAGGAACGATGCAGCCAAGAGGTTCTGTTGATTTTTCTGCAGACAAATCATTGTTTGATGGAAAATGGGGAATTGGATTGAGAGTAACTGATATTTTCAATACGCAAGGATTTAGTTTCCAAGTGGATCAACCATCCGTTTATCAGTCAACCGAGTTTAAATGGGAAACCCGACGATTGATTTTAAGTGTTCGCTATCGATTCGGGAAAACAAATCTAAAAGAAGAAAAGAAAACACCTGAAAATGGTGGTGGTGGATTTGATTTCTAATTAAAGATGCCTCTAAGCCTTTTTGACTGTGATAGCTTGAACTGGATAATGGATTCCCAAGTGTAGCAACGCTCTATCAAAACTTTTTGAAGCGTTTCCTTTTTTGTTTTTGCTGTTCTTTGTGTTCATGACTGTTGTTTTTTTTTAAGTTAAACAATTAATATGCCAGACCAATAGCTATTTATTAAAACGTTCCAATGATTGATTTTAGTGTATCTACCAATAATTCCATGAAAATCACGTTTAAAGACTGATTGAGTTTTTGTAGATGCCAAATAATGAGATATTTATATAAAATAATGAGAATATTCTGATTGCGTGTTGGGAAATCCTTAAAAGAACCGTACTTTTGTAACCCCTTTTTTTAGTAAATGATCGACGAAGAGCTGTTTCAAGCAAAGAAATTATATCCATTTCAGGAGAAAACTGTAAATGCCATTATTGACGAACTGGATAAAAACGGTTCAGACTACAATTTGTTGTTTCAATTGCCTACTGGCGGTGGAAAAACGGTGATATTTTCTGAAGTCGCAAAGAGTTATATTGAACGTTACCAAAAAAAGGTATTGATTCTAACTCATCGCATTGAATTATCTGTTCAAACCTCCAAACAATTGAATGCACTCGGAATTTCCAATAAAGTTATTTCCAGTGATGTGAAGAGTTTGATAGACGAAGAGCATCATCCGTGTTATATCGCAATGGTTGAAACACTGAATAACCGTTTGCAGGAAAATGAGAATTTTGTTGACGGTGTTGGTTTGGTGATTGTCGATGAGGCGCATTACAACAGTTTCAGAAAGATTTTTCAGTATTACTCTGGAGCGAATATTTTGGGGGTAACTGCAACGCCACTGAGCTCTAATAAAGCTTTGCCACTCAACGATCATTACAATAAGTTGTTGGTTGGAGAAAGCATAGCGTCTTTAATTCAAGGAGGCTATTTATCGGATGCAGAGACATTTACTTACGATGTGAATTTACATGGACTGAAAATTGGAACAAACGGAGATTTTACCGTAAGTTCTTCTGAAACAGTTTATGGAAATTACTTCATGCAGGAAAAACTCTTGTTTGCTTACGAAGAAGTGGCTGTTGGAGATAAAACGTTGATTTTCAACTCTGGAATTGAAACTTCTTTGCGTGTGGAAGAAACATTTAAGAAAAGAGGATACAAAATTCGTCACTTAGATTCCACATTCTCAGATAAAGACAGAAAAGATGTTTTACATTGGTTTAAAACCACTAAAGATGCAATCTTAACTTCTGTAGGGATTTTGACAACTGGATTTGATGAGCCAACGGTAGAAACGATTATTTTGAATCGTGCTACTCGCTCATTGACTTTATATCACCAAATGATTGGACGTGGCTCTCGTCGTCTGCCTAATAAATCAAAGTTTAAGTTAATTGATTTAGGAAACAACGTGAGACGTTTCGGGTTGTGGCAAGATTATATCAATTGGCAAGATGCATTCAAGTTCCCAGATCGTTTTCTGGAATCTCGCTTGAGTGAAGACGATGACTTAGAGTTTGAAGTTGAATTCGAGTTTCCGCGTCACATGGAACAGTTGGTTGATACAAGCTTTCTAGAGGAGTTCAGTATTCGCGATGTGTACTATGAGTGTTTGGAAAAAGGTGAGAAAGGAAAGTTGGCGGTTGATTTATCGTTAGCAAATCACTGCGAAGGTGTCATTCGGAAAATAAAAGATTTGGATGATGCTATTCAGACAGTTGATGCTTTGCAAGATCACATCGAACACCGTTTGAAATTGTATACCAAATGTATTGCCAAAAGCACTCCAAACTACTTTAAGTATTTGATGGAAACTTACAATCGTCAACTACGTCAGGAAATTCGCATGAAGTTTGACGAGATTGAACAATTGGAAGAAGAGGGAAGAGCTTAGTTCTGAATCCAATTTGGATAATAGAATTTAACTTTTCGAGATATTTTTCTTGTATTTGTAATTTAATAGTTGATTAATATTTCAGTCGTTTGGAATGGAGCAGTGATAACTTCCATTTCTCCGTGATTTGATCCTCCAACAACTTCATAATAAATTTTGTAGGGGCTATTTCCATTATTGATACAAATGACAGAGCTATCCACTGCGTTAACCATGTGCATTTCACCAGTTGGACAACATTCTTCGCAGTTATTTTTTCCTGTTAATTTATAATATTTCAAATCTTTTGTTCCATCGCTCACAAAATGAAGTCGAACCCAGCTTTTAGCGTAGACATTATAATTGAATACATTGTCATTATCTAAAGAAAGGTTGTCTAATGTTGTTAGGGTGCCGTCTGAAAAGTAATTCATTTTATTAACGGATATACGGACATTTTGAATTTTTTCTCTTTGGAGTTCATATTCAAAATAGCCATTAGCGTCTGTTGTCAGTGTCGCTTTTACTTCTTCAGCAGGATTTGAAATTGAAGTGGTTGAAATTGTAATTTCTGCATTTGAAAGCGGTGTGTTGAGCGATGAATCTATAACCGTTCCATTGATTTTATAAGTTAGATTCTTCTTTTTACATCCATTTCCAGATATAATTGTCAAGATTGCGAATAAGAATATTATTTTTTTCATTACCAATTTTTATAAATAAAACAAAAATAGCGCTATTTGTATTTAAATTCAACATCCAAATGTGTGGTTCAATTGTTAACAACATTTTTTTTAAAATTCAATTATTGCTTATTTAGTTGCCATTAATCCTTGAAATACTGATGTATAGCACGGAAAAAAGACTTGTTAACTAAAACAGTTCAATAAAAAAAAATTCACTTTTTTTAACAATGGGGTTGAATCTAACAATAAAGATATTATTTTCGTGCCGTAACTCAAAAATTTATAATTATGTCAGAAAATTTAGACACAACAACAACAAAACCACAAGGTAAAGGTTTAGCAGTAACAGGGTTTATCCTTGCATTAGTTGGATTCATGTTTGGATGGTTAGTTTATGCTATCATCACAGCGGCAGCAGTTTTAGCTGCAGGTATGGGACAAAAATCAGGAATGGGCTTAGGTTATTTCTGGATCGTTTTGTGTTTAGCAGCTGTAATCATGTCAGCAATGGGTATGATGAAGTTAGGTAAAACAGGTGGTAAAAAAGGTTTGGCTATCGCTGGTTTAGTAATCGGTATCGTAGCACTTATCTGGACAGTAACTATGCACTTAGGTGTTGGTAAAGCTGTAGATGCTGCTAACGCTAAAGGTGGTGAATTCCAAAAACAAATGGAAGAATTGAGAATGAACTAATATTCAATATGTTTTCAAAAAAAGGTTCTGAATTTATTCAGAACCTTTTTTTTTGATTAATTTTCTCATCATAACATTACCTAATGGAAAATTGGAAAACAGAAGAATCAGTAGATAGTTTAGGAGTAGTTGTAAGAAATAAGCGTTCACTCTTGCTGACAGTTTTATGCATTCTAACTTGGGTTGCTTGCGGTACTTATTTAATGATTTTGCTTTTTTCCTTGTCTAATTCTAATCTGCAAAGAGCATTTTCAAATACTTCAACTTCCGCAAATACTTGGTTCTTCTTCAATTCGTTTGTTTTTCCTTTTTGCTGTGCGCTCGGAGCTATTTTTATGTTTCTACTAAAGCGCTGGGGATTTTGGATTTATTGTATCGGACAAATTCCCCCCATCATTTATTCGATTTATTCAATTGTTGGGATGTCGGGTGTATTTGGATCTTACATGTTTTTCGGCTTGTTGATGAACTGTTTTCCCATTGCCTTTCTAATTATGTATGCACTTGAAATGAAGAAATTAACTCAGAAACAGGTCTCGATAGATTTTTAATTTCTACTTTAGTTCCCTCAATAATTTAAAACTATTTTACTTATGGCAGGACTCATAATCATGATCTTTTTTCTCTATCTTCTAATTATTGGAGCTAGTATCGCATCAAGTGTACTTTACGTTAAAAATCTGATGGACTTGTTAAAGCAGGTAGACCCTAAAAATCGACAGGTACATCCGGGATTTGTTTGGATGCTATTCATTCCTTTTTACGGCGCCGTAATTTATCCGTTTAAGTTATATCCATTAATCTCAGAAAGTTTGAGACGTGAATTTGACTCTCGGAATAATCCACAGCCAGGAGATTATGGGAAATCGCTCGGAATTGTTCTTCCTATTTTAATTTGCTGTTTTATTGTTCCTATATTAAATATCTTGGCAATATTAGGCTTTATTGTTATCGGTATTATTTTTTGGGTTAAAATGGCTCGATACAAAAGCATGTTGAAAACCCTACCAAAGGCTGATGGAATTAGATTTTCAACCAACACAGATTTATTAGATTAATAAAAATAGAATATTATGTTAGATACTTTAGACCAAAACATTGAATTGGATACCGATAAATTAAAAATCAACAATTCAATCAAACAAAATTTATTGACCGCAGGAAAATGGGCACGATTCCTTGCAATTGTGGGATTCATTTTCACTGGCTTAACTGGGGTTGTGGCTTTAATTTCACTAGTTACAGCTCTTTCAACCGGATTCGCCCCATTAATTGGCTTAGCATTTTTCTATGTTGCGATGACAGTGGTGATGATTTTTCCTGCTCTTTACATGGTGCGTTTTGCAGGATCAATTACTAAAGGTTTAAACTCGAATAAACAAGGAGAGTTTGATTACGGAGTTGAAAATTTGAAATCATTCTTTAAATTCTCTGGCATATTTACTATTGTGTTTTTGGGATTGTATATTTTATTGATTTTTATCGGTGCAAGTATGGGGTCTGGATTGAGTAGAATGTTTTAAGATTAGATCGGATTATTTAATAAAAGAGTCCTGACGATACGTTTTCAGGACTCTTTTTGGCTTTATACAAGTAGAATACATCTACTTTTTCAAAGAGAATGTTATCTTTGTTTTCCTTAAAAAATCAATATGTCAGACGATAAAAAAATCATATTTTCCATGGTTGGAGTTTCGAAAGTAACCCCACAAGGAAAGCAAATCATTAAAAACATTTACCTCTCATTTTTCTATGGTGCAAAAATCGGAATCATCGGTTTGAATGGTTCTGGTAAATCTACCGTAATGAAGATCATTGCTGGTTTAGATAAATCGTTTCAAGGTGATGTGGTTTTTTCTCCAGGATATTCGGTTGGCTATTTACCGCAAGAACCGGATTTAGACCCAAAGAAAACAGTGAAAGAGGTTGTTATGGAAGGTGCGCAAGAAATTGTAGACATTCTAAAAGAATACGAAGAAATCAATGCGTCATTTATGGATGAAGATGTGTTGAATGATCCAGATAAAATGGATAAATTAATTGCTCGACAAGGAGTTGTTCAAGATAAAATCGATGCGGTAGATGCATGGGAATTGGATAATAAATTGGAACGTGCAATGGATGCTTTGCGTTGTCCGCCAGATGATCAATTAATTGAAACATTATCTGGAGGAGAGAAAAGACGTGTGGCCTTGTGTCGTTTGTTATTGAAAAGTCCAGATATTTTATTGTTGGATGAGCCTACCAATCACTTGGATGCTGAGTCTATCGATTGGTTAGAGCAACATTTACAACAATACAAAGGAACTGTTATTGCAGTTACGCACGACCGCTATTTCTTGGATAATGTTGCAGGTTGGATTTTGGAATTGGATCGTGGAGAGGGAATTCCTTGGAAAGGAAATTATTCTTCTTGGTTGGAACAAAAAGGAGAACGCTTAAAAGGAGAAGAAAAAACAGAGTCGAAACGTCAGAAAATGCTTGCTCGCGAGTTGGAATGGGTGCGTATGAATCCAAAAGGGCGACATGCAAAGAACAAAGCGCGTATTCAGAACTACGATAAAATGATGTCGGAAGAAATGAAGGATAAAGAAGTGAATTTGGAAATTCCAATTCCAAATGGTCCTCGTTTAGGAAACAATGTTATTGATGCGGAACATGTTATGAAAGCTTTCGGAGATAAAATGTTGTATGATGACTTGAACTTCAGATTGCCTCCTGCAGGAATTGTTGGAATTATCGGGCCAAATGGTGCGGGAAAAACAACAATTTTCAAAATGATTATGAATGAATTACAAGCCGATAAAGGAACGTTTTCGATTGGTGAAACGGTGAAGATTGGTTACGTAGATCAAACACATAAAGATATTTCTCCCGAAAAAACTGTTTTCGAAGTGATTGGTGGTGGAAATGAATTCATTGAGATTGGAAATCAAAAATTCAATGCACGTGCTTATTTGTCCAAATTCAATTTCGCTGGTTCTGATCAGAGCAAGAAGGTAGGAGTGCTTTCCGGTGGTGAAAGGAATCGGTTGCATTTAGCAATGACTTTAATGACAGAAGCAAACGTATTGTTGCTCGATGAGCCGACCAATGACATCGATGTGAATACATTGCGTGCGTTGGAAGAAGGAATTGAAAGTTTTGCGGGCTGTGCTGTGGTTATTTCCCACGACCGTTGGTTTTTAGATCGCATTTGTACGCATATTTTAGCTTTCGAAGGCGATTCTCAAGTCGTTTGGTTTGAAGGATCTTATTCGGAATATGAAGAGAACAAGCGCAAACGTTTGGGGGATGCGGCACCGAAGAGAATTAAATATCGTAAAATAGGGTAATTAGAAATGTAGAATTAAGAATACAGAATTATGAGAAATGATTCTCTCTGTAGTCAGAATTAGAAGTCAAGAATAGAAAAATTGTGTGAGAATAATTAAAATTTAGAATTAGGAATGCAGAATTATGGGAGATTTCTCTGCATTCTTAATTCATCATTCTTCATTGAATATGGATCCACTGCATGGAGTAAAATTAGAAACAATAGTAACTGAATTGGTAGAAGAATTTGGGTTTGAACGTTTGGGAAAACTGATTCCGATTAATTGTTTTATTAGTAATCCAAGTATCAAGTCGAGTTTGACCTTTTTGCGTAAAACCCCTTGGGCGCGGACGAAAGTCGAAGAATTATACATTAACAGAATAGTAAATATTCGTAATAGCGAATAGAAATTTAAAATTAAGAATGCAGAATTAAGAGGGATTCTCTCTACATTCTACATTCTGCATTCATAATTAGAAGCATGGAAGTAAGAGATTTAGAACCGAAAGCATTGTGGAATCATTTTGCAGATTTGAATGCAGTTCCAAGACCATCGAAAAAAGAAGAGCGTGTTATTGCATTTATGATGCGGTTTGGTAAGTCTTTAGGATTGAAAACAATTCAAGATCATATTGGAAATGTGATTATCAAAAAACCGGCAACTGCTGGAATGGAGAACAGACAAACGATTGTCATGCAGTCGCATTTGGATATGGTTCACCAGAAAAATTCAGATACTATTTTTGATTTTGATGAACAAGGAATTGAAATGTTGGTTGATGGAGATTGGGTTCGTGCAAATGGAACAACGCTTGGTGCAGACAACGGAATAGGTGTTGCAACAATCATGGCAATTTTGAAATCTACCGACATTCCTCATCCAGCAATTGAAGCCTTGTTTACAATTGATGAAGAAACTGGAATGACTGGGGCTTTACAAGTAGATGCTTCGAATATTTCTGGAACTATTTTATTGAATTTAGATACAGAAGACGATGATGAATTGTCTATTGGTTGTGCAGGTGGAATCGATACAAATACGTCAACTCCAATAACCTACGAAGATCTTCCGAGTAATTTTGTTTGTTTCGAAATCAAATTAAGAGGATTGTTGGGAGGACATTCAGGAATGGATATTCATTTAGGGAGAGGAAATGCCAATAAATGGATGAATCGGTTGTTGCTACATGTGAGTTCAAAAATGGATTTGAGATTATGTACCTTGAATGGCGGAAGCTTGAGAAATGCAATCCCAAGAGAAAGTACAGCACTTGTAGCTATTTCAGATAACGATAAAACAAAGTTTCATCAAGCTACAGAAGAAATTATCGCTCAAATAACAGCTGAATTCCAATCGATTGAGAAAGATGCAAATTGGACAGTATTTGAAACTGGAGATTTAAGTCGAGTTGTGAAAGATTCTGATTTTAAACGAATTGTAAATTCTATTTACGCTGTTCAAAATGGAGTTTATCGAATGAGTCCTGCTATTTCTACTTTGGTTGAAACATCCTCTAGTTTGGCAAAAGTGACCGTTGGAGATGATTTCTTCACCACGCAATCTTTGCAGAGAAGTTCTGTTGAGTCTTCTAAAACAGATATTGCCAATTCGATTCGTGCTGCCTTTGAAAGCGCAGGGGTGGAAGTGGTTCAAAATGGTGAATACCCTGGTTGGGAGCCGAATGCAGATTCAGCTATTTTGAAAGTAATGGCGAATTTGTATCGTGAAAAATTCAATGCAGAACCTCAAATTAAGGCTTGTCATGCTGGATTAGAATGTGGAATCTTAGGAAAACACTTTCCAGGAATGGATATGATTTCATTCGGACCGAATATTCGCGGAGCGCATTCTCCAGATGAATGTGTTCAAATTTCATCTGTGCAGAAATTTTGGGGCTTTTTACTAGATATTCTACAGCAAATTCCTATGAAATAATTAAAAATGATGTCTTTTGGACGTCATTTTTTTGTTCCATTGTTTTGAATTTAAAAGATTTCCAAAAAAAGATGTTTAATTTGTTCTCGAAATTTAAATAATGGACAAACTGAACACGAACTGGTTGGAATTTCACGAAAAAAGTAAATTCCGTCTTGTATTGCATTTACTCTACTTTTTTGCAGGGTTAATGTCCATTGTTACAATCGTTAATTTTTCCAACGAGCATTTTAGTGCGATGCCCAATTTCATAGCTGTAGGCATGTGTATATTGGGGTTGTTTGTTTTATATATTACTAAAAACTACCGTTTAGTAGGTGCGGTTTGCTCTATTCTGACCTTGGGAATTGTCTCCGGATCGTTCTTGTTTTTAAAAGCGACCCATTATCTCACTCCCATGTGGATGATTGTAAATATTATGTTTACTTTCTTTATTCTTGGAAAGAAATGGGGAATTTCGATTTTGATTGCTCATTTCATGGTGTTGTTTTACTATCTGATTAACATTCATGAACGTAATATTGTTGCGGTTGAGTCGTTTTCTGGAAATGATGTAACTACTTTTATTCTGGAATATTCTATCGTTGGATTCGCAATTGCTTACATTTTAAATTTGTATGTTCGGACAACTTCATTTTCAAGAATTAATCTCGAAGAGAATAATCAGATACTTACTGATCAAAATAAGGTAATTTCAAAACAAAATTCGGAGATGGAGGTAATGCTTCGTGAAATTCATCACCGTGTAAAGAATAATCTCCAGATAATTACTAGTTTGCTGCGGCTTCAAGCGAATAATATGACGGAAAAGGATAGTGGTTCTTACCAAGAAGCGATCGATCGAATAAATGCAATGGCAATTATTCATGAGAAAATGTATCAATCTGGATCGTTGTCGAAATTTGATTTGGAAAAATATTTTAAATCTCTAATTAACAGTTTGCTGACGAACTATTCTGTTGATAAACATCCTCAATTTTCTATTGAAGTAGAATTGGAAGATATGAAATCTAAGAGCATTGTTCCGCTTGCGCTATTGATGAATGAATTACTCTTGAATTCCCTCAAACATGCCTTTCGAAATCAAGATTATCCAAAGATTTCAATTGTATTAAGTCGAATTGAAGATGAAAAATCCAATCAATTTTTACTAGAATATAATGATAACGGAAAGTGGATTGAGGGGTCAACTTCGGCTTTTGGTACGGAGATTATTCAAGCTATGACAGAACAAATGGAAGGTGAATTAGAACTGACAAAGACAGATTTAGGAACGTTTTATGTGTTTCATTTGGCGAATTTGAGCTAAATTCACTGTATGGATGAACATCAATTAGTTTCGTTAGCAAAAGCTAAAATGCCATTTGGAAAATACAAAGACCGATTTTTGATTCATTTACCTGAAAACTACTTAGTTTGGTTCAAGCAAAATGGATTTCCAGCTGGAAAATTAGGGCAACAACTCGAATTGATGTATGAAATCAAATTGAATGGCCTGGAACATTTGATTTATCCTTTAATGCCTAAATGATTTCAAATAGATGTTGCAATTAATATATTTTATTTCGCGCTTTGGTGGGGCGGTAAGAATGTCGCCTGAAGAACGATTTTGGTGTGGAGTTATTGTTGCTGTAATTTTTGGCGGGGCATTTATTTACCTGGTTTACAGGCATATTTCAACAAGAGATCGCAGGTCTTGGGATAAAGGAATGATTCCAAAAAACTTTAAACCAACTCAAAAAAACATCTTAGAACTATTCATTGCAGCTTCTGGTGCAATTGTTAGAAGAGATATGGATAGTCATTACCTCAAGTTTTCATTTATAGACAAGTATTTAAAAGCAAATTTCGAAGATATTTATTATAATGCTGCTGCGTCTTATAATTATTCAATGAGACATGTTGTGAAAATTGATTCTTTAGCCTCTTGGTCAAATAAGTATTTATCAAAAGAGTGGAAAATTAAATTGATCAATTTTTTAGCTGGAATTGCTGCTTACGATGGTGGAATCAATGATGATGAACAACGTCATCTATTGGTTTTAATGACTAAAATGAATTTGGAACTCATAGATTTTGAACCGATTTATGCAGAAAAACTAACGCGAAAGAACGAGAGAATATATACAAATGAATCAAGTTATTCCAAGTTAGATTTCTTCTACAAAATTTTAGGGCTAGAGAAAACGGCTTCTATCGATGAAGTGAAAGCTGCTTACAGAAGATTGGTAAAATTGACGCATCCGGATCGTTTTGTGAATGAATCTCCTGAAATTCAGAAACATATGAGTGAAAAATTTAGAGAGGTTCAAACGGCTTATGAATTCATTGTAAATTCGTGATATGATATTGAGTTTTTTACTTTCATACGTCTCTAATTATGGGGGTGTCAAAAAGGATGAGCTAAATCCCTTAGTGGTCGTTTTTTTGCTTTTGATACCGGTGATTTTATTTGGGACTTACTTTTTTTACCTGAGATATAAGCAGAAGCATAAGATTGTTCATTGGCTAGGGAAGAGTTTTCCTATTTCTTATTCCGATTTTTCATTGAAAGAAGTTCAGATTGTTTTGGCTGTAGCAATGGTCAAGAGAGATCGGTATTTGTTGATGAATAAACTGCATAAAATGAAGCAGTTTTCGCAAAAAAAATATTCTTCGAGAGAGTTAGATGTAGAGGAAATTATGGATGTGTTTCTGGATAGTAAAATTCCGGTGATGGAACTGATGGAGTGGTGTAACAAACATATTTCGGATTTTCAAAAGCTAGAGACTTTTTTATTCCTGTCGGAAATTGCTTTGTTGGATAATCAATTAATAGACAAGGAAAGGGAATATTTGCTTTTCATCATTCAAAAATTCACCATTAGAATACAGGATGTTCCTGATCACATTCAAAGTCAAATCTTCGATAGGCATCAAAATAAAGAATCGATTAAGCCATCTGTATTTAGTTATCATTCTTATTATGAGGTGTTGGAACTTACAAAAGATGCCTCGTCTCAAGAAATTAAAACGGCCTACCGCAAAATGGTGAAGAAGTATCATCCGGATAGTCATCCTCATTTGGAATCAGGTGAGAAGAAAGAGTTAGCTAAGAAGTTTCAAGAAGTACAAGAGGCTTATGATACGTTAATGAATGCTTGATGAATGTGCTAATTTTCATATCGTTGATTGTATTTTGTTTACTGACAATGCTGCTTTTGATAAGGTATCGCTCGGATATAAAACAACGCAAGATAAGTTCGGAACTTATTCTTAAGAGAAGTTTTCAGCCACCTTCTGGAAAGAAAACAGAGAGAATGGTTTTTCAAATCTACCTATTACTTGCTGTTTGGGTAATCCGAAAAAATTCAATTAAATCAATTGAAAAACAGTCTTTTATAGTTGTTTATATCAATAAAAAGTTCAATATAGAATCGCTTGTAATAGTGAACGAATTAGAGTTGGTTGAGGAGACATCTATTCATGTCAGAAGTGTTGCGAATTGGGTAGTTCAAAAAATGCCCGGATCTCAGGAGCGGGCAGAGTTAATTGATTTTTTAATTGATTTAGTTTTTGTAGATGGTGAATTGATTGATCGCGAATTCACGGCTTTAGTTCGCTTAGGGGAATTGATTGGTGTTCAATCGATGTATATTGAAAAACGAGTAATCGAAAGCCGCAAACGAATTTTTGGACAATCTTCTGGTGAGTCCAGACTTCATGAGATTGCGAATTCAGGAACTAGAAAGCGAATGGCGCTTGCAATCTTAGATTTGAATACCAATGCCACAGAAGATGATATCAAGAAAAGTTATCGCCGATTAGTGAAAAAATATCATCCTGATAGAAATCTGGATCTGTCGGAGCAGGAGAGGGGTGAGTTTGCTCAGCGTTTTTTGGAGATTCAAGACGCTTATGAAGAGCTTTCTTCCAATTAATTTGAAGTTAAAATCACAAATGTATTTTAGGTGTAATCAATTGATTTTCATTTAAATATGATGGTTATTTAAAATGGTCAATTAAATCTTTTTTTATTTATTTTGCTTTTTTTTGATTGAATATGTAACCTAATATAGAACTGTGGCGTAAATGGGTCAAAACAGGATCGTATTTAAGTTTTATATAATATGGAAAGCACAATGATTAATAACGCAATTAGCTTGGCAAAAAACAAATTGGAGCGCCACAAAGCAATGGGAAGAAATAGCAACTTGAGTATTATTGAGGTTGCTCAATTAATGGATTTGGTTACATTTGGACCAGATATGCCACAGGTTCATAATAGCATGCTTTTCTTTAATTACAGCTCGAATTGATAGATTAAAAGATATTTTTAAGGGAATTCGTTTTGGCGAATTCCCTTTTTTTATTCCGTTTTGTTACAAATGTGAATATTTGTAAATTTAGAATTGTAGTTTTTGTATTGTACATTTGTAACATGGAGATTAAAGATCGTTTACGTATGATAATGGATTCGCACAAACTAAATGCGGGTTCTTTTGCAGATAGAATTGGGGTTCAGCGTTCAAATGTAAGTCATGTGTTAAGTGGACGAAATAAGCCAAGTTTTGATTTTGTTGAGAAGTTATTGCAGGCGTTTCCACGTGTTTCGGCTGAATGGCTTTTTACAGGTAGGCAGTCAAAGTCTGATTCGAATGATTTATTTACTGCGCAAGATGTTGTTTCTTTAACTCAATCGCTTTCTAAGCAATCATCTGTTGATTCTTCCTTGTTGGCTGTTGTAACTGAGAAAAGGATTGTTAAAACAATTATTTTCTACGAAGATTTTACGTTTGATGTGTTTTTGCCTAGTGAGAAATGATTCCTGAACCTATTAATTCGTCTTCGTTATAGAATGCGGCAAATTGACCTGGAGTAATTCCGCGTTGTTTTTGATTGAAAAGAATGTAAAATCCATCTTGTAAACGTGTTAAAGTTCCTTTTTGAAAGGATTGGCGGTATCTGATTCGAATATCAAACTCTTTCGAATCTCCTATATTCATCTCGAATGTTGGGTTGATCCAGTGCATTTCGGATGTTTCGATTTTTAAAGCCCATTTGTTTAGTCCTGGATGTTCGTCTTTCTGACCGGAATAAACGGTATTTGTGGTTGTGTCAATTCCGATGACGAATGAAGGGTTTGGTCGCCCTCCGATATTCAATCCTTTTCGTTGACCAATCGTGTAATAATGAGCTCCAATGTGTTTTTCAACTTCAATTCCCATATCGGGTGAGTAGATGAATTCTTTGCTTAGCTCAATAACGTTATTTAGGTTAACTGGAATGGTTGAGTAATTTAAAAATTGATTATCTAATTCATTTATTTCTATTATTTTACCGTATTTTACTTCAAGTTTTTGTTGGAGAAATTCAGGTAAAGATATTTTTCCTACAAAGCACAATCCTTGAGAATCTTTTTTGTCTGCGGTTACAAGTCCGATTTCTTTCGCAATCGCTCTCACTTCTGATTTTTGAAGGTTTCCAATAGGAAAAAGGGCTTTTGATAATTGGTCTTGAGATAGCTGGCAAAGAAAGTAAGATTGGTCTTTGTTTGGATCCAATCCAGTTAATAGGTGGTGAATCCCGTCTTCTGTTGTTATTTTTCGGCAATAATGTCCCGTAGCGACGAAATCTGCGCCGAGTTCCATAGCTGCTTTTAAAAACACGTCAAACTTGATTTCTCGGTTACATAGAACGTCTGGGTTTGGAGTTCTTCCAGCTTCGTATTCTGCGAACATGTAGTCTACGATGCGTTCTTTGTATTCTTTGCTTAAGTCGAGTACTTGAAATGGAATTCCGAGCTGTTCGGCGATTAAGAGCGCATCATTACTGTCGTCTATCCAGGGACAATCGTTTGATAGCGTAACAGTTTCATCATGCCAATTGCGCATGAAAAGTCCAATAACCTCATATCCTTCTTGTTGAAGTAAATGTGCTGTAACACTTGAATCTACACCACCAGACAAACCAACAACTACTCTTTTCATGGTGCAAATTTACGAACTTTTGAAAAGCGAATTGGGAATTTCAATTTCTTTCAATAAATTAACAGTTACAAAAGTGAATTATTTATTGATACATTTGTATCTAAAGCAAAATAACTCTGAAACTGGGTGTGTGGAACTTGATTTTGTTTCCAGTTGTTCAAAAAAGTTCAAAAGTGTTCAAGAGGTTCAAAAGATTAAATAAATTAAAAAGGTTTTAATTGAACTATTGAACTATTGAACTATTGAACTATTGAACTATTGAACTATTGAACTATTGAACTATTGAACTATTGAACTATTGAACTATTGAACTATTGAACTATTGAACTATTGAACTATTGAACTATTGAACTATTGAACCATTTTAAACTCTAAATAATCGTTAACGGAACCAAAACCCTGAAAAAAAGTCATATTTTCGCTACATGAAGCTGATTGTTCTCGTTATAGCGTTTATAGCAACATCGACCGCTTTTTCTCAAACATGCAACAAGGTTTGGTTAAAAGGGAAAGTCGAGGATACTTTGAATAGATTTTCATTTTTGAATTTGATGGTTGTCAATACATCAACTGGTGAAGGAGTTTTTGGTCAGCCAAATGGTTCTTTTGGTGTTTATGTTGGGAATAACGATTCGATTGTTCTTTCGGTGAAAGGATACAATCGTTTTGGATTCCGTGTTGTAGGTGATTCTTCGTGTCAGTTTGAAGTGCATGCAATTGTTGAAAGGAAAGCAAGAGAAATTGATGAAGTAGTTATTAAGCCCTTAAAGTCATTGCAGCAAATCAAAGAAGAACGTGCTGATTTAGCTTTGAGGGAAACCCGAACAATTAATGGGTTAGAGGTTATTCAAAGTCCTATTACGGCTTTGTATCAGCGGTTTTCCAAGAGAGAGAAAACAAAAGCTTTAATTGCTGAAATGGAATACAGGGATTCTCAGGAAGAGATTGTTCAAGAGTTGCTTAAATTGTATGTTTCGTATGATATTATCAAATTAAAACCAGATGATTTTATTGATTTCATTCATTTTATGGCAATTGATGAAAACTTCCTAAAGTCAGCTACAGATATTGAATTAATTACTTTTATGAAAGATAAATTGGAGCATTACCTGTTAATTCATCCAGAGAAAGAGGGAGAATATCAGAAATAAAAGTAATGATCAATTATCAAGAATATCTGAATAATTCAATTTCTTGATAATTCTGGAATTGATAATTTCTAATTCTTGTTCTTAGTCTTCAAAAACATTCGGTTCTTCCATCAATTGCTTATCGTACAATTCACGGTATAATCCAGCTTTTCGCAATAAATTTTCTGGTTTTCCTTCTTCTACAATTTTTCCATCTTCCAGAACTAGGATGTAATTCGCGTTGCGAAGACTTGAAATTCGATGACTTACAATCACTGATGTTGTTTGATGTTCTTGGTTTAAACGTTTTAAATTTCCAAGTATAATCTCTTCTGTTTCGGTATCAACTGCCGATAAACAATCGTCTAGAAGTAAAATTTGAGGCTTTCGAATCAATGCGCGTGCAATGCTTACACGTTGTTTTTGTCCACCAGAAAGATTGACTCCACGTTCTCCTAGTAATGTTTCGAATTTATCTGAAAATGCTTCGACATTGTGCAGTACGTGTGCGTTTTTGGCAGCTTCTACAATGCGTTCTTCAGAGACTTCTTCATCTTCCAATACTCCAAAAGCGATGTTGTTGTAGATTGTATCTGAAAAAAGAAATACATCCTGAGGAACAATTGCACTGTTTTTTCGGAATTCGCTTAAGTTAATAGCTGACAGTTTTTCTGAATTATAAAGAATCTCTCCTGAAGTTGGATCCAACTGGCGAACAATCAATTGTAATAAAGTTGATTTTCCAGAGCCTGTTTTTCCAATAATACCAAGTGTTTCGCCTGGTTTTAATTTGAAATTAATATTCGATAATACATTCGGAAGATCCTCTCTGTATTTAAAAGAGGTGTCTTTGAATACGATTTCTTGAAATGGTTCAATCGGCTCTTTTGAAGGATTTTTAATCGCAGGTTCTGTTTTCAAGAATTCATTGATTCGTTCCTGTGAAGCTGCTGCGCGTTGATTAATACTTGTAACCCAACCAATACTTGCAAATGGCCATGTTAAATTGTAGATGATTAGAATAAAGGTGAGAATTTCTCCAGGTTTCAAATTACTTGTCTTACCGAAAATAATGAGGCCACCCATATAGATGGTTAGCAGGGTACTTGTTCCAATGAGAAGGGATATGGTTGGCATGAATAAGGCATTTGTACGAACCAATTTCATGGTTTTGTGCAAATAAGAATTCGAACTTGTTTCAAAATTCTTCCGAGCGTGCTTTTCTTGAATGTAAGCCTTAATTACTCGAATTCCTGAAAAACTTTCTTGTGCCAAAGTACTTAAACGTGATTGTTCTTGTTGAACTTCTTTACTTAATCGATTCATTCTGTTGGATACCAGATAAATAAGAACTGCCATAACCGGAAGAGGAGCCAGAGCGTAAAGAGCCAATTCTGTATTGATCTTCAACATTTGATATAAGTTGAAAGGGAAGAGAGCAATCAAATTTACCGTGTACATAATTCCTGGTCCAAGGTATTGACGCACTTGAGAAACATCCTCCGAAATACGATTCATTAAATCTCCGGTAGATTGTCTTTTATAGAAGCTGTAATCTAGTTGTTGGTATTTCTCAAAAATCTCATTTTTCAAATCGAATTCAATGTAGCGCGACATCACAATGAGTGTTTGACGGGTCAGAAATAAGAAAAATCCCTTAATTATGTTAAAAAGTATGATGAGTCCAGCAAGGCTAATTGCTGTCCAAAATAGGCTTTGACCCAAAGTAGATTCTTTTTCTCCTTTTAGAATATCAATGGATTCGCCGACCATAACAGGAATTTTCGCAGCGAAGTAGTTGTTAATTACGATAAAGAGGATACCAAGTAGCAAACGCCAACGGTATTTGAAGAAATATTTGTTTAAATAGCTTAGAGACTTCATTCGATAAATTTCCTATTTTTGCGAGCGCTAATGCGATTTTGTTCGAATTACAAAATTAGCCATTCGCATTGAAATAAAAGATTAAAAGTCGCGTATGTTTGAAGTAAAAGAAGTCAAAGATTTAAATCTGGCTGAAAACCCCGTTATTTCTCAAATGAGTATGTATAACCACGAGCAATTGTTATTCTGTAACGATACTGCAACTGGTTTGAAAGCAATTATTGCTGTACATAACACCGTTCTTGGACCTGCTTTGGGAGGAACTCGCATGTGGATGTACAACAATGAAATGGAGGCTCTGAACGACGTATTGCGTCTTTCTAGAGGTATGACATACAAAAATTCGATCTCAGGATTGAACTTGGGTGGAGGAAAAGCTGTGATTATTGGTGATTCGCGCTCCATGAAATCAGAAGCTTTATTCCGTCGTTTTGGAAAGTTTGTAAACTCATTGGCTGGAAAGTACATTACTGCAGAAGATGTGGGTATTTCTCCTGTAGATATGGTTTGGGTTTCTATGGAAACAAATCACGTAGTTGGTTTACCTGGAAAAAGTGGTGATCCTTCTCCTGTAACTGCTTATGGTGTTTACATGGGAATGAAAGCTTGTGCTAGTCAGCAATTTGGATCTGATTCATTGGCAGGGAAAAAAGTAGCTGTTCAAGGTGTTGGTCACGTAGGTGAATACTTGGTGAAGCATTTGGTTGCTGAAGGTGCTGATGTAACAATTACAGATATTCACGAAGAAACATTGAAAAGAGTTTCCAATCAATACGGAGTAAAAGTGGTTGGATTGAATGATATTTACGATGTACCGATGGATATTTATGCTCCATGTGCTTTAGGTGCAACAATCAATGACGATACAATCAATCGTTTGAAGTGTTCGATTATTGCTGGTGCCGCAAACAACCAATTGGCGAATGAGAAAGTACATGGTCAATTAGTGAAAGATAAAGGAATGATTTACGCTCCAGATTTCGCGTTGAATGCAGGTGGTGTAATCAATTGTTATTCGGAAGTTGCTGGATTATCAGCTGAGTGGTCGATGGCTAAAGCAGAAGAAATTTACACAACAATTGGAAACATTGTTTCTCGTTCAAGTGCTGAAGGTGTTCCAACGTATCAGATTGCAAACAAAATTGCTGAAGAACGTATTGAATCAATTGGTAAAGTAAAATTACCATTATAAAAAGGATGGAGATTAGTCTATAATGCTGAATAGAAGACATTTAAGAATTAAAGTATTACAAGCTCTTTACGCATATTTTCAAGGAGACGAGGAAAGCATAAAGAAGACTGAAAACGAGCTGATGAATGCTGTAGATCGTATTTACGATTTATACCTTTATATGCTTTTGTCATTTGGTGAGTTGAAAGAGATTTCTTTGCATCGAATAGAAGAGAGTAAGAAGAAAATTCGTCCTACGGAGGAAGATTTGAATCCAAACAGAAAGTTTGTGGATTCTTTGGTTATCCAAACCTTACAGGATAGTTATTCCTTGCGTGAAGCATCTGAAGATCGATCAGCGAATTGGATTGGTGACGAAAACCACGAAATGTTCCGCAAGATTTTTATTCAGATGAAGGAAGGCGAAACTTATTTCGCTCACATGAATAATGAAGATACCAATTTTGAAGCGGATAAAAACTTCATGATTGATTTGTTTAAAACAGAGATTGCCAATTCGCCTTTGCTTTATAATTTCTTTGAAGAGAAAAGCATTCATTGGTTGGATGATATTGATTTGGCTTGTCAAATGACTATCAAATCGATCAAAGCAATGGAAGAAGGTCAGAAGTTTGTTGTGATGCCTTTGTACAAAGACAAAGAGGATGAACAAGAGTTTTTACGTGGTTTGCTTCGTAAAACAATTTCTATGGATTCAGAAAATCTATTATTGATTGATGAATTGACAGACAATTGGGAATTGGAGCGCATTGCAAAAATGGACATTCTCCTTTTGAAAATGGCAATTACAGAGCTTCAGGTGTTCAATAATATTCCGAAAAAGGTAACTTTGAACGAGTATATTGAAATTTCGAAGTTTTATTCTACGCCAAAAAGTCACGGTTTTATCAACGGTATCTTAGATAAAGCCGTTGATAGATTAGTAAAAGATGGAAAAATTTCTAAACTCGGAAGAGGTTTAATGGATTAATGTTATGAAAAGAATACTTTTTTTAGGCTTAGCCTTATCATTATTGTCAGCGTGTGGTTCTGATTCGCCATCAGAAGTTGTTGGTTACAAAACCACTATGAAAATTCAGCCTGTCTACAATGCAGGGAAAGTTGCGAGAGGTGAAGTGATTCAAGCAAATTTTGTAGTGGAGAATACTGGAGAGTATCCATTGGTGCTCTCAGATGTAACTCCGTCATGTTCTTGTACTATTTCAGACTGGAGTAAAGATCCTATTCCCCCAGGAGAAAAAGGGTTTGTAAAAGCGAATGTGAATACAGAAGCTTTGTCTGCGGGATTAGTTACAAAAGGTGTAACTATTTTATCCAACACAACGCCAGCAAGAACCAAAGTGGTTATTCAGGCAACAGTAATCAAGTAATTAAAAATAAAAAATAGAGTTATGCAAATTTTAATGCTCGTAGCAATGTTAGTGGTGTTTTATTTCTTTTTAATCCGCCCACAACAGAAAAAACAAAAAGAGCTTAAATCTTTTCGTGAGAATTTAAAGCAAGGTGATAAAGTGGTTACAATTGGTGGAATCCACGGTAAAATCCTTGAAATTACAGATACAACAATCTTGATTAGTGCAGAAGGTACTAAATTGCGTTTTGAAAAATCTGCAATTTCTACTGCAGTTGCTGAAACTTTAGGAGTACCAGCTTAATTCAAAAAAAATCAAATTGTGTAAAACAATTGGTAGGGGACGCAACGCATTGCGTCCCTTCTTTATTTTTACACAATTTGATTTTTTTGTAAAGTGGTTCAAAAAAAATGCCACCCCAAAAAGGAATGGCATTCATTCAGTTATATATCTGTTATCTTAGATATTCTCAATAATCATAGCCGAAGCGCCACCGCCTCCATTACAGATTCCTGCACCACCAATCTTTCCTCCGTTTTGTTTCAAAACATGAATCAATGTTACGATGATACGAGATCCTGAACTTCCAAGTGGGTGACCCAAAGCAACAGCTCCGCCGTTTACATCCACTTTTGCAGAATCCAATCCTAGGATTTTTGTATTTGCTAATCCAACAACAGAAAATGCTTGGTTCAATTCCCAGAAATCTACATTATCTGTAGTCAAACCTGCTTTTGCTAATGCTTTCGGAACTGCTTTTGAAGGTGCAGTAGTGAAAAACTCTGGTTCGTGAGCAGCGTCTGCATAACTTACGATTTTTGCAATTGGTTTCAATCCGTGTTTTTCAACTGCTTCTTTGGAAGCAAGGATCAATGCAGAAGCACCATCGTTTAATGTAGAAGCATTTGCCGCTGTAATCGTCCCTTCTTTATCGAACGCTGGTTTCAGGGAAGGGATTTTATCTAAAAATACATTTTTGTATTCTTCGTCTTCAATTACAAGAATTGGATCTCCTTTGCGTTGTGGAACAGAAACTCCAACGATTTCGTCTTTGAATTTACCTGTTTCCCAAGCTGCTGCTGCACGTTTGTAAGAAGTAATTGCAAAATTATCTTGATCCTCACGCGTGAACTCATATTTTTTAGCTGTTAATTCAGCACATGTTCCCATTGGAACTTTACTGTAAACATCCAATAAACCGTCTTTAGTGATTCCATCCAACATCGAGATGTTTCCGAATTTCATACCGTTTCTTCCGTCCAAATAATGTGGAGCCTGACTCATGTTTTCCATTCCACCAGCAACGATAATTTCATTATCGCCAGCCAAGATTGTTTGTGCACCTAACATAATTGCTTTCATTCCTGAAGCGCAAACTTTGTTTACAGTTGTACAAGGAACGGTGTTTGGTAAACCTGCTCCTAAAGCTGCTTGACGTGCAGGAGCTTGTCCCACACCAGCTTGGAGAACATTCCCCATAAATACTTCATCAATTAAACTTGGATTTACTCCAGATTTGTCCAATGCGCCTTTAATAGCAACTGATCCTAATTGAGTAGCAGGGATAGATGATAAACCTCCCATAAACGATCCCATTGGGGTACGAACCGCGGCAATAATGTATACTTCTTTCGACATAGCAATTTTTAATTTCGATGACGAATTTACTCAATTTTCTTCTTTTATTTCTCGATAAAAATATTCTAAGGGTCAATTTTCTGTTAATTTATGGTTTTAACTATTTTTGTAGAAATTAAAACCAATACTTATGAAAATCACTCTTTCATTTTTAGTGCTATTTATTAGTTCGATGGCATTTTCTCAAGTTGACCCTGAAAAGCTACGTGACGATTTAAAAAAACTAGATGCACTTCATGATTCATTAATGCCAAAATATTGGACAGTCAATAGTTTGTTTGGTCTTTCTGGATCGCAAACAGCGTTTGTAAATTGGGCTGCAGGTGGTAGAAATAACGTAGCTGTATTAGGCTTTGTAGATTTCACGGCGATTTATCAAAAACGTAGAATTAAATGGTCTAATGATGTGAAATTGGCACTTGGAGGAATGTATTACACTGATTCTCTTGGAAAAGTACAAGGACTTCAAAAAACAGATGACCGAATAGATTTAGCAACTTCTATTGGATATGAATTCAAGCAACACTGGTTTTTAACTGCAATTGGAGGATTTAGAACGCAATTCTTAGATGGATTTAGTTTTCCAAATGATTCCATTCCAATTTCCCGATTTATGGCTCCAGGATATGCTAATTTCTCTTTGGGTATTGAATATGCTCCTGTAGATTATTTCAATGTTTATTTATCTCCAATTGCTTCCAAAATGACTTTTGTAAATGATGGTAGATTAGCCGATGCAGGTGCTTTTGGTGTTAGAGCTGCTGAATTGGATACGGTTGGAAATGTATTGAAAAGAGGTTTGCGTTTTAGAAATGAAATTGGAGCTTATTTCAGATTGCGTTTCCAAAAAGAGCTTTTCAAAAATATTGAAATGAAAACGCGTTTAGAGTTGTTTAGCAATTACGCAGATAATCCACAAAATATTGATGTTAATTTTGAGAATATCTTCACATTTAAGGTGAATAAATGGTTTCAGGCTTCTTTGCAATGGAACTTGATTTATGATGATGACATCGATATTCGCGACTCAAAAGGTAGAACAGGACCACGAACACAGTTTAAATCTGTTTTAGGTTTAGGAATTTCATACACTTTAACGAATACGAAAAAGTAAAAAGCGTATTTTCGTTGCATGAATTACTTTTCCGATCATTCATTATGGTGGTTGCTTCCTATTTCGGTAATTGCTGTAGGATTCTCATTTTATTATTATTTCAAAACAGATCAAAAATCTATTTGGGAAAAGAAGCAGCTACGCATTCTCTTTTCGTTAAGAACGTTGAGCCTTTTTCTTCTTGGATTACTTTTGTTAGGATTGGTGTGGGAAACGATAACTTATCGCCCTGAAAAGCCCTTGGTTATAACAATGGTGGACTCTTCGTCTTCGTTGCTGAATTACAAAGACAGTTTGGAAGTAAAGAATGAGATTACCGCTTTTAGAAACGAGCTTCCAAAATCATTGGGGGATGGATATGAGTATTTGGAATTGACTGTTGGTAGCGAAGTGAAAGATTTAGAGAAACTTTCATTTACGGAAAAATCGAGTAATCTAGCAGCAGGATTCAAGCATATCAAAGATCGTTTTTTCAATCGCAATATTGGTGCAATTGTGTTGATCTCAGATGGAAATTACAACCAAGGAGTTCACCCAATGTATGAAGCAGAACGGATTGAGTTAACACCTGTTTTTTCACTTGGAGTAGGAGATACAACCATTAAAAGAGATATTGCTGTTCGTTCCATTAATTCGAATGAAATTGCATTTCTAAATAATGAATTTCCAATCCAAGCTTTAATCGATTTTCAACGAGTTCCATTGGGTTCTTATCAAGTGAATTTACTTCAAAATGGCAAAGTTGTTCAGTCACAAAAAGCGGTTGTAACGAATGCAACGACTGATCAAAAGGAGTTTTTATTCACTGTTTTGGCGAAGAATAAAGGTTACCAGCGTTTTACGGTTTCGGTTGAGCGTGTGAAGGGAGAATTTACTGGTGAAAACAATCAACAAACGTGTTTTGTAGAAGTGATTGATTCGAAAAGTAATGTCTTGTTATTGGCGAGCGCTCCGCATCCTGACGTTTCTGCATTGCGTTCCGTTTTTGAATTGGATCAGGAAGCTGTAATCACATCTGAACTCATTCAAAATTATTCGTTAACGAACAAATTGCCAGATTTTGTGGTATGGTACGAAAATGGATTGAGAACGAATGCGAATTTGTTCAAGCAATTGCAAGAGAAGGGAATTCCTATTTTAATGATTTTAGGACCAAATGTAACTACTAGTTTACTTCAGACTTACGGACTTTCAATAAAGGCTCCAAATGGAAATCAGACAGAGGATGTGTATCCATCTTTGGCTGAAGGATTTAATTCCTTTGGTTTGTCGAATGATTTCACTTCAATTGTTCCTGTTTTGTCTCCTTTGAGAACCAAATTTGGAACGTATAAACTTCCGTCAAATAGTGTAGTCGTTTTAAATCAACGAGTGGGAAGCATTTCCAAAAATGATCCATTGATTGCAGTTTCTCAAACTCAAAAATCAAAAATCGGATTCATTCTCGGGGAAGGTTTGTGGCGCTGGAAGATGAAAGAATACATGCAGAAGAAAACAACTGTTGGATTTGAAGAATTTGTTCAAAAACTGACACAGTATATTTCTGTAAAACAAAATAGAGAGCCTTTAAGAGTTACTTTGCCTAAAAGATTTAATACGATTGAAGATCTGATCTTTAAAGCTGAATTTTATAATGAATCGATGGAGCTAATAACGACTCCTTCTATTGAAATGACAGTAACCAAAAAAGGAGGTAAAGCATTTAAGCAATTATTTTCTCCAACGGCTAATTTTTACCAGCTAAACATTGGTCAATTGGAATTTGGAACTTATGATTGGAAGATTGTTGCAGACAATAAAGGAAAGAAATATTCCAAATCAGGAACTTTTGCAGTAAGTGAAATCTCTTTAGAATCACAGGATACGCGTTCAAATTTTTCTACTTTGAATCAGTTGGCTGTTCAGTCGAATGGTTCATACAAAGCACTGAATCAGTACAAAAAATTGATTCAAGAAATCAAGACTCGTGGAGATATCACGACGATTCAATACGAAGATACAGGCTATCAGGAATTAATCGATTGGAAATGGATTTTCGCATTGATTGTTGCATTGCTTTCAGCAGAGTGGTTCCTCAGAAGGTGGTGGGGAAGTTATTAAACAAGTTTAAAAGTTCAAAGTGTTTAAAAATTGAACTTTTCACTCCATAAAAAAGGTCTTTCATTTGAAAGACCTTTTTGTTATAATAGAAGATAAATTACTTCTTCAATGTATTCGTTGCCATCATCTGTTTGAGTGTTTTTTCCATTCCTTCAACAGACCCATCTAGGAAGATGACATTTCCAGTTCCTTTTTCAGCAAATTCTTTCACTGCTTCTGTCCACATGGAGAATAAAATCAGCGAAGTATCCAAATCTGCAGCTTTCATTTTCTCTGCGGCTTCAGTCATACCTTGCGCAACTTCTTCGCGGAATAAGGCAATTCCTTGACCTTTTAACTGGGCAGCTTCTTTTTCAGCTTGAGCAGAAATCTTAATGGCATTTCCTTCCGCCTCAGCAGCTTTTGTTTTAGTAATCAATAATGCCTGACCTTCATTCTCCGCAGCAGCTTTCAAGTTGTTTGAAGCAACCACTTTCGCCATAGATGTAGTAATTTCGGCATCAAACGTAATGTCATTTAATTGTAAATCAATTAAGTGGAATCCCCAAGTTTCCAAAGTATGGTCCAAGCTTTCTTTCACATCCGCAACAATTTCACCGCGCAACAATAAAATTTCCGCTTGTTTTTTTGTCGCTACAAATCCACGAACCGAACCTTCAATCGTACGAATCAATGCTTGAATAAAGTTTTGCTGATTCACAAATTTGAAGGCAACGTTTTTGATTGTTTCTTCATTTGCGTCCAATACAGAATAAACCAACATCGCTTTGAAATAAACATTTGCTTGATCTTGCGTAATTGCCTGAAATTCCATCTCAATAGCGCGATTTTGAATAGAAACACGGGTGTTTAATTTTTCAAAAAATGGAATGCGCAGGTTTAATCCTGGTTTCATGATTCTTCGGTATTTACCGAACATCGTTACGACCGCAATTGTTCCTTGTTGAACAGTTACAAAACTGAAAATGAGTAGGAGTAAAGCAACTCCCATTAAAATGTATTTAATTTCTACTACCATAAAAAGTGATTTGAAACAAACATACTTATAATTGAAAAGTAAAAATTGAAAAGTGGTAAATAAATATGAGAACTGCTGTTAGTAATTTTACTAATTTACTTTTTGATTTGACATTGTGAACAGATTTGCCAACTGTTTTAAATTTTTCGAAAAAAGTTTTTCTCTGTTATAAAATAAACTAGAAAGAAAAGCGTTAGAATAAAAAACGCCCTTTAATAAGCCTATGGTAAACAAATACTTGACAAACATGCAAACACAGGAAGTTACTGAGATTGCGAATCCATCCGCAGCTGTAATCAGTCAGATTCTGAATTTCAGCAAATCATTGGAAGTGAAAAAATTAAAGCGCAAAAAAGTGCTTTTGAATTTAAACTAATAAAGAGAGCCTCTTAAGTGAGGCTTTTTTTTTTGAATCAGATTTTCTGTCCTGTCGAGTGTTCCGCATGTTGTTCTCGATACGTCCGACTGAAATGTCGGACACTCGAACTGACATTTGCGGGATGTATCGAGACACGGACGTGAAAATATTTTTAAAGTAAGTGTCCACAAATATTGTACATCATACTGACCAGGTAAACTTCTGTGTTCCTACGTGCTCGTCCGTGGGAAACAAAAAAGCACCATCCATTTCTGAATGATGCTTTTCATTATTTCGCGTTTTAGACTACCAAATCTTAGCGACCTTTTCGTCTGGATTTCTCATTTTATCTCCTGGTTTCACATTGAATGCTGCAAAAAACTCAGGGCAATTCATTAATGGTCCATTCACACGATACATTCCTGGAGAATGCGAATCTGTTGCAATTCGCTTTTTCAATTCTGCTTCGGTGTAATTGATTTTCCACAATTGAGCATACGAAATGAAAAAACGCTGAGCTGGAGTATATCCATCAATGATGACGTTTTTCTTGAAATCATCTGTCATGGTGTAAGCATAATAAGCCATTGTTAATCCACCTAAATCAGCAATATTTTCTCCCATTGTCAACTCTGGATTTACACAATTGTCTGTAATCGGACAGAATGAACCGAATGTTTTTCCTAAGATTTCTGTTCTAGAAACAAACTTTTCTTTGTCAGCGTCTTTCCACCAATCATTGTAGCTTCCGTCTGCAGCAAATTTAGATCCGTTATCGTCAAATCCGTGTGTGAATTCATGACCAATTACCATTCCGATTCTTCCATAATTTACAGCATCTTCCGCATTTTCATCGAAAAATGGAGGTTGCATAATTCCAGCAGGGAAGGCGATTTCATTTAAAAGAGGATGGTAATATGCGTTCACTAGGTGAGCTGGCATTTCCCATTCCTTGCGATTTACTGGTTTGTGAAGTTTCGCTAGGTTTTCCTTGTAAGAGAAAGTGCGGCAATTTTCAACATTAGTGACATAATCTGATGGACTAATGACTAATCCATTGTAGCTTTTCCATTCATCTGGGAAGCCTAATTTTCGTCCAATGGCATTTAATTTTGTTAAAGCCTCTTTTTTTGTGTCGTCAGACATCCAGTCTAATCCTTGTATCCGCGATCTAAAGCTTATCAATAGATTATCTACCATTGTGTTAACTCTTTTTTTAGCACTTTCAGAGAAGTTTTTTTCTACAAATGCTTTTCCAAGTAATTCAGATAAGGCGTTTCCTGTAAGTTCTTCAATACAACGATCGTCGATTGGTTTCATGACAGTTGTACCACTTAATACACCACCGTAAAAATCAAAATTGTGTTTTACCCAAGTCTCATTCAACGTTCCCGCATAGGTATTGATTGTACACCAAGACAAGTAATTGGTCCAAGATTGAAGGGAAACTTTCTCCATCATTGTGTTCACTTTTTTGATGAATTCAGGTTGCTCAACTATCAATGAATCAAAGCTTTCTGATCCAATTTTTGATAAGTAAGATTCAAAATCGAATTTCGGCATCAATTTCACAACTTGATCCAAAGACATCATGTTGTAAGTTTTTTCTGGTAAACGAGATTCAGATGGGGTCATCATTGCACTCGCTAATTCTTTCTCGAAATTGAAAATGTCGCTCGCTTTTGTTTTTGCACTTGCTTCCGATTCACCTAATAATTGAAAGGATTTTTGAATATGCAAAATGTAGCCATCACGAATGGCTTGTTTGTTTTCTTGGAAATAGTAATCTCTGTTTGGCAATCCAATTCCAGATTGACTCATGTAAATTTTATTTGCATCTACATTTTTCAAATCCTGACCAACATAAATCCCAAAAAGTGATCCAATATACAATTGGTGCTGTTTTGCAACTGCATCCACAATTTCATCTTTCGATTTGATCTCGGAAATTTTATTCAAACGATCTGTTAATGGCTTCACACCAGCGGCATTTCTAACAGGCATATTAGTGTAAGAAGTGTAATAATCACCCAATAATTGTTCCTGATTTCCAGCAGTCTTGCTTTTCGAATTTGCTGAAGTCTCTAAAATTTGTTTCAGCGTTTCTTTGTTTCGCTTATCTAACTCATTGAAGCTTCCCCAGCGCGATTCACTATTTGGAACAGGATTGTTTTTACACCAAGTTCCATTTGCAAACTGAAAGAAATCATCTTGCGGTTTCACCGATAAATCCATGTAAGAAATATCAATAGTCATTGGTTTTAGAGCTACTTCAGGAGTAGAAGAGGCAGTTTTCGAAGGGGCTTCAACAACTGTTTTTGGCTGACACGCTGTAATCGATAAAGCAACAACTGCCAGTGGAAGAATTTTATTAACCATTATTTTCAGGAATTAAAAGCATTTCAACGTGTGGAATTTCGTCTTCGTAGTATTCTTTACCCGTTGAAACGAATCCAGATTTATTATAGAATTTCTCCAAGTGTTTTTGGGCTGAAATACGGATTGGAACAAGTCCAAACTCTTCGTGAACGAATTTCACACAACGCTCCATTAATTCCATTCCAACACCACTTCCTCTGCATTCTGAAGTAAGTACAACTCGGCCAATTGCCACTTCAGGGTAAGATATCCCTGGATGTAAAATACGCGCAGTTGCTATCACATCGCCTTTACCATCGCGCAATAGGAGGTGATACGCTTTCTTATCTTTCCCATCTAAATCGAGATAAGTACAGTTTTGTTCCACTACAAAAGCATTCAATCTCAATGCGATAATGTCGTGGAACTCATTCAGTGTGAGTTCTTTATAAGGTTTAAATTGCCAATCTAAATGCATATTTTTAATTGTTAATTGGTTAATTATCAAGCTTGATAATTTTTGACATTGATAATTGATAATTATGTTTGTATCACTCCAACATTGTAAGGCTTTTCAGCTCTTTTATGGCTTGCCATTTCAATTCCGATTGATAAGAATTCTCTTGTCTTTGCAGGATCTATGATTGCATCTAACCACAAACGCGAAGCGGCATAATAAGGAGAAATTTGTTCGTCGTAACGTGATTTAATTTTGTTGTAAAGTTCTGCTTCTCTTTCTGGCGTAATTTCTTCTTCACCACGAGCTTTCAAGGAAGCAACTTCGATTTGTAATAAGGTCTTTGCAGCAGCAGCTCCACTCATTACAGCAACTTCAGCAGTTGGCCAGCCTACAATCAATCTTGGATCATACGCTTTTCCACACATTGCATAATTTCCTGCTCCATAAGAGTTTCCAACTACGACAGTAAATTTAGGAACAACCGAATTTGCCATAGCATTCACCATTTTTGCTCCATCTTTAATGATTCCAGCATGTTCTGATTTAGAACCAACCATGAAACCAGAAACATCTTGGAAGAAGATCAATGGAATATTCTTTTGATTGCAATTCATGATGAAACGCGCTGCTTTATCTGCAGAATCATTGTAAATCACACCACCAAATTGCATTTCACCTTTCGCATTTTTAGATAATTCGCGCTGATTGGCAACAATACCAACACTCCAACCATCTAAGCGTGCATAAGCACAAACAATCGTTTTTCCGTAATCGCTTTTATATTCTGTTAAACTGCCTTCGTCAAAAATACAATCTAAAATATCGTGAACGTTATAAGGCTTTGATCTTTCGAAAGGTAGAATACCGTATACTTTTTTCGCTTCATGTTTTGGAGCAACTGATTCAATGCGATTAAACCCTGCTGATTCTGAATCTCCAATTTGACCCATCATTTTGCGAATCGTCATCAAACACTCTTCGTCATTCGCTACTTTGTAATCACAAACTCCAGAAATCTCGGTGTGAGTTGTCGCTCCACCCAATGTTTCATTGTCGATGTTTTCACCAATTGCAGCTTTCACCAAGTAAGATCCTGCCAAGAAAATAGTTCCCGTTTTATCAACAATCAAGGATTCGTCAGACATAATCGGAAGGTAAGCTCCACCAGCAACACAACTTCCCATAACTGCCGCAATTTGTGTAATTCCCATGGAGCTCATCACTGCGTTGTTGCGGAAAATGCGTCCGAAATGCTCTTTATCTGGGAAAATTTCATCTTGCATAGGAAGGTAAACACCTGCTGAATCCACCAAATAAATGATTGGAAGTTTGTTTTCCATGGCAATTTCCTGCGCACGTAGGTTTTTCTTTCCTGTTATTGGAAACCAAGCACCAGCCTTCACTGTGGCATCATTTGCAACAACAATACATTGTTTTCCAGAAACTTTACCAATGACCATCACAACCCCACCAGCGGGGCAACCACCGTGTTCTTTGTACATTCCCATTCCAGCAAAAGCACCTACCTCGAAGCGTGGGGTATTCGTATCAAGTAGCATGTCGATTCGCTCACGAGCAGTCATTTTTCCTTTTTCATGAAGAGCTGCAATGCGTTTTTCACCTCCGCCTTTCATTACCGAAGCCAATTCTCCTTCCATTCGGGAGATTTTCAGCCTCATTTCATCGTCGTTCTTATTGAATTCCAATTCTTTTGAATCAATTGCCATGTTTTTTCGTTTATTAGCGTTCCAAATATACACAATTCACTGTAGAAACTTTCTTGAATAAACCGAAACAATGAGTGATTTCTAAATTACTTTTGTTATATGCAAGATACTTACAAGCACAAAGGAATGAGAAAGCAGTTGATTGATCAATTGCGCCAAAAAGGAATAACAGATGAACGCGTGCTAACAGCATTTGAGGCTATTCCGAGGCATTTCTTTTTGGATTTAGTATTTGAACAACAAGCATATTCCAATGTGGCTTTTCAAATTGGAGCTGGTCAAACAATCTCGCATCCATATACTGTAGCTTTTCAAACGTCAATTTTAGAATTAAAAAGAGGAGAGAAAATCTTGGAAATTGGAACGGGCTCTGGTTTTCAGACCTGTATTTTGTGCTCGATGGGGATGAAAGTGTTTTCAATCGAACGACAAAAAGAACTACATATCAAGGCGAAAGGTATTATTGATCATTTCCGATTTACACCCAAATTGTTTTTTGGGGATGGATATGAAGGGAAAGAAACGTATGCACCTTTTGATAAAATTTTAGTGACTTGTGGGGCGCCTTTTATTCCTGAAAAATTGGTAAAACAATTGAAGGTAGGAGGAATGATGGTGATTCCTGTGGGGGATTTAGATTCTCAGGAAATGCACCGAATTACAAAGATATCAGACACAGAATATAAAGAAGAGGTGTTTGGGAACTTTAGTTTTGTGCCGATGCTTGAGAAAACGGTCAGATAATTGAAAAGTTTTTAAATACATCTAGTCTTATTGATTATCCATTTTCAATTAAAATAAGATTTGGTTTGATTCGTTTTTAAAATTATGAGTAAACTGTTTTTTATTCTTTTGTTTTTAATCACTTTTTCTTGCTTTTCTCAGCAACGTATCGGTTTGGAATTTTTTAGCCGTTTTGATGGCTTATCTGTTGGTACACATTATCAAAAAGTAATTTATTCAAAATTCATAGTCGGTGCGGGTTTGGTTTGGGTCACTAAAAGACGAGGAGAAATTTTTCAAGATAAGTCAGAAACACCTATTTATACGGCTATTAGAAGTGTAGATCCTTCATTTGATCGTTCTGGAGAAAAGTATGTTGTTCAAGGTTCGAGAACTACTTCCAAGGCATTGATGATAACATTAAATACAGGTTTTTTTCATGAATTTGGAGCTATCCATGGAGTACGGATTAATCTGAATGCACGTATTGGAATTTCGAATAACACTGGAACTTATTTGTATTCAGGAATGATTAATGATAGTATTATTCCAATAAAGCACATTAAAAATCATCTTGTTACTGGAATTAGCCCTGAAATTTATCACACACTACGTCAGCGACAAAAATTGACCTTTTATTACGGAGTACGCTTTCCAGTTTGGTTTTCTCTGGATAAAAGGAATTTTAATCCAGCATTCCGAAAAGAAGGGTTTTACGGCTTGGAAATGGAATTAGCAATTGGTGTAACCTATTTTATCGGAAAGAAAAAAGTAGAGGATGATTAAAAATTTTTGAATCTTACATTTTCAATTCAAAAGGCAAAATTCAAAAGTTAGCTTTCTTTTGGCAGAATTTATTTTTGCATTCATCATTTATAATTGATAATTATCCAATCAGGCTTTCATACGCATTCTGAATCTCCACAAACTTCTCAGCAGCCATCTTTTGCTGTGATTCAGTTCCAGTCGCAAAATGATCAGGATGGTGTATTTTGACCAATTTTCGATAGGCTTTTTTAATTTGTTCCAATGTTGCTTCTTTCGGAATTCCTAGAATTTCATGCGCATAAGTTGTTTTTGTTACTGATTTTTTAACAGTATTTTCTTTTTGATGATTTGCATAAGCGGCATAAATGGCAAGGATCTTTGTGAGATTATCTGGGCTTAATTCTAATTCTTGATTGATTTGTTTTAAGAAATTCAATTCAGATGAATTCATTCTTCCATTGATTAGAGCCAATCCAGCTAAGAAATAGATGATTTGTGAACGACTTCCTTCATCTTGCAAGTGAATTTTCATCCAATCCGTAATTGTTTTGGTGCGAATGGGATATTTTAATGAAAACAGGAGTGAATCGCCAAAGTTGTAGTTCGCTTTTGTGAAATAGCGGTTAAAGTATTGATTGATGAATTGCACCTTTTCCTTTGACTCTTGGTAGTTTATCAAGAATAGTTTCGCTCCTAATGCCAAGTATGCTTCCAGGTAGTTGTCTTCGGTTGGTTTTAGACTTTGAGGGAAGATTCCTTTCCGCCATGAGCGAGCATGTCTTGTTTTAAAAATGTAGAAGGTTAATCCACCAACAAAAGGAACGCCAAATAATAGGATTACCAGCCAGTTTGGCAGTTTTGTAGCCGCGTCAAAAGAAGTTTGTAACAGTTGCATTTGACCTAATTTAGAAATTATAATTCAATCCTTTATACAAAGTAACAATTGACAAACAAGTGATGGGAAATTCTATTTTTGCATCCTGATGGAAAAAACAGAAAACCTGAAATATTTGAGAGTAGCCACAATCATTCTTTTGATAATGTCTGTTTTATTTATGCTCATGAATTTCCTGAAAGGAATTTGGGATTGGACCTTTTATTTTGGTAACGAAGAATGGTTTTTTCTCATTCGATTCGCAAATTACACGGGGAAATTTCACTTTCTGATTTATGGATTGATTTATATCCTAGAGATCATTTTCGTCCTTGCCCTGAACCGTTTTGTAAAAAAGCATCGAATAGGAAGAGGATATCATCTTTTAATTGTCTTAGTATCCTTTTTGCCTTTAGTAAATCTTTTCCTTTTTTATATACTCAAGCGAAAATTGAATAAACAACTCTTTACTTTTTCTGGAATGAATAGCCTGAGATCTGATCGGAAGATTGTGGCTATCTGGATTTTGATGATCCTTTTAGTTATTTATATATTCATTATAATACCGTTTCTGACTTTTTATGTAGATATACCTGAGCTGGTTTCAGGAGCAGTCTACTATTCCCATATTTCGATAGTGGTAACTGATTGCTGTTTTTTAACGATTTCTCTTATCTGGTTTTTCTATTACCGGGAATTTAAACGAATGCTGAATGTATTAGATTTAAATAGAAGCGGAATACGCAACACTCAATTACTGGATAATTGATGTTTGTAAACAAGCTTATTGACCTTATTTTACACTTCTTAGAAAAAAAGTTACATTCTAATGTCACTTTTTCGAATCTCGTTACACTAACTTTATAAGAGACCAATTTAGCAGCATGGCGACCGCGAAAAAGAAACGTTTTATGGATTTATACGAACCTGTACATGTCAGGTTTGAAAAATTCTGCAAAGCGAGAGCGTATGGAAATTTCAATTTCAAGGATTTGATGCATGATGCGTTGGTGGTCGCCTACGAACGATTTGAATCTCTGAAAAAGGATGAAGCGTTTTTACATTTTCTCTTCGGAATCGCCATCCGATTGTTAGCAAATGAAAACCGAAAAAGGAGTACAGAACGATTATCCGACCATTTGCAAGCATATAATTATTCGCTGGAAAGTGATCGAACAGATAAGTTGTTAGAAATTAATTTATTATACGAAGCAATTTCTAGGTTACCTGATTTGCAAAAGGAAAGTATTATTCTCTTTGAAATATCTGGATTTTCAATCAAAGAAATAGCAGAATTACAACAGTCTTCAGAAGATGCTGTGAAACAAAGATTGGTTAGAAGTAGAAAGAAACTCTTGGAATTGATGACCGAGGAAATGGATGTAGAACAAAAAAATATGAGTTATGACAGAAGATAAACTGAATGGTTTGTTTGATGAGATTCGGAATGAATCGGCTCAGACTTCCGTTTCCGAAGTAGATCAATGGATTGATGCTGCGGTGGCTACTGCTGCAACAGTTGGACTCTTAGCGACATTAAAATTAATACTCATTAAAAAACCATTGATTATGTGGGCAACATTATTAACTATTACAGGAGGAGTTACAGTAAGTACAGTTTTGTTATTGAACAAGCCTCAAGCCTCCATCGAAAAACAAAAACAAGTAGTGGAAAAAAGCTCTCCTGACACAAAAAACAAACAGGAATTTCCACTAGCGAGCATTGCCGAAAACAAACCAGAGAAAGAGTATCAGACTCAACCTTTTCAAAAGGAAAATGGAGTATTTGAAGCAGAAGATTTGAATCTTCCTTTAAAATCTGTAGAATTTTCAGTCGAATCGAAAGAAATCAAATTAATAACATCCCAAACAACTGAATCTTTTACAAAAATTCATGTTTCTGGAGCATTGCACGTTGAGTTGTCTCAAGGCAAATCTTGCGGGGTGCAAATAGAGCCTGAAAGTGCTAAAAACCTTGTTCAGGTTGAGATTAAGAATGGAACTCTGTATTTGAAAAATACACCAAATAAAAAAGAATGTAAAGAAAAACTTGTTGTGAAAGTAAGTGTACAGGATTTGAATGAATTGCATACAAGCGGAGCTACAAATGTGGTAGGTATGAATGAATTAACATTGAGCACTCTGACTTTGCAAGCAGATGGTGCGAGTGATGTTAATTTGAAGATTAAGGCAAGTAAATTGAAAGGAGATTTTTCTGGCGCAAGTAATGTAGATGTTTCAGGAATATGTGAGGATCTTGACTTAGATGTTTCTGGTGCTTCCCAAGCTAATCTATCCACTTTATCTGTCAAAAATGCCAAGGTAGATAATAGCGGAGCGGGACAAGCTGATTTGTGGGTATCTGGAGATCTGAAAGTGGATGGTTCAGGGGCTAGTGAAACAACCTATAAAGTAGATTCGGGATCTAAATCTATCCATGTAGATATTAATACTTCTGGAGCTGCATCAGCAAAGAAGAGATAGTTTAAGGAGTTAGGTAACATAAGTGAACAAAGCAAAGTAGCTTAGGTAAATTAAAGAGAGAAGAGACAGCATAGCTGTTGAAGACGAGCAATGACAAGCGTTAACGCTAAAATTGGGAGGATAGACAAAAGGTTGTTTCAAAAAAGCCCGTGATGGAGATCGCGGGCTTTTTGTTTTAATATGAATTTGCTGTCTTTCTCGATACATCTCGCAAATGTCAGTTCGAGTGTCCGACATTTCAGTCGGATGTATCGAGAACAACATGCGAGATACTAGAAATGACAGTAAGACGGTTTAGTGCTCCAAGCTCGCTAAATAACGTTCTGCATCTAAAGCGGCCATACAACCTGTTCCAGCTGCAGTAATCGCTTGACGGTAATTTTTATCTGCGGCATCACCTGCAACGAATACTCCAGGTACATTTGTCAATGAAGTCCCTGGTTTTTCGTATTTGATGTATCCTGTTTCATCCAGGTTGATGTAATCTTTGAAAATGTCTGTATTAGGTTTGTGACCAATTGCAACGAAGAAGCCAGTTGCTGGAATTTCTTTTTCTTCTCCTGAAACGTTGTTTTTTACTTTCACACCTGTAACGCCATTTCCATCTCCCAAAACCTCAACAGTTTCTGTACTGTGAAGAATTTCGATATTTGGTGTATTGCGAACACGGTCAGCCATGATTTTAGAAGCACGGAATTTATCCGTACGAACCAACATAGTTACCTTCTTACATAATTTAGATAGGTAATGAGCTTCTTCACAAGCTGAATCTCCAGCTCCAACGATCACAGTTTCCTGTCCCCGGTAGAAGAATCCATCACAAACTGCACAAGCAGAAACTCCACCACCAATTGAAAGGTAGTGTTGCTCTGAAGGTAATCCTAAATATTTTGCAGCAGCACCTGTAGAAATAATAACCGTTTCAGCATGAATTTCATGCCCATCTTCTGTCCAACATTTGTGAATAGGTCCTGTAAAATCCACTTTTGTAATAAAACCAAAACGAACATCTGTTTCAAAACGCTTAGCCTGAGCTTCCAATTGAATCATCATTTCAGGTCCAGTAACTCCGTCAGGATATCCTGGAAAATTCTCAACCTCATTGGTCGTTGTTAATTGTCCACCTGGCTGCATACCTTGATACATAACAGGTTTCATTTCAGCTCTTGCCGCGTAAATTGCAGCAGTATATCCAGCTGGGCCAGATCCTATAATTAAGCATTTAATTTTTTCAGCGCTCATGTTTGTTTGTTCGTTTTTTTCAGTTTGAATCTATACAAAAATAGGATTTTCTTGCTTTGGAAAGGATTCCTCAAAATGTGATTGTTTTTGGTAGGAATCCAAGTTTATTTTTTACAATAATAGACAAAAGCAGGAGGAAAGTTGGCTGGAGTAAATGAAATCTCTACTTGCTTGTAGAATTGTTTGATGGCCTTTTTAGCATTCAGGGAATATTGAAACTGGACATAAACTGCATCTTGGTGCATTACTCGGTGACTTTCAGTTAGAATTCGGTTTTTTAAATCCGAAGGGAAATTAGCCAACGGAAGTGAAGATATCACTGCGTCTGCTTGAGAATAGCCATACTTTTCTAAGTATTCTCCAATTTTCTCAGCAGAGTCGTGAATCAAAATAACACGCGGATCACTGAATTCTTTTCGAAGCATATTCATGAAACTATCGTTTAGTTCAAAGACCAATAGAATCCCATCGGGACTTAAATTCGCAAGGATTTTTCGGGTAAAAACTCCAGTTCCAGGTCCAAGTTCTACAATGACCTTAGCTGTTGAGAAATCAATTTTCTCCAACATTTTTTTTGCTAAATATTTTGAACTAGGAGCCATTGCTCCAACCATTTTACGCTCTTTCCAAAAATTACGTAAAAATGAACGTTTATCAGACATTTTCTCTTGTTTCTTTCAGTGCGAATTTACCATTATTGATAATTCCATAAACAAAACCACTTAATTCTTTATTCAAAGCTGGCGTGTTTGTGCACGGTATAACTAAATCTTCCTTTGTAAAAACCCACGATTTATTTGGGATAAATAGCGAAAGGTCGGCTATTTTTTGCTCTTCAATTGGTGAGGTATCCAAGGATAGCAATTGGCGTCCTTTTTCGGATAGTGCATGAATGACTAATTCCAAATCGAACTCTGAATTTGCACCTAATTCACCGAAAAGTGTTTGTAGGGTTGTATTTCCGAAGTTGGCGTGGTCAAACTCTAAATCTGTTTCTTCACTATCATTTGGTCTGTGATCTGAAACAATACAATCAATTGTACCATCTTTTAAACCTTTCCAAAGTGCAATTCGATCTTCTTCTGTTCTTAATGGTGGCATTAATTTAAAATTAACATCGAAATCTAATACGGCAGTTTCATTGTAAATCAAATGCTGCGCATGAACATCCGCCGTAATGTTTAATCCTTTTTTCTTCGCATTTCGAACCAATTCGATCGATTCTGCACAAGAAATTCCTGTTGCATGAAAATTACCTTCGGTATATTCTAACAAGCGAATATTACGCTCTAATTGAATAATTTCACTGATTGTGGGGTCTGCTTTTAATCCGGTTTTTGTAGACGCTTCGCCTTCATTCACCATTCCTCCGCCAGAGATTGATTTGTCGTGAGAAAAACCAACTACAATTCCATCAAAATTTTTGGAGTAGAGAAGAGCTCTGTACATGATTCCGCCATTTACTGGAACTAAATCATCTGAAAACAAGCGAACTCCCGATTGAAACATATCATACATTTCTGCAAGAGCTGTTCCTTCATTCTTTTTAGTAATACAACCAATTGGATGTAAGGATGTTACGGCATTTTCACTTCTTCTCAATACATATTCTACACTTGTTTTATTATCTAAAACGGGTGAAGTGGATGGAAGAACTGCTACATGTGTAAATCCGCCATAAGCCGCTGCGTCTAAACCACTTTGAATGGTTGATTTGTGTTCCTCTCCAGGATCCGCAAAATGCGCCTTTAAATCGATCCATCCTTTTGAAATGTGAAGGTTCTCTTCTTGAATCTCTAATTCACAAGATTTTGTAATGGTAGGAGCAATTTCCTGAACTTTTCCATCTTCTAAATAAATGTCCACTTTCTTTCCATTCCATTTAGAACTTTTATCGATTACCGTTACTTGTCGAATGAGTAATTTCATATCTTATTTCTTGTAGAAAATTAGTAAAGCCATTTCGCACAGGACGAATATTCCTGCAAAGAAAACAAACCAAAGCCAAATGTCATAATTCTCACCGATTTCTAATAGTGAAGCACTATTCCAATTACTGCCATCTTGTAAGTTATTGACATGAATTCCAGCTTGTTCGAAGTCTTTTTTTATTTCTTCTTGAGTAGATTCAGCTGTTTGAGATTCTAATCGGTTATAATTCATAGAAACAGTGCCCAGCGATTTTCCGTCTTGAAGGATGTTGTAATTCCCCGCTTCTAAGAATCGAATTGCTTCTAATCCTTGTACTGAAATGGTTTGACGTTTATTTTTTAAGAATAGAATAGGAATGTAGTCCACTTGCTTGTTGATCAAATGAACTGGATTTTCACTAGAGGATGTATTCTTCAAAGGATAGCTTCCATCCGAGCCAATGACAAGAAAATAAGGATTTTGGCGCTGGCTCAAATTTCCAACATGTAAAAGCAAGGTTGAAAAGAGTTGATTACTTGTAAACGTACTGAATTCTTGTTTCAACGAAGTAGAAAAGAGGTAAGCATTCCCTTTTCCAGTACTTTTTACGAAGAAAGGAGTTCCGTTTTGGTAATTGATTAAATCCGCAGAAAGCGTTTTGGAATTAGGCATCAACCGATATGCTTTTGCAGCAGCAGGAATGGATATATTCTCAGGTTTTCCTTCAAAAATACCATGGAAAAATGGATCTTTTAGATTCAGCTTTTGAACAGCTAATCCAATTGTTTGCGTTCCGTTAATTACAGGTAATTCCAGTTTTTCTAGTAAGGCATTCCAGCCAGTTGGAGAGATATTCGTTCCTGGAATTAATAAAATCGATTCTTTTTCGTCTTGGTAATTGGCTAATTCAGTCGTTAGATTACTCGGAATTTGGTTCAATCCGTTGAGAACGATTAAATCGATTTTCTCTAAATCTTCGGAAGAAGCCTGATTGGTCGATACTTCCTTTATTTTGTAAAAATCATCCAATCCGTATACAATTCCAACGTTTTCAACAGCATCTTCGCCATTGACGATGAGCACCGATTGACTTTTCTTTACTTCGTAATTGAAGTAGAACGAATCATCTTGATTCATTTGTTTGTCATTGATTGAAACAATTCCCTTTGAAATTCCAGCTTCTTGGTTGAAGTAATTGAGTTGAACGGTGTCGGAACCATTGGATGGAATCTCGGCAAACAAATCCCGCTTCATTTTTCCAATTTGAACACTTACAACGGCAGATTCGATGGGTTCATTTCCTGTATTCACTACTCGGATAGAAAGCGTTTGAGCAGATCCTAATTTTTGAATAGGCGTTTCGAACCATATGCTATCAACAAATAAATTCCCTTTGTTTTGAGGAGTTAAACGAATAGGAGAAATACTTGGAATTGATTTGAATTTTTTGATTAAATTAGACTGTTTATTTTTCTGAAAATCAGATAAATATATTAGATTTGGTTTCGATTTGATGTTTCCTTCTTTTTGCGCATCTTCAATCCATTGATTCCAAAAGGAAAGAACTTCTTCTTTTGAACGGTAGATGGGGGAATAGTTGATTTTAGCAACTTGATCCACAAACTTCACTTGAGTAAGCGTCTGCTTCTCATTACCGCTCAATTCATTGGTAAAAAGAACGTACTGCGTATTCCTAGGAGCTTTATCAATGATTGAACTTGCTAATTCTTTTGCTTGAGCCAATAATTCTCCCTGAGTTCCAATTCGAGACATGGAGAATGAATTGTCCACATAAACTCCAATCAACTGAATGTCTTTTTTGGAACTATCAGAATGCGGAAAGTAAGGCTGAGCAAAGGCAATAACCAAACAGGTGAAGGCAAGCATTCGTGCAATTAACACCAAAAGGTGCTTGATTTTACGTGGATTTTTCTGCTGTTGTTCAACAGATTTAACAAACGCAATGCTCGAGAAATAAATGGTTTTGTACTTGCGAAAATGGAAAAGGTGAATGAGTATTGGTATAACCAAAACTAGTAGGGCAAATAAAAATTCAGGATAAACCCATTTCATACCGCTAAGGTAATTATGAATTGCGAATTGCGAATTGCGAATTGCAAGAGTTTTCCCAATTTTTTGAACAATTTAGCGGAGTTTAACAAGTTAACCAAGTAATTCAATTCGAGTATCCCGCATGTTGTTCTCTATACGCCCGACTGAAATGTCGGACACTTGAACTGACATTTGCGGGATATATCGAGAACGACTTGAACTATTTTCAGACTATTTCACTCCCTCAAAAGCTCCCAATCCAAATAACGCAAAATCATATTTGCAGGGATCATTCGGGTCGAATTGAACCAATTGTTCTTGGATTTCTGCAACACTTTTCCAATCGTTTTGAGTGCGTGTGAGAATTCCTAGCTTTCTAGCTACATTTCCGGTGTGTACATCGAGTGGAAGGTGTAATTCAGACATGGGAATACTGTCCCAAATTCCAAAATCAACTCCATGAAGGTCTTTTCGAACCATCCAGCGCAAAAACATGTTGATTCTTTTAGCTGATGAGCCTTTTAGTGGATTAGCGATGTGTTTTTGAGTTCTGTCTGGAAAAGGTTCTTGTGTAAACGCATTCCTAAATGAGATGATTCTGCCTTGAATACCTGGTATTTCTGGATGTGTTTTGAATGCTTGCTCCAATCCTCCTTGTTTGTATATGCGTTGCAAAGAGACGAAAAAAGCATTTAAATCATCTTTACTAAAGGTTCGGTGAACAAAGGAATGATTTTGTTCTTCGTAGTTTAATACGTATTCGTAAGGCTTAAAATCCATGATTTCAAGTAAACGTTGACCACTTTTGATGATTGCAGTGCGGTTTCCCCATGCTAAAGTTGAAATTAAAAAAGCACTAATTTCAATATCTTCCTTTTGACTAAATTGCTTCGGAATCTGAATAGGGTCGGTCTGTATGAAGTCAAGGCGATTGTATTCAAGCACCTTTTTATTCAGATAATCAATAAGTTGTAATTGGTCCATGTTTCTAAAAAAAGTATAAAATGTGTTTTCTAGTTTGTTTTTAATACTAAATTACTAGTTATAAAAATGAGTAATTATGAAAACAATAGTGTATTTATTGGTGATTTTCACCGCTGTGTCAGTGGGATTGTTTTCTACGACATCATGCAGAAAAAAGGAAAAAGGGAATTGTTATTGCAAATTTTACAGTGGTGATCGAACTCATTACGATTTAACATCCTTGCCGCGAGATAAGCAAGAAGATTCTTGTAAAGTTATTGATAACAATGCACAAGCATTTGCTGGGGATTGTAAATTGAAATAAGTTATTTCAATGATCCGTCTGACATCACAATCATTCGATCAGCCATTTCAGCTAATTGATTGTTGTGGGTCACAATGACAAATGTTTGTCCAAATTCGTCGCGCAAGTCAAAAAACAACTGATGCAATTCGGCGGCGTTTTTTGAATCCAAGTTCCCAGATGGTTCATCTGCAAAAATGATATCTGGTTCGTTCATCAAAGCTCTTGCAACTGCAACGCGCTGTTGTTCTCCGCCCGAAAGGGCAGAGGGCTGATGATTTTCACGATCCTGAAGTCCAAGCTTTTGTAGAAGATGTTTCGCACGGACCTTGGATTCATTCAATGCTTTTCCACCAATTAGAGCGGGCATCAATACATTTTCCAAAGCGGTGAATTCAGGTAATAATTGATGGAATTGAAAAATAAATCCAATTTTCTGGTTTCTGAATTCTGCCAATCCTCTGGAATTCAACGTGAAAGGATTAATTCCATTGAGTGTTAATTCTCCAGAATCAGGCTTGTCCAAAGTTCCAAGAATCTGGAGTAGGGTAGTCTTCCCAGCTCCAGAAGAGCCAACGATTGAAACAATTTCTCCGGATTTAATTTCCAAATCAATCCCTTTCAATACATCTAGTTGACCGTATTTCTTTCGGATTCCCTTTGCAACAAGCATTATTTACCCATTTTTAGAGAATGTCCCATCTTGTCAACTTTTGTTTGCAAGTATTTTTCATTGTGTTTATTGCGACCAACTTCAATGGCTACATTTTCAATGATTTCCAATCCGTATCCTACTAAACCAGTACGTTTTTTAGGATTATTCGACATCAAACGCATTTTAGAAACACCTAATTCGTGTAAGATTTGAGCGCCGATTCCGTATTCTCTTTCATCTGCTTGAAAGCCCAATTTCAAGTTTGCTTCAACAGTATCGAAACCTTCTTCTTGTAATTTGTAAGCTTTCAATTTGTTCAACAAACCAATTCCACGGCCTTCTTGATTCAAATAAACGATTACTCCTTTACCTTCTTCTTGAATCATTTTCATGGAATGTTGTAATTGAGGTCCGCAATCGCAACGACAAGAACCAAAAATATCACCTGTCAAACAAGAAGAGTGCATGCGCACCAATACAGGTTCTTTAGGCTCCCAAGTTCCTTTAACCAAGGCTAAGTGTTCTTGTCCGTTTGAATTCACCGAGAAAGCAATTAATTTAAAATCTCCATGTTCAGTAGGCATTTCAACCTCAACTTCTCTCGTAATCAATGATTCGTGCTTCATGCGGTAAGCAATCAAATCAGCAATAGAAATGAGTTTTAAATCAAATTTCTTAGCGATTTCGAATAATTCTGGAAGACGTGACATCGATCCATCTTCGTTTAAAATCTCTACTAAAATTCCAGCAGGTTTAAATCCAGCCATTCGCGCCAAATCTACTGCAGCTTCTGTGTGACCTGTGCGTTGCAAAACTCCGCCTTTCTTCGCGCGAAGTGGGAAAATATGTCCAGGACGACCTAAATCTTCTGGTTTTGTATCTTCTGAAACCAAGGCTTTGATTGTTTTAGCGCGGTCGAATACGGAAATACCTGTTGTACAACCATGTCCAATTAAATCAACTGAAACTGTAAATTGTGTTTCGTGAAGTACCGTGTTGTTTGTAACCATTAGATTTAATTCCAATTCGTTACATCTTGATTCTGTTAAGGGAGTACAGATTAATCCGCGTCCATGAGTGGCCATGAAATTGATCATTTCGGGAGTAACCATTTCAGCAGCGGCTATAAAATCTCCTTCATTTTCACGATCTTCATCATCAACAACAATAATAACTTTTCCCGCTTTTATATCTTCAATCGCTTCTTCGATTGTATTTAACTTTCCTGACATACCTATTTTATAAAGTACCACAAATTTACTTCGAATTCTGCAATACCGCTAATCTATTTAACATTTTTAAAGGCAAAGGGTGGGAATGCAAAATCGATTTATGAAAATGAGGGAACTTGGATAATAAATGAATTGATTTTTGAGTATTATTTAACAGTTGAGTGGATAATTTCAATCAATCGGGAAGTCTGTGTTTCCCATGAAAAATGCTGTTGAATGTATTCTTTCCCATTCTTAGCGATATTGGAGTAACTGTTTTCTGGATTTAATCCTTTTATGATAGTTTCCACGAATAAATCACTGTTTTCAGCTAAGAGAATTGTTTCGTTGTTTATTCCACCCAAAGCATTGTTCGCTAAAGGAGTCGTGATACACGGAAGTTCACTCGCCATTGCTTCTAACAATTTGTTTTGCAGTCCAGTACCAATGAAAAGTGGCGCTACGAATAATCGAGCACGCTGATAACTGATGCGAATATCGTCTACCCAGCCAGAAACGGTAATGGATTCCGATTGGAGATCTAAAACTCGTTTCACTGGATTTGCGCCAGAAAGGAGCAGTTTACACGAAATCCCTTTCTGCTTCAAGCGTGGTAGAATTTCTTCTGCTAAGTAGAGAGCAGCTTCGATATTTGGAGCGTACGAAAAGTTACCTGTGAAGACGATATCGTAATCCTTGACTACAGACAAGGTTTCGAAGAATGACTGATCGATTCCATTTGGAACAACTTCTATTTTTTGATTTTCAGGGTGATAGATCAGTTTTCTGTCTTGTTCTGAAATGATTGTTTTGTGCTCGAAATAATCAAAAATGCGTCGTTCATAGTGCTTTAGTCGCTTGCTTTCTAATCTGTAAAACCACTTTTTGTACCAGAATTCTGTTTGGATTCTTCGCTCCATTCCTTTGGAAAGCGCATCCATGTAATCGAGTGTTTTTGGAATGATGTGCTGATTTTTCGCGTATTCCGTAACCCGAATCAACTGACAGTAAATGTGTTTCGGATTGGTTTTCTCAATAATCGCCGTAATTTGTTTGTGAATCGATTTCCGATAGAAATAATGCACCTGTAAAGGCTTCGAATCAAAAAGCGAAGCTAGGAGTTGTATGAGAAGTCCCGATTTTTTGAGATTGAAAATATGAACGTGCTTACAAAATTGATTGACGATTGCTAAGTTTTCTGCTGAAACAGAAATATCTGTTGTGCAAATAAGCGTTACATGAAATGATTTAGAAAGCTCTTTCAATTGATAAAAAGCCCTTAGTTTATCTCCTTTTTCAAGCGGATAAGGGAATCTTGAAACGATGAATATGATATCTTCTTTAGATTCCAAAGGTACTTTTCATTAGTGCGTTACAGGTTTCAAAACTATGAACTTTTGAAATATAATTGCGCGATTGTTCGCCAACTTTTTGTCGGAAATCTTGATTTTGGTGAAAGTGAAGGATTTGTTTGATAAATGATTCTGGTGAATCAGCTATCTGAATTCCGGATTGCTCTATGTCAATTCCAGCAGCTCCTAATTTAGTTGTAATACAAGGAACGCCAAGCGCCATTGCTTCGAGTAATTTTATTCGAATTCCACTTCCAGATTGAATAGGAGAGACCAGTGTGCCTGATTGTGCCATGAATGAATTGCTATCATTTACCCAACCTACTACTTTGATGAAGTCTGTATTGAAATGTGAATATTGTTCACTTTTCGATCCTGCAATTCGCAAATTGAACTGCGAAATGGCTTCATTTTTCCATACCTTTTCGACTAAAAACGATACAGCCTCTTGATTTGGTCTCCAATTCATGGAACCGAGATGAAAGAATCCGTTTTGTGTGTAATCCGCAGAGTAGGTTGGAGGAGCAATAGAAACTGGAAGAAGAATGGCTTTTCGATACTTTAAATTGGTTTCAATCCATTGTTGATCTTCTTCTGAAATGGACCAAATTACAGCTGCCTTTTCGAGGATTTCTTGTTCTTCTTTTCGCAAGGTAGATTCTAATTTCCGCAAGTAAAACCGCTTCAAAACCGATGTTTCTGAATTGGCTTGCTGTTTCCATATTTCGGATTCAATGTTGTGCGATCGAATGATGATTGGAGGAAGATCGTTGAAATCGAACTGATTCAATTGTGCTGCGGCAAATAAACTGTCGCAAACAATGTAATCGTAGTCTTCAGCAAGTGATTTACTTAATTCGTGTTTGAGTTTATCTGATTGAAAACGGGCTAAGTTATAATTCTTACGACGAACAAAATGAAGGATTGCATCCGTTGGATTAATCTCCGTTTTCAAGTGAATGATCGTTTCCTTTTTTAAATAAGAGCGAAGGATTTTTGCCGATTCTTCCGTGTAAGGATGTTTGTGTGTTTCTAAAATGATTCCATCGACTTCAGCAAATTGCGCCAAACCCTTCAGGCATTCTAACATGGCAAAACAGCCTCCATCAACAATTGGAGCAGGTGGCTTTGGAGCGATGTATAGAATTTTCATCTTCTTCTGCCAAAGGTTAAAATATACCGCCACAATTTCTTGTCAAAAACGCCAAAATCATTCGCTGCAGCAATCATTAAAATAGCAGCAATAGGAATCAACACAGCTGTTGGCAGCCACATTCCCCAAAACGGAGAAAGTATTTTATCATTTGAAGTGGCTAAATTTTGTCCGACACTGAACAATACAAAGTACACCATGAATAATAGCGCTGCAATGACAACAGGTGCACCAAATCCGCCTTTTCGGATAATGGCACCTAGAGGAGCTCCAACAAAAAAGAGCACAATAATTGCTCCCGAAAGGGCAAATTTACGGTGAAACTCAATTTGATAAAGATCATAATTCGTATTCAACATATCCAACATTCCCTCTTGATCAACGGCTTCTTTTTCACTGCTCCGAGCACTTACCAATGCGTTGTTTATTGCGGTAATTCGTTCTTCTTTGGTGAGATCTGAAAGCTTAATCACTTTTTCAGGAATTGCTTGAAGTTGTTCGATTTGTTTCGTTTCATCTCGATTTTGAGGAGCAACTTTTCGTAAGTTTTCATACCCAATAGACTGATTGAAGGGGTGTTTATTGATGCTGACTTTTGCAAAATCAGTCGTCATCTTATCCAATCGTCTTTGCAAGGAATCTTTTGCTGCGCTAATTTGAAACACATTCAGCATTTCATAATCATTTTTAAAAAGCTCTTCCTTCGATTTATTGAGATCGAAACCAACCAATTCCATTTTGTAAGTTGCAGCTTTGAATTGAGTTGTTCTACTTGGTCTAAAGTCTCCCCCAGGATGAAAAGATTGTCCTTGTTCTGTGAAAACTGGAGCTTGAGCTTGCAATTCTTCGTGGATAATTCCATTACTTAAATGAAACAATAGATATTTGCCATCATCTCCTTTATAAACAATTCCAGAATCCGCTTTTACTGTTTTAAGCACATTTGGATTCGTATAATCATGGATTGTAATTCCTTTAAATGTATTGTCTTTGCCTGATTTTATTTTAATTGCATACCCTTCAATTTCCTTTGTATAAGAACCCGGTGTGAGTAACATCCCAACCTTTGTTTCTTGGATATCGTAGATGATTGTGTGCCATTTCAAATTGGCTACGGGAATGACATAATTGGCGAAGAAAAATGTAGCAGTTGCAATGACAATTACAGTTTGTGTTAATGGTCTGAGAATTCGAAACAAGGATAATCCAGATGATTTTAGAGCTGTTAATTCGTTGTTTTCAGCCAAATTTCCTAAGGTCATTATCGAACTGAGCAAAATAGCGAGAGGCAAAGCAAGTGGAATTAATCCAGCTGAAACATAAAACATCAATTCGATAATCACTGCAACACCTAAGCCTTTTCCCATTAAATCATCAATATAAACCCAGGTAAATTGCATGATAAGCATTACCATAGAAATAAAGAAAGTCACTACGAAAGGACCTCCGAAAGATTTAATGCTAAAAACAGTGAGTTTCTTCAAAGTATAACCAGTTTGTTAGCGAATGGATAATTCAGATGAAACCCTTATATTTTCTGAATTCGTTTCGTGATAAGTTGTCCTGTGTTTGTTCGAATACGAACCAAGTAAAGTCCTTGATTCATGGTTTGCATCGAAATGGGTAAATCGGATGCTTGTGTGTAAATCAAATTTCCAGCGGTGTTATAAATTGAAATTTCATCCAATACGGCACTTGTAGAAAACGAAATCAAATCAGTTGTTGGATTTGGATAAATTGCCACATCAGCTTGTATGAATTGCTCATTCACCGTTAATGGATCATCTTTTCGGAAGTTGATGCTGTCTAAGAACAAATTGAATCCGCCAGTAGTTTCGATTTTAAAAGCAAGGTAAATAGT